>CAZBWM010000027.1:22351-71352 GCA_964495375.1 uncultured Planctomycetaceae bacterium | reverse complement strand
TCGATGACGCCGCTGACGCCACAAAGCCCAAAGCCTTCGCTTGATTGAGGACTAGAAGCCGGCCAAGGCCCGTTTCGGTGGCGATGCGATGCAACGGGACACTTCGATCAAAGAAAACATCCCCGGCAAACGCCTACGCGCCGGCTGGGACGCGTGCGTGCTCAACGCGATCTACGGCTGGATTTCAGCAGATTGAACCTGCGATTGCCTGTCCGCCAGACTGCCGCTAACGGCAAAATTGCAGTCAAGGCAAGTAGTAGCGTTGCGGGCTCGGGGATGGCGTACGTGGCGCCACCGAAGCTTGCCGTCGACGTTCCAAGGCCGCCTTTACGAATTTGAATAAGCATACTAACAACTTCCCGAAATTCTCCATTGACGTCACGGGAATCGATTGGCTGGCCTACATCATAAAATTGCAAGCTGAACGCTCCAGGCGTAGTGATAAGTCCACCCCAGGATTTTGAGTAGATTGGATTGGGTTGAGCCGCCGTCTTTACGTCGTGGCCATAGCTGTACAACAGTGTGTCCCCATCTGCCAGAAGTCCGTCCAATACTCCATCTGTGAACCAGTAGACAGAAGCGTCAGGTACGTACCGATACTGCCATACAAAATTAGCAGTTACACGCAGCTCCGCGACACCGTAGGGAAAATCTTCGGGAGAACCGATTGAAACGTTCATAGCGCCCTGCATGGACGCTCCGACACGGTCAAAGCCTGAGAATGATGCAGCGAGTGCCGACACATTGTAATCTATGGAGTTCTTTGTGAGTGCGCCACCTAACGCAACTTCACGGTCTGGAGGAATCTGCCCGCTAACTTCTTCGGCCAGGCGACCGTCCCACAGTGTCGCATTTGCTTGCAAACTACCAATTCCACCAACAAATTCTGCCGAAGCGCTCAGAGGCTTTATCATCGCCAAAGTAAGCACCCCTATCTGGAGGCATCGTTGCAGTGACAGAGTGCGTGTCGGTCGGACGACCTTGGACGAACCCGGAACGGCGTTCCACAGCGGCGTCATTGCGGCTCCCTATTCAAACTTGGTTGAAGACGTGTCCGGAATGAGGGAAGTCGAGCACGGTAGTGGCGCTCTGGGCATGCTCGAACTCGACAACTTCTCGCTCGTTACGGGCAGTCGCGTCGATCCTCCCCCGTCCGGACCAGGGACTTCACAGATCACTGGTTCGATAACAAGCGCATGGGCCGATTTCGCCCAAACCTTGGGTTCGATCGTCAATCCGCAGCGCCCCTATGCGCTAATGTCCGCGGGCCGGCGATGCGCACGCCAGATACTTCCATTTTTTGGAAAATAACTTGACCGGCCTGCCTGCGCACCCGCCGGCACTTGGTCCGCACGTCGCCGATGATTGAACTGCGAACATCGGCGGACGATAATCCAGCCCGAGTTCCCAGGCAGGCCAATTCGCTCGAGCTCCCATGTCAACGATCCCCGTCAATCGCCAGGAAACGCGGGCAACCGAGGACTTGCTGGTTGCCGCGCGGGGTGGATGTGGCGAGGCGCTGGGGATCTTGCTGCAGTCGTTTCGGACCTATCTGCTCGTGATCGGCGAACGCGAGCTTCGCGCCGACCTGCGCGTCAAAGTTTCGCCTTCGGACCTCGTGCAGGAGACGTTTGCCGAGGGGCAGCGTGTCTTACACGGCTTTAGCGGCACCAGCGCTGCGGAACTGAAAGCCTGGTTGCGAGCCATCCTGCTCAACAAAGTGGCCACGGCGCGGCGGCGCTATCTGACCGCAGAAGCGCGGAAGCTATCGCGCGAGGAACGGTCGCCCGACCGCAGCTCGATCCAGGGTGAGACGGACAGGCCGGTCGACGAGGAAACGCCCAGCAAACAGGCGATGCGGCAAGAGGACGCCCACACGGTTCGCGCGGCGATCGCCCGGCTGCCGGAGCACTACCGCCAGGTGATTCAGTTGCGCAACTTCGACGTGCTTCCATTCGCTCAAATTGCCTTGATCATGCAGCGGCCGGAACAAAGCCTGCGGGCGCTTTGGATTCGCGCGATGCAGCGGTTAAAGGAGGAGCTCAATGGCTACGACTCCCGAGAGTAATCGACTGCGATCGATTCACCGTTCTGCTGAGCCGATCGATCGAGTTGACCATGACCGGGAGTGTGCGCGCGTACCGCACGATCGAATCGAACAAATGGCCGATATTCTGGCCCCACGCCATGAACGAATGCTGACGGCGGTCACGCTGGACGACAACCTTGCTGAAAAGCTAGCCGATGACTCGGACGAGCTCGACGACCTGCTGGTCGCCGAGATCAAAGGCTTGGATGCCTGCCTGCGGCGCGTGGAACGTGCGCGCCGCGAATCGATTGTGACCTCGGCGCAATTCGGGCCGCCGGTGGACGACGAGAACGACGAGGCTTTCAGCGTTTGCGAGGGCACTGCCGACGGGATGCCCCGGCGGATGGGGCGCTTTGAGGTTGAGTGCGAGTTGGGCCGTGGCGGCTTGGGCGTGGTGCTGTTGGCCTATGATCCCGTGTTGAAACGGCGGGTAGCGCTGAAGATCCCCCGCGCCGAGGCACTCATAACGGCCGAACTGCGACAGCGTTTCCAGCGCGAAGCGCAAGCCGCGGCACGGCTCACGCATCCGCATATCGTGCCGGTACACGAAGTGGGCGAAGTCGGGCCAATCTGCTTTATCGCGGCCGCCTATATCCGGGGGCAAAGCCTGTCGGAATGGCTGCGAACGGCGGCTGGCCCGATGACGCCGCGCGCGGCTGCCGAGTTGGTCGCGGAATTGGCCGAGGCGATGCACTATGCGCATGGCCAAGGCGTTTTGCACCGCGATCTGAAGCCCGGCAACATTCTGCTCGAACCTTGCGTGGCGCCCGATGGTTCGTCGGGCGGTTCTTCGGACATTTCGCACGGCTCGCCGCGATGGGTTCCCAAGATCACGGATTTTGGTCTGGCGAAGTTGATGGACCTGGCGGGGGACGAGACCCGCACCGGGGTGATCCTGGGTACGCCCGCCTATATGTCGCCGGAACAAGCGAGGGGGGGTAAGTTGAAGCAGGGCCCGGAATCGGATGTCTACTCGTTGGGCGCGATTCTCTACGAGTTGTTGACCGGCCGGCCGCCCTTTCGTGGTGATTCGGATACGGAGATACTTTACAAGCTCGTCGCCGATGATCCTGTCGCGCCCCATCGGCTGAATCGAGAAGTGCCTCGAGACTTGGTCGCAATCACGCTCAAGTGTCTTGAGAAACAACCGACGCGACGTTACGCCTCGGCAGGCATTTTGGCCGACGATTTGAGACGATTCATTGCTGGCGAAGCGACCCAGGCCCGGCCGTTGTCGGCATTCGGGCTGACTCGGCGATGGGTGCGCCGCAATCGACGTGTTGCCGCGCTGTTGTCGATGGTGGCCTTGCTGTTGGTCAGCATCGCCAGTCTCTCCTTGTTGTCGGCACTGTGGATCGACGACGCGCGGCGCACAGCCATTGACGCCGCTGCCCAGGCTAAAGTTCTGGAGCAAAGCGAACGACGTGCCCGCGAGGAGACGGAACAGAGCCTGCAAGCCTTGGCGCAGCGCGAGCAGGATCTCTGGCGGATTGCCTACGCGTCAAACAGCCGCAAAGCTTTCGAGATGTTTGACAAGCGAAACTACGCTGCGGTCGCCGATTATCTCGAGCAAAACCGTCCGGCACCCGGTCGCGAGGATCTGCGAGGTTTCGAATGGTATTTCCTCTGGCAGTTGCTCCACCAAGAGGATCATCAGCGACTCGAGACCGACGAAGAAACCTATTGTGTACAGTTCTCGCCCGACAAGCGCTGGTTAACGGCCGGCACCAAGCTGGGCACAGTGTTTGTTTGGGACGCGGCCACGCTTCTGCCCGTCCATCGTTGGCAGGCCCATTCGGCGTGTGTCAATAAAACGGTGTTCTCGGCTGATGGGACGCTGCTGGCGACCTGCGGTTGCGATGGTCTGGCCCGTGTCTGGCGTGTGGGAACCTGGGAGCAGTTCGGCACAGATTTACCGCACTCACGACAATGGGTCGGTGGCATCGACTTCTTGCCGGACGGGCGGGTCGTGGTGACCAGCACAGGGGATCAAGGTGGAACCGTGGACCCCGCGGAGATCACGCTTTGGGATTGGGCAACCGGCGAGGTGCGCCACAAGGTCGACGGTGGTGTGGGGGGCATTACAGCGATCCGTGTGGCGCTCGGCGGCAAGCGTTTAGTGGCCGTCAACACGCGAGGTTCGCTGTTACTGTGGGAACTAGCAGAAGGAGCCGCTCCCCGACCTCTCGAACATGATTTGAACTCTGAAACTCCTGCAGTGGGAATACTACCGTCATTGGATTTGTCGGCCGACGGTCGTACCGCAGCCTACTTTGGACCGACGCATGATGTTTCCGTGGTCGATCTCACCACTACCCGTCGAAAGCGATTCATTCGTATGATTTCGGATGAGCATTATCTGGCGCTGTCTCCCGACGGTGATGCCCTCGCGCTAGCCCCAAGGACAATCAGTACGAAAACCGGGGCCTTGCTGGAGAGCTATACGAGTCCCGCGGGGTCAATTTACTTTCTGGATTTCTCTCCGACTGGCGAGCGAATCGCCATCGCCACGCAAGACCATAGCGTCCGAGTCTACAGCCGTGACGATTCTGCACGGGCGATCAGGCGAATCGACTTGGCCGGCATCCCAAAGATTGTTCATCGCGGCTTCACTTTGCCCGCAGGGGATGGCTCTTGGGTTGTATCGGGAGTTCACAGTCTGTGGGCCATTGATCGTGTCACGGCAGGCCGTCGCATGCTCGATGCACCATTCTCGGCGGGCGCGAACCTGGCGATCGAATCGGCATCGCCGCAAGGAGATTATCTGATTGTTCGCGATCTCCATCAGAACAACCGTCGCTGGTTATTGCATTGGCCCGATCACCGCGGCCCCGTCCAAGCGATCGTCGGGTTTTCAACTGATTGTACATGCACTTTCTCCGCGGATGGGACGAAGTTTGTTTCCTACCAGGATGGGCATTTCGAAATCCGCGCCACTGCCAGCGGAGCCGTCGAACGGCGTTACCGGGCAGAACTGGCGCCTAATCCGACCCTTTGGCCCGATGGCACCGCGCTCGAGGTGACTACTCTCAAAGGTTCGTATCGAGTTGATCTCGCCACGGGCACGACTCGTTCCAGCGGCCAAGGGGCTTGGGTGGCGCGGCCCGTCGACAATGGCAACGCAATCTACAAGAGCGATTTCATGACGGGCTGGCTCGAGGACGCTCACACCGGCACCCGTATTCATGCTCTGCAGGATGGCATCCCGGTGGGCATCTCTCCCGATGGCAAGCGCGTTGCCGTGATCATTCGGGAGAGTCAGCTCAACCTCTACGACATGATGACGGGCTATGATCTTGGAACGATCTTCGATGCTCGCATCAGGCCCGACAGTGCGCATTTCTCGGCCGATGGGCGTCGCCTTTCCGTGGTCACGATGCAACAACCGGACGAATCTGAGGCCATCTTTGAACTCCTTGCGGCCGACCCAGGGTCAACCGAGATTGGTCCCGCCGTACGTGCTGGAGCAGGCAACTGAATTTGCGATCCTTAGACGTCAACTGATCTCATGAGCGGTCTATCGCTCACACTGAGTGAGATCCCGTGCCCGCAGCTACTCGTGCCCCATGGCGGCGATAGCACCGCCACCTTAGAAGAAGAACCTTGTGACATGAAAGAAGACGGGCGCGGCGAAGCAGAGCGAATCCAGTCGGTCGAGAATACCGCCGTGTCCGGTGACCAGCGTGCCGTAGTCCTTCACGCCGCGGTCGCGCTTGATGGCGGACATGGTCAGCCCACCGAGATAACCCACGGCGGCCGTCATGAGGGACATCAGCGCGGCTTGCCAAGGATTGAACGGCGTGGCCCACCAGAGCAGGCTCCCCAAGAGGCTCGTGGCCAGGGCGCCACCGATGAATCCTTCCCAGGTCTTATTGGGGTTAATGGTCGGCACGATGACATGCTCGCCGAGCAGCCGCTCAAACAGGTATTCCAGCGCGTCGGCCATCTGCACGATCAGCACGAAGAAGAACAACAGCCGCGCGTTCTGGCTCTGGCTGAAATGCTGTAAATGCAGATCCAACAGCGCCGGGGCATGGCTCAAGCAGTAGACGCAGACCATCAACCCCGATTGAATCTTGGCCGTCCGCTCGAGAAACCGCTTGTAATCGCCTGCTAGCGCCACGCGGGCCATCACGAACAAGAATGCATAGACCGGGATGAGCACGGTATACAGGCCATACTGCGCTTCCCCCATGCCGACGAGCACGAACTGCAGCGGCGTGAACAGAAAGAAGACCCAGAACAGCGCGCGGTGATCGGCCGGCCGCGTCGGCGTAAGCGTGATGAATTCGCGTAGCGCCCAGAACGAGATCAGCCCGAACATCACGACCGTGGCGATATCGCCGATCAGGAACGACCCGGCCAGCACTGCACACATCAGCCAGTAGCTGCGCAAGCGCAGCGTGAAGGCCTTGACCGCGGCGGGGTTGAGGTTGGTCCCGCCACGGTGCTTGAGGAGTTGGCCCACGCCCGAGGCGATGGCCAATACGGCCATCACGCCGCCGACGAGCCAGAGCGTGCGTTCTTGCGACAGGTCGCTCAGTTGTCACGCTCCTTTAGGGCTTCGATAGCGGATTTAGCGCGCGACAGGAACATCTGCTTGGTTTCCCCTTGTTCGAGCCACAGTGGCGGCCCGAAGGTGATGCAGGTCAACAGCGGCACCGGCAAGTACTCGCCGCGCGGCAGAATGCGGTTCATGTTGTCGATGTAAGTGGGCACGGCTTCCAGGTCGGGCCGCTTCTTGCACAAATAGTAAAGGCCGCTCTTGAACTCTTGCATTTCTTCGCTGGTGTTGCGTCCCCCTTCGGGAAAGACGATCAGCGAGTGGGTCTGCCCGATGGCGTCGAGCAGCATATTCACGGGATTCGAATGGACCTTGATGTTCTTGCGGTCGATCAGCAGGGCGTCGAAGACCGTGGCGATGTAGCGGCGCACGGCCCCCCGGTCCCAGTAGTCCTTGGCGGCGACCGGCCTGGTCAGATTGCGCACCCGGCGTGGCAGGGCCGACCAGAGCACCAGGGCGTCGAGATGGCTGGTGTGATTGGCGAAATAGACCCGCTGGCAGGTGTCGGGCTCGCAATCGACCCAGCGCACGCTGACGCCGCTCATCACGCGCGCCAGCGTCGCCAGAAAGGCCCCAGTAATCTCCTTATCCGCACTTTTCACAGCCGCTGCGACCCCTACGAACGGCGCCAGCCGTCCCCCCAAAAAATTTTCTGGCGACTAGGTAATATCGCCCCCCGGCCCGCGTATCTAAGGCAGAACGAGCCCCCACCCACCACGCCGCCAGGGGAAACCACGATGATCGCCACTCGCCACGAGAACTGCCAGCCCTCGACTACCGACAGCCGCAGCTTCGCGTTCGCACGTTCCGCCGGGTCAGGGCATCGTAGCCGCGCGAACCTCCAGGGCAAAGGGTCGCGGCTCGACGCGCACTGGCCTCCGCGGATCGAGCCCGCCGCAGCGCCCGCCGCCGCGTTCGCCTGGCTCCCCTGCGAGGATCACACCAGCAAAGCCGGCCGAGCCTTGCTGGGATAGTCCGAGCACTGCCGGGTGAGACCGAGCCTTGCGAGCATCGGAGTCTTCCCCGGGCTGGCCGGATCGTCCGCTGCTATTGGCCGTCGGGCAGGTGCCCCGCCCCGCAAAAGCGGTACAATCCTACGTCATGGAAGATGCACCCGTTTTGATCGCCGGCCAGTGGCGCGCCGCCCAATCGACTGGCACGTTTCAGGCTGAGAATCCGACCGAGGGGGCCACGTTCGGCCCTCCGTTTCCGATCAGCGCCTGGGCCGACTGCGATGCGGCCCTCACGGCGGCGGCCGACGCTGCCCGCCATCTGGTGACGCTGCCGACCGAGCGCCTGGCAGCCTTTCTCGATGACTTTGCCGCCCGAATCGAATCGAAGCGCGACGCGATTGTCGCCTTGGCTCATCGAGAGTCGGCTTTGCCCATCAAACCGCGGCTGGCCGATGTCGAGCTGCCACGCACCACCGATCAGCTCCGCCAGGCGGCCAAAGCGGCCCGCGAGGGGTCTTGGGCGCTGCCGACGATCGACACAAAGGCCAACATCCGCTCGCTGCTGTTGCCGATCGGGCCGGTGGCCGTCTTTGGGCCGAACAATTTTCCGTTGGCCTTCAACAGCGTCTCAGGCGGGGATTTCGCCGCCGCCATCGCGGCTGGAAATCCAGTCATCGCCAAGGCGAACACTTCGCACCCCGGCACGACGAAGCTGTTAGCCGAACTGGCCTTTGAGGCCGTGCAAGCGACCGATCTACCCCCGGCCACGGTGCAATTGATTTATCGAACCAGTCATGCCGATGGTGAGCGACTGGTAGCCGATTCGCGCTTGGGAGCCACCGGCTACACGGGGAGCCGCGCCGCAGGCTTGGCTCTCAAACGCGCTGCCGACGCCGCCGGCAAGTCGATCTATCTCGAGCTGTCGAGCATCAACCCCGTGGTGATTCTGCCCGGGGCGCTCGAAGAGCGCGGTGACAAGCTGGCCGACGAGTTCGCCGGTAGCTGCCTGATGGGGACGGGCCAGTTCTGCACGAACCCTGGCCTGGTGCTGTTGTTGGCCGGCGACACGACCGAGCGATTCATCGCCGGGCTGGTCGAGCGATTCAAGGCTGCTCCCGCGGGCACGCTGTTGTCGAGCCGTGTGGCGGCTTCCCTGGTCGAGAGCTTCGCCAAGCTGCGAGGGGCCGGCGCGAAGTTGCTGGTCGGCGGCAGCCGCGAAGCTGGCCCTCGGGCGAGCGTCGCCAACACCCTAATGCGGGCCAGCGCTCGGCAGTTTGTCGAACATTCCGAAGCGCTGCAAACCGAGGCGTTCGGCAACGCCTCGCTCGTGGTAGTCGCCGACAACGTGGACGAACTGGCAGCGGTCATCGAGCAGCTCGAAGGAAATCTGACCGGCGCTTTCTATACACACACTGGTGGCGCCGACGATACCGTCGCCGCGCGCTTGGAACCAGCGCTGCGCCGCCGCGTCGGCCGGTTGCTCAACGACAAAATGCCGACCGGTGTGGCCGTCTCTTCGGCCATGAATCACGGCGGGCCCTATCCCGCCACGGGGCACCCCGGCTTCACCGCCGTAGGCATTCCGGCGTCGCTGCGGCGCTTCGCCATGCTGGCCTGCTATGACAACGTGCGGCCGCATCGCTTGCCGCCGGCGCTAGCGGATAAGAACCCCAGCGGTCGGGCGTGGCGATTGATCGACGGCGCCTGGACCACCGGCGACGTTCCCCCCCAGCCGGCGAGCTAGAGAGTTGCGCGTTCAGGGGTGCCCTCGTTCGGCATCTGTTAATTGGGAACAGCCCGGGTGGCCGAATCGAACAGGCACCAGCGCCCCGCCACGAGGCGGTAGACGGCGTAGTGTCCGTGGCAGTTGGGAATCGCGCCGAACGCCCAACCTTCGGTCAACGGATCGTCGCAGACGGGGCGAAAGTACAGATCGTGGTGCGGGTGATTGGGCTTCATCGCCACCAGCCGGGCCAGCCACTGATCGCAACCGATCGTGTAGGTGGCCATGCCGGCGTCGCCGACGATGTGAAACGTCCCCTTGTGTCCGCAGTAGATGTACTTGGGGTAGCAGCAGGCCGCGCTCTCTTCGATCGTCGCCGGCGCGGGAGCCGCCTGCCCTGCCTGCGGCGCGGGCTCGAGCGTCGGGCGCGGCAGCGGCTGCACGATGGTGCGGCGGACCGTCACGCCGGGAATTTCCTCCATCGCCACACTGCGGGTGATGTTGTAGGTTCCGCCGGTCAATAGCGAACGCGGACCCAGCGGCAGTTCTCGCGCGGCCGGACGGCGGGCGTCGCGCGGCGACTCTTCGGTCGCAAATGCCACGAAGGCTCGATCGTCCGCGCTCAGTTGGTCCCACGCCAGACTCGTCATGCGTCCTTCGGCGCCTCGCACGGTAACACGGCCGGCGGAAAACCCGATCAGGTCTCCTTCGACCTGGCTGCCGCGGACGTTGGTCCAGGTTCGGGCGGTGGCCCCCAGTGGCAGCGAGCAAACAACGAGGCAAGTCAACGTAAGGCGGAGCATCGGGCGGGTTCCCCTTGTTCGAGGCACTTGTGGCGGGCGCGCATCGCGGAACGTGCTCGCGCGGCGCGGCCATGTGGCTGGGATTTTTTAGCAGGGTGGTAGTGGCAGGGCCGTGGTGGCCAAGGCGGCGCGCACGCTGGCATCGGCGAACGGGACGCGGAGGAGGGGAGAGGAGCTCCGGGCCACGGGTCGCGGCGGACGCGCTGGCAGGCAAGTAGTTCCGCGGTCGCCATGAGGGAAAATGGCAACTGCGGATTGACTCTAAGAGACGCTAGGTTGCGCCGTGGTGGTTGTCAAACTGCACTTCGGCACAACCGCGCAAATCAGCGGCACAACCGTGCAAGCCCGCGACACAATTGGCGCAGGCTCGAGATGCCGGCGTATCAAACTAGCGCCGTGAGCGGGCCGGCCAGGCGGCGGAACTGCTCGGTCGGCATCGCCACGGTATCCCAAGCCGGCGAGATCGGTCGGGCGTGCGCGGCGTAGTCGCGGCGGCGAATGGCGATGAACCCGTACAGGCCACCGCGGAACTCGAACAGCTCTTCCGCCGGCAAGGGTGCGCGATTGCCGACCACGTTGTAGGCGAAGACGAACAGCCCTTCGAACGACTGGCCGAACAGTTGCTCCCACACCGCCAGGCTGTCGAGGTCGTCGCGCGTCGACCAGTTTTTCCAGTACTGCTTCTGCTCGCCTGACGGGAAGCGCCGCCCTTTGACGTCGACCAGCCAGGTGCGGCCGCCGGGCGAAGAGACGATGAAGTCCAGGCTTTTGAGCGACTGCTCGGCCATCAGGCTGCGGCGCGATTCGTCGACGGCCACGTAGGGGACAGCCCGACCGCGCAGGTAGCTCTCGAACGCCGCCTCATAGTGATTGTCGCGATTGGCCATTGATGCCCCCTACACCACGGATCAAGGTCAAGTTTTAACCACGGATTACCCGGATAGCACGGATGGGTGAAGGCAGAACGAATTCCTGAATCGCACTGGCTTCCAACCGGTTGCTACTCGTTACTCCATCTGCCTTGAATTCTCTTAACTTCGTTCGGAATCCGTATTTCTTCATCCGTGATATCCGTGGTTGAAGAATCCGTCCCTACTTTTCCGTGGTGGCCAATAGGCTGTGGACGGCATCTATCACGATACCAAAGTTTTCGCCGAGCGCGACGGAATGCGATTCTCCGCTGGCGAGGTCCTTGATCTGGCACTGGCCGGCGGCCAGCTCGTCTTCCCCTAGTACGAGCGCCACACGGCAGCCCCGCTTGTCGGCATACTTGAGTTGCGGGCCGAGCTTGCGCGGTTCGGGATAGACTTCGACGTGAATGCCCGCGGCTCGCAGCGCCGCGGCCAACTGCAGATAATCGACAAGGCGATCGGCCACGAAATAGGGAATGAAGACCGGTGCCGGCGTGGCGACTTTCTCCAACAGCTTCAGCTCTTCCATCGCGGCCAACAGGCGATCGAGCCCCAGCGACGCGCCGATACCGGGCAGATCCTGAGACGTGTACAAGCCGGCGAGGTTATCGTAGCGTCCGCCCGAGCAAACGCTGCCGATGCCGGGAAGCTCGTCGAGAAACGTTTCGTAGACAATGCCGGTGTAGTAATCGAGCCCTCGGGCGATCGAGACATCGAGCGCCAGCCGGGCGTCGGCCACACCGGCGCCGCGCACTGCAGTGACAATTTCGGACAAGCGGGCGACTCCTTCTTCGCCGCGCTGGCTGCCGGCCACCAAGGGGCCAAGCTTGGCGAGCACCTCGTCGCTCGTGCCCGAGACGGCGGCAAACTGCAAAACCTGCTCGGCCTGCTGCCGCGTGGCGCCGGCCGTGGCGATCATTTCCTCGGCGACTTTCTCGGCGCCGATCTTCCGCAGCTTGTCGAGCGCGCGGAGCACGTTGGTCGATTGTTCGGCCAGGTCGATCCGCTCGAGCAAACCGTTGAGTACCTGGCGATGATTGGCGCGGATCGTGAAATCGCGAAAGCCGAGCGCCTGGAACAGGTCGTGGATCACCAGCGCCGTTTCGATGTCGGCGGCGGCCGCCCGGGTGCCGATCGTGTCGAAATCGCACTGCACGAACTCGCGATAGCGGCCGCGCTGCTGCTTTTCACCTCGCCACACCGGGCCGATGTGATAGCGCTTGAAGGGGGTGCCAAGCTCACCGATATGCTGCGCCGCGAATCGAGCCAACGGGACCGTCAAGTCGAACCGCAGCGCCACCCAGCGATCGCCTTGATCCTGAAATTTGTAAAGCTGCCGATCGGTTTCCTCGGAGCCCTTGCCAGTGAGAATCTCGAGGTACTCAAGCGCCGGCGTATCGATCGGGCTGAAACCGTACGAGCGATAGACGCGCCGGGCGGTTTCCATCAACCGCTCGCGCGGCAGCATCGTCGCCGGAAGATAGTCGCGAAAACCCTTGAGCGTGCGCGGCTCGATGCGCTTGACGTTGCTAATGGGAGGATTGCTCACAACAGTTTTGATCCGTTCCGTGGAATTAGCCAACAACCGGCAGCAGCGGCGGCGCCGGCGTGCGAAACGAAGCAGCGGCGCTCGGTTGCTTGCCGCGTTTTAGCTTGCCGCGCTTGCCGGCTTTCTTTTGATCGACTGGCGGCTCTTCGGTCGGCAGCGGACCCAACAGCGCCTCGGCGAACTCGAAAATCTGCTCCGGCGTTTCGAAGTACTGCTCGTAGACCCAATCGTCTTCGTACTCGCAGTCGTTGGTCGAGTATTCGCGACAAATCTGCGGCCGCGTTTCGTACACGCCGCAGCGATGGTCGGCCTGCAAGTGCTGGCAGACGTTGTGGACCACCAGGTACCAGGTGCCATCCTCGGTGAAGACCGAGGCCGGCGTGTGCATCAGGTACCAGCGGATGAACTCGAAGTCCTTCCACTCGGTCGGCTGCTCCATCGGCAGGGCGAAGTACCGGCAACACTTGGCCGTGCAGTGATTGCAGAGCACGTCGCCGGGGGGCAACTGATCGCGGGGCATCTTCGCCAGGGGCAAACTCATCATGATCTTCTCAAACGACAAGGTTCGCGCGGCGCGGGTTCACCCAGCGCTGGCTCAAGTGCGGCCCATGCCAACGCATGCGCTCGCGTGGCTAGCCTAGCAAAATGCCGCTGCAGCGAACACCCGCTACGCCGGGATCTCGACCCAAGCGCCGCTCTTGGCGCTGGCCAGCACCGCGTCGCACACGCGCTGGGTGTGCAGCGCGCAGCGGAAGTCAGGCTGCGTCCCTTTGCCGGTTTCGAGCCCTTGCAGAAAGTCGGCCAGGGCGTTGATAAACGTGTGCTCGTAGCCGATCGTGCAGCCGGGAACCCACCACTTGTCCATATAGGGGTGCTCGGGGTTGGTGACGTGCACTTTCTGCCAGCCCGTGAGATGCCCTTCAATCTTCTGTCCTGTCTTCGGATCGGCGTACTTGAAATATTGCAGGTACTGCGGATCTTCAAGATCGAAATAAACGCTCCCCCGCTCTCCATTCAATTCGAAGGTATTAAAGTTCTTGCGGCCGCGGGCGTAGCGCGTGCTCTCGAACGTCCCCATCGAACCGTTGGCGAACTGCGCCAGGAACATGCAGGCGTCGTCGATGCCGACCGGCTGCACCTTGCCGGTCTCGACGTGCTTGCGCTCTTTGACAAACGTCTCCGTGGCGGCGGTCACGCGGCGGATCGGCCCGTTGAGCCATTCGGCCGTGTCGATCGAGTGGGCGAGCAAATCGCCCGTCACGCCGGAGCCGGCCACGGCCACATCGAGGCGCCAGAGCGCGGCGCCCCCCTGCGGCACGTCCTCGGCGATCGTCCAATCTTGCAGATACGTGGCGCGGTAGTGGAACGGCCGGCCGATGCGCCCTTCGTCGACCACCTGCTTGGCCAGCGCGATGGCCGGCACGCGGCGATAGTTGTACCAGACCATGTTGGCGACGCCTGCCTTCTCGACCGCGGCGACCATCTGCTCCCCTTCGGCGACGGTCATCGCCAGCGGCTTCTCGCAGAGGATCATCTTGCCGGCCTTGGCCGCGGCCAGCGTGATCTCCAGGTGCGTGTTGTTCGGCGAACCGATATCGATGACGTCGATATCATCGCGGGCGATCAGCTTGCGCCAGTCGGTCTCGTAACCGGCGTAGCCCCAGTTAGCGGCGAACTCCTTGATCTTGGCTTCGTTCCGCGCACAGCAGGCTTGCAGCACCGGCTTGTGCTCGAGCTGGAAGAACTGACTCACCTGGCGATAGGCGTTGGAGTGGGCGCGGCCCATGAAGCCGTAGCCGATCATGCCGATACGAAGGGGCTTGGACATCCGAGTGCTTCCCAATTGTCGAGCGAGACTTACGAAGGTAGTGCGACGTTGAACCGCACATCGTGGGGGATGCGGGCCGGGTTTGCAACCTGGTAGTGGTCAGTGGTCAGTGGCTAGTGGTCAGACTCGATGCCACCCGAAACCGTAGCCCCTGAGCCCTAGCCACTAACCACTTACCACTAGCCCCTATTAGATGTTCCGGGAATTTGCGTCCGGGTGCGTCCGGGTGTCTTGATATTGCACCCGAACTCGAATTGAGAACACAACTTGGGGCGATCGGGCCGCGCGGAGTTTTGCGTCCGGGTGATCGTCCGGGTTGCGTCCGGGTAGGCAGTTTTGCGTCCGGGTGGTTTTGCTATTGGACCCGAACTCGATTGGATCGCACAGCGAGGGGCCAATGGTTCGAACCTAGCGCTCGGCGGCGCGGCTGACGACGCCGGTGATCGTTTGCACGACTTTGCCTGCGGGGTCGGTGCGCGTGAGGGTCCACTCGAGTCGATCGGGCGATGCCCAATGATCGAGAATGACGAACGACGTTTCGCCCGACTTGCCGGTCCAGCGGAGCGTGTTCGTCGCCGCGTTCCAGGTGCCGGTCGCTTCGTGCCGGTATCCGTCGGACGAGAAGACCCACTGACGATAAACGCCGGCTTCGACGTCGAACGTCATCACTTGCAGATCGGACTGGCCGGGCGGAACGGTCTCGGCGCGGAACTCGAAGTAGCGGCCGGCAAGAGTCTGCTGGCAGGTGGCGCGACCCTTGGTATCAAACGTTGTCGCTGGCGGCCCTGGCCGGCGGATGTGCGTTTCGGTTTGCCACTGGCCGACGAATTTTTGTAGCACGGCGAGCGCCTCGGCTGGTGCCGTTGCTAGGTCGTTTGCCGCACCGGGATGAGCACAGGACATCGCCAGACCAGCGGCGCAGATCGCTAGCGCGCAAGGGATGGCGAGTGTGGTTTGTGCCCAGCGTGACGCGAGCATGGTTGGCAACTCCTGGTCATGCAGCGTCGATCGCCGCCTGGGAAAGCATAGCGTGCCGAATCGCATGGTACCGGCCACTACGCTGTGGTGTCGATTTACTCACTGCGAGTTTCACTGTCACCGCCGCGTCCCTTTATTTCTTTAAGTCGTTGCTTGACCTCCGTCTTGAATCCTAGGCCCAATCGTTCGTCAAGTGTTTCGATCGCGCCAACTAGCAGCGAAGCCGCTAGTTGTAAGGTCACGTCGACATGGTCAGGTGATGGTCCGATGTCGAGATTGAGGCCGTTGCTCGTGTCAATAAAGTCAAGGCCATCCGTCGCATGGACGGTTCTCGATTGACGATGGTAAATCGAACGATAGAAATCCAGCACGCCGTAGCTTTGTGCGAGGTCCTTGATTTGCACGCCTGCATAGCTGCTGGTCTGCTTTTGCCGTTCAGCCCATGCAGGGCCAATTGCGTTTCTGGCGTCCTGCGCAAGTTTCCGGATTTCGCTTTGATCACCCAGGAGGGTTGCCAGATCATTGCGATTGAGAGCGAGGTAGTGCTCAAGTTCTTCTTCTGCGCGGATACAATCGCGAGCGTGATAGAGAAGCGCGCGCATTCGGATCGTGAGTGATTTGACTTTCATCTTGGTTCTCGGCGGCCATTGGCCTTTACTATCTGGCTTGCCAGTTTGCACGGCGACATTGGTGATTTCTTCCCCGTTTTGTTTGACCTTAACCCGCGACATGAGCAAGTACTGGAGTGCCAGGAGGGCTTCAAACATGCACCGCTCGATCGCACCAGCATCCTTCACCAATCCGAGTTCGCAAAGCGCGATTACGGCGCGGCCCTGCTTCATGATCTTCGTATAGATCCCAAGCGCTAGATGCACTACAGGCCATGTCAGCCCTCGTGGTTTTTGGATTCGCGGTAGCGTCCCGCCACCCTCGGGCGTCGCTCCAATCACTCGTAATCCAAACGAAAGCATGTCGCGTGCATAATCGAAATCACGCGCAAAGCAATGCTGTATGCCCTTCGACGCTTCTGCCTCAAGGGGCAATAAATCCGGTTTTCGCTGCGGAACAAGTTCCAACCTGAAGTAGGTCGCGAGTTGATCGAGGTCGTATCCCAGAAGCGTCGATTTTCCAAACGCGAAAGTCCTTAGGGCATCAACTGAAATGCCTGTGGCAGTTGAGATCTCATTTACGCTCTCAAAACAATGGCACACCAAATCACGGAGTGTTTTCAGCACGACCATCGCTCCCAAGGCGTCATAGATGCTTGACAGTATATCGGACGCTACAATCGACTTCGCGGTTCGCTCCTGCTCGACGCGAGGAAGGATTTTAGTACTCCCGCGGCGTGGCTCCGACAACGCGACCGTTTAGCGCGCCAGTAGCGAACTCGAACATCTGACGAGCGCTACCAAGGCGTGGTATGTACGGGGAGCAGCCCTTACGACAGAGGACTTGGAAACGCGAGATGGCAGAGCCCAAAACAACGTGTCCCAATTGTGGCGTCGAGTTTCTGCAAGCGACCGCCGCGCGCACGGGCGGAACCTGCATGAAGTGCAAAAATGCGGCCGAGCTCGAGACGCGGCTTTCAGAGACACCTACTTATCAACCGGTTCAACCGTTGTCGCCGTGGCAACTCGACGAGTTGATCCGCACCGCCACACCGAACGACTTGATTGATGCGCTGTTTGATCCCGCTTGCGATAAGGTCAATTTCAGCCCCGATCAGATGACCGAGGGGGACATCATCGTTTACACCGTCTGCACCTATCACGGCGAGACGCTCAACGGCGGGTTCCGTCAGTACCTCTTTAATCAGTCTCGCGAATGGGCGCACCGCTGCGGCGCGTCGTTGCGGAAGATTGGAGCGGAGAAGTACGCGGAGCCGATCGAGAGGTGCATCGCAATGTTTACCGATAAGCCAACGCCCGACGAGTGGGAGGCGGACCTCCAGCGTTACCTGGACGAGCACGACGAGCCGTTCGACGAGGTCGAAGCCCCGTTCTGGGAGCTTTACCGTGCGGATAAGGACGAACTGATGAACTTGCTGGCAGCTTACATCGCCGCAAATCCGGAGGTTTTCGCGGCGCTGCAAGGTGGCTGACAACTTGTAGTCGGTGCTAGCCGGCTCCAAACGAATGGCGGCAACGGAATAAGCGGCAAAGGCGCGGCACGGAGGATTTAGATGTCTGCAGAGGAAGTCCCTGATTCAGGGCAACCCACATTCGGCGACACCGTATTTGGAAACCTGTTTCGGGCTTTTGTCGAACCGAGCCTAAAGGCACGAATTGTTCAGGGTGAGTTGCCCAACCCGTTCCCGCTATCGGAACTGCGAAGGCTTCAGATACTCTTTTCACCCCAAGGAGGAAAGCCACTTGTTCGTATCAATGGCGAGGTGCGGGCGATTGCGCAAGTGCGACCAAAACAAGGTGTCGCGATTGAGAAAGGCGATCCCGTGTCGTTCGACCAAATCGAATCCATCGGTGCCATAGGCTTAGCAGACGAAGAGGCAGACTTCGGCCACGCAACGTTTTTACGGGAGCCTAATGGCGGATGGGTCGGTCATTTCGATTTTAGTTACTACAAGGGCACGGCTCGCCGGCACGTCGATGTCGCAGAGGAATTCTTGCAAGCAGCTCGTTACAGTCGAGAAAAACAACACTGGTCTGCATTTGCCGACACGCTATTTAGTGCCGCTGAACTGGCGGCAAAAGCATCACTCTTTTGTCTAGATCTTTCGGGCGACGTAGCAAAGTCAAAGAAGCATGGCGTCGTAAAGGCACTTTTCAACAAGCAAAGGCACGTCGGAAACGTGGATGGGGCCCACACAACGGCCTTCAATCGACTTTGGGAATTGCGACAGACCGGTCGCTATGTCCAAGAGGTCATTGCTTTCACCGAAGTAGATGCCGACGCTCTGCTGAACGATGTTGCAGCCCTCATTTCAGCGGCACGCCTACGAGCATCCACGTTCCGAAGTGCGGATAGCAGGCCAGAATAATCGCCGCGCGGTCAATTCACCGGCAACTTGTTATCGGCGGTGCGTAGCAATGCGAGTATGGTGAAAATTCGGCGCAGCTTTTCTAACACCGCGTCGGGGGGATGTCCTCGAGCGCCTGCGAGGCACCGACAGGCGAGTTGTCGGTGCTCCCAACTTCCTTTCCAGAGCATTCTCCGCTCGTTGTCCCGCGCCCACAAATCGTGGGGAAGTCTCACCATCGATTGCCCCCAAATTGCCAGGCAGCGGTTGTCGGCGCATGGCGACGCGAACGTCGTCCCCTTCAGGTTGCTGACGATACGCGGGCGGGCCGGATGATGGCGTTGTGGAGGATCTGAGCGAGTGGCCGCTGCCCTGCATCGAAGAGAGCCAGGTCGGCTTCGACAAACTCGTGACCGCGCTTGGCATAGGCTGCCACGATTCGCCCGCGCAGCGCGAGCGGTTCCTCCTCGCTCGGCAGGGCGAAATACCGCACCCGGCTGGCGACATGCAGCCAAGGGCCCAGGTCGAAGTTCTGCATCAAGAGATAGTTCGCGTAAGCGACGACCAGCGCC
This sequence comes from uncultured Planctomycetaceae bacterium, assembly GCA_964495375.1. GTDB lineage: Bacteria > Planctomycetota > Planctomycetia > Pirellulales > JAEUIK01 > JAIESQ01. Next base: position 52,405 of record CAZBWM010000027.1, on the reverse strand, counting down.
GGATGGCAGGCGGCATGGTCGCCGCGATAGAGGGGGGAAGGATCGCAGAGGGCGTCGACGAAGGGTTCGGGACCTTCGACGGGTGATTGCCAGCGGGCAGGAAACTCGAGCGAGCCAAGGGGGCGAGGGAGCGACCCCAGCGATTCAATTCGCGCGGACAGCAGCGCGCCGGCGGACGGGAGATCGCGCGGCGGATAGTTTGCCAGGAGCGGGTGCGACGCGGGCTCGCTGGGGAGCTCCGCGGTGGCGATCGCGCAAGTGAGACCTTGAACATTGCGAAGTTCGAGCGCGAGCACGGGGTGCGTCGTGTCCTGGCGCCGTGCGTGAACGGTGACCCGTTCCCCATCGAGCACCGGCTTGAGGAAGCGGGCGGCAATGGTGCCGCGGGTAAGCCAGTCGCGCCCCCATTGGGCCACGACTGGCTGCGTGAGGTAGGCGAAGAGTCCGACGCCGGGGACGAGCCCGCCGGGAAATCCATACTGGGCCGCCACGTCATCGCGATGCATGCGATTGGGGGAGTCGACGGCGAAATTCTTGGCGGTGAGGGAGAGGGGAGCGTTCACGGTTGGCCGATAACGGATGTTGCCCGCTCAGGAACAACCGCAGCCCACGCAGGCGCACATCGCCGCGGCGATTACGAGAAGGCGTGCTATTCGGTTCATGAAATTGCCCGCCCGCGGTCGCCGCTACGTGGTTTGAAGGTCGTTCGACTCGCGTTGCCGGGGTCGGCGCTGGTGCGGCTGCGATCAGCCGCTGGAAGTGTCGTCACTCGGCGGTCGCCGCTTCGCGCACGCCGGTGTAAAGCTCCTTGTGCAACGCCTGAAAGTAGGCGGGCGTCGACGGCATGAACTGCGTCATGCCGATGCAGATCAGCTTCTCACGCGGCGCCACGAAGAACTGCGTGCTGGCCGCGCCGCCCCAGCCATACTCGCCGAGCATGCCGGCCGGCTCGCCGTCGGCCGTCTTCACGCGCACGGCAAAGTCGAGCCCGAAGCCCATGTTCGCCAAAGGGAGCGGGCCGAGCACGATCGGCACCAGCTTCTCCGGCAGATGGTTGCGCGTCATCAGATCAACCGTCTCGGGGCGCAGGATGCGTTTGCCATCGAGCTCCCCGCAGTTGAGCATCATCTGCGCGAAACGCAAATAGTCGTCAGCCGTCGAGACCAGCCCTCCCCCGCCCGAAAGGAGCGCCGGCTTGCTGGCGAACTGGCTCGTCTTGGCGCCATCGACCGGTTCGAGCCGACCGTTTTTCTTGCCGTAGTTGACCGTCATCCGCTCGAGCTTGTCCGACGGCACCGAGAACGCGGTATCGTGCATGGCGAGCGGCTTGAAGACGCGCTCGGCGAAGAACTCATCGAGCGGCTTGCCCGACAGCTTTTCGATCAGCTTGCCCTGCACGTCGACGGCAACGCTATAGATCCACTTGTCGCCTGGCTGTGCGGCCAGAGGGAGCTTGAGCAACCGCTCGATCATGGTGTCCAGGCTCTGATTGCGATCCAGCAGCTTGGCCTCGCTGTACATGGCATCGACGGGGTTGAGCGGAAACAGCCCGTAGGCCAGGCCGGCCGTGTGCGTCATCAAATCGCGAATCGTGATCGGCCGCTTGAGATCGGCCAGCTTGATGGTCTCGCCATCCTTGCCGGCGAAGACCTTGACCTGGTCGAAGCCCGGCAGATAATCGCTCACCGGGTCGTCGAGGCCGAAGCGCCCTTCGTCGAACAGCGTCATCAGGGCGACGCCGGTGATCGGCTTGGTCATCGAGTAGATGCGAAACAGCGCGTCGCGACGCATCGCCCGGCCTGTCTCGAGGTCCATCTTGCCATAAACGCCGGCGTGGGCGACCTTCCCTTCACGGGCGATCAACACGACGATGCCGGCCAGCTTGCCGTCGCTGACAAACTTCTGCATCGATTCGTCGATCTCGGCGAGCGCCGCGCTATCGAGGCCAACCTCGTCGGCGGCGACCGACGGCAGCGGTTCGGCGACTGCGACGAGTGGCAGCGCTCCTAGGAGCAAAGCGGCGACGAGTGCCAACGATAAGCGAACGAAGCGCGTACGCATGCGAGCGTCCCCACGGGAGAAAGCGTCCAAGAGCCCGAGCTGACGGCGTGTCGGCTCAGCCGGCGGCGATTATCCGTTTCGCCGCGTCAATCTGCAACCGGCGACGTGCGTGTCGTCCTAGCACGGGCTTCCAGCCCGTGAAGAACACGGCCAGGATGGCCGTGTCACGGCGGAAGCCGGCTCACGTGCTCCTCTCCATCGAACCAACACAAACAGCCGCGCCGGCGCGGGGCGCCGACACGGCTGCTGTGGGTCGCTAAAGCCTTTGCCCAACTTCGCGTGGGCTTAACGCTCGTTAGCTCGGGGCCTTTTCGTTGGCCTCGTTTTCGTCGCTGTCATTGTCGTTCTCGGAGTCGTTATCGTTCTCCGAGTTGTCGTCGTCGCCAGCCGAATCCTGCTCGGCTGCCGCGCCCGATTCATCGGCGTTGTCGTTCTCGATCGGCTCCTTGGCGTACCGCGCAAGCACCCATTGCCGAGTCTGGCCGTTTTGATAGTGGACCGATACCGGACCCGAGGGCTCGGTCAGCACGGGGAGTGCCGTTTGAAAGGTTGCCTGTCCGCCCGAGCCGACGTTCCACGCGACCAACTGCGTCTGCTTGTCGACCGAGCCGCGGATCGGCTGATCGGTGTCGCTCAGCAAGTCGTAGTAGGTGCCGCGCACGATTCCATTTTTGCTGACGGCCAACTGCAACAGCGCGGTTGCTTCCGTCTGATTCTCTGGCGCTAACGAGAAGACGCCGAGCGGCATGAACTGATCTTGCTGACCCGGCTCCGGATTGCCTTGCGCGGCCAGGTTCTGGGCCGCGGCCGATTGCGCGGCCAGTTCGGCGGGCGATGGATTCTGACCGCCAGCGAACTGGTTGCCCGGCTGATTCAGGTCTTCGTTGTCGGTGTCGTAGATCGTGGTGTTCGTCGCGCCATAGCCACCCCACAGCGGAGTCGTAGCGGCGCCCAGACCGAGCCAGGCGGCCGTGCTTCCCCAGTTGGCGATGCCCCAAGGATTGCCCCAGCCCCAACCGCCACCCCAGGCCCCATGATGGCCGGCATACCAACCGTTGGAAAACGGACGATTGTGATGACCCCAATGCGAATGATGGTGCGCGTGATGGCTCGAGTGGTGATGATCGTGCGAGTGATGATGGCTCGCATGATGCCCATGATGGCTGTGATGGCCGCTATGATGCCCGCCATGATGACCCCCGTGCCCACCGCCGTGTCCGCCGCGTCCCCAGACAGGCGAACTGCCGAGCCCCAGCACGAGCGTTAAAATCAGGCTGGCCGAAATCAGCTTCTTCATTGTTTGCTTCCTCGCAGAGTGAAACGGAAGGAATTTTGGAAACGAAAGAAATTCGGGAAATGTTGTCGGTGAGCGGAAGATTCGCAGCACTCAAGACTCACAGAGCAGAAGACTCACAGCGCTGCGTCAGCGCAAAGTTAGCATGCGCCGGCGAACCCTCGCGGTCCGCGCGCCCCACTCGTCACACCGGGCGTGTCTGGTGCGCGACCAATCGGATCGATTTTGACGCTGCGCCGGCGTTATCATGACGGGGCGTTTCCACCACACCCCTCGCGGAGATCTTGTTGATGACGTCCCAAAATCGCGTCGCCTTGGTCACAGGCGCCGGAACCGGCATCGGCCGGGCCTCGGCCTTGGCGCTGTTGGGCGCCGGCTATCAGGTGGTGCTCGCCGGGCGGCGCGCCGAAGCGCTGGCGGCAGTCGTTGCAGAGTCCGGCGCGGGCACCCGTGCGCTACCGATTGCCACCGACGTGACCGACCCCGCGGCGGTGCGTGCGCTGTTCGCCGCCACGCTCGAGCGCTTCGGCCGCTTGGATGTGCTGTTCAATAACGCCGGCATCAGCGCGCCGGGCGCGCTGCTCGAGGAGCTCACCTATGAGCAATGGAAAGCGGTGGTCGACACGAACCTCACCGGGCCGTTCCTCTGCACGCAGGAAGCCTTCAAGATCATGAAGCGCCAGCAGCCGATGGGGGGCCGCATCATCAACAACGGTTCGATCTCCGCTACGGCGCCGCGCCCCAACTCGGCTCCCTACACGGCCACGAAGCACGCCATCACCGGGTTGACCAAATCCACCTCGCTCGACGGCCGCAAGTACAACATCGCCTGCGGCCAGATCGACATCGGAAACGCCCTCACGCCCTTGACCGAACGGGGCGCCACGGGCCAACTGCAACCCAACGGCTCGATGCTTGTCGAACCGTTTCTCGACGTCGAGCACGTTGCCGAGATGGTGCTGTTGATGGCCAACCTGCCACTGGAAGCCAACGTGCAATTCGTGACCGTGATGGCCACCAAGATGCCGCTGGTGGGGCGCGGGTGAGGCGCGCCGAACGGTGCCGAGACCGCGTCGCCGCCGGCTGCTAAAATGTCGACCACCGCAAGTTGATTGCCCGCCAATCTCATTCCACCTCTGACATCCTTCCTTCCCACCATCCCACCAGTCGGGTTACGAATGTTGCGAAACCACTTACGCACCCTCGTCGTTGTCGCTGCCGCTGCGCTATTCGTCACGCCGGCTTTTGGCCAGCAGGTCGACGACCGCATCGACTTCGATGCCGCCGACTGGCCCTGGTGGCGCGGGCCCGAGCGCAATGGTGTCGCCAATCCCGCACAAGACCCGCCTACCGAATGGAGCGCAACGCAGAACGTCGCCTGGAAAATCCCCATCCCCGGGCGAGGACACAGCTCGCCTACGGTCGTCGGGCCGCACGTCTATCTCGCCACGGCCGACGACCAAGTCGGCACGCAGTCGGTCCTCTGCTTCGACCGCGCCACCGGCAGGCAGCTCTGGCAGACCGATGTCCATCGCGGCGGCTTGATGCGCAAGAATGAGAAATCCACCGCTGCCTCGGGCACGGTCGCCTGCGATGGCCAGCGAGTCTTTATCAGCTTCGCCAACAGCGACGCCGTCTACGTCACCGCGCTCAGCGTTGACGGCCAGCAGCTTTGGCAAACCAAGATCGCCGATTACAGAATTCATCAGGGTTACGGGGCGTCGCCGGCCCTGTATCAATCGCTCGTGCTGGCCGCGGCCGACAGCCACGCCGGTGGCGTCGTCGCGGCCCTCGATCGGCAGTCGGGCTCGATCGTTTGGAAACACGATCGCCCCAAGGAACCGAACTACACGTCGCCGATCGTCTTGAACGTCGCCGGCCGCGATCAACTCTTCATGACCGGCTGCAATCTGTTTTCGAGCTTCGATCCCCTCTCTGGCAAATCGCTCTGGGAAGTTAAAGGGGCCACGACCGAGTGCGTCACCTCGACGGTGACCGACGGCCAGCGCGTATTCTGCAGCGGTGGCTATCCGAAGAACCATCTCGCGGCCGTGCTCGCCGATGGCTCAGGCAAGTTCGTTTGGGAAACGCGCGACCGCGTCTATGTCCCTTCGCTGTTGGCACGCGACGGGCATCTGTTCGGCGTGCTCGACGCGGGCGTGGCTGCTTGCTGGAAAAGTGATACCGGCGAAGAGCGCTGGAAGAAGCGGCTCGGCGGTGAGTTCAGCGCTTCGCCGGTGCTGGTCGGCGATGTGATCTATGCCTCGAACGAGAACGGCGAAACGTTCGTCTACCGCGCCGACGCTGAGAAGTTCGAGCAGCTCGCCGTGAACAAACTCGGCGACGAGGCGCTGGCCAGCCCGACGATCTGCGGCAGTCGCATCTATCTGCATGTCGTCGAAGAAGTCGACGGCAAGCGGCAAGAGATGCTGTACTGCCTGGGCAAGGAAATGTAAGCGCGGGTGGCCCGGAGACGGCGCAGCCGCATCCGGGTCGCGGAGCGACAAGAGGTCTACATTGGGCGCTGTACCGCTCGCGAAGGCAACCACTGCCGTTCGACGACTCGCAGGTTCTGTACGTCCGCCGCACCCTCGTTGAAATTGCTGCATCGCGCGAGCTTCGACCGTTGCTCTCAACCTCTTAAGGCTGCGCCGCCCAGGCACGCTTCGCGTCCCTGGGCCACCCACAATGCTGTACTGCCTGGGCAAGGAAATGTAAGCGCGGGTGGCCCGGAGACGGCGCAGCCGCATCCGGGTCGCGGAGCGACAAGAGGTCTACATTGGGCGCTGTACCGCTCGCGAAGGCAACCACTGCCGTTCGACGACTCGCAGGTTCTGTTCGTCAGCCGCACCCTCGTCGAAGTAACTGCATCGCGCGAGCTTCGACCGTTGCTCTCAACCTCTTGCGGCTGCGCCGCCCAGGCACGCTTCGCGTCCCTGGGCCACCCATCGCGGCGCGCTCACTTCACCTTCCGCCGCGCGGCGTTCCCAAGCGAGCAGCCATTGTTTTTTGTCCAGTCCGCCGGCGTAGCCCGTGAGTTTCCCACTGGCGCCGATCACGCGATGGCACGGGACTATGATCCCGATCGGGTTGCGACCGTTGGCGTTTCCCACGGCGCGCGACGCAGTCGGCTGCCCCACGCGCGTGGCAAGCTCGCCGTAGTTGATCGTCGTGCCGAAGGGGATGCGCACGAGCTCTTGCCACACCCGGCGCTGAAATGGGGTGCCCACCATCCGCAGCGGCACATCGAACTGCTGCCGTGTGCCGGCGAAGTACTCGGCGAGCGCTTCACGTACCGCGGCAAACGGCCCGTCGTCTTGCTGCCACGCAGCATCGGGGCCGTACCAACGCTTTTGCCCTGCCATGAACAAGCCGGTGATGAATTCTCCATCGCCGCGCACGATAAGCTGACCGAGCGGCGAATCGATGTAGCTGAAATAGGTGGTCCCGTTCATCGTTAACTTCTCCTGGCGATTTGATTCATCCGACGGTACGCGCCACGCCTGTTCATTTGTTGTTCATGGCAAGACTCTCCCACAGATGCATCGCCCCGTAGGCACGCCAGGGGCGCCACGGCTCGGCCTTGCGCTCGAGCTCGCGGGCCGACTTCAACCGCGCGGCTTTCAACAGCCCCAAGTCGCCGGCCGGCCAGGCGTCGGGCCAGCGCAGCGCCCGCATCGCGATGTACTCGGCGGTCCACGGTCCGATGCCAGGTAGCTCCACAAGCTGCGCGACGATCGCGGTCGGGTCGACGCCCAGTTCTAGATCGATCTCGCGGCGTTCAACCGCGCGCGCCAGATTCCGCAGGCTCTCCGCGCGAGCGGCCGGCAAGCCGAGCCCCACCAGCATGCCGCTGCCGGCACCTCCAATCGATGCCGCCGCTGGCGTCAGTCGATTCAAGCACGGAACTGGCGTACGGATCCCTTCGCCGAATCGCTCGGCGATGCGGCCCGCGAGTGTCGACGCTCCGCGCACCGAAACCTGCTGCCCGACGATCGCCCGCAGGCCGAGCTCGAAGCCGTCGAACGCCCCCGGCACGCGCAGGCCGGGCTGTCGCTTTACGCTCGCGCGCAGCAACGGATCGAGCGCGAGTTGCCCGGCGATCACATCGGGCCGCGCATCCAAATCAAAAAGATTGCGCAGCCGCGCGAGAATCGCGGGGAGCGCCGGGGCCAACTCGGTCGAGAGTTCTACCGCCAGCAGATGACGATCGGCGACCGGCGTGACCTTCAACCAACCGCGATGTTCGCCAATCGCCACGGTACGCAAGTAGGCGCCGTCAGTAACGCACTCCACGCCCGCGATCGCCCGCGCCGCGAGGAATCGCAGCATCGCGTCCCAGGCCAGCGGTGGCCGATGCGAAAGCACCAATCGCAAGCAATCGCCATCGACCGCGGGCGATTTCGCGCGCCGCAGCTCGCTCGGTGTCAGCCGATAGTGGCTTTGAAACAGCGAATTGAAGCGTCGCACGCTGTCGAACCCCGCGGCCAACGCCACCTGCACCATCGGCAGTTGCGTCTCGGCGATCAAACGTTTGGCCAACAGCAGTCGACTGGTTTGCGCCAGCTCGACGGGCGACACGCCCAGTTCTTGCCGCACCGCGCGGCGCAACTGGCGCGAGCTGAGCCCCAGGCTCGCGGCCAGCGTTTCAAGGCCGCCACCAACATCCCGCGTGCCGTTTAGCGCGCCCGCTTCAATCCGCGCAGCCGCTGCCCGGGCGACGGTTCCCGTCCTGTCGACCGGCGCGTGACCCGGCGCCAGCTCGGGCCGACAGATCAAGCAGGGGCGAAAGCCCGCCTGCTCGGCGAGCGCGGCACTGTTGAAAAATCGGCAGCGCTCACGACCCGGCGTGCGGGCCGTGCAAACCGGCCGGCAATAAATGCCCGTCGTCTTTACGCCGGTAAAGAACACGCCGTCGAAGCGCGCATCGCGGGCCAACAGAGCGCGGTAACAGGCGTTGTCATCGAGCGTCATGCCCCGATTGTAGCGGTGCCCCAGCGGCGGTCTGGCCATTTTCGGACATGATCACGGACGAGTTTTCGCGACGACTCGAAAGTATTCAATCATGTGAGCCCAAGCAAACGACGCCCCATCACCCCCCCGGAGCGCTGCGTCCCCCCGGCACGCAGCGCTCCATGATTGACGCGTTTCATCCCGCGAGCGTGCCAGTCAGATCTCTCCGCTCGGGCGCTGCGCGATCGCTAGCGCCGGACTATTCAGTTCGGCGTCGCCAAATTTCCCAGTCCGCTGCGCGACTGTTGCCGGCCGCCCAAATCGTGGCACGAACCGACCCACCTTTTGCTGGTACTCGCGATACGAGTGCCCGAAGTGGGCGACCAGGTCGCGCTCTTCGAAAACCGTCGCCAGCACCATGTAGACGGACAGCGTCACGGCGAACAGCAGGTGCCCCGCGGACATCGTCGGAATTGCCCAGAAGGCCAGCGCCCAGGCCAGGTACAGAGGATGCCGCACAAAGGCATACGCCATTGGTGCGCGAAACGGCAGATCGGTGTATGCCTTCTCGCGCCAGTGCGACCACACCTGCCGCAGACCGAACAGATCGAAATGGTTGATCAGCAGCGTGACCGCCGGCACCGCGGTCAGGCCCATCACGAACAAACCCCAGAGCAAGCCGCGCAACACCGGTTGCTCGACATGCCAAACGACCGCGTCGATCGGCCGCCATTGCCACATCAACAGCACGGTGACCGCGTTGGCTACCCACACGTAGGTCGCCCGCTCGATCGGCTGCGGAATCACCCGCGTCCAGACCCGCTTGAAACCAGGCCGCGCCATCACCGAGTGCTGCGCGGCAAACAGCGCCAGCAGCAGTAAGTCGACAACCACGGCCGGTCCGCTCGCGCCGCCGGTCGGGGCATCAATACTCTTAGGCACCCAAACGTTCCCGATAAAGCCAGCCAGGTACGCGTACACCCCCAGGAACGCTAGATAGCCGCCGATTCCATACGCCAAGAAAAACCAACGCTTCATCGCTCTCCCCTCGCTTTCATGACAGCTCCCCAGAGATCGGCAACTCGCCTCCACTTGGCAACTCGCCATTAGCCCACGCGTGGGCCCCCTGCATTCTTACAGCGTGAAGTATCGGGCGGCGCAACGCCTTCACAAGTTGACTTGTGGTACACTTGCCGGTTGACTGCAAGTACACCTTGCTGGCGAGTTCGAGATGAAAACGAACTTAAAATCGACCCGCGACAAGCTCATCGAAGCCGCCGTGCGCCGCTTCTATCGCGAGGGCTTCCGCAACGTCGGCATCGATCAGGTCTATGGCGACGTCGGCATCAGCAAGACCGCCTTCTACAAGCATTTCGAAAGCAAAGAAGACCTGATGCTCGCCGTGCTGGCCGAGCAAGACCGCTGGCTGCAGGACTCGCTCAGCCAGATGATTCGGCAGCGCGGTGGGAGCACGGCCGCGGGCCAGCTCCGCGCGCTGTTCGACCTGCTCGAACAGATCATGGAGCGCGACGACTTTCATGGCTGCATCTTCGTCAACGTGACGATGGAGTTTCCGCTGCCGCACGATCCGGCCCACGTCGCGGCCGTCAAAGCCAAGCAATCGTTCGAAGACGTCGTGCACGACATCTTCGTGTTCGGGCAGGCGGCCAATCCGCGCGGCGCCGCGCGCGAGCTCTGCCTCGTCTGCGAAGGGGCCTACGTCACGCGCCACCTCACCGGCGATCGCAACACGATCAACATGGCGCGGCAACTGGGCGAGCTGGTCGCCGCCCGGCATTTGCCCTCGGCAGCCGAGCCACGGCCAGCCACCGCGGCCGGCCTGCCAGTCTAGCCGCCGCGCTTCGCCCGCCATGCTGTAACAACGCTGGCAGCAGCCGCTGCACCGCGCACGGGGGGCTGCGAACGCCCATGAACCGCGCCTAATCGCCGGCGACCGGCCGACAAGTTCGCGCGATTCACCACAACGTGCTTGTATTCAGTGCTCGGCAAGCCAGAATAAAGGTGGCCCGAGCTCTGCAGCATCAAAGGCACGGCACATCGTTTGCAACCGCCTTCGATGCGAACCCACCAGGCGGGGGTGCTTTATGACGGCCGTTGAAACTCCCAAAAAAGAACAGCTCGACGACCTTCTTGTCGTCCAGGCTCAGGTTCTTGAAACGCTCTCCGGCGACGCCAGCCTAGAAGAGATGCTGGACGTCTTCGCCCGCACCATCGAGCGGCAGTCGGGCGACATGCTTTGCTCGATTCTGCTGCTCGAAGGAGACACGCTCCGGCACGGCGCCGCTCCCAGCTTGCCTGAAGAATACAGCCGGGCGATCGACGGCGCAACGATCGGCCCCGTGGCGGGCTCGTGCGGCACGGCCGCCTTCACCAGGCAGACCGTCATCGTTTCGGATATCGCCACCGATCCGTTGTGGGCCAACTATCGCGATCTCGCCCTGCGGCATGGGCTGCGGGCCTGCTGGTCGACCCCCATCCTTTCGGCCGACGATCAGGTGATTGGCACCTTCGCCCTGTATTACAAAACGGCGCGGCTCCCCAATCATCGCGAGCGGCGGCTGATGACCGTCTGGACGAACATCGTCGCGTTGGGCATTCGGCGCAAGCAGGCCGAAGAAGCGCTCCGCGCCGAGCAGCGGTTTCTGCTGCATCTGTTTCGAGCGCAAGAGTACGAGCGCAAGCTCACCGCGTACGAGCTGCACGACGGCATCGCCCAGTATGCGGCCGGCGCCATCATGCACTTGGAAAGTTACCTGCACGCGTTGGGCCAGCAGCCGGCACCGAGCGAGCTGGCGATTACCGGCGAGCTGCTGCACAAAACGCTCGACGAAAGTCGCCGCATGATCAACGGGCTGCGGCCGCCGATTCTCGACGAAGGGGGGCTCGTCATGGCGATCGAGCACCTGGCCGAGGAACGCGCGCAGCAGGGGGTGCGGATTTCCTTCGATCACAGCACGCCGTTCGAGCGGCTGGCCCCGGCGCTCGAAGTGGCCATCTTTCGCATTGCCCAGGAAGCGCTCACCAACGCGACCAAGCACAGCGGCAGCTCAACGGTCGATATCGCCTTGAATCGGCAAGCCGATCGCGTCAGGCTGACGGTGCGGGACCACGGCTCGGGCTTCACCTCGCCGCGCGCGGCGAACGACGCACTCGGTTTGCGCGGCATCCGCGAGCGCGTGCGATTGTTGGGCGGAACGGTCGCCATCGACAGTCAGCCCGGCAAAGGCTCGTGCGTCTCGGCCGACCTGCCGCTCGTCCCGCTGCAAAGCGAGCTGGTCTGAGCAAAGCAATTCGCGGCAGGCGCGAGGGGAACAGCGGACGACAGATAAGTCGTCGCGCCGCGCACCGGTGCGCTCATTCCAACGCGTGCGTGCCGTGAGTGACCGCGCCGCCGGCCCGCAGCGCCGCGGCCACGAGCGTCGTCTCGGCTAGCTCGGCTTCGGTCGCGCCCGCCTTCTTGGCCTTCTTGTAATGCACTTCGATGCAGTAAGGGCACTGCGTCGTTAGCGCGACGGCGACCGCCATCAGCTCCTTGTACTTCAGCGGAATGGCTCCCTCTTTAAAGGCTGCTTCGTCGAACGCCAGAAAGCCCTTGAACGCCTCGGGCGCCAGCTCGCCGAGTTTCTTGAGCTTGGTCAGGTTCTTCATGTCGTACATGGCAAACTCCTTGATGGATGAATTGGATTTCCCCGATGAAGCGGCACGTGATTTTACCGGCCGAAATGTTTGCTTGCATCAGGGGCAATCCGATGCCAGTCAAATGAAAGCGGGCGCAGAGAATCGCGCGCGTAATTTTAGCGCGGTCGCCGAGCGCTGCTGATTTGCCTTGCGGCAGCGCATTGAAGAACCGATGGAGCGCCTTTGCGAGCGCCCCTACTCCTCGACCGACTCCGGCAGGCTGTGCCCCATCTTTTCGCGCTTCGTGCTCAGGTAGCGGGCGTTGTGCTCGTTGGGGGACGCCGCGATCGGCACTTGGTCGACCACGTGCAGGTCGAAACCACCGTAGATAAACGCGTCGGTCTTCTTCGGGTTGTTGGTCAACAACCGTACCTTGGTCAGCCCCAAGTCCTTGAGCACCTGGATACCGACACCGTAGTCGCGCATGTCGGCTTTGAAGCCGAGCGCCAGGTTGGCTTCGACCGTGTCGAGCCCTTTGTCCTGCAGGCTGTAGGCCTTGATCTTTTCGACCAGGCCGATGCCGCGCCCCTCTTGCTGTAAGTAGACGAGCGCCCCGACCCCTTCACGCGAGATCATGTCGAGGGCCATGTGCAGTTGATCGCCGCAATCGCAGCGCAGCGATTCGATCAGGTCCCCTGTGAAGCAGGACGAGTGCAACCGGACCAGCGGGGCGACAACCTGCGATAGATCCCCTTTGACCAACACCACCGGCTGCGAGGCCTCGTACTTCACGCCGTAGGCAATGATTCGCAGATCGCCGTATTGCGCCGTGGGCAGATGCGCTTCGGCCTCGCGATAGACCAGCTTCTCCATCCGCCGGCGATAGCGGATCAACTCTTCGATCGAGATGATTTCCAAGTTTTGCTCGCGGGCGATCTCGAACAACTTGGCGCGGTTGGCCCGATCGCCGTCGGCGTCGAGCACTTCGCAAAGCACGCCCGCGGGGGCCAGCCCTGCCAGGCGGCACAGGTCGACCGTGGCCTCGGTGTGGCCGGCGCGGCGCAACACGCCACCTTCTTTGGCCACGAGCGGAAAGACGTGCCCTGGCCGGACGAAGTCGCTCGGCTTGCTCGCCGGATCGATGATCGACTGAATGGTGAGCGAACGTTCGGCGGCCGTGATGCCCGTCTTACAGTTGCGATGATCGATCTGCACCATGAACGGTGTGCCGAGCGGCGCCGTGTTCGACTCGCTCACCGGGTGCAGCTTCAAACGCTCCGCGACATCGGGGAGCACCGGCATGCAGAGCAGCCCGCCGCCGCGGATCATGAAGTTCACCAGCTGCGGCGTGGCTTTTTCGGCCGCGCAGATGAAATCCCCCTCGTCCTCGCGATCTTCGGCGTCGACCACGATGATCGCCTCACCGCGCGCCAGGGCGGCCGTGGCGGCCTCGATCGAAGAAAACACGTCGCTCATCGTGGAACCACTCCCAATCGCGGAATCGCCCGCGCGTCAAACGCCGCGTTCGCCAGTTGGCTAGTTGCGGGGCGGGAAAAAACTACCTAAACGGCAAAGTCGAATCGAGCCGCGCCGTCGCCCCCAACGGCACCCGTGCGCACCGTTCTGTACTTTCAGACACAGTGCTATTATAGCGCTAGATCGCGCGGCTCACATGCCAGGGGTCTGGCTCGGCGACGGTGCGATTCAAAACGGGGGAGCGACCGCATGTTCGGGCGTGTTCGGCAGCGCAAGGTGACCGGCTTGTCGAAGGGCCTTTCGGCGGCGGCGATTCTCGCCGGGCTAGCGAACCTCATCGCGGTATTCCCGGCCACTGCACAGCAGCAGCAGCAGCGTCCTGCCCAGCAGCAATCAAGACCAGTTCAGCGGCAGCAACCGCCGGCCGTGACACCTCAGACACCGGCCAGCGGACCTCAACCGCAAACCGTTCGTAAACCAATTGGGCCAGGCCTCGTCGATCATCGGCCGATCGAGCCGCTACGCGACGTCGTCTATGCCGCGCCCGATCGGCTTGAATTGCGGGCCGATCTCTATCGCCCGTTGGATGGCACCGGGCCGTTCCCGGCTGTGCTCACCGTGCATGGCGGGTCGTGGGCCAATGGAACCAAAGCGCGCATGGGAGCAGTTTCGATGCGGCTGGCCCGCGCGGGCTATCTGGCCGTGGCGATCGACTACCGCCTGGCCCCGCGCTATCGCTTTCCCGCTCAGCTCGAAGATCTCAAAGCGGCGATCCGCTGGATGCGCGGTAATGCCGAGCGACTCAACATCGATCCCAACCGGATCGGCGCTTGGGGATACTCGGCCGGCGGACACCTCGTCGAGTTGCTGGCCGTGACTGATCCCTCGGCGGGGCTCGAGGGCTACAGCGACGTGCCCGGCGCCCCCAGTGCGCGGCTGCAAGCGGCTGTCGCGGGCGCGGCCCCGGCAGACTTTCAAGATTTGCCGCTCGACGCCGTCGGCTACGAGTTCTGGCTCGGCGGCACGCGTCGCCAGGCGCCGCGAGCCTATCAACTGGCTTCGCCCGTGCGGTATGTCAGTCGCGACGATCCACCGATGTTCCTCTATCATGGTAGCGACGACAGTCTGGTGCCAATTGGCAACTCGGAGACGATGGTCGGGCTGCTGCGTCGCGCGGGTGTGCACGCCGAGTTGTATGCGATCCCGGGCTCGCTCCATATCGACGCGGGGCTCAACCCCGAGGCCGCCCGAGCCGGGGTCGTGTTCCTGGACAAGTACTTGAAAGCCGCGGCGCCACCGGCCCGCTAGGCGCGCTCGTTATCAGATGCGCTGACGTGGATGCGTTAGCATTGGTGCGCCACTGGCTTCACGGAGGGTTTCGCATGTGTCGGCTTCTTACTGAAAGCCAGACCCGGGGTGCCACTGCCGGCTTGTCCCGCAGTGCCGCGGTGATCTCGAGTGCCGGCGGTCGCATTGGTGCGCGAGCGCATCGCTCAATCGTGCTGAGCGCTGTCGCGTTGTCGATCCTGGTTCCTGGTTTCGCAATTGCCCAAGAGCCCCCTGCGATCCCCACCCCCGCGCCGGCAGCGGTCGTGCCTGGCCCGATCGACGCCGACGACTCGTCGCCCGCTGCGCAGGCCAGCGAGGCGGCAGCGCCCGCACCGGCGGCTCCCGCGCGCCGCCCGCTCGATCGTCCGCTGCGCAATCGCCGCCCCTTCAATAAAAGTACCGTCGAGCCGATTGCTGGCGTCGTCTACTCCGACAATGGTGTCCGGCTGACGGCTGATATCTACGTGCCCCCGGGCGACGGGCCCTTCCCCGGCGTGCTGGTCGTTCACGGCGGCGCGTGGCGCAGCGGCTCGCCGTTGCAGATGGGGCACATCTCGCAGCGACTGGCCCGCGAAGGCTATGTCGCCGTCTCGATCCGTTATCGGCTCGCCCCCGAGTACAAGTTCCCGGCGCAGATTCACGATTGCAAAGCGGCCATTCGCTGGATGCGTACCCATGCCGCCGAATACAAGATCGACCCCGAGCGGATCGGCGCCTGGGGCTATTCGGCCGGCGCGCATCTCGTCGCGCTGTTGGCCACGACCGATCCGTCGGCCGGTCTTGAGGGCCCCAACGTGCCGGCCGACGCTCCCAGCACGCGCGTCAAGGCGGTTGTCACCGGCGGCACGCCGTGCGATTTCCGCCCGCTGCCTGAAGACGCGCAAGCGATGTTCTTTCTCTTTGGTGGCTCGCGCCGTGAACTGCCCGAGCTGTACGCGCAAGCGTCGCCGGCGGCGTGGGTCTCGTCGGACGATCCGCCGATCTTCATGTACCACGGTTCGGCCGACCACCTGGTGCCGCTGCGCAATGCCGAGCGAATGTACGCGCTGCTGAAGCAGGCCGGCGTCCCCTGCGAGCTGAAGATCATCCCCGAGGCGGGGCACGCGCCGGCGATGTTCAACAGCGAGGCGGCCCGCGCGGCGGTGAAGTTTTTGGACGAACATCTCAAAGGGCCCGCGGCGGGTGAGCAAGCTGATGCTCCCGCGGCGACCCCGAGCTAAGAAAGCGCTGCGGACGCCTATGCCCATCCTCGAACGCGAAGAGTACATCGAACAGGCGTATTTCTTTCGCGCCCTGGCCGAGCGGATGTTGCAGAACCTGCCGACGCAGGAGCTGCTCACCTCGGTTCGCGACGAGCTGCTCTCGACCACCAAGCTGCCGTTGGCCATCGACTTCATGGCCGCCGAGCTGCGCGTGCAGGGAGTCTTCGGCACCGCGATGGCCAAGCTGGCCCATTACTTCACGCCATTTCAGGCCTTCGTCATCGGTCAGGCCGAAGACGAGCAGGGGCGCTTCGATATCTGGATTGCCGTGCAAATTCTGCAGCGCGAAGCGCAATACCGCGCCGAAAGCCCGTCGGCCCAGGGGCTGTTCTTCTATCAGTTCGAAACGCTCTGTCGGCACCGGCTCGGCTACGACGCCGGACTCTCCGCCATGGCCGCCGATCCCGTGTACGACGAGCAGTGGCGCGAATGGCTGCTGACCATTCGCCGGCAAATCGGCCTCATCGATCTGGCCGACCTGGTCTATGTCCGCAGCGAGCAATACGTCCGTCAGCAGCGGCAGTTACAAGGCGCCGCATACGAGATCGAAGTGCCGGCGCTGTTCGGCGAAAAAGAAGGTCGCATCGCCCTGGCCAACCGCCACAAAGATCCGCTGCTGTTGTTCGCGGCGCTCGAGCGCCACTTGGGCTACCCCTCGGTGCCACGTCCGCGCCGGCCCGATGAATCGCAGCAGCAATTGCCGCTGTTGCTGCGCCGCATCGACCGGCTCGAAACCCGCCTCAAGCTGTTGGAAGAGGAGCGCAAAGGGGGGATCGACCTGACGAAGTTCTACGGTCAGCAGCCGCCGGACGAGGGGGTGTGACCTACGGCCGGCAACTCCCGCAAGCCTGAACGGACGCGGCCGGCTGACCGTAGAACGGGTGGTGGCGCCGGTTCCTGGCCAAGCCCCCCCTTAGCTTGCGGAAAGGTAAGCCAGTCGGGTTACGCCGGCCCTGCGGATTACCGAAAATCCATGCATTTGCAGTTCAACCCCCTGTGGGGTCGTGGTAGAGTTTAAGGACCTGTGAAGGCCGCCGGTTTTCGCGGGTTGCAACGACCCCACACGCGAGTGTTACGGCCAGACAGGCTTGGTGTTGCTGTGCTGCACGGCTCCAGAGGTGCTGTGTCGCAAAGCAAAATTGCGTGTCCCACAATAACATTGCGTGTCCCACGGCGAATCTAGCATCGCCGCGCCGAGGAACGTGCCCGTGGACATCGAGCTCAACCTTCACTCCGAGGCGGTCGACCGGACCGAACCGGTAGCACCCCTCTGCGTGCCGCCGCTGACTCCGGTTCGCCGAGTGCTGGCGCTGCTGCGCGACGAGAATCGCGGGGCCGTGCTGGTCTGTCGGCAAACGACGCTGGTGGGTATCTTCACCGAGAGGGATGCTTTGCGGCTGATGGCCTGCGGCGCCGGTCTCGACGAACCTGTCGAGCGATTCATGACTCGCCAGCCGGTCACGGTCGATGCCCAGGACACGGTCGCCAGCGCCATCCGCAAGATGTCGGCCGGCGGTTATCGTCATCTGCCGGTGATGGCCGAAGACGGTCAGCCCACCGGCGTGGTCAAGGTGTCGGGCATCATCCGGTACCTGGTCGAGCACTTCCCAAAAACCGTTTATAACCAGCCCCCCTTATCGCCCGCCGGCGCCCAGCCGACGCGCGAAGGCGCATAACCGCATGCCAGCAGGCGCCTGCCGCCGAAACTCGCGATCATCCCCTGTTCGCCCGATTTTTGGCTCCCCCTGAGTTCCCCGCCTTCCACACCCCTTTACAATTCGGATGGGAACAATCCTCCGAAGAGGCTGAAACGTCAGACATGGCTACCTCGACATTGCCGTCCTCGGCGACCACCAAACCGGTGGTCGAGTTGGTCGAAGCGACCGTGCGATTCTGTGGTGACTCGGGCGACGGCATGCAATTGGCCGGCACCCAGTTGACCAACACTTCGGCGCTGATCGGCAACGACATCGCCACGTTCCCCGACTTCCCCGCCGAAATCCGCGCTCCGCGCGGCACCAAGGCCGGCGTCAGCGGGTTCCAGATCCACTTCGCCAGCCAGGAAATTTTCACTCCCGGCGACCAGGTCGATGCGCTCGTGGCAATGAACCCCGCCGCGCTCATCACCAACCTGGGCGACCTCATTGTCGGCGGTATCCTGGTCGTCAATAAAGACGCTTTCGACGCCAAGGGGCTCGAGCAAGCCGGCTACAAAACTAGCCCGTTGACCGACGGGAGCCTCGACCGCTACCGCTTCATTCCCGTCGACATGACGGTCAACACGCGCAACGCCGTGGCCGGGCAGGGGCTCAGTCAGAAAGAGGCCGATCGCTGCCGGAACTTCTACGCCATGGGGCTGGTGTTCTGGCTCTACGATCGCCCGCTCGATCCTACGCTGCGCTACATCAACGACAAGTTCGCCAAAAACCCCACCGTGGCCGAAGCCAACCGCCGCGCCCTGCAGGCCGGCTACAACTACGGCGAAACGGTCGAGGCCTTTCAGAATCAGTTCCACGTCCCCAAGGCCAAGCTGCCGCCGGGCAAGTACCGCAACATCATGGGCAATCAGGCCACGGCCATCGGCCTGGTCGCCGCCGCCAAGCGGAGCGGCAAAACGCTCTATTACGCCAGCTACCCCATCACGCCGGCCAGCGATATCTTGCACGAGCTCTCGAAGTTCAAGAACTTCGGTGTTCGCACCTTCCAGGCCGAAGACGAAATCGCCGCCATGACCTCGATCATCGGCGCGGCCTTCGGCGGCGCCATGGGGGTCACCGGCTCCAGCGGCCCTGGTATCGCGCTCAAGGGCGAAGGCATGGGGCTGGGCGTCATGACCGAGCTGCCCATGCTGATCATCAACGTGCAGCGCGGCGGCCCGAGCACGGGGCTGCCTACCAAGACCGAACAGGCCGACCTGTTGCAGGCCATGTATGGCCGCAACGGCGAATGCCCGCTGGCGGTGATCGCCGCGCGTAGCCCGGCTGATTGCTTCGACGTCGCGCAAGAGGCCTGGCGGATCGCCACGCGGTTCATGACGCCGGTGATGGTGTTGACCGACGGCTACATCGCCAACGGGTCGGAGCCCTGGCGCATTCCCGACGTGGCCGCGCTCGAGCCAATCGAAGTCAAACACCCCGGCGCCGCGAATGGTTCGGCCGACGACGGTAACGGCCAGGCGGCCGAAGAGTTCATGCCCTACCGCCGCAACGAGCGTTTGGGGCGCCCTTGGGCGCTCCCCGGCACGCCTGGCATGATGCACCGCATCGGCGGTCTCGAAAAGCAGGATGTCACCGGCAACGTCAACTACGAGCCGGCCAACCACCAGCACATGATCAACACGCGGGCGAAGAAGATCGCCAACATCGCGCTCGATATCCCGCTGGCCGAGGTCGAAGGTTGTGATTCGGGCGACCTTTTGGTCATCGGCTGGGGTGGCACCTACGGCGCACTTCAGACGGCCGTTCGTCGCCAGGTCGCCGCTGGCGCCAAGGTCGGCCACCTGCACCTTCGCTACCTGAACCCCTTCCCACGCAACTTGGGCGAAGTGCTCAAGCGATACAAGAAGGTGCTCGTCGCCGAGCTCAACATGGGGCAACTTCGCTCCTTGCTCCGCAGCGAGTTCCTCGTCGACTGCGTCGGCCTGAACAAGGTCGAAGGCAAGCCATTCCACGTTCACGAAGTTGAAACCAAGATCCGCGAGCTGATTGCGAGCTAGCCGCGGCGCAGGCTAAACGAAATTCAGATCGACCGCAGAACTGCTTCTCGACATCCCCCTCTCCCCTTGCGGGAGAGGGCCAGGGTGAGGGGGCCAAAAAACAAAAACCGAAGCAGTTCAGCGGTCGAACCAAAATCACCACGCGAACCAACCCCCGCGAACATCTCCGAGTCTTAGAAAACCAAAACCCATGAGCACCGCAGCACTGCCCGTTCTCACTCCCGGCGACTTCGCAAGCGACCAGGACGTCCGCTGGTGTCCCGGTTGCGGCGACTACTCGATTCTGGCCCAGATGAAAAAGGTGCTCGCGCCGCTGGGCGTCGCTCGCGAGAACACCGTGTTCGTGTCGGGTATCGGCTGCTCGAGCCGCTTCCCCTATTACATGAACACCTATGGCATCCACAGCATTCACGGCCGTGCGCCGGCCGTGGCCACGGGCTTGAAGATCGCTCGCCCCGATCTGTCGGTGTGGGTGATCACCGGCGATGGTGACGCCCTCTCCATCGGCGGCAACCACCTGATGCACTGCATCCGCCGCAATCTCGATCTCAACATCGTGCTGTTCAACAACCGCATTTACGGCCTCACCAAGGGGCAGTACTCCCCGACATCGCCGCTGGGCCAGATCAACAAGAGCGCCCCGCTAGGCGTCATCGACAACCCGCTTCACCCGCTGTCGATCGCCATCGGCTGCGAGGCCACGTTTGTCGCCCGCTCGATCGACGTCAACATCAAGCACCTGGGCATGGTGCTGGAGCGCGCGGCCGCCCACAACGGCACCGCCTTCATCGAGGTCTACCAGAACTGCAACGTCTTCAACGACGGCGCCTGGGAATACGCCACGGATCGCAACAGCAAGCTCGACACCACGATCGAGCTGGAACACGGCAAGCCGCTGATCTTCGGCAAGAATCGCGACAAGGGCATTCGCCTCAACGGTCTCGAGCCCGAAGTGGTCGAACTCGGCAAAGGGATCAGCGAGGACGACCTGCTGTTCCACGACGAGAAGGCCCCTGAGCCGAGCCTGGCCTACCTGCTCAGCCGCATGCGGTTCCCTGAGTTTCCCGAGCCGATCGGCGTGTACCGCGCCGTCGACCGCCCTCGCTACGAGGAAGAAGTGCTGCGGCAGGTCGACACAGCCACCAAGAAGCAAGGCGAAGGGACCCTCGAAGCCCTGTTCAACGCCGGTGACACGTGGGAAATCAGCGGTTAACGATCAGCATGGTTAGCCGCGGGATTTATCCCGCGCGCTAGTTCGCGCGAGCCATATTCCGCCCAGACCTTGCTGGTTCGCTCTAGTTCACTCCTTGCTCGCGAGCTTAGCGGTTGCCGTCGCACCCTGCGCTCGCCGTTGGCCCTCCGCCGTCGAACAAGGTAGAGTTATCGGTTAGCTAGTTTGCCGCCAGTGCACGTCGACCGAAGGAGCCCGCCATGACGATCTGTCCCAACTGCGGTCATCAGAACATCGCCGGTGTCGACGTTTGCGACGAGTGCGAGACATCGCTGGCCTACCTGAGCAACCCGCGGGGCCGCAACTCGCTCGAGCAGTCGATCCTCAAAGACCCCGTCAAGATCATCGAGCCAAGGCCACCGTTTTTGGTTCCGGCCGGCATGCACGTCGCCGAGGTGCTGCGCCGCATGGTGCAGTGGAACGTCGGCTGCGCGATGGTGGTCGACGACCGTCAAGAACTGATCGGCGTCTTCACCGAGCGCGACGCCGTCCGCCGCTTGGGCCCCGATGTCGAGGCGCTGGCCGAGCGCCCCGTGCGCGAGCTCATGACGGTCAACCCGGCCACGATCGAAGAGGACGACCGACTCGCTCAGGCCCTGCACAAGATGGACCTGGGAGAGTATCGCCATTTGCCCGTGCTCCGCCGCGGTCGCGTGGTGGGCCTGCTCAGCGCCCGCGACATTCTCCGTTATCTGGCCGATCGCTTGCAGCTCGAAGAAGTCCGCTGACATTGGGCGGTACCTTTCAAGCGGGGCCAATGCCGGCCGACGTCAGGGTCTTTGGACGCAAATTGGACGCACGTTGGACGCAAACTTTCGGAGTTTTGCGTCCAAGAATAAGTCCATGCAAGACAGGCACTTAACTACCTGCAACGCGGTCCTTGGACGGTTTGGACGCAAAATCCCGGAACACTTTATTGGAGAGGGCCGGGGGAGAGACCGCGACCCGGACCGCCGGGGTGCTGGCCATTCCTGGTGAGAGCAACCCGCGGCGCGCTGATCTCATGCGGTTCTCTTTTTTTCTCTCCATGCTTGTTACTTTGGCCTCACCCGGGTGTTGTTAGGGTAGGCGGGTTGTCCGGCCAGGCGTCGCGCGGCGCCCAACGGGCGGCAAGTACCGGGGTCCCCCGCGACCGCCGAGGTAACTCTTTGGATTCGTGGATCACACTGGCGCTACCGGGCGCCGTGGCGTACGCGTCGTCGCTGCTGGGCGACCGAGGCCGCGGCCAGGATGTCGTGCAAGACTGCGTTTGCCGCTTGCTGGGTCATGCTGCGCGCTACGATCTGCCGCGCGATGGCCGCAAGCTGCTGTTCCGTTCGATTACCAATGCCTGTCTGAACCTGAACACCCGCGAGCACCACACCCAAAGCCTCGACCAACGGGGGGGTGACCGCTCCGACGACGAATCACCGCTGGAGATCGCCGATGTCACCGCCGCTGATCCCGCCGACCTCGTCATGGCCAACGAGCTACGCGAAGCGATCGCCGCGGGCCTGCAAACACTGCCGCTCCGGCAACGCTCGGCCCTCGAGCTGGCGAGCCTGGGCTACTCGATCGCCGAAATCGCCGAGATGCTCGAGCTGCGGGCCGACCACGTGCGCGTGCTGTTGTCCCGCGCCCGGCAATCGCTGGCCGCGCTGCTCAATGCCAAGTTCACCGAAGGTTTCGTGACATGACGTTCCGTCCCCCCGTCACTCCCGAGCAAGTCGATCGCCTGGTGCGCGAAGCCCTCGAGGCCGACGCCCGCGAAATCGACGTACGGGAGCTGCAAGCGTCGATACTCGAGCAACTGGCCGACTCTCGCCCGGTGCGGTTGCCACTGGCGCCGCTCCCCTTCGTGCGGCGGCGCTGGATTCGCTGGAGCTTGGCCGCCGCGGCCACCTTGCTCGTTGCCGCGCTGCTCGGCGAGCAAGTGCTGCTCTCTCCGCGCCCGGCTAGCGCGTACTCACTGGTCAGCTCGGCGCGGGTCGCGCTCGCCCGCGGCGGCGATCGCTGCTACCACGTCGAACAAATCACGGTCCCGCGCGACTGGCGCCCCTTGCTGCAGGCCGGAGACCAAACCACGGTCTGGACGCGCGGCGACCGCTTTCACGTGATCACCCGCCGTGGCGAGCGGCAGCTCGTCTGGGGCCAGGACGAACACGAGCGATTTTGGGGCGTGATCGATCGGGCGCGTGGCCTTCTTTACCAGCGGCGCGAGTTACCCGCCGCGGCCCGCGAATCGCTCGCCTGCCTGAACCTCGACGCCCGCCGCATCACCGAGGAGATCCTCACCGATTTCGAACTGGTGACTGAGCCCGCCAGCGCCGGCACGATCTTGATCCGCGCCACGCTCAAGGCCAAGCCCCGCTTTCGGCACCACTTCACGTCGGTGCTGTTGGACATCGAGCCCGAGACCATGATCATCCGCCGCATGGATGTGACGCGGACAGTCGGCACGAAGGACACCGCGCGGCTGTCGTTCACGCTGGTGGACGAGCGCACGATGAGCGACGACCACTATCGCCTGACAGGCAACCTCGCCGCCGACGCCGAGATTTTCGACCGGCGCCGCGCCACCGAACGTCATTTGTTGTTCATGAGCCAAATTGCTCGCTGAGCACGCTCGGCTCGCGATACCGATCTAATTGTTTTGCACGAGTCTCTTCAACACCGTCACGCAGCATCGCAGATTCAGCCCTGGAGAAACGCTAATGACCTCGCGCCCCCGTCGATCTTTTCCCACCATTCTCCTCCGCGCGGTGTGGGGCGCACCGCTCGTCGTCTGCTGCTTGTTTTCACTCCGGTCAACCCACGCCGCGGCGGCCGTCATCAATGGTTTTGCCGCTATGGGGGCCAGCGAAACACAGGGCACCGCCCACAGCGGTAGCTGGGTTCCCTGGTTGGCCGTCGATCGCAAACTCAACTTTGGTCCCAGTCAGTCCTACAATAAGGCTGTCGGCGGCTCGACGACCACCACGCTGCTCTCTGGCGGCCAGCACACGAAGGTTGCGACGCTCGTCGAAAGCGGTAACGTCGACCTGGCCTACCTGTTTATCGGCGGGCTCGATGTGCCCCCGGTGGCGCTCGATATCCTGCTCGAAACGCTCGACGTCCCGACCTGGGCGGATGGGGTTGTCGGTCGCATGATGACCGCCGCGGATGCCGTGCTGGCGAAGAACCCCACCGGCATGATTATTGCCGGATTGCCCGACATGTCGCTCGTGCCCGGCGCTGCCCCTTACAAGGCGATCGCGGCGCCAATCGTCGACGCGATCAATTACACCAACGACCTGGTCAAGGCTGAAGTCCTCGCGCGCAACCAGGTCTACATCGACACTGCCAGCTTCATGCGCGACCTCAACGCCGGCCCCTTCGTCGTCGGGGGCGTGACCATCAACATGACGACCGGCAGCAGCAAAGCCACGCATTTTTTCGTCGACGACATTCACCCTGGCACTGTCGGCAATGGTATCTTCGCCAACCTGATGATCACGGCGCTCAATGAGGGGTACGGCACCAGCGTAGCGCTGTTCGACGACCAGGCGATTCTCGCCAAAGCCGGGCTCTCAGCGTCCTACACCGGGCCGACCACGCAAGTCGACTATGCGAAGTACATCTACTTCAATCCGGTGCCCGAGCCGGCTGGCGTAACGCTAACCGCCATCGGCCTGATATCGCTGTCGCTCGTCGTTATCCGGCGACGCAGACTGCGGTCGTCCTGCCGAGAGTGACACAAGCTCATCGTGGCACAACCATCGCGGCCGTGTGCTTCCGTGGCACGGCCATCCTGGCCGTGTTGTTCACGGGCTGGAGCCCGTGCCACGGGCCAGCTCACATCGAAACGCGCCCGTGGATCTTCGGATCGCCGGCCACGTCGGGCTTGGTTCCGTTGAAGTAGGCTTTGCCGGCCTCGATCAGGTACTTGATGCCGCTGGTGCCGCGGTAATCCCAGTATTCGCCGATGTCGCCACTTACGCGTAGCAGCACCAGGCTAGGATCGTCCTTGCCGCCGGGGAACCAGAGCTTCCACGACTCGTTCCAGATCTCGTCCAGTTTCGCACGATCGTTGACCGGCGTGGCCCGACCGCTGATTGAGACGAACTTCATCCGTGCCTGGAGCGCCACGTTGACGTGGTAGTCGAGGGCGATTTCTCCCAGTTTGCCGCTGCCGCGCTCGGTGACGAACCAAAGAGTGCCATCCTCCTCCACATTGGCCAGTGCCATCGGCCGCGAGCGCAGCTCGCCGTCTGGCGTCTGCGTGACCAGCATGGCCGTGTCGAAATCCTCGAGCAGCTCTTGTAGTTTTTCCGCGGTTGCCGTGGCCATGGGAGGTTCTCCTTCGCAGCTAGGGCGGGTTATTGGCTGAAGATCGCTCCGGCGGCTTGCCCGAGCCGTTCGGCCGCCTGCCTGACTTACCGCCGGTTAGGAAAAGTAGATAGCAAATGCCAGACCGGCTGTTGATCGGGCGCGGGCCCATGGCAGCCAGATCGCCCGCTCGCCTGACATTGCCCCGGGGCGACGAACCGTGCTATCTTCTGCGGGCGGACCACTTACGGCGACACGCAGAAACTCGCAGATAACCCGTCGCGAACCCGCAAAAAACGTATAATCCACGGTGCCACTTACGGTGCCCTAAACTGTGCCCCAAAACGTGGCCGGCTGTCCCGTCCGGCCACGTCCCGCACAATAAACATCACTCCCCGCCCACCGGCTTTGAGCCAGCCACCCGTTGGCAGGCCAGGAACAAACGGCCGGCGTCGGGGTTAAGTACTCGTTGACGACCCAGGTAGCGTGGCTCTTCGCAGCGCACGTCTGGGCAACCTGGATTCGCCCGCAACCATCAGGAGCCCTTGGCATGACGATCCGGCGACTAAGTACTCTGCTCCCTGCGGCGATGTTCTTGCTGATCACCGCCCCCGGCGGTGTTTGGGACGCTGGTAACTACGGTCCCTCGAGCGCTATGGCCGCCGAATCGGCTACCCGGGTCGAGCGCTTCACGCTCCCCGATATGCACGGCCGCGACCGTTCGCTCGACGAACTGTCCAACAACAAGCTCGTGGTCGTGGCGTTCTTGGGGGTCGAGTGCCCGCTGGCCCGGCTCTACGCGCCGCGCTTGCAAGAGCTGAGCGATGAGTACGCCGCCAAGGGGGTGGCCTTCGTCGCCATCGACTCGAATCAGCAAGACTCGCTGACCGACCTGGTCGCCTTCGCTCAGCAGTACGGCGTCAAGTTCCCACTGTTGAAGGATCGCGATCAGAGCGTCGCCGATCAGTTCGGCGCCGCTCGCACGCCTGAAGTCTTCGTGCTCGATGGCCAGCGCGCAATCCGTTACCGCGGCCGCATCGACGATCAATACGGCCAAGGCTCGAGTTCGGGCTACGCCAAGACCAAGGTCACCCGTCGCGATCTGGCAAGTGCCCTCGATGAACTGCTCGCCGGTCAGCAAGTTTCGCAGCCGAGCACGCAGGCCGTGGGTTGCTTGATCGGCCGCAAGCCGAAGGTCTCCCCCACGGGCGACGTCACCTATGCCAAGCAGATTGCCAGCTTGTTGGAAAACCGCTGCGTCTCGTGCCATCGACCGGGTGAAGTCGGGCCGATGGCTTTGACCGACTACGACGAAGTGGTCGGTTGGGCCGACATGATCCGCGAAGTCGTGCAGGGAGAGCGGATGCCCCCTTGGAATGCCAATCCCGAGTTTGGCCATTTCGCCAACGACGCGCGGTTGAGCAACGACGAAAAGCAACTGCTTTACACCTGGATCGACAACGGTTGCCCGCAGGGAGATCTCTCCGAATTGCCCAAACCGCGCGAATGGTCCGATGGCTGGCAGATTGCGACTCCCGATCAGGTCATCAAGATGAAGCGGCCCTTCAAAGTGCCGGCCGAAGGGGTCGTCCCTTACCAGCACATGATCCTCGATCCGGGCTGGACCGAGGACAAATGGATCCAGCAAGTGGAAGCCCGCGCCGGCAACCGCGCGGTCGTGCATCACATCATCGCCTTCGTGATTCCGCCGGAGATGATCCAGCAGATCACCGCGCGGCTGCTGAGCGGCCGTGGTCCCGGTGGCCGTGGTCCCGGTGGTCGCGGTCCCGGTGGTCACGGTCCCGGCGATCGCGGACTTGGTGGTCGCCGACCTGGTGGTCGCAGCCCCGGCGGTCGTGGCCCGGATGGCCCGGGCCCGGGCGATGTCGGTAGCGGCCTGCGTGGCGGCGCCGGTGGCGGCAGTTTCTTGTCGAGCCTAGAAGCCGGTGGTGGCATGCTTACCGCCTACGTGCCCGGTAGCGTCGGCACGGTTCACGAACCCGGTGTGGCGACCTTCGTGCCCAAGGGTTCGCGCATCGTTCTGCAGATGCACTACACGCCCAACGGCACGCCGCAGGAAGATCAGAGCTATGTTGGCGTCGTCTTCGCCGATCCGAAAACCGTGAAGAAGCGTGCGCGCGGTCACGCGGCCATTAACGGGTCGTTCGCGATTCCCGCGGGGGACAGCAACTACGAGGTTACATCGCGCGTGACGATCCCCAACGACCAGTTGCTCGAGTGGATGTCGCCACACATGCACCTGCGCGGCAAGGCCTTCCGCTTTGAAGCCAAGTACCCCGACGGCACGAGCGAGATTCTGCTCGACGTCCCCAAGTACGATTTCAATTGGCAGTTGCGTTACGTACTGGCCGAGCCGAAGAAGCTCCCCGCCGGCACGGTGGTCGAGTGCATCGCCCACTTCGACAACTCGGCCGATAACGTGGCCAACCCCAATCCCAATGAGGTAGTCCACTGGGGTCCGCAGACTTGGGAAGAGATGATGATCGGCTTCTTCGGCGGGGTATCGGTCGAAGACGACGCGCAGGCCCTCATCAACCGGTGAACCGCGCCAATAAAAAGATCGACGACACGGCCAGCACGATGCCGAGCACTTCCTGCCAACGCAGGGTTTCGCCGAGCACCAGCACGCCGATGCCGGCCATCAGCACGACCATCGTCGAGGCGTAAACCACGCCGAGCGTGGCGAACTGCAGCCGCCGCATCACGAATACCCAGCCGAACGCCGTGCAGGCGTACATGCCAAAGCCCAGCGCAAACCACCACGTGGTCAGCGGCGCTTGCTGCTCGCTGGCGCGCTTCAAGAAGTAATCGGCCGACGCCGAAAACACGCAAATGCCCATGGTCGCCAAGATGGCGCTCATTCGTCCTCCTGGCATCGATTCTCATCCATTCAAGCGGCCAGCTTTCGCCACCTGGCCCCGCGCCGGCCGGGCAAACTTCTGCGCGCTGATTCCGTCGTGAGCAGGCAGGGTCGTTAGCAGGCGCCACGGGCAACACCCCGCGGCGCGCGACCGTCTGCACAGGTAATGCCCCCAACGAGGGGAGCGATCTTGCCAAACCGCGAGCAGCGTCCGTCGGCGTCGCTACTTATCAAACCACTTCTTGATCGTGTAGACGGTCGCAGCGCGGCCGGCCCAACCGATCGACGTGGTCAGCGGAATGTGCTTCGGGCAAACGGCCACGCAGTTCTGCGCGTTGCCGCAATCCTGAATGCCGCCAGGGGCGACCAGGGCCTCGAGTCTTTTGTCGGCGCTCATCTTGCCCACCGGGTTGCTGTTGAAGTACCGCACCTGACTGATGGCGTGCGCGCCGATGAACGAGCGATCGAACGTGGCGTCTTCGCGATCCTTGAACTGCTCGGCCGTCTCACCATCGCGCGGCCGCAGCTCCACCTTCTGATACTGCGGGCAAGCCTCGAGGCAGCAGCCGCAGCTCATGCATTCGCTTAATGGATAGGCCGTGCGCTGCTGATCGGCCGATTGCCGTGGGCCGGGGCCCAGCTCAAAGTAACCGTCGACCGGAATCCACGCGTGAATTTTTTCGAGCGCCCGGAACAAACGCCGGCGGTTGACCACCAGGTCGCGGACGACGGGGAACTTGCTCATCGGCCGCAACTCGATGCCGTCGGGGTTTTCGGCCAATAGCCGATCGACCAGCGCGCTGCAGGCCTGACGCGTGCGACCGTTGACCAGCATGGTGCAAGCGCCGCAAACCTCTTCGAGGCAGTTGCAATCCCAGGCGACCGGGGCCACCTCGCGGCCATCGACCGTCTCGCTCTGCGCGGCGATCCGCTGCAGCACGCTGATGACGTTCATATCCGATTCATAAGGGACGCGATGCCGCTCCCAGTAGCTGGCTTCACCTGGCCCGTCCTGCCGCAAGATGCGAACGTCGAACGAGCGGGTCTCGGCGGCGTGCCCACCAGCATGATCGTGAGTCGAATGAGTCGCCGTATGCGTCATGAAACGAGGTTTCCTACTGCACTCGGGATCTGAATGTACTGTTCGAGCGTCTGTCGAAGCCCAGGGGTTGCATCCCCTGGGCTCAAGGTATCGATTGAATTGCTAGTGCGCCCCGGCGGCCACGCCCGCAGTCTTGGCCGACGCACCGTTGCCATCGCCATTCGCGGCTGTGTCTTTACGGCGCGCTTGTCGTTCCTTCCACACTTCTTCGATCACTTCGGCCCCCACTAGGCCATAGAGCCGCGGTCGGGGCGCGATCAACGAAGTGTCGACATCTTCGTAGCTCAACTGCGGATGGCCATCGGCGCCATGCACGCTGATCGTCGATTTGAGGAAGCGGCGATTGTTTTCCTCGAAGCGGTCGCACCAAGCTTCGGCCTCGCGGCGGCGCGCGGCCGGCTCGGTCGCTTCGATCCCCGGCATGGCGAAGTCGGGCTTAAAGTGGGCTCCGCGGCACTCGTCACGCTGACGGGCACCCTTCAAGATCGCCTTGGCCAGCGGGAACATGTCTTGCAGGGCCTTGGTGAACACGACGTTCTGGTTGGTCCACGCCCCGCTATCGGAGAGCGAAGCCTTGGCGGCGCGGGCTTCGAAATCCTGCACCTGACCGTACGCTTCGTCCAGGATGTTGTTATAGCGCACCACCGTGGCGGCCCGCGTCATGCAGTTGCCGAGCTCTTGATGCACGAGATAGGGGTTCTCGCCGCCGCCGCTGCGGGCCAACAGCGCGTCGTGACGACCCTGCTCGCGCTTGGCCGCCTGGCTGTAGAGCGACGCCCGCCCGTCTGTCGAAACTTTGCTCTGCGATTTGAGCCAGGTCTCGA
>CAZBWM010000027.1:0-22251 GCA_964495375.1 uncultured Planctomycetaceae bacterium | reverse complement strand
TAGATCTCGAGGATGCCGCCGAGCTTGAGATTCAACATCTCGCGCGGCAGATGCGTCAGATCGAGATAGACGCAGAGCCGATCGTGCTCGACACTCAGCCCTTCGTACGAGCAGACGTTGAAGATTTCGCGCGTGGCGATATCGCGCGGCACCAGGTTGCCGTACTTCGGATAGCGCTCTTCGAGAAAGTAATACCGCTCGCTCTCGGGTATCTGCTTGGGATTGCGGGGATCTTGTGGTTTGCGCGGCACCCACACGCGACCTCCTTCGCCGCGAGCGCTTTCGCTCATCAGCCGCAGCTTGTCGGCGCCGGGGATGGCCGTCGGGTGAACCTGCACGAACTCGGCGTTGCCGTAGCGGGCACCCGCCTGGTAGCAGCGGCTGGCGGCGCTGCCAGTGCAAACCATCGACATTGTGGAGCGGCCGTAAATCAAGCCGGCCCCGCCCGACGCCACGATCACGGCATCGGCCGGGAAGGCGCGAATCTCCATGCTGTATAAGTCTTGGCCGACGCAGCCCCGGCAGACACCGGCGTCATCGATAATCGGCGCTAGAAAATCCCAAAACTCGAACTTGCGAATTTTTCCTTCGCTCTCCCAACGGCGCACTTGCTCATCCAAGGCGTACAGCAACTGCTGCCCCGTGGTGGCGCCGGCGAACGCGGTGCGCTTGAAGAGCGTGCCGCCGAAGCGGCGCTGATCGCGGAACCCTTCGTCGGTGCGATTGAATGGCACCCCCAACCGATCCATCAGGTCGATGATCTTGGGCCCCCACCAGGTCATCTCCTTAACGGGCGGCTGATGCTGCAAGAAGTCGCCGCCGTAGACGGTGTCGTCAAAGTGCAGCGACTCGTCGTCCCCCTGTTGTCGCGTGAGCGCGTTGACGCTGTTGATCCCCCCCTGAGCGCACACGCTGTGCGAACGCTTGACCGGCGTCAGGCTCATCAGGTCGACGGCCACGCCGAGTTCGGCCAACTTCATGGCGGCCGCCAGCCCGGCCAGCCCGCCGCCGACGATCATCACCCGCTGCTGGTTGGCCATCGCAGTTACGCCTTTCGCAAACTAAGTTTCGGATGCTGTCCGCCACGTGCGCCGCTACGGCACGGGCCGCATTTCTCGTTGAATCAAATTAGGATTTGTCGGGGTTCGCGGCGTCTCCGGCCGCTTGTGCTTCCTGGGGGGCAGTCGCGCCGGCCGGCTGAAGGGCTTTCAAGTGCGGCTTATGCGCTTCAAGCTCTTCGGCCGAGATCTCGCCGTCGGCTACCTTGTTCGCGTTAATCTTTTCTTCGACTTCGTAGGCGCTCTTCACGTCGACGGTGCTAATGCCAAACAGGGCCGACATGCCGATCGCGGCCAGCACCAGGCCGAAACCGCCGCACACCCAGTTCGCGCGGCGCTGTGCGCCCGGCGTCGTCCACAAACCCCAGGTGATGCCCGAGGTCCACAGCCCGTTGGCCAGGTGATAGACGCAGGCGAGGATACCGATCGCGTAGGCCACGATAATGAAAAACGAAGATTGAATGGCGTCGGCCGCCGACGACGTGGCGTGCAGGTGACTGAACTTGCCTTGTCCCAGTTGATGCGCGATCGGTTTCACCCAACCGTGCAGTTGCAGCACGTGGAAGAAGATGAAGGCCAGTGCGATCCAGGCAGTCGCTCGTTGCAGCATGTAGCGGACGTTGCCACCATACGGGTAGCTGCTGGTGTTCGACGTGCCGCTGCGAATAATGGCCACGCCGACTACCGCGTGAAAAATCAGCGGCAGAAAAATAAAGGTCCATTCGACCGCCGGCAGCAGCACGCCCAGGCTGTGGATCGAGTCGACGGCCCGCTGAAACGACCGCGCCCCGTTGAGCACCGTGGAGTTGGTCAGCAGGTGGATGACCATGTACGCCCCGACCGGGACGAGCCCCGACAGGGAGTGCAGCCGGCGGATTAAAAACTCGTGACGGAGAAAGAATGAATCGTTGGCCTTGGTGGTCACGGCAAATCCTTCGCGCTCGCTGGCACGCTCGTGGGGCTGGCTCGGCGAGATGGTAAAAGCTTTCCCCGCAAGGGGTTTTGTCGGCGATCCAGGGGTCACTCTGGGCCCGAGCGCCGTTCAGTATAAGGTTGCAGCGACGGCTGACAAGCGACGCGGCAAACTGGGCGGGCTGCCCGTGTTTTTGGCAGGCGTACTTGGTTCTATTGCTGCTGTTCATTGGGAATTGTACGCCGGGCGGCAGGTGGGACGAATCGCCGCACCCTGCGCGACGACAAAAAGGGATCAGCGCCCCCCCTCTTTGTGAAACCAGCGCCACTAAACGGTCAGGCAAAATCCGCCGACGAGTGCGCCTTGTACCAGCACCTTGGCGATTCGCGCCAACAGCGCGACCACGCGCTGGGTCGGGCTGAGTCGCACGATGGAGAGTGGCCCTACCACTGCGCGAGGCGTACTGAGCTCGATCGCCAGGATTACTAAAGCCACCAATAGCACCAACCCCAGCACGACGATCACGGCGTTGAGCGCCATGCGCTGCCGCGCGGCGAGCCTTGGCTCGCGGTTTTCCGGTGCCGGCACGGGCGATTTAGCGTCCATCGCGGCGTAGTCTAGCACGTCGCCACCGGCGCTTGCGGGCCCCTGGGCCGCGCACTACAACAACCAGACGCGGCGGGGGTTAACGAGCCGCGGCTCCCAACCTTATTGATGCGTGAAACGCACCTGCCTGCCGGCTGAGCCACTGGTGTGTTTCACACACCCTACAATCGGGCACCGTAAATCAGCACCGTAAACCGACACCGTCTCGCAGAGGAACCGTCCGATCATGATTCGTTCGACCGTCGCCAAGGCCGATAACGTGGCCGCTCTGTTGGATCGCGCCTTGTCCGCCGGCGAAGGCCTGCTGCGGCTCACGCCTAACTGGGTGCCGCGCAGCTTTCTTCATCCCGGCAAGCGGATCAAGCTCGCCCCCACCGATTGGTACGCCTACGGCGCTCACCGCGGCGGCATCGACGAGCGCTGGTTCGCCAGCACCACCGAAGCGGCCAACGAAGGGCGCGTGCCCGACGAAGGGCTTAGCTATATCACCGTCGAAGGGCAGAAGTTTCAGCTCCGCGACGCCGTGGCCGAAGCCGGCGACCGCCTGATCGGCAAGGCCCTGTTCAGCAAGTACAAGCGCTGGCCCGTCTACTCGAAGTTCTTCGACAACATGGGGCCGATCCCCCATCACATGCACCAGAGCTTCGAGCACGCCAAGCTCACCGGTCAGGAAGGAAAGCCCGAGAGCTATTACTTCCCGCCGCAGTTGAACAACGTCGACAACAACTTCGCCTACACGTTCATGGGGCTCGAGCCAGGCACCACCAAGGACGATGTGCGCCGCTGCCTCGAGAACTGGTCGAAAGGCGATAACGGTATTCTCGACTTGTCGCGGGCGTACCGCCTGAAGCGCGGCACCGGCTGGCTGATTCCCCCCGGCGTGCTGCACGCGCCTGGTTCGCTCTGCACCTACGAGCCGCAGTGGGGCTCCGATGTCTTCGGCATGTTCCAGTCGCTGGTCGAAGGGCGCGAAGTTCCCTGGTCGCTGTTGGTGAAAGACGTGCCGAAGGAGAAGCACCAGGATCTCGACTTCATCATCAGCCAGTTGGATTGGGAGAAGAACGTCGACACCCACTTCAAGGAGCACAACTACCTCGAGCCAATCGTCGACGAGTCGCGCAGCGGAAAAGGTTATACCGACCGCTGGATCGTCTATGGCACGATCGACGGGCAGCAACTTTTCAGCGCCAAGGAGCTCACCGTCGAACCGGGCGCGAAGTGCACGTTGCAAGACGCCGGCGCGAGCGGCTGGATCACGGTGCAGGGGCGCGGCCGCATCGGCAAGCTGGCCCTGCAAACGCCGGCCATGATCCATTTCGGCGAAGACACTGAGGACGAGGTCTTCATCACACACGCCGCGGCCACCGCCGGCGTCGAGATCGAGAACACTGGCAGCGAACCGCTGGTCGGTCTGCGCTACTTCGGCCCCGACACGCACCCGAAGCTGCCCGCCGTCGGCGACGCGAAGAAGTAGTGACCCATGGGTGGCCCAGCCGCTCGTCGGCTGGGTCGCGCCAGCGACAAGAAACCCTCATGAACCAACGCGGCTGCAAAGAATCACGCGGCATGAGTTGCTTCTTGTGACTTCGTCCCCTTGTTTCTGGCTCAATGCGTGAGCATGCTGCGAGCAGCCGGGCCACCCTTCGTCTGAACAAAACAACTCAACAACGCCCCCCTCGTGGAGCCCCGCATGACCAAACGTATCTCGATCGGCACCTGGGCCTACTCCATCGGTCCTTACGCCGACAAGCCGGTCCCCTTCACCGAAGTGGTCACCAAGCTGAAAGAGCTCGGCTTCGATGGCCTCGAACTCGGCGGCTTCGGCGTCCATCCCAACCCCGACCTGCAGAAGACCAAGGAAGAGCGGGCCAAGGTCCGCGAGCTGTGGGAATCGCGCAGCATGGGCTGCTCGGGCCTGGCCGCCGATCTCTGGAGCGAGAAGCTGATCACCGCCCCCGACGACAGCTCCTACCTGGCCACCTTCAAGAAGAACGTCGAGTTCTGCAACGACCTGGGGATCGACGTCATCCGCGTCGACACCAGCGAAGACCCTGGCGTGCTCGGTCAGGTCCCCGGCGAAGAAGCCAAGCCGGTGCAGGTGGCTTACGAAGACGCGCTCAAGCGCGTGGCTGGCACCTGGCGCAAGTGCGCCCAGCACGCCGCCGACCACGGGGTGCGCGTCGTCTGGGAGTTCGAGCCGGGCTTCGCCTTCAACAAGCCTAGCGACATCTTCCGCGTGCTCGACGCCGTTGGGCATGACAACTTCAGCACCATGTACGACACCTGTCACGCCAACATGGTCGCGGGGCACGGCTCACGTCAGCCGGGCCAGCGCGAAACGCTCAAAGGGGGCGCTCGCGAGCTGGCTGAAAAGCTCAAAGGCAAGATCGGACGCGTCCACCTGATCGACTCCGATGACTCGCTACACGACAACCACACCAGCACGCATCCGCCCTTCGGCGAAGGCAATCTCAACTTCGACGACCTGATGCCGGCGGTCGTGGCGGCCGGTTGCCCCGACAACTGGTGGACGATCGACCTCTGCTTCTGGCCCGACGCCTGGAAGGCCACTGCCAAGTGCAAAACGGCCATCGACAAGCTGGCGCAGAAATACGGGTAGGTTTTCGCGGCAATCGTCCAGTTTGACACAAAGAGCACGAAGGACACCAAGGCTCACAAAGTAGATTGGTGTTGCCCCGCGCTTATGCCCTCGTCGTGACTCCTTTGTGTTCTTTGTGAGCTTTGTGTCAAACCTGCCCGAGGCCGCTCCTTGAGCCCGGTACGCGCTGGCGGAGCCCGGCCGCCCGACCATTGCCCGACCGAGTCATCACCTGGTTGCTTGCCACACGCCGGACCGGCAGCCAGAATCCACGCTATGGCCAGCCGTGACCAATCGAACATCTATGAGCAGCTTGGCGTTCGCCCGGGCATCAACGCCGCCGGCACGCTGACGCGCCTGGGGGGCTCGCGAATGGACCCCGAGGTGACGGCCGCCATGGCCGAGGCCGCGCAAGGTTTCGTGCCGATCGATGAGCTGCAAGCCGCCGTGGGCCGGAAGATTGTCGCGGCGACCGGAGCGCCCGCCGCGCTCGTCACGTCTGGGGCCGCCGCCGGCTTGACCTTGGCCGCCGCCGCTTGCCTGGCCGGCCACGACTTCGCGCGGATGGACCGCTTGCCCGATACGTCGGGTATGCCCAACGAGATCATCATCCCCCGCTCGCATCGCAATGGCTACGACCACGCGCTGCGGGCGGCCGGCGCTCGGCTCGTCGAAGTCGGGATCGCCGAACGCACGCGCGATCCGCAACCGTGGGAGATCGACGCGGCGATTGGGCCGGGGACGGTGGCCCTAGTGTTTTGCGTCGGCTTTTCGCCGTTGGACTTGAACAGCGTGATCGCAGTTGCCCAGCGCCGCGGGCTGCCCGTGATTGTCGATGCGTCGGCCGCGCTCCCTCCCCGGGCGAACTTGCGGGCGTTCATCGCCGCCGGCGCGGATCTCGTGGTGTTCAGCGGCGGTAAGGGGCTGCGCGGTCCGCAAACGACCGGCATCCTCTGCGGCCGGCGCGAGCTGGTGGCCTCCGCGGCGCTACAGATGTTGGATCTCGATTTTCTGCCGGAGTTGTGGAACCCGCCGAAGAGTTTGATCGATCGCGACTGGCTGGCCGACGGCGTGCCAAACCACGGCATCGGTCGCGGCTGCAAGGTCGGCAAGGAAGAGCTAGTCGGTCTGTCCGTCGCGCTCGATCGGTTTTTGGCGCTCGATGAAGCAGCCGAAATCGCGCGGCACACCGCGACGGCCACGCGGCTTGTTGAAGGACTACACGGACTGCCCGGCGTCGAAGTAAAGCTCGCGCCGCGCGCCGGTTTGTGGCCGCACGTCGTGCTTTCGATCGAGGAATCGCGGGCCGCCACGAGCGCGATCGAGCTGGTGCGGAAATTAGCGGCTGGCGATCCGCCGATCTTTGTCGCCCAGGCCGCGGCCGATCGCGGCGCAGTCGGCCTCGATCCATTTTGTCTCGCGCCCGCCGAAGAGTCGATCGTGATCGAGCGAATTCGCGAACTGCTGAAACGCTGAGGAGAACCTCGATGATGATTGCGACGTCGCTCAGCACGGGCAGAGCCCGTGGCACCCGGAGTTTGTTGGTTCGCAGGCGTGGGATTGTTCTGTGCCCGCTGCTCGTTTTGGTCCTGGTGACAGGTCCCAGCGCATTGTTCGCCCAAGAGCCCACCTGGCGGGCTGGTGCCGCCAAAGTCACGATCACGCCCGAGAAGCCGATTTGGATGTCGGGCTATGCCTCGCGAAATCACCCGGCCGAAGGAACGCTGATCGACTTGTGGGCCAAGGCGCTGGTGCTCGAAGATGCCGACGGGAAGCGAGTCGCCGTGCTCACGCTCGACCTGGTCGGCATCGATCGCGAGTTTTCGCTCGCGGTGCGCAAGTTGATCGAAGCGCGCACCGGCCTTCCGGCCGCACGCGTGGCGATCTGCTGCTCGCACACGCACACGGGGCCCGTTGTTGGTGAGAACTTGGGCGCGATGTACTTTCTCGAGGAAGCTCAAGCCCAGCTCGCGCGCGACTACACGGCGGCCTTGCCTGCGAAGCTGGCCGCCGTCGTGGCGTCGGCTGTCGAAGATTTGCGCCCCGCGCGGGTGCGTTGGAGCGAAGGGACCGCCGACTTCGCAGTAAATCGCCGCAACAATCGCGAACCCGAGGTTCCTCGGCTGCGCGAACAGGGGGCGCTCGTCGGGCCGGTCGATCATCGCGTGCCGGTGCTATCCGTCACGCGCGCCGACACGGGGGCCCTGCACGCAGTGCTGTTCGGCTATGCGTGCCATGCCACGACGCTATCGTTCTATCAGTGGTCAGGCGATTATCCCGGCTTCGCGATGCAGAAGTTGGAAGCGGCGCATCCCGGCGCGACGGCGCTCTTTTTCGCCGGCTGCGGGGCCGATCAGAATCCGCTCCCTCGCCAAACCGTTGAGCTTGCGCACGGTTACGGTGAAAAGCTGGCGACCGCAGTCGAAGCGGCGCTGGCCGGCGAGTCGAAGCCTGCCCGCGGTCCGCTGGCGGTCGAGTATCAGGAAATCGATTTGCCGCTCGGCACATTGCCCACGCGTGACGAGCTTGCCAGTCAGGCGTCGTCGAGCGATCGCTACCAGGCGAGCCGGGCCAAGCGCTTGCTCGCGCAACTCGATGCCGGCAAACCTTTGGCGGCCGCGTATCCATACCCCGTGCAGACGTGGCGGCTCGATCCCGATTTAGTTCTTGTCACGCTCGGCGGCGAGGTGGTCGTCGACTACTCGTTGCGACTGAAGGCCGAACTTGCACCGAACACCGCCTGGATTGCTGGCTACACGAACGACGTGATGGCTTACATCCCCTCGCGGCGCGTGCTGCACGAAGGGGGCTACGAAGGGGCCGGGGCGATGGTCTACTACGGCTTGCCCTGCCCTTGGGCTCCGGAAGTCGAAGAGCTGATCGTCCGCACCGTGAAGGACGAAGTCGAGAAGACGAAGTAGTTGACGAGCCTGCGACCGGCGGCGTTCGTGCTTGTTCGACACCAGGTTGGGTGCCATGCCCACGCTTGCGTGGGCATGTCCGAAGCGGTTTACGGAGCGAACTTTCGATGCGCGTCGATCCGTTAAATGTTCAGTACCTAAAATCTTGCAAGCGGATTAACGAAAGCGGTCATGCCCACGCCTTGACTTTTTCATGTTTTCAGCGACGACAATTCTTGTCAAAGGATCGAAGCCGCCAGTGGATGGTCGATGCGATTGAAAGTGCCCGTCAACGACACGCTATTCACTTGTGGGCGTATGTGATCATGCCCGAACACGTGCATCTACTCCTTTGGCCGACAAGGGCAGAGTATTCGATGAGTGCGATCCTGACGACGCTCAAGCAATCTGTGTCAAAGCGAGCATTACTCTACGTACGCGAAAATGCACCGGCATTTCTCGGTCAAATGAGAGACGAACAACCTAGTGGGAAAGTGCATTTTCGATTTTGGCAGCGAGGGGGTGGCTACGATCGGAATCTCACCGAACCAAAATCAATTTGGGCTGAAATCGACTACATTCACGCGAATCCTGTTCGACGAGGGTTGTGTATCTCGGCAATTGACTGGCCTTGGTCGAGCGCATGCGAATACGGATCACGCGGAAGTGGAAAACTAAGGGTGGACACGTCGTCACTACCGCGGACCAGCAAGGGGTAAAAGCATGCCCACGCAAGCGTGGGCATGGCACCCATAGCATTCACATCGCACGTGTACTGTCGCAACCGAGTGCTCACGTCGCCAGGGCCTTGCGAAACCGCGTCACGCGTTCGGGCATCGGGGGTTTCGGCATCGGCAAGTCATAATCTTCGACCGGTTCAACCGACAGCACGAGCACGCGCGGGCCCGGCAATCGCAAAGCCTGTTCGACGCCCGCTTGCCAGGCGGGCAGATCGTGAAACCGCCTTGCCGACGGGATGCCGGCCGCCAGCGCCATCACCGCGAAATCGACGTACGCCGGAGCAAGCCGCGCCGACGCCGCGGCCGTCTGCTGACCGCCGGTCACTTCGTAGATGCCATTTTCGAGCACGATGACCGTGAGATTGCGGGCGCCGCTGGCCGCGATCGTCACCAGCGATCCCAAGTTCATCAGTAGCGAACCATCGCCTGTGATCGCAATCACGTGCCGATTGGGCTGCGCGAGCGCGATGCCCAGCCCCAGCGACTGGGCCTGCCCCATTGCCGAGGGAACGTAATGAAAATCAAGCGCGTGCTGCGACAGCTTGGGCCACTCGCGGGCCGAGCCCATCGACGTGACGACCACTTCGTTTTCGCGGCGCTGGTCGCGCAGCACTTCGAGTGCCGGCACCAAAGGCATCCGTCGAAACCTTGGCGTGCAAACTTCCACCATGTGTGCAGGCTGTTGTTTGCTCATCACATCTTTCCTTCCGCCAGCAGGGCCACGCCGGGCCGACCTGCGCTTTGGCACGTGCGATAGTGGGCGGCCAGTTCGGCCAGGCTGTCGGGCCGCTCGAGCAGAATGTGGTCGAGTCCCCACGCTTGCAGCACCGGCTCGGTAAAGCGCTTCGCGGTGTCCGGCGAATCAGGCACGAGATAGCTGCGGTAGCCGATGATCGCGTAAAGCGGCAGTCGCAAATCGAAGAGCACGTTGCGCAGGGCATCCCCCGATTCGAACAGGCCCGTGTTCTGGATCATCACCAGGGGGCTTGCGCCGCCGAGATACAAGCCGGCGGCAATCGCCCAGGCTTCTCCTTCCCGGCAGACGCGCACCAGCCGCACGGGGCTGGCTTCGAGCGCGGCTTCCCAGGGGCCGAGCGCCGAGTCGGGGAGCCAAACGACGTGCGTGACGCCGAGCTCCACGAGTGTCGCGGCGACTGCTTCTCCAGCGAACATGCCTGCGTGCTCCGTGCGGTAATCATTGCGCCGCCGCGGCGCGGTTCACTTCTTAATCGTCGTGATCCAGATGAAGGGGCGATTGCCGTCGTCGATGCGCAGTTGGTATTTCAGCCGCGCCTGAAACAGCAACTTCTGCAAGAGCAAGCTGTAGCTGGTGCGCTTGGCGGGCACCGCCGCGTCGATGCCGGCGATGTCGATCTTATGCCGAGCCAGGGCCGCGCGATCCAACACCATCGGCACCTCCAATCGCGGGCCGATGCTGGCGACCGCTTCGCCGACCGAGACTCCGTCGATCTCGACATTCAAAAACTCGAACAGCTTCGGGACCAGCTCGCGGCGGCGATCATCGGCCGACCAGCCGACGGGCCACGACTCGACCGGCGCGGCTGGCGCGCGATCGTCCGAGGGCGTTATGTCCACCAGGGCCAAGCGCGGCCCGGCGTTTGTCCCACGCTGGGGTGCAAAGCCATATCCGCTCTCCCGCAGCGTGGCGGCCAGCACGGTACCAGAGGCGAGCCCTTGCATTTCATCGGCCACGGGAGCGGCGCGGCCCAGCGCGGCATTGGCGGTCGACGAGCTGACGAGTTCCAGATCGAGCGACTCGACGATTTCGTCGACGACTTCGCGCGGCGCGCGGTTGGTGGTCGCCGTCGACAGCGGCGCGGCCAGCCGAGCTCGCAGCTTGTCGAGCACGGCGGCCGACAGCCCGAAGGCGCCGGCCCGCGTGTCGTCAGGATCGCTTGGCCCATCGCTGGCCAACCGCTCGATCCAGGTGGCCAGCCGCTCGCGATCGCGCAAGCTGAACCGCGCGCCGGGTAGTAGCAAGTCGCGTGATTTGGTCAGCCGCCCGTGCACGACGTAGGCCGAGCCCCCACCGACGGTTTCGATTTCGATCGGTTGCTGCCCGCGAGCGCTATGAAAATCGGCCTGTCGCACCCGCAGGTCGGAGAAGACCTGATACCAGTCGCCCACCGCGTCTGGCGGCAGGTTCTCTTCGGTGACGATATCGAACTCGACGCGCGGCGCCGCGGCGTGGGCTACGGTACCGACCAGCGCGCATAACACGATCGTACTAAGCATCACCGGCAACCGCGCAAGCCCACCGGGCCAGTGCGTCGACTTGCATGCTGTGGCAAAACTGGGCATATCAAGCGGTGGGCAAGAATCGTGGCGAATTTGGGCTTCCCAGCGAATTATAGCACGACCGGGGGGCGAGCCATTTTCGAGCGCCGGCCGCACGTTGCCAGCGCCCCGGTACGCGGGTACGATTCGGCCATGCGGAAGGGGATCGCAGTTTCGCCTGGCGTCGCGGTCGGCACGGCCTATGTCATTCACGAGATCTTCGTCGCTCGCGAGGGGGAGCAGCTCGACGCCGATCAGGTGAACGCTGAGGTCGCGCGCTATGAGCGCGCCTGTCAGCAAACGGCCGAAGATCTGCGCGCCCTCATCCAGAAGGTCGCCAGCCAGGTCGGCCAGAGCGAGGCCGCGGTCTTTCAGAGCCAGGTCACCATTCTGCACGACTCCGCGTTCACCAAGCGCGTGCGGAACTGGATCGTCAAGGAGCGCCAGCCTGCTCAGGCGGCCCTGCGGCGGCTGCTCGACGACTACACGCAAATCTTTGCGAAGATCAGCGACGACTATCTCCGCGAGCGATTGACCGACATTCGCGACGTGATCGTCCGACTCAGCTCGCACTTGACCGAAGTCTTGAAGCCCGGCAGCAACGTGATCAGTGGCCCGTTGATTCTGATCGCCGACGAACTGTTGCCCTCGCAGGTCGTGGCAATCGGCGATCGCCAAGTGGCCGGCATCGTCACGCAAACCGGCGGCACAACGAGCCACGCGGCGATTCTGGCCCGGAGCCGGGGCATCCCCGCGGTCACCGGCGTGCGCGGCATTCTGCGGCAGGTGCGCAACGGCGCCACGATCGTCGTCGATGGCCGCGACGGTCATGTGATCGTCAACCCCAACCCCGAGGTCACGAGCGCCTATCGCAAGCTGCAGCGCGAGTTCGTCCACTTGAAGGACTCGCTGGCGACGAATTGCGACCAGCCTGCGGTGTCGGCCGACGGCGAAGCGGTCGATTTGCTGGCGAACATCAATCACCTGGCCGACGCCACGACTGCGCGCACGATGGGGGCCGCCGGCGTCGGCCTGTATCGCACCGAGTATCTATTTCTGACGCACCCCGACGTGCCCGACGAGGAAGAGCAGTTGGCGACCTATCGCGAAGTGATCGCGGCCAGCCCCGGCCACCGGGCGACGATCCGCACGCTGGATCTCGGCGGTGATAAGACGATTCCTTACCTAGGGCACAGCCGCGAGGCGAACCCGTTTTTGGGGTGGCGCTCGATCCGGCTTTCGTTCGAGCATCCGGAGTTCTTCGCCGCGCAAATTCGCGCCGTGCTGCGGGCCGCGGCCGATGAGGGCAAAGACGGCCACTCCGACGTGCGGCTGTTGTTCCCGATGATCACCACGCTCGAGGAAATCCGCCGCGTGCGGGCCATGGTGCGCCGCGCGGGGCGCACGCTCGATCGACAGAAGCACGCTTGGAAGCAGGTGCCGATCGGCCTGATGGTCGAGGTGCCAGCCGCGGCCGTGACCATTGACAGCCTGCTGGAAGTGGTCGACTTCGTCTCGATCGGCTCGAACGATCTGGTGCAGTATTTGATGGCGGCCGACCGCGACAACCCGAAGGTGAGCCACTTATGTCAGCCCTTGAGCCCGCCGGTGTTGCGCGTGCTCGATCAGGTGATTCGGGCCTGCCACCGGGCGGGCAAACCGGTCACGTTATGCGGCGAGATGGCGGGCGACCCGCGGGCGTTTTTGCTACTGTATGGCATGGGCCTGCGCAGCTTCAGCATGAGCCCCGCGTTTATTCCGGCCATCAAGGAGTTGGTCAGCCACTTGCGGCGCGCCGATACGCGGCAACTGCTGCAAGAGGTGCTCGATCTGAAGACCTCGGCGCAGATCGCCCGCGTGGCGAACGATCGGCTGGCAAAGCTGGCTCCCAAACTGGCGATCCTCGGCACGCGGTGACGCGTGCTCGGCGGCTCGCGCGAACGACTACGGATCGAACGAAATATAACTTCTCCGCGGGACACCTCTCCCCTTGCGGGAAACGGTCGGGTGAGGGGTTCCGAAATCAGGAAGTTATTCTTCGGTCGATCTTAAAACGTCAACGACCTCGACAGGACAACGCACTGCCATGCGATGCTCGATTCCCCGATACGGTTTGCTCTGCGGAACCTTTCTCACCCTCTCGATTGCGCTGGCGATTGCCGCCGGCGCTCCCGAACCTGCCGCGCCAGCTAACGAAGGAGCTTTCATCACTTATCCGCATGCGCGCTCGGGGGACCAGGTTGACGACTATCACGGTACGAAGGTCCCGGACCCCTATCGCTGGCTCGAAGACCCCGATAGCGACGAGACCCGCGCTTGGGTCGAGGCCGAGAACAAGCTGACGAATGCCTATCTGGCCAAAATCCCCGCCCGCGATCGGCTGCGGACCCGGCTTACCGAACTGTGGGATTACGAGAAAGTCGGCGTGCCGATCGAGCGCGGTGGCCGCTACCTGTTCGCCAAGAACAACGGGCTGCAGAATCAAAGCGTGCTGTATGTCGCCAGCGAGATGGACCCGCCGAGCAAGTCGCCTGCCCCGCGCGTGCTGTTGGACCCCAATACGCTCTCAAAGGATGGGACCGTAGCGCTCTCCGGCTATGCGCTGAGCGACGATGGTAAGTACCTGGCTTATGGCTTGTCGTCGGCCGGCTCCGACTGGCAAGAGTGGAAAGTGCGCGACGTCGACACCGGAGTGGATCGCGACGACTTGCTCAAATGGGTGAAGTTCTCCGGCGCCGCCTGGACCAAAGACAACGCCGGCATCTTTTACAGCCGCTACGACGAGCCAAAGGAAGGAACCGAGTTCGTCGGCTCGAATTACTTTCAGAAGCTCTACTACCACAAGCTCGGCACGCCACAGAGCGATGACGTGCTCGTCTATGAGCGGCCCGACGAAAAGGAGTGGGGCTTCGGCGGCGAAGTGAGCGAGGACGGCCGCTACCTGGTAATCAGCGTTTCGCATGGCACCGAGCGGAAGAACGACGTCTTCTACAAGGACCTGAGCGACCCCCACGCCAAGGTCGTCGAGTTACTGAACCAGTTCGATGCGCAGTACGTGTTTCTGGGGAACGAGGACAAGACATTCTGGTTTCTGACCGATGCCGACGCGCCACGCTATCGCGTGGTGGCGATCTCACTCGACCAGCCCCAGCGTGAGCACTGGCGCGAGCTGATCCCCGAGAGCGACGCGGTGCTGCA
Source organism: uncultured Planctomycetaceae bacterium (assembly GCA_964495375.1). GTDB lineage: Bacteria > Planctomycetota > Planctomycetia > Pirellulales > JAEUIK01 > JAIESQ01. The sequence goes on along the minus strand of CAZBWM010000027.1, from coordinate 7,939 downwards.
AGGCGTGTCAGTCGTCGGCAATCGGTTCATCGCCGACTACTTGCGCGACGCCCACAGCCAGGTGCGCGTGTTCGACCTGGCCGGCAAGTTCGAGCGCGAGCTGGAACTGCCCGGCCTGGGCAGCGCTGGCGGATTCACGGGGCGTCGACACGACAAGGAAACCTTCTACTCGTTCACCAGCTACACCACGCCGGGGACGATCTATCGCTACGAGATCGAGCCGGGGCGGTCGGCATTGGTGCACAAGCCGAAACTGCTATTCGACCCCGCCGATTACGAGACCCGGCAAGTCTTTTACACCAGCCGCGACGGTACCCGCGTCCCCATGTTCATTAGCGCCAAGCGTGGGCTGGTGCAGGATGGCCGCAACCCGACGCTGTTGTTCGGCTACGGTGGGTTCAATATTTCGCTGACTCCGTCTTTCTCGGTGTCGTCGCTGGTGTGGATGGAAATGGGAGGTATCTACGCAGTACCGAACCTGCGCGGCGGTGGTGAGTATGGCCGCGAGTGGCATGAATCGGGCACGCGCGCCAAAAAGCAGAACGTCTTCGACGACTTCATCGCGGCGGCCGAGTACCTGGTGCGGGAGCGCTTCACCTCGACCGATCGGCTGGCGATCAGCGGCCGCTCGAACGGCGGGCTGTTGGTCGGAGCGTGCCTGACGCAGCGGCCCGACTTGTTCGGCGCGACGCTGCCGGGGGTCGGCGTGCTCGACATGCTGCGGTTCCACAAGTTCACGATCGGCTGGGCGTGGGTTTCGGACTACGGTTCGTCGGACGAGGCCGAGGACTTCCCTGCGTTGTTTGCCTATTCACCGCTGCACAATATCAAGCCGGGGACGAGCTACCCGCCGACCTTGATCACCACGGCCGATCACGACGACCGCGTAGTGCCAGGGCATAGCTTCAAGTTCGCGGCGGCCCTGCAAGCGGCTCAGAAAGGCCCCAACCCCGTATTGATTCGCATCGACGTGCGGGCGGGCCACGGAGCAGGCAAACCAACCGCCAAGCTGATCGACGAGGCCGCCGACACGCTGGGCTTTCTGACCAAAGCGCTGAAGGTGGAAGCGAAGCCCTAGCGGGGCGAGCCCGATGCTTCAGACGGATTGTTAGCCGCGGGATTTATCCCGCGCGCTAGCTTGCGCGACGCAGAACTCAACACGCGGATATCGGCGCCACGTCGGACGCGCTAGCGCGCGGAGCAAGCTCCGCGGCTAACAAACCCGCGAGCTACCCCACCACCTCACGCACCACCTTGCCGGCCACGTCGGTCAGGCGGAAGTCGCGGCCGTTGTAGCGATAGGTCAGCCGCTCGTGGTCTAAGCCCATCAGGTGCAGGATCGTGGCGTGCAGATCGTTCACGCTGACGCGGTTTTCCACCGCTTTGTGGCCGATCTCGTCGGTAGCGCCGTGGTGCACGCCGCCGCGCGTGCCGCCGCCAGCCATCCAGACGGTGAACGCGTGCGGGTTGTGGTCGCGACCGGTGCCCCCTTTTTGCACAATCGGCAAGCGACCGAACTCACCACCCCAGACCACCAGCGTGCTCTCGAGCAGTCCGCGAGCGGCCAGATCAGCCAACAGTCCGGCGATCGGCTTCTCGGTTTCGGCAGCGAAGCCGGTGTGGTTGTCGACGATGTTCTGGTGACCATCCCAACTCCGCTCGTTTTCCATGCCGCCCGAGTAGATCTGCACGCAACGCACGCCACGCTCGACCATCCGCCGCGCGATCAAGCACTGTCGACCAAACGGCGCGCTCTTGGGGTTGTCGAGCCCATACATCGCGTGCGTGTTGGAAGTTTCGCGATCGACATCGAGCGCTTCGGGGGCGGCCATCTGCATGCGATAGGCGAGCTCAAAGCTTTCGACGCGCGCGGCCAGCTCGCTGTCGGCGGCGCTCGTGCTCAGCCGGCGGCGATTGAGTTGCCGAACCAGGTCAAGCTGCGCCCGCTGCTCGTCGTCGGTCAAGTCGGTGGGGCGCACGAGATCGTCGATCGGCAGCCCTTGCGGCTTGAGCGCGGTCCCCTGAAAAACGCTCGGCAAGAAGCCCGCGCCCCAGTTGAGCGCTTGCCCCTTCGGGAGTCCACGGTTCAAGGTGTCGTACATCACGACGAAGGCGGGCAGGTCCTGGCTCTCGCTCCCCAGCCCGTACGTGACCCAGGAGCCCACGCACGGGAAACCCATGCGGGCCATGCCGGTGTTGATCATGAACAGGGCCGGCGAATGATTGTTCGATTCTGTCCAGCACGAATGAATGAACGACATGCAGTCGACGTGTTCACCGAGATTCGGGAACAGCTCCGAAACCCAGGCCCCGCTTTGGCCGCGCTGCGAGAACTTGAACGGCGACTTCATCAGCGGGCCAACCTGGTCGGTGAAGAAGCCGGTGTTCTTGTCGAAGCCGGCCAGCTCCTGTCCATCGCGGCGCTCGAGCTCGGGCTTGTAGTCCCAGGTGTCGACCTGGCTCGGTCCGCCGTTCATGAACAGCCAGATGACCGAGCGGGCCTTGGTGGGGAAGTGTGGCGGACGCGGCGCGAGGGGGTTCGGCCCGCGACCGGGCCCGGTACTGTTTGTCGTGCTGCTCGACGTGCTATTCGTTGTGGCGGCGAGCCCTTCACGTTCGAGCAGTCCGGCCAGCCCGATGAGGCCGAAACCGTTGCCGCAGTTGCGCAGAAAATCGCGCCGCGAGGCGAACCGCGGATGGGGCGGGGCGAAGAGGTGCTGCGGATTCATATCGCCATCACTCCACGTAGACAAACTCATTCAAACACAACAGCGCCTGGCAGAAATCGACGAGCGCCAACTGCCGGGCATCGGCGTCGCCGGCCGACTGGTGGCGCGCCGCTTGAGCATCTAGAAACGCGGCGGCCGATTCCAGCTCGTCGGCGGCGGGCTCCCGACCGATGGCCGTGAGGTACGCACGCGAGATGGCCGGCGACCACGGGGCCGATTCATTCACTGCGCTCTCTTCCAGCGCGGTGCCCGCAGTGGCGGTTGCTTCCGATTTTTTGCTGGCGGCCAGTCTCGCGGCGAAAAGCCGGGCCAACTCGCGCACTTGCGGATTGTTCAAGAGGTAGAGCGCCTGCGGAGCGATCGTAGTGCTTTGCCGTTCGCCTTGCCCTTGCAGTGCGTCGGGGGCGTCGAACACTTGCATCATCGGCATCAGTTGGCTGCGTTTGACGGTGAAGTAGATGCTGCGGCGGCGGCTCGCGGGGTCGAGCGTGCCGGGTCCGAACATCGTCGGATCGAGCGCGCCGGCCGTGGCCAACAGCGCGTCGCGAATTACCTCGGCTTCAAGGCGGCGGCGCATTTGCCGACCGAATAGCCGATTATCGGGATCGGCCGCCAAGAGTGCGTCGCTGGCTGCCGAACTTTGCTGATACGCGGCGCTGGTGACGATCAGCTTGTGCAGTGGCTTCAAGTGCCAGCCCTCGGCGATCAAGCGAGTGGCCAGCCAATCCAACAGCTCCGGATGCGACGGCGCTTCACCGCGCGTGCCAAAGTCGCTCGGCGTGGCCACGATGCCGCGCCCCAAGTGATGCTGCCAAAGCCGATTGACGATCACCCGAGCGAGCAAGTCGCCGGCGCCGTGCTCGGTGTCGGTCAACCAGTTGGCCAGGGCCGTGCGGCGGTGCGACGTGCGAGCCCCGGCCGGCGGCTGTGCGGGCCAATGCTGGTCGCCGTCGCTGGCCGTATTGAGCACTTGCAAGTAGCCGAGCGACGCGACGCCATCCTTCAAATTCGGATCGCCGCGCCGCAAGAAGCAGGTCTCTTCGAGGAAGTCCCCCCCCTGCGTGTGCAACCGCAGCGCGGGGAGCCCTTCGCTGGAAATCAAGCACTTGAACAGGTTCGGCTTTGGCGCCGTGGCCGCGTGCTCGCGCTCCGCGCGATCGAGCGACTGCCAATCGGCGTCCTGCGTGCGATACCACTTGAGAAGCGCCGCCAGTTGTTCGGGCGAGCGTTCGCTTGATTGAAGCAACAGCGCGGCGGCGACGGTCTCCGGCAATCCGCTCGCCGCGGGATCGGGCGACTCGGCCACGCTCGACACCGAGACGCGCGGCCGGCCGATCGAGTGCCCCGTGTTCACCGCGAACGTAAGCTTCACGGTAAGCAACCAACCACTGGCATGCGCGAGGGGCTGCGGAGCTCCATCCTCGTGCGCCCGCTCGACCCGGTAGGCAATCGCCTGATCGCGGCCGAACTGCGGATCGATGGCCCAGCCGGTCTTGGCGTCGCCATCAAGCGTAGCGGAAGCCGGCAAGCCCGTTTGCTCGAACGTGGCGCGGGGGCTGGTGAGTTTGACTTCAACGGGCGGCGCCGACTTATCGGCCGGCTGCGCGGTGACCGCGATTTCGCTGAGCGCGAAGTTGCCATTCTCGGCTCGGCCGGGCCCGCTTTTCACCAGCGATGCGTCGGCCAGCGCTTCGATGCGCAGCCCGCGCACCTCGGTCGACGGCGTGCGCACGACCAGTTCATACGTGTCGCTGGCGGCGTTCTTCCCTTCGGCCAGCACCGAGCCATCCTCGAGCGGCTTGAACGTGGCGCCGCCGTCGCTTTTCGTTTCCACATATTCGGCCACGCGCCAGGGGGCCGCGGGTAGTGCGAGTTTGTCCGTCGCAATTTCACCCGCCGCGCGGCGCTCGGTTTCCCAAGCCGCGAAGCGCTCGGGCAACTGCGTGGCTTCCCACTGGTCGCGGGCGGCAGCGAACGGCGCGTGCTCGGCGTCGAACTTCGCCTTGGCAGCCGCGTAGCCCGCCGGATCGGCGTTCAGCTCGATTTCGCTGCGCACGGTGGTGGTGAAAGCCGATAGCAACCGGTAGTAGTCGCGCTGCGGGATCGGATCGAACTTGTGATCGTGGCAACGGGCGCAGCCGATTGTCAAACCCAATAGCGACGTGCCGACCGTGGCCAGCATGTCGTCCATTTCGTCGTAGCGGTGCTTCTCGACTTCGTTCTTGGTGATCTGGGTGCTGTGCACGCCGGCGGCCAGGTAGCCGGTCGCCATCAGGGCCAGGTTTTCGTCGGGGGCCAGCTCGTCGCCGGCGATCTGCCAGCGCACGAATGTGTCGAACGGCAGATCGCGGTTGAGGGCCTGAATCACAAAATCGCGATACGGATACGCGCTCGGCCGATCGTAGTCGTGCTCGAAGCCGTGGCTTTCGCCGAATCGCGCGACATCAAGCCAATGGCGCCCCCACCGCTCGCCATAATGTGGGCTGGCCAGCAAGCGATCGACGAGCGCTTCGTACGCGCCGGGCGATTCGTCGCGCACGAAGGCTTCAACTTCCGCGGCCGGCGGGGGCAACCCTACCAGGTCAAAGTACAACCGACGGATGAGTTGCTGCCGACTGGCGGGCGGGCTCGGCGTATGGCCGACTGCAATCAGCCGCGCGAGAATAAACTGATCGATCACCCCACGGCACCAAGCCAGTTGTTCGGGCATGAGCCCTGCGTTCTGAAGTGCGTCGATCGGCGGCTCGGCGCTTTTCAGCGGCTGAAACGACCAGTGCGTCCGCGCTTCGGCCGGCAGCACGCGCTCGGTCCAGTTCGAGGCCGCGGCTTCCCGCGGGACCAATGGCTCGTCAAACGGCGCGCCGAGATCGATCCAGGCGGCAATCTGCGCGATGGCCTCGTCGGGCAGCTTGTCTGCCTCGTGCGGCATGTGCGGTTCTTCGCTGTGCGCGACGACTTGATAAAGCAAGCTGTCGGCCGACTTGCCCGGCACGACCGCGGCCCCCAGTGCACCTCCCTTAAGTAACCTGTCGCGATCGGTGAGATCAAACTCCGATTCGATTCGCTCGCCGCCGTGGCATTTGACGCATTGCGCTTTGAGCGTGGCCCGCACGCCGCCGCGAAAGACCTCGAGGCCGCGGGCCATCTTCTCGGCGTGATTGGGATCAAGCGGGGCGGCGGCCGGGGCCGTATTGGCCGGGGCTATATCAGCCGGCGCCGCATCCGGTGCCGTGGCCTGTTCCGTCCGGGGTTCAGCCCCACGCGTCATGCTCGCGATGACAAGCCAGGCGGCCAGAGTCACCAGGCGTGTGGCGCCCAAGTTTCGCAAACAGTGTGCTGCCACAGTGAACGGCCCGCCGGGGATCGAGAAACGGGGGATAGATTCCAGTCCCCCATTGTAAAGGACGGACCTGCGGAGGGGTTAGTCATCGGTGGTGGGTCAGTTTCATCGGATCGCTTGTCCGAACGGTGCCCCGACCGGATTGGGGGTTAGCCCACCGTGCTGCACAGACCGCTGCGGGGGGTGGGAGCATTGTTTGGTGGGCGAGGTCGCCCCTTCGACCGCACACGTCGGTTCGAGACACCAGGCCGCGTCCGTGGGGCGCCAACCTGCAGGGCTGAACGCGCTCCCCTGCCTAGATCGCCTCGCCGCCGCGCTCGCCAGTGCGGATGCGGATGCAATCGTCAAGCGGCAGGATGAAGATCTTGCCGTCGCCGATTTCTCCTTTGTCGCCGCTGCGCCCCCCCTTGATGATGGCGTTGACCGTCGGCTCGACGAAGTCGTCGTTCACGGCGATCTGCAACTGCACCTTGCGCAACAGATTGACCGTGAACTCGTGGCCGCGGTAGATCTCGGTTTGCCCCTTTTGGCGGCCGAAGCCCTGGCAATCCATGACCGTCAGACGAAACACCTCGACCTCGGTCAAGGCGGCCTTCACGGCTTCCAAACGGCTCGGCTGGATAATGGCGACAATCAGCTTCATCGACGGGGGAACTCCCGCAAGAACTAGGTGCGAGTCAATCGTAACCCGCCCGGTGCGATGTCTCAAGGACTTGCCGGCCGGTGCGGGCCGACGGCCACGGCGGGCCGAATCCAGAACTGGGCGGGCTCGCCGGAGGTCAGAGCGGAGCCCGACGTCGCCACCAAGAAAAATGCCCCGACTTGGATGAGGCAGGCGGAGCACTCACCCAAGCCGAGGAGCATCCTTCAGACTCGGTGAAGAGCCAGAAGATGAACGATGGAAGAAAGAAGTTCCGGCCAGCAATCGCGGCCATCCGCCTTGCGCGCGGTTGCCGGCAAGCACTCCGATCGAAAGAGTAAAGAGGATGAGGATGCCACAGGCGAGCTGAACTACTACGGCTTCGCTCCGCACACACAACCCGCCGCCAAGTCCGAGCAGCCAAACTACGCCTGTGACATCCTCAATACACGCTTGCCAACCCTTTGCAAACGCTACGCACGTGACTCCGTTTTTCTGTCCGATCAGCGCGAACGAATTGTTCGACGCGCCAAGTGCGGACGGCGCTACGCCGCATCAGGCTGATCCGTCGCCGGCGCCCGTAGACGCGCGGCAACGATTCGCTGCCCGATTCTTTTTGCCCGATACTCACTGGACAGTATTCACCGGTCGATAGTCACCGCTTGATTTGTTTTTTGACCACCACTCGCGCTGGTTGCGCGTTCCGCCGACCTGCGCTCACCAACCCAGCGGCGGCAGCGGCCAGCATCGGCACCAGCAGTAGTAGATTCTCAAAGGTCATGTCAGCACCTGTTCAAGCTGGCATCGCGCGGCTAGCAAATTGCCAGAGCCTTCGCGTGGCTGCCAGTCGAACGGCCTTTACGGAAGGCTACTGATTGCAACAGCCGTGCCAAGCCTTGAACCAAACCTGCGCGACGCAAGCTAGTTCGTTATCTGGCAATGGCTTCAGGCGCAACAGGCCAGCGAGATTCTTCGCAAGTCGCCACTAGCGACCGGGCGATTTGCCTTGAAGTCATGCAGCTTTCGACGCGCCGATGGGCAGCGATCGCCAGACGCCAGCAGAGCACGATCGGAAACTGCCGCCAGGAAAGGCAGCCCCGGCCCGGTCTCGGCCGCCCCGCAAATTTGGCAGGAAAACCACTCGCCGAGCCGTGGGATTCGGTGAACGGCGCCGCGAGCCCGGCCGATAACACCCTTTGTAGGCAGTGAGCTAGTGTGGGACCGTGCCGT
>CAZBWM010000026.1:0-71945 GCA_964495375.1 uncultured Planctomycetaceae bacterium | reverse complement strand
CGGCGCGCGTCATGCGACTCGTGCGCGATGCGGGCCTGCAACTGGTCAGCGACTTAGACGGGGCGCGATTGCTCGCGTTCATCGAGACGCTGAAGGCGTCCGATTCGACCAAGGCGAATTACCGCGAACACTTGCGGCACTTCGCCCGCTGGTTGGTCGACGCCAAAGGATTCTTCGGAACACCGGCAACGTGCGCTGCTGTTCTCAGTCGGTTGACCAATAAGGCTGTACCATCGAGGCGCGTCGTGAAGGTGAAGGGAGGTGGCGCATGATTGCACCAGTCTCCCCGATGACGCTGACGGAGTTCTTTAAGAACGTCTATCGTCCCCTGCGGATGATCGACGCGAGCCCCGCGACGGCGCAACAGTACGAAGTCGCGATTGCTCGATTCAGCGCGTTCCTGAAACGGCCGGCCACACTGGCCGATCTGACGGAAACCACGATTGCCGAATGGATGGCAGCAGGTCGCGCGGCGAAGCTTGCCCCGGCGACGGTGAACAGTCGTCGGCGCATGCTCGTGACCCTCTGGCGTTTTGCCAAACGCAAACGGCTGATCGACCGGGACACGCCCGAGGACTTGGAGAACGTGGAACCACTGCGCGAGCCCAAACGCGTGCCGACTGCCTGGACGCTGGCCGAACTAGAACGGCTGTTGAAGTCGTGTCGGCTAGCGCGTGGACGCTTCGCAGGCGTGCCGGCTGCGGCGTGGTGGACGGCGCTGGTGCTCGTGATGTACGACACCGGCTTGCGACGTTCGGCAGTGTTCGCGATTCGATTCGAGGAAATCGACTTCGCGGAGAAGCTGCTGCGTGTCCCTGCCGAGCGGATGAAAAACGGTGTTGAGCAGTGGTATCGACTCAGCGACCAGACCATCGCGGCGATACTCGAATCGCTCCCGCCGCAACGGGCGCTGTTGTTCCCCTTCCCCTTCACCCAGGAGCACGGGTTGTACTCGCGCTTCCGGTTCATCCTGCGGCGCGCCGGGCTGCCATTCACGCGCAAGGATATGTTCCACAAGATTCGGCGCACGACGGCCAGCCATATCGCAGCCGCGCAGGGCAAGGCGGCGGCGTTCCAACAACTGGGGCATCAAGACGCATCGTGCATCGCGCGGTATGTCGATCCCCGGTTTATCAGTGGGCACGACGGAGCGAAGCACTTGCCACGGCCGGGCGGACAGCCTGACGAGCCGGTTACCATCGAGGCGCTGCCCGAGCCCGAGGTGAAGGCCCCGCGCACCTATCGCGTGGCATCGTCGCTGTTGTCCGGGGCCACTGGCGACTTGTTCGCCGATCTGGCCGGCAAGGTGAAGCTCGAACGCGCCGACGTGGTATCGGCTATCGCAGGCATGGGGCTGCGCTTCGAGGATTTTGCTAAGGAGTGCGGCGTCAGTCAGAAGCACTTGCGCAAGGTGCTCCGGGGCCAGCGGCCGCTATCGGCAGACCTGGAGGCCCGCATCCGCATCGCGTTAGGCATCGCAGCCGGGCGCGAAGGCGAAACGGATCGAATCGGCGAACGATTGAAGTAGTCCCCTAACCCCTCCCGCTGCGGTCGCAGGACACAAGGCCGGGCTGCGGCGGGGGTTTTCTTAACCAGAAAGGCGAGACGATGAGAGCCTGGATATTCCAAGACCCGAAGCAGAAGAAAAAACTCGGCGACGATTGCCCGTGGTCGGTCGGGTACTATGACCCCGATGGCAAGCGGAAGCAAAAGCGCAGCACGAGCCGATCGGCCGCTGAGAAGCTCGCCCGCAAGATCGAAGGGCAGCTTGCGGCCGGCGTCTACAAGAGCGATGCGCGGAAGGGGTGGAAAGAGTTCCGCACTGAGTACGAAGCCAAGATTCTGCCCCGGCTGGCCGGCGAGACTCAGCGCATCATCAAGGAGGTGTTTAACCACTTCGAGCGGCTAGCGAAGCCGGCGAAGATGGCCAGCATCAAGACCGCGACCATCGATAGCTACGTGACCGAGCGGGCGAAGGAGCGCGGCCGCAAGCCTGGCTCGAAAGTCTCCCCGGCGACGATCAACCGGGAGCTGCGCCACCTCAAGGCGGCGCTCCGGGTGGCGCACGACTGGGGCTATCTCCCCGTGGTGCCGAAGCTCCGCAAGGTGCGCGAGCCCGAGCACATTGGCCCGGTGATGACTGCCGAGCACTTCGACGCCATCTATGCCAAGGTGGACACGGCCACGCTGCCTGAGAAGCAACCCTGCCCGCCTGGCGACTGGTGGCGGGCGCTGCTGGTGTTCGCGATTACGACCGGCTGGCGCATCGATGAGATACTCAGCCTGCGCCGGGCCGACTTGGACCTGGAGACGGGAGCGATCCTAACCCGGGCGGCCGACAACAAGGGGAAGCGCGACGAGTCCGACCACCTGCCGGCGGCGGCGCTCGAGCTGGTCAAGCAGGTTATCGGCTTCGGTCCCTATGTGTTCGCCTGGCCCCACGGCGAGCGGAAGCTGTGGGACACGTTCCACGCCATCCAAGAGGCCGCAGGCATCAAGCTGGCGTGCCCTGGCGCGTCTGAGCACGAATGCACGGCCACCTGCCACGTGTACGGCTTCCACGCCCTGAGACGCGGCTACGCCACGCTCAACGCGGGACGCATGGACGCCTTCACCTTGCAGCGCAAGATGCGGCACAAGTCGATTACGACCACGCTCCGGTATGTGAAGCTGGCTGACCGGATGAAAGCAGCGTCTGAGAACGTGTACATCCCGGCGTGCGCCACGAGTACCACGGCGGCGGGTTGATTCGGCTTTGGAAGGTTATTGGAAGGTTGACCCTCTTTCGCGTGTTGTCGAATCGTCGTAAGTCAGTGGCCGAGACGGGAATCGAACCCGTACAGGGGTTACCCCCCGAGGGATTTTAAGTCCCTTGCGTCTGCCTATTCCGCCACTCGGCCAGGCGATCCAATTTCCGTCCCCCGCGCGGGCAGACTCCTCCCACCCCCGCGGCAGGCAAATTCCGGCAAGCCGTTCGTTGCGACTATCGTATCGCGAGCCTCGGGCGAAGGCCATTGCCGCGGCGAAGCGCTGCTTGATCGAGTTCCACGCGACGCGTTGTCCACGACGCCCCCCGTGCTTGGCAGGCCAGGCGATGGTCGCCCGTCCGCGGCCCCGCCGGCACGCTCCCTTGAACGCGGCATCTCCCGCAACGCGACGCGATGGCACACCTGCCCGGCCAGCCCGCCATTGGTACTCCCTGCCTCCTCGGCTAGAATTCGCCGCCAGCGAATCGACGGACACCAGCACCCAGCAGGCGCGAAACGAAGCGCGCGACCACTCGTATGGACGGCTTTCTCGGCACGCGGGCCTCGTTGATGCTCGACGTCGTCGTCGTGGCGATGGCGATCGTGCTGCCGCTGTTGGGCTACAGCGTCTGGCTGGTGAAATACCGGCGCCGCTTCGTGCTGCACAAGCGCATCCAGCTCATTCTGGGTGGCTTACTGGCGGTCGCGGTCACGCTTTTCGAGCTCGAAATGCGGCTGCACGGCTGGGAAGCCCGGGCGAAGGCCTCACCCTTTTTCGGCACGTCCAGCGAGCCCGGGCTGGTTTACCCCGTGCTGTACGTCCACCTGGTTTTTTCGGTGAGCACCGCAATCCTGTGGATCGTGGTCACGGTGCGGGCCTTGCGGAATTTTCCGTCCCCGCCTACCCCTGGCCGGCATAGCGATGCCCACGTGCGCTGGGGCCGATTGGCCGTGTGGGATATGGTGGCAACGGTCTTAACGGGCTGGATCTTCTACTATCTGGCATTCGTGGCCGCGGTCTGAAGTCGCTGCGCTCGGCAGGCCGATAAGCGCTGACCGCGCAGGTGTTTGCGCGGGCCTGCGGCGTGCTCGATTCGTGCTTTTTTGGCCGCCGATCTCTAAGCTATCTTTCTGAAGCCCTCTTCAGCAGACAAAGGATGCCCGGCCATGAAGACGCGTTTCATTCGACTCGGATTGTTGGTGTGCGGAGCAGTCGCTGGCGTCGTCGGTTACGACGCTTGGGCGACCGCGGCTCAAGATCAACCAGCTGCCACGGAAACCCCGGCCGCCGAAACCCCCGCCGAAACTCCGGCGAACTCTGAATCGCGCACGACCGATCTGCACGTGCAGTTTGCCCAAGCGCACATCCAGTTAATGCAGCTCGAAATCCAGAAGGCCGACGAAGCGAACGCCCGCGTCCCTGGCACGATTCCCCGCTTCATGATGGAGCAGCTGCGTGGCGAGCTGGCATATGCTCAAGGGCGTCTCAATCGCGCCAAGGGGCTGACCGACGACAGCTCAAACCCCTATCGCGATCTGGCCCTGTCAAAATTGCGATTGGCCGAAGAGAACCTGCGCAAGGCCGAACTGGCCAATCGCATGAACGCCAACACGGTGAGCGCGGTCGAGGTCGCCCGTCGCAAAGCGCTTGTCGAAGTCGAGCGTTTGCGGGTCGAACTGGCCAAAAACCTCGACCTGACCTCGACCGCCGCGGTCACGCAGTGGGAGCTCGACGAACTGCACGACGAAGTCACCTACCTGCGGATCATGACCGCCCGACTGATCGACCGTAACTAAGGCGGGTCGACTGCGGGGTGTCGCGGTCTGCCGAACGTCGGGCGAACGAGCCACGAGCGCTTGATAGCGCGTCCGTAGTATTCACGCCTAGCGTGCTCTCGAATGGCATTGGCCACGCAGCGGCCGCGGCGCTTAGCCGTGGGTGCCAACCCACGGAGGAGTTGGGCGCTACGACTACCAAGCCGCGCAGTGGCGACATCGGCTTGAACTCGATCTGACTTCGACGCGCAGTTCGACCAGCTCGCGCGAAGCGCCGAGGGGGACAGGTACATGTTATCGGCCGGCGCGAGCTGGTTCAGGCGACGTCGCGCACCAGTGTAGTCATCACGCTGGGGCGTGATGAAATTCCGTCACGCGGAGCGTGACGACTACACTGCAGTCCCCGAGCACTGCTTGTTCGTCGGCGACGCGCGTTGCTCGGCAGGCACGACGAAAAAACCGCCGACTGCCAAGCAGTGGCACATCTTAGAGTCTTCGTCCAGCGTGTCGCCGCACTGTCGTCGTCACTCGCATGTCGCGTGCAAATCGTAACGCTGAGCAAACCGCTGCCAAAACATGCAGCTATTTCGCTGCTGGCTCGACCACCGCGGCTTGATCGCTCGCGCTCGCGGCCCCGCCTGGCAAGCGATTGAGCGTGTAATACGCGTCATGGTTCACGAGCGCCTTTCCTTCAGCGCTGCGCACTCCGGCCAATCGCACGTGATAGACGCGCCCTAATTCGCGCGGCTCGAGCACAACCAACTGCACGCGATCGGGATGCTCGGGCGCGTGCTTCAGCTCGAACTTGTGCTGCCGGCGACTGATCTCGGGCGAACCGTACTTCGCCCAGTAGTGATACGTGTACGACTCGACCAGGTAGTTCGCCGGATCAACAGCCCTCGCAGCATCGACCGGCGCGGTGAAATGCAGATCCCAACCGGTTTCAGTCACTGGCAGCGAATGCAACTCGAACGGCGTGCGGCCGGTGAACACCAGCCGCTCGAGCCCGAACGTTTGGCCACCGAGCGAGCCCCAGCCGCGGTTGGTTTCGCCCACCAGCAAGCTGCCGTCGGGCGCTTGGGCCAGCCGATTCACACCGCTGGCGAACCCGCGACGGAACGGGAAGCAGGCGCCTTGGAGCCGCCCGCCGACATCTTCCAGATAGACGCGCGTGATGAGGGAGTTCGTCAACTCGCCGACAAAGCACTGCCCGGCGAACGGGCCAAACTTCCCTTCGCTGGTGTCCCACACGGGATCAGTCGCTGAACGGCACAGCCCGAACGGAAACCACAGCGTCGGCCGCACGTACTCGGGCTTGTTCGTCTCGCTGTAGGCGGGCCAATAGCGGAGCCCTTCGGGGTTGCCGTAGAACTCGCCTTGCCACACTTCCTGCAGCTTGCACGCGGCGATCCACTCTCCCTGGTTGTCGGTGAAGAAGAGCCGGCCCGCCGGATCGAAGGCCAGGCCGTTGGGGCTGCGCATGCCGCTGGCCCAAGGGGTGACCGCACCGTCGACGCCGATCCGCAGCAGCGAGCCGCGATAGGCCACTTTGGCGTGATCGCCCCCGCCGAAGCCAAGATTCAGCGAGATGAACAAGTTGCCGTCGCGATCGCGGGCGGGGCCGTACAAAAACTCGTGGTAGTCGCCCGAGATGCCGAAGCGGTCGCAGACCGTCGTGAACTCGTCCGCCTCATCGTCGCCATCGGTATCGCGCAGCAAGGTCACTTCAGGACGCTGGCCGGCCAGCACTTCGTGTTCGCCCGTGACGCAGAGCCCCAGCACTTCATGCAATCCGCTGGCGAAGCGCTGCCAGGTGATCTGGCTGACATCGTCCGACGTGGGATTGGAGACGAGCCAGATATCGCCCCGGCGCGTCGCCACGTAGAGCTTGCCGTCGGGGCGAAACGCCAAGGCCCCGACCTCGATCACTTCGTCGTCGGGCATCGGCAGCGGATCGATGCGGTAAAACTCCCCTTCGCCTCCGCTGGGGAAGTCGCGCTCCAACTGCCGATCGAGCTCAACCAGCAACCGATGCGGCAGTGTCGGCTCATAATAGAAACCGAACAGCCCCTTCCCGTTGATCACTTTGACGAGCAGGTCGTTGGCGCCGGGTTTCAGGTCGAGCGTGACGAAATCCTGGTTCGGCAAGGTCGCGATGCGCCCTTCTTTCACGCTGTAGAGCTTGCGACCGTTGAGCCAGACGGCGAGCCCCTCGTCGCAACCCATCGACACGCGCACGCGCTGGGCCGCTGGCACTTCAATCCGGCGATAGAGGTAGCAGAGCACACCGTCGTTGCGCTTGAACTTCCGCAAGTTGTTGACGCGACCATCGGAGAGCGACAGTTCGCGCCAAGTGGCCGGCTCGCCGGCCCCCTCGTACGTGGCCGCCAGATCGATGTGGGCCGGATCCTGCTCGGGCCCCAGCACCTGGTCGAAGCCGCGATTGTCGGGGTTCTCGAACGGGCCGATGACGTGCCACTTGTCGGCCAGCTTGAGCGGCCGACTGGCCGTCAGCGAGGCCTCTCGGGTGCTGCGGCGGCTGTCCTTCTTCACGTAGACAAGCTGCGGAGCGGGGGCCGCGGCGGCAGGTTCGTCGGCCGTGACACGCATTGGCAACGCGCCGATCTCGCACGAGAGCAGCAACAGTGCAAGAAGCACCGGTTTGCAAACCAACACTCGGCTTCGCTGCTGGCCGGCCCGGCTATTCGATATCAACGTCATCGTGACTCCCTCCGCACGCTCGATTCATGCTCGACCAGTCGTTTGATCCCCTCGGGCGACGCATCCTTCGCTCGCAGAATCGCCAGCGTCAGTCGCGCGACACCGTCGGCCGGGTCGCAGGGTAACGCCAACACGGCGCTCGGCTGCTCGGCCGCGGCAAGCCAATGGGCAGCCCCCGGCGCCGCGCGCACGCTCAACACCAGCGGTCCTTCGCTGTCGTGCAGCGTCATGATTGGGATGGGGGACGCGGCGTCTGCCGGCGCGCCTTCAGTCGGTGTGTTCGACAGTTCTCGAGACTTCGCAAGCGCCACCAGATTCAACAGCGCCGTCGCGCCTGGTGGCGCTTTGATCTCAACCTCGCGCAGCAGGCCGATCGCGTCAGCCGTCACCAGCGCACTGATCGTTTCGGCAAAGATTGCGAGCTGGCCGCCGGGCAATTCGACTTCGTAACGCATGGTCGGTCCCGCCGTCGACTCGGCTCCGCGCGGCGGCAGTCGATAGCCCAAGAAATGCAGCCGCGTGTTGGGCTGCGGATCGTGAGGCGGTACCGGACCTCCCAGCGCGATGTCGGCCGCCTGAGCAGCGAAGTCGGGCGCGACGGGTGACTTATCGAGATTGATCGCCCACGGGAAACCTGGCGGCGATCGCCAGATCACTTTGCCCAACAGGCTCGCCTCGCGGCCGCCCCGATGGGTCCAGCTCGCCGCCAGATCGACGAAGTCTCCTTGCCACGCGTACGCGAGTCGGCAGTTTTGTGCGTCGAACGCCGCGTGTACGTCGCCGCCAAAGCGAATCGCCATGCTGCGCGGCGACACTTCCGGCAGAAAAGTTCGCAGCACCCAGGGGCGACCGCCCGCCAGTGGTCCGGCGCTCGTCGCCACGCTCGGCGACTCGATCCCCTCGGGCAGCGCCAGCTCATCGCCGGCCGACAGGTACGCCCACATGGCGTCGCGCTGCCGAGCGGGGTCGCCGTCGAGCACTTCCACATAGGGGGACTTGCCGGCCAAGAACACGGTCGGCATGCGGGTGCCGGGCTCGAGCCGCTGCGGATCGGTCATCCAGTGATTGAACCAGTTGTGCCTGACGCGGCGCGTGATGCGGGCAAGATCGGGCCCTCGCGTGCCGCCGCTGGGGATGCCGCGCACGTCGTGGCACTTAATGCAGCCAAATCCGCGCGAACCGACCAGTGTGCGTCCCGCTTCGGCGAGCGAGGTCTCCGTGGTTTCGTCGGCCGCTGGCTCTTGCTCCGCAGCCGCGTCGGCCTGTGCCTCCTGATTGTCGGGCTCGATCGCATCGGCCGTCGTCAATTGCCCGACAAACGGTTGCATGACGTCTTGGGGAAATCGCGGCATCCGCAGTGCCATCCAGGGGCGCGAACGCTCGTCGCTCACGAGCACGCCGGCCAGGGCCGTGGTGTGCAGCTTGCGCGCGACCCCGGTCAACGACGGCGGACGCACGAGCTCGGCCTCGCCTTCGGTTTGGTTGGCGGTCAGATGCGCGTAAAGATCGGCGCTGAGCCCCCCTTGCCCATCGCGCTCGTGGCACACCTGGCAGCGATACCGCGCGATCGTCAGTCGCGCATGCTGCGCAGGATCGGGCGTGCCAGGGGCATGTTGGGCTTCGCGCAGGAACGATTGCACGGCGGCGCGGTCAAGGCTCGCGCCGAACCGCGGCGCCGCGGCATTGCCCCTACTTGCCGCAGCATTCGACTCCGCAAGACAGCCCGCTTCTGGCCTGGCAGCGATCTCGACCAACGACTTGCCGGCAGGTAGCGCGGCCAAAAGGTCCGACGCACCGGTGGCCGACTTACTGCCGAGGTTTGCCGGCAGGTCATGGCAATTCGCACAGCGCCGCGTGCTGAGCACGCGTCGACCGAGTTCGGCAATTTGTTCATCCAGCGAAGGTTGGGAATTCTTGTCTGTCGCGGCTTCACCGGCGGCAGAAACGGCCTTCAGCGCCGCCGACACTTCGTCGAGCGTCGGCGCTGTCGGCAGGTCGTAGGATGGCGCACCTTCTTCATCGCGCGATGTGAGGTACACCGCCAACGCCCGGCTTTCTTCGGCCGAGAGACTGATCGCTGGCATGCGAGCGTGTGGATCGTTCGCGCCGGGGACAGCCAGATACGCGGCTAGCTGCTCGACCGAGTGCTTCTTGCCGAGATGATGAAGCGCTAGCGGCGACTTGCTTCCCCCGGGCGCCGCGTCGTCGTGGCACGCCATGCAGCCGACGCGCTCGTAAAGTTTTTTGCCAGCCGCGACCTGGGCAGCGTTCATCGCCGCATCATCAGTAGCCGCAACTGGCTTCGCTTCAGTTGTGTGTTGACCCTTCAACGCCGCCAGCACGCTGGCCACCGCGAAACGCTCGACTTCCCCTTGTCTATCGGCGGAGAACAGCTTCGGCATCGCAGCCCCGGCTCGCCACGCCTGCGGATCGCCAAGCCAGTGATAGATCCAGCCGGGGCCCAGCCGCGAACCAACGTCGAGCAGCTTCGGCCCCTTGCGCATGCCCAAAGACATTTTGAGCGGGCTCTTCTCGGCCGCCTGGTGGCAGGCCAGGCAGCTATGCTCTTCGATCGCCAGGCGACCGCTAAAAAAGCTGTCGACGCCCGCGGTGCCTGCGGTGCGATGCGTTTCAGGCGAGTGCAAGAGCGCGAACCCTGGTATCCGCTCCGGCGCCAACGTCTCCGACTGCCAGAACAGGTTGAGCACGGCCCCCGGCCCAGCGGGCGCGAATTCGATCACCAGTGGGTGATATCCGACGTCAAGCTGATCGCCGAGATCGACCTTGCCGCTCGATCCCGGATGGGCCGGGCCCGGCATGTCGAGCACCACTTTGTCGTCGACCCGTACCACGACCGCGCCAGTGGTGACCGCATTGAAGTGGTACACGCCCGATTGCTGCACGTCGAGCAGCCCCTCCCAGCGGACCTTCCAGCCTTCGATTGGCAAGCGCAGGTCGGGCGTCTGACCGGCGGCGAGCACTAGCGCCGGCGTCGGCTCGAATCGCTCCACGCGCACGGCGCCGTCGACCGTGTACTTCGCCAGCAGACCGGGCAAGTTCAGCGGCGCTTCTTCGTCGTCGCTGGCCGCGGTAGCGGCATTCGGCTCGGCCGCTGCGAGGCGGCGGCACAGCGGTGCTAAAGAAATCCCCGCGAGCAGCAGGACAAAGATCGGAATCCGGAGCATCATGGGGTTGTATGGTGAGGGGAGGGAGATCGCTGGCAGGAATTGTTTCGGGTGCCCGCCCCATGATAGTTGCCCGCCCGGTGACTCGAAACCCGCGGTGCTGATCCACTTCTCGGGCGTGGAATTCGCGGAGTCCGGCTCAGTTAATGGCAAGGTCGGGTGCGTCTCGCCAAACTTTAAGCGTGTGGGCGCCAAGAAAAAGGCCGCCGCGGTGCGTGTCGCCCCGCGGCGGCCGTGGAAGCCGGTACTTGCTGAGCTCGCAGGCTTAGCGCGATTGCCGCCGCCGCCATGCGCACAGCGCGGTCAGCGACAGACCCAGCGCCATCAGGCAGATGCTGCCCGGCTCCGGCACGACGAGCTGGTCTTGCTCGAAGTGGTAGCCCACGTTCACGAGAATCGACACCGCGGCATCGACCGAGGCATTCACGGTTAGCGAAATCGGGCTGTCGATGTCACCATTCAAGTTGCCGCCACCGTCGGTGATCAGGATCGCCAGGCCGATCGTGCCATCGAGCGTGATCTTGGCCGCATTGGGGGGCCCTGTGATCGTGTAGGTTCCGGTCAACGGCAACGACGTGGTTTCGGAGATGTTGGGCAGTTGATACGTGAGGAGGCCGAAGTACGTTGTGAAGTAATCCGACAAAAAGGACTGAAAGTCACCTGGGATGCTGAATGTGCCGATGTTCGGCCCTTGCGGGGTGAGCGTCGCGGCGCCGGTCTGCAAGAATCTCAGCTCACTCAGCGAGGCCGAGATATCGAGGGTGAAGTTCTTGAGTATCGAGATAGCGCTGTCGGTCGTGATCTCGATGGTGTTGAAGACGACCGGTGAGCTCGCTCCATTGAGTAGGTCGACTTTCAGCCCGTTGATGTCGTTGATGGCCGTCGGCGTGACATCAAACGTGGCCGGCACAATGCTCAGCGGCTGTGAGCTCACCGGAGAAAAGCCCCCAGCCGGTGTCAGGGCGTGTACCAAAGGGGGCGTCAACACGAACGGCTCGACCTTGCTCGTCTTGGCATTGAAAGCCTGGCCACTACCGGTAGCCGTCAAGCTGCCGAATTCGCTGGTCACGCCGACAAACGCTTGCGACGCACCACTGAAAGTGACATTCACCGTGCCGGCCCGCGACGACACCGCGCTGGCCTGAATAACGATCGCCGCGAGGGTCCCGATAAATAGAAAAGTACGCATTAGCCCCACTCCTTGTGTTGATTGAACTGACGGTTGAGATCAGGTTTTCGACACCACACATCTGCGTCGCAGCGCATTGGCATCGCAGCGTTGAGAGTCGCTCACAGCCAACAAGCGCGAAGGCAATACAAACCGCGCAAGGCGATTCGGAATCCGCGAGGCAAGAACAGGCCGGGCAAGATTCGCCGAAGAAGGATCGAGCTGTGACGCCAGAACTCACCGCGTGCGAAATGACTATCCGCGCCGCGAGGAATTTGGGTTTACGTCACTAGCGATCCTGAATTGGCAGGCCTGAATTTCGTAGAGTTCTCAAACGTCTACTGGCGAAATTGCCAGAAGCTCGCTGGAGTCTAGCCCTCCTCTCACGGCAAAGCAACGAAATTCCTTAAAAGATTCTCACCGCGTGCGGGGCAGATTCGCTGCCCAGCCAACCCGACCTCGTCACCGCTCTAGAAACCGCCGCAGGCAGTTGCCGGTGATTCGCGACAACGGCTCGTCGCATAACAGCCCCGTGGGGTAAGTGATGCTGCCGGCCGAGAAGACGGCCCCGCCGCCGGGCGTGTCGAAACACACCAGCTCGGCGCCGCCATTGTCGGGATTAAGCCCTCGGGCCAACGCCCGCGCTTGCGGTGGCGAGCTGGCCGTCAGCTTGTCGGTCTCATGCCCCGAAGCGCCGTCGCCATAGCGCTGGTGCAAAATCTTGGTACCGAAGCGGTCGCCGCGCCGCAGCCCCGTGCCGGCGAAAATCCAATGCGTCGAATCGATCACTTCGTAGGGGGCGACCGTCATCGCGCCGGGGTCTGAGTAGGCGACTCCCAGCAGGTTCGCTTCTGATTCGACCGCCGTGTGGAAGCGGCTGTCGAGCGACGGGTCCCAGCGATTCAGGCAGCGCATCGCGCCATCGGTCAGGATGTCGACCTTGCAGTTGATGCCATTGCCGCCGAGATAGACCAGCCGGCCACCGCGTTCGAACACCCACCGCTTCACGGCCCAGTACATCGCCTCGGTCCAGTACTCGGGATGTACGCTGAGCACCAGCACGCGGTATGCGTCAAGGTCGAGCACGCCCGTGTGCAATTGATCGTCGGCGTACAGGTCGTAGGCGAAGCCTTCGCGCTCGAGCCAGCCCAACAAGCGCCACTCGGCCGGCGCCAGCGCGCACTCCATGCGCCCTTCGATCGGATCGGTGCACTCGTCGTCGGCCGGAACCTGGTTGCGCGGCTCGGGCCGATCGAACGACAGTGGCGCGAAGCTCTCGGCCTGCCACTCACCGTAGTCGGGCAAGTTGTAGCGCGGCAGATCGCTTTTGGAATTAACGATCGGAACCTCGGGCATGGCCGACGCCAGAATGTAGTTGCTCCGCCCACCGAACGGGTTGTACGCGTTCCAGGTGTTGGTCGACGCCAGCACGGCGATCGGCGAGGCAGCCTTGCGCGGCGCCACCACGAGCGGGAACGAACAGAACGCGCCACTCTCACCGCGCGCTTGAAAGTAATACAGTCCGCTCGCGTCCGGCGCGGCGATCACCTGGCGATGGATTTGGCTCGAGCCCGCGTCCCAGCGCACGCCGGTCTCGACAAAGAACCCGTCGGGCACGGTCTGCATCACCGCGCGCGGGCCGTGGTTGTCGTACCAGCCGATATTGCGCACGAACTGCTTTTGGTACCCGTAGCGCCATAGTCCCAGTTTGTACGGCTCAACGGCATGGACGCGAAACTCGACTTCGTCCCCCGCCTGGCACCATTTGGGCCAGGCGTACCCCAGCAGCCGATCGGAAAGCAAACGAAATTGAAATGGCACTCGCGGATCAACGACAAACTGCGAGCGCTTCGAGCCGAAACCCGGATGCGCAAAAATCGCCTCGCACGGGCCGGCCGGCACGTCAGCATAAATGGCGCCGCTGGGGGCCGAGCGCACCACGACGGGCTCACGCACTTTGCCGCGCAGTCCGCCAGCGCTCTGTGCAACCTGCGGGCGTAATTCCACCAGCACATCGGCCAGTGCCGCGTAGTATTCGTCGCTTACGTAGCCTACGAGCATCGATGTTTCCCCCGATCGCGCGACGGTCGAACAAACTTAGACACGGCCGCGAAATAACTTCCAGATTTCTTATCCCCCTCACCCTACCCTCTCCCGCGAGGGGAGAGGGAAATAGGGAGAAGTTATTTCGCGGCCGTTCCTTACCGACGTCGCGAGGTGATTAGGCGCCTCAATCGTATCGACGGAATCCTGCGAGTGCACCGTTCTCGATCGACGGTGCGCAAGCGCCCTACGCCTACGCGCAGCAATTGTCAAGGCAGTTTTGTCGCAGGCGCGCCCTCACAACGTGAATTGTCCTTTACCCGTATTTTCGCCTGGACTATGCTCGACCCCGACGTGGCCACTTCGCGAAGCGGTTACCGCGAACGTCAAACGTGGACGACGGATGTTCCACACGGCCGGCGCCGCGGAGCTTTCCGCCGCCTGCCGACGTCGCGACGAGGCGCGTCTTACCGGAGTCAATGGAGATGGATCTCAAAACCACAATGGCGTCGGGTGTGTTCTTCGAGTTCCGCGATGCCCGCGGCAACTCGGTCGGGCAAGCGGTCTACTTCGATTGGAGCGGCCGCCCGGTGCCTGGCATCGGTGACGACGTTTGCTGCCGGCTGGGCGGCGGCTCGGCTCACAAACTGCGTGGCCGCGTTCGCTCGCGATTCTTCGACCTGCAGCGGCAAGACGACGGCGCCCCCTGCGTGTGGGTGCGGCTGGTCGTCGACGTGACGCTTGCCAAGTCGCAAGCCCAACGGCTCACGCGGATGCGCAGCACGCCGCCGCGGTTTTCGGATAACTAACGCGCGGCGCTACGTTGCACATCGACGTGTACGTATCAACGGGTGCCACTGCTTGACGACGTGCAAAGCCGACAGACGCACACAATGTTAGCCGCGGAGTTTACTCCGCGCGCTAGCGGGCTCGGGGCCGCAATCAGAAGATCGCGCAAGTTAACACGCCGCGCGAGCTAGCGCGCGGGATAAATCCCGCGGCTAACGGGGTCAGATCGGGGTTTCTGAGCTACCGCATCGGCGAGTGTGGCCGACGCGGAACGTTCTCGACGCTGCCGTAGGTCCCTTGCCATGACGAGTTGCCGGCCCGCTCGCCGGCTGCACCCACGCCCGCCGCGCCGGTCGCGCCCGCATACGCGCCAACCCCATGTGTCGAGCCAACCCCGTGTGTTGTCCCCGCGCCATGCATCGCCGGCACACCATGCGTCGAACCAACCCCGTGCGTTGAACCAGCCGCATGTCCGGCCTTCGCCTGGCTGCGCAGTTTTCGCTGAATGCCCGCTTCGAAGAATCGGCCCAGCGGCCCGGCCAACAGCGCCGGCAGTAGCAGCAGGTTGCCCGGCAGTGCCGCGGTCAGCAGCGTCAGCATCATCAGGCCGAAGCGTTGCGTCGGCGTGAAGGGGCTGATCGCGAAGATCGACAGCCCGATACCGATCACTCCCCAGCTTTGGTACATGGCCCGCGCGCAACCTTTGTAGGCCAGCATCACGGCCGCGCGACGATCGAGCCCTTGCTGGATGCCGCGCTTGAACCAGAGCATGAAGTGGACGACGTCGTCGACGGTTACGCCCAGCGCCACGGCCGGCGTCATCACGGTCCCCACGTCGACGATCACTCCCATCCAGCCCATGTAGCCAAACACCAGCGCCGCGGGAAAGACGCTGGTCAGCGTCAGCAGCAGGCCCGCCGAGAAGCTGCGTATCGCCACGATCATCACCAGGATGATCAGCACCAGGTCGGAGAAGAAGCCGAACACCAGGCCGTCGAGCAGCGAGTTCTGCGCCTTGTAAACGATTGGCATCAGCCCCGTGTAGACGATGCCCACCCCTTCGATCGGCCGGCCATGCGCTTCGGCCAGACGGGCGCGCTCGGTCTCGAGCACCGGGTCGATGCTTCGCTTCAGATCGTTGCTGAACGCTGCGAAGTCGACGTTCTTGAGCGCGCCCACGCGCGCACTGATGCGCCACAGCAACTCGCCGTCCGCCTCGCGCACGTAGTCGCTGGCCAGAAACTCGGCGCGGTGTTCGCTCAGTCGGCGGTTGCGCACGTCGCGCTCCCGCTGCTCAGGTTTGATTAGCCGGCCGAGGATGCCGCGGCTACGGGCCGTCGATTTGCTCTCGAGATTGGGCGCGAACGTCACTGCCGACAGCGAGCTCCCCACGTCCGGCAGTCGATTGACCTCGTTCTGCACGCGTGAGACCAGCTCCAAGCACTCTAAGAAACTCAGCCCCGACTGTTCCTCGTTCACCCGCACCACGATTTCCACCGGCACCAACTCGCCGAGGTGCGCTTCGAGCCAGGAGTAATCGGTCAACAGCGGCGCACCCTTCTTGAAGAACCGCATCATCTGCACCGACGTCTCGATGCGCGGCAATCCGCAGGCGGCCACGGCCAACAGCGCCAGGCAGCCGGCGGTCACCACGGCGTGATGCCCGACGATCCACTCGCCCGCGTGGGTCCAAAGCTGCTGCATGCGATCGGCCATCGGCGCGGGGGCCGGCGCGGCGTTCCAGGCGCTGGTCACGGCAAAGTTCGACGCGCTACCACTGGCCATCGCACGTTGCCGCCGCGTGCGACCCGATTCATGCCACAGCGGCCACATGGCAAAGGCCGCCGGCAGAAAGAAGAACAACACCACCAGGCTGACCACCACGCCGATCGCCGAGTAGATGCCGAACAGCCGAATCGGCGACAGCTCGCTGTAGGCCAAACTCAGTAGGCCAACGGCCGTGGTGCCGGTCGCCAGGCTCAGCGGCAACCAGGCGTGATGGATCGCCCGCTCGGGCGCTCCCACGGCCCCGTCATCGCGGACGGTGTCGCGATAATAGTTCGCCAGATGAATCGCGCCGGACGTGGCCGCCACATACACTAACGCGGGCATCGACATCAAAATCGCGTTCATCGGCGTCTGCGAGAACCAGACGATCGACATGCTGGCCAACAGCGAGTAGACGCCGGCAAACATCACCAGCGCCACCAGTCGACCGCTGCGCAGCGACCACCACGACATACTCAGACCGATGATGGCCGATAGCCCGGCCAGGCGCATCAGGCTCGTTTCGCCTGCTTTGTCGATCGCCACGTTGTCGACCGGAGGGCCCCCCATATGCAAGTCGGCCGCCGGCACGCCACACTCCTCGATCGCCAGATGGCGGATCGTGTCGACCGAGCGGCGCGCCTTGATGCGCCCTTCTTCGGTCAGCGTCAGCACCATGCAGGTCTGCCGACCGTCGGGCCCCAAGAGCGAACCGCGCAACCGCTGCTGCACTTCTTCCGCCGATAAGTTCAGCGGCGGGCCAGTCATCCGCTCGATGATACGCGGACCGGTCAGCACTTCGGCAAACAGTTTCGGCTCGTCGTCGGTCGCCGGCTGTTGGATCGCGGCCGTCAGCTTGCGGGTCAAGAGCTCTAGCCGATCGTCGTCGAGGGTACACCCTTCCCAGCTCAACAGCACGAACTCTTCGCCGCCGAAGTGCCGCTGAAACCACTGGTAGACGCGCGTCTCCTCGTAGCTTTCGGGGAGCCACTGCTTGACGTCGTTCTTATTGGTGAGCAGAGCTCGCCGCGCGCCCAGGCCAGCAAACGGAAACAGAAACACCACCGCCAACAGCACGCGAAAACTGTGGCGGCTATAGAAAGGCTGATGCGTCACGCGGTGCCGTCCTTGGCCGTGGTGGTAACTGCGTCATGAAATCGAGCGCCGGTCTCGGGGCGCCTGCGCGCACGCGCAGACGCGATCGGCTGGCCCTTCAGTTACTTCGGACGTTGCCAAGGCCCGGCATTGCTGACCGCTGGCAAGCACTGCCATCATGGCGCTACCGGCGACCGGTTCTAGCGACGAGGCAAACTTTGCCGGGGACGGGTGCGGCCGGAGACTGGCGTCGTTCCGGCGATTGACGTTGCCGATCGTACTCGCGCCTACCGGAAGGACTCCTGTCCCGCCTCGGCCCCGCACTCGATGCGGCGCACCAACACAAGGCTAGGTCGAGACCCACGGGCTCTGCACGTGCTTCGGTGCGTTGCCCTGGGAAACGTCACACCCCCTTGTAGCTTAAGTGCCATGTAGGGTGTGCGCAGCACACCGATTCCAACGGCACGCTAATCTTAAGCGTCGCGGCATCGCGATTGGTGCGTTTCACGCACCCTACAATTCGTCGCCTACACTCCCTTGTAACTTAGTAGCGGCCGCAATTCGCGGGTGATGCAGGTCAGCTCGCGCTGGGCGCGCATCACCGCGTGGATGTCCTTGTAAGCCGAAGGGGCTTCGTCGCGCAGTCGCCGCGCTTGCCGATGATCGAACCAGACGCCGCGCAGCTCGCGCTCGAGTTGCCGGGCGCCGATCGCGCGGGCGGCCTCCATGCGGCTCAAGACGCGGCCCGCCCCGTGCGAGCTTGAACAGAGCGCGTCGCTGCATCCGCGCCCCACCACGTGAAAGCTGGCCGAGCCCATCGAGCCAGGAATGACGCCTGCTTCTTCGCTGGCCGCCGAAAGCGCTCCTTTGCGATGCACCCACAACTCGCAGCCGAAGTGCGTTTCGCGCCGCACGTGGTTGTGGTTCGAGTGGATCAGCGACTCAGCGACGCTCGCAACGCCGAACAGCGATTGCAACAGACCTGTTACCGCCTCGATCATCGCCAGGCGGTTCTGCATCGCGTACTCGACGGCCCACTGGACATCGCTCAGATACGCCTGACCGGCCACGCTGTCGGCATCGAGCGCGACGAGCTTCTGCGACTTGCCCGCTGGCGAGGCGGTAGCTGCTGCGGCGATTGTTGATGCTGCCACGTGATGCGAGGTGATCGCCTGACCCATCGCTCGCGAACCGCTGTGGATCATCAGCCACAAATTCTCCTCCCGATCGGCCTGCAGCTCGATAAAGTGATTGCCGCGCCCCAACGTGCCGAACTGCCAACGTCCGTCGCGCGATTTTTGCTTGTCGAGCTTGGGCGAGCTGAGCGCGCGCTGTTCAAGTTTCTCGGGAAGTTCAGTGGGTACCGTCGCAGGCCGCTGCTTGAGCGACGGCACCCGGGCGTACAAGCCGGCCAGCATTCGGGCCGCGGCCGCTTCGTCGGAGAGCAGATCGGCCGAGGCGTTAAAGCGGATGGCCGCCATACCGCAACCGATGTCGCTGCCGACCGCCGCGGGATAGATCAATCGCTCGGTCGCCACGGCCACGCCGACGCACACCTCGCCAGAGAGGTGTACGTCGGGCATCACGGCGACATGCCGCACGTCGGGGGCGGCCGCCAGGCGTTCAATCGATCGGGCGACATCCGGCGGCAGCGGTTCGACCAGCCATTGCCGGACATTCGAAGACGGCGATGCTGGTGATACGGCGCTCATCTTTGCACCTCCGATTCGCTCTCGTCAGCGCCGTCGCGCGAAACTTCAGTTCTGTCTGTTGGTCGATCAGCGTCGTGCGTGGCAGCCAACTGAAACAACAGCTTCGGCGCGCGGCGCCGCGTGATGGCGGCTGCCACTTCCGAGCGCAACCGGCCTGTTGCCGAGGCCAGCCGGGCGAGCACGGCGCGCGGATCGAGCGCGGCGTCGGCCGTCACCGGCGCGACGATCACCAGCAACTGCGACGTATCGGGAGCGGGCGCCACCCGCAGCACGTGCAGGTTGCGCAGCAGGTCGTCGTTGCTATCGGCCAGCGCCAGGTGAAGCGTGTTGGCGACCTGTCCACAGAGTTGCAGGGCTTTGCGATCGACGGCTTTGCGTCCGCCGGCAGGGCGAAAAAAGTCCTGGGGGTCGAGACCATCGTCGGGGTCAACTTCGGCACAGAGCGGGCGCAGCCGCGCCCGCGAGCGGTTTTGGCGTGTCATGAATCTCTCTCGGTTTTTAGAGGGGCGGGCGCGCAGACGTTGCGCGCCGCGCGAGATGCGAGTCGCGGCAGTGGAGAGGACGAGAGAGCCTGGCGGGAGGGGCGCCAGTTCCGCGGCGCTTGGGCTAAATACCCAAGCGGGGAGAACCTACCTGCCTGATGAGGTCATTAACAGGCGGTCGGCCTCAGCGGTTGGCCACCGTGTGGGCGCGCAGGCTCAGCGACACACCAGTACAAGCGAGCGATTGCACGGCAGTTCTCCTGCGGAAAGAGGGGGTGGAGGATAGACCGATGCCGAAATAGACACGCGGGGGCAACAAGAGGTTCGCAGAGAGGTTCGCTACCCCGACCCCAGACCCGACCTTAAGGGCCGGAGAACTCGGTCGCAAGATTCGATGCGTTTGCAGACTTCAACCGCCCAATCGTCCCCCCAGCTTTCCAGCCCAGAAAGGCCGCCAGCAGGAGAAGCGACGGGGCCAAGCCAGGGTTGAGGAATCGCTGCTCACCTACCAAGAATGGAAATGGGTTCTCATCGGACGGCGGAACTTCCTTGCCGATCATCGTCACTACGTAAGGACGGCAATTGATTGCACCGAGGAATAACCAGGCGAGAAAGAGCCACGTGCCGATGATGCGCAGCCAGTGCCAATGGCGCTGCGGCATATCGCGCGTGTTCGTGGCCCGTCGCTGTTCTTGGAACCGCGCAAAGGCGCAGGCCGCTTTCCAGCCCACGAAGGCCGACAGGACGATTCCTGGCCAGAGCAGAGAGGGATTCAACATCGGATGATCGCCCAGCGCGTAGTACTGCTTACCGTCGTCCACGAATGGCATGCTTCCAAAGATGCTCACCACATACGGCCGGCACGACAGCATCCAGCAGAGAATGCCCACCAGCACCAACGCCGTGCTCAAGCGGAACTGAAACCAGCGGCGCGAGGGGAGAAATCGCATGCCGCGATTCTACGCCGAAGGTTGGTTCGCCCGCTGCGCAGGCGTGCCGCGCAGCCCTGGCAGCGCCCCGACGATCAAATTCGCGCCACCCAACCACGGCAATCGACGATTATTTGCCCCGTTTTCCCGCGATTTTCACGGCCCTCGCCGGCGGCTGGGTTCTCGGCAACATTTAATCTATTCTTAAACGGGGGAAGCCCTTGGGTTTCGCGGCCAATCGTTTAGATTCGGCGGTTCGTCGGAATTCAGCCGCGCAGCGGCCGAGTGTAGTCGTCACGCTCCGCGTGACGCATTCATCACGCGGAGCGTGATGACTACATTGGCATATCGCCGCTGCGCGGCTTAGACGACGTTTGACGAGTGTCCGTGGGTTTCACCCACGGCTAAGCGCCGCGGCCGCTGCGCGGCCAAGAATGAGCTTTCCCGCACACGAGACTGACCTACTTCCCAGCCCGCAACCGCACCAGAGATTGTCGTGAAGCAGATCGTTCAAAACCTCAAGTCGGGCGACCTCGAAGTGCTCGACGTCCCGTGCCCTGCCGCCGGCACCGGGCAATTGCTGATCCAAACGCGGGCCAGCCTGATTTCGGCCGGCACCGAGCGGAGCGTCGTCGAGTTCGGCCAGGCCAGCTATCTCGACAAGGCCCGGCAGAACCCCGAGCGCGTCAAGCAGGTGCTCGAACGCATTCGCAGCGACGGCCTGCTGCCGACGCTCGAGCTGGTGTTCGCCAAGCTCGATGAGCCGATGCCGCTGGGCTACTGCAACGCCGGCGAAGTGATTCAGGTCGGCGCGGGGGTCACCGGCTACAAGGTCGGCGACCGCGTGGCCAGCAATGGTCGTCACGCCGAGATGGTTTGCCGCCCCATCAATCTGTGCGCGAAGGTGCCCGAGGGAGTGCCTGACGATCAAGCGACGTTCGCGGTGCTCGGTTCGATCGGCCTGCAAGGGGTGCGATTGATTGAACCGGCGATCGGCGAGCGCGTGGCGGTCTTCGGCCTGGGTTTGATCGGGCTGGTCGCGGTGCAGCTTCTGGTGAGCTCCGGCGCGCACGTGATCGGCATCGACGTCGACCCCGCGCGGTTGAAGCTGGCCGAACAGTTCGGCGCCACCACCGTCAACGTGGCGGCCGGCAGCGACCCCGTGGCCGCCGGCATGGCCTTCTCGCGCGGCGTGGGCATCGACGCCGTGCTGGTGACGGCCAGCGCCAAGAACGATTCGATCATTCATCAGGCCGCGCAGATGTCGCGCAAGCGTGGGCGGATCGTGCTCGTCGGCGTCGTCAATCTCGACATTCAGCGGGCCGATTTCTACGAGAAGGAGCTGAAGTTTCAGGTCTCGTGCTCGTACGGCCCGGGGCGCTACGACGCCAAATACGAAGAGGGGGGCGTCGACTACCCGCTGCCGTTCGTCCGCTGGACAGAACAGCGCAACATGGAGGCGATTCTCGAATTGATCGCCGCGGGCCGACTCAACGTCGAACCGCTGATCACGAGCCGCATTCCGCATAGCGAGTCGGTGCGGGCCTACGATCTGTTGGCCAATGACCGCTCGCAGTTGGGCATCGTGCTCGAGTATCCGCGTGTCGCGCCGCAGCTCGAACAAGTGGTGCGCAACTCGCCATCGAAGAATGGGCACGCGGCACTGCCAGCGGCCAGCACGGGCACGGGTAGCGCGATCGCCGCGCCCGCCAGCACCGGCAAGATGGTGGCCGGCTTCATCGGCGCCGGCACGTTCTGCAAAATTCGCTTGCTGCCCCCGCTGCGCAAGCGCGGCGTGCGGATGGTCAGTATCGCTAGCGCCACCGGAGTAACCGCGGCGCTGGCCGCGCACAAGTTCGGCATCGAGACGAGCACGACCGACTATCGCCAGGTGCTGTCCGATCCGGCGATCAACACCGTCTTCATCACCACGCAGCACGACACGCACGTGCGCTTCGCTACGGCAGCGCTCGAAGCAGGCAAGCACGTGTTTCTCGAAAAGCCGGCTGCCACCACGCGGGCGGGGCTCGACGAACTGCGCGCCGTCGCCGAGCGTCACAGCGGGCAGCAACTGCTGGTCGGCTTTAATCGCCGCTTCTCGCCGCACGCCCGCACCATGCGAAAGCTGGTGGCCGGCCGCTCGCAACCGCTCACGCTCACCTGCCTGGTGAACGCCGGCTACCTGCCGATGTCGCACTGGGCGCAAGACCCGATCAAGGGAGGTGGCCGCATCATCGGCGAGGGGTGCCACTTCGTCGACTTGCTGCGCTACATCGTCGATCGTCCGATCGTCGCGGTCACGGCAACGCAGCTTGGCGACGCGCCAGGCGTGGAATCGCGCGAAGACAAGATGGTGATCAACCTCGAGTTCGCCGACGGCTCGCTGGGCACCATCCAGTATCTGGCCAACGGCCATCGCTCGTTCTGCAAGGAGCGGCTCGAAGTGTTCTCCGAGGGGCGCATCCTCGCGCTCGACAACTTCCGCCGCCTGACAGGCTATGGCTTCGCGAACTTCAAGAAGCAGAACCTCTGGTCGCAAGACAAAGGTCGCGAGGCCGAGCTCGACGATTTTATCGCCGCCGTCACCAAGGGGGGGCCTCCGTTGATGCCGGCGGCCGAAATCTGGAACGTCACCGAGGCCACCTTCGCGGCAGTCGAGTCGGCCTCCAGCGGCCGGCGCGTCGAAGTTGGGGTCGCACAAGTTGGTAGCTGAGTTCGGGCTATGCCGCGATTGAGGGCACGGCTCGCTCATTGAATCTTCACCTAGGCCCCGCACTGCTTGACAACCCTGAAATAGCCACTCACACTCAGTGTTTCTTCGCTCGGTTTGGGGCGCACGTCTGGCCCGTCGCGCACGGTAATGTTCTTTGACTAAACTGCGTCCATTGCTCATCTTCGGCACACGGCCCGAGGCCATCAAAATGGCCCCGGTCGTTCACGAATGCCTGCGCCGTGCCGACGAAATCGAAACCATCGTCTGCCTGACAGGCCAGCATCGCGAGATGCTCGCGCAGGTGACCGATTACTTCGGCATCACCGCCGACCTCGACCTCCAGCTCATGCAGCCGAATCAGACGCTCGCCGAGCTGACGGCCCGCTGCCTCACCGGTATCGACGGCGCGATGACGCGCTTTACGCCGCACTGCGTGGTCGCTCAAGGCGATACCACCACGGTGATGGCCGCCTCGCTCGCGGCCTTCTACCGGCGGATTCCCTTCGTCCATGTTGAAGCAGGGCTGCGCACCGGCAACCTGCAAGCCCCCTGGCCCGAAGAGCTCAATCGCCGCATCGCCAGTCTGGTGACCACGCTGCACTGCGCCCCGACGGAGCGCTCGGCCGACAACCTGCGGAGCGAGAAAGTCGATCCGGCCACGGTCCACGTCACCGGCAACACCGTGATCGACGCCCTGATGTGGGCAGTCGAGCGCGAGCGCGGCGTGTCGGCCCGCTGGCAAGATCGTTACAGCATGCTCGGCGATCGGCGGATGGTGCTTATCACCGGGCATCGCCGCGAGAATTTCGGCCAGGGCTTTCAAGACATGTGCGAATCGATCGCCACCTTGGCCGATCGCTTCCCTGAGGTCGAGTTCGTCTACCCGGTTCACCTGAACCCGAACGTGCAAGAGCCGGTGCATCGCATCCTCGGCCAGCGCAAGAACATTCACCTGGTCGAACCCAAGGCCTATCCCGAATTCGTCTGGCTGATGGATCGCTCGACCGTCATCCTCACCGACTCCGGCGGTGTGCAAGAAGAAGCCCCCTCCCTCAAAAAGCCGATCCTCGTCATGCGCGAGACGACCGAGCGCCCCGAAGCGCTCGACGCCGGCGCCGTCGAGCTGGTCGGCACGTCGAAGCGGGCGATCATCGACGGGGTCACGCGGCTGTTGACCGACGCCGCCGAGTATCGCCGCCGCCAGATCGATCTGAATCCGTATGGCGACGGCCGAGCCGCCGCCCGCATCGTTCAACTCATGCTCGAACAAGGTTGGCAAGCGTGACTACCGAAGAGAATCCTGTCGTCAGTATGTCCGGCAAACAGGGAATCGCCGGCACGCGGGTCTGCGTGATGGGCCTGGGCTACATCGGTTTGCCCACCGCCAGCATCCTGGCCAACAAGGGCTACCAGGTGTGGGGGGTCGACGTGCGGCCCGACGTGGTCGACACGATCAATCGCGGTCAGATCCACATCGAAGAGCCCGACCTCGACATTCTGGTCCGCTCGGCGGTCAACAGCGGTCAGCTCAAGGCGGGCGTCGAGCCGCGCAAGGCCGACGTGTTCATCATCTGCGTGCCGACGCCGATCAACGCCGATCACTCCCCCGACCTGTCGTATGTCGAAACGGCAGCCAAAACGATCCGCCCGTTCGTCGAACGCGGCAACCTGGTGATTCTGGAATCGACGAGCCCGCCGTTCACCACCGAAAAAACCGTGCTGCCGCTGGGCATCCCCGAGGGGCTGGTGCCGGGGAGCGACGTGTTTGTCGCCCACTGTCCTGAGCGCGTCTTGCCGGGGCGCATCCTGCTCGAGGCCGTGCAGAACGATCGCGTCGTCGGCGGTGTCACCCCCGCTTGCGCCCAACGGGCCAAGGCCTTCTACGAAACCTTCGTGAACGGCCAGGTGCTGGCCACCAGCGCCACCGCGGCCGAAATCACCAAGCTGGTCGAGAACAGCTATCGCGACGTCAACATCGCCTTCGCTAATGAGCTATCGATCCTCGCCGACAATTTCGATCTCGACGTCTGGGAGATCATCTCGCTGGCCAATCGCCATCCGCGCGTGAACATTCTCTCGCCGGGGCCGGGCGTGGGTGGTCACTGCATCAGCGTCGATCCCTGGTTTTTGGTCCACGCCGCGCCCGAGCGGACGCGCTTGATTCGCACCGCCCGCGAAGTGAACGACTCGAAGCCGCACGTGGTGGTCGAGCAAGTCAGCCGCCTCGCCAAGCAATTTGCCTCGCCGCGGATCGGTTGCCTGGGGCTGACCTACAAGGCCGACGTCGACGATTTGCGTGAAAGCCCATCGCTGGAGATCGTCCGCGAGCTGCGCGAGCGCAAGGTGGGCGAAATTCTCGCCTGCGATCCGTACGTCTCGTCGAAGCGGTTTAGCGAATTCCCGCTCCACCCACTGACCGAAGTGGTCAGCAAGTCGCAGATTCTGGTGCTGTTGACCGATCATCGGCAGT
Organism: uncultured Planctomycetaceae bacterium; assembly: GCA_964495375.1. Lineage (GTDB taxonomy): Bacteria > Planctomycetota > Planctomycetia > Pirellulales > JAEUIK01 > JAIESQ01. The sequence continues at coordinate 46,348 of CAZBWM010000026.1, read as the reverse complement.
TCCGCGACATCTCGCACCGCGTGCTGCAAGAGAAGGTGGTGGTCGACACCCGCGGCGTCTGGCGCTAGACCACGGATCACGAACTGTGTGACCCCGGATTACACGGATGAACACGGATTGGAGTTCACTTCGTCCGTCGTATCGTCCGCGGCGCTGGCCCGCGATTCTGATCGCGGTCTTTCTCTTGCTCGCGACCTTTTCGTCGCCCGCCACTGCCGACGAGCGGCTGCGGGTGCGGTTTCTGGGTGACGATGGGCATCATCGCTCGGCAGCCATGTTCGAGATCGCCCGGCCGGCGCTGGCCGCCGCCGCGATCGACGCCGAGTATTCGGCCGACGCCGCTTCACTAGCCGACGACAAGCTCGCCGGCGTCGATTGCCTCCTTATCTTCCGCGATAGTGGCGATCTGGCGCCCGAGCAGGAAGCGGCGCTGCTCAAGTACATCGAGAGTGGCCGCGGATTAGTGGCCATCCACTGCGCATCGCACTGCTTTCGCAACAGCACGCGCTACACCGCGCTCGTCGGCGGACGCTTCGAACGGCACGACTCAGGCACGTTCCGCACCGTGGTCATCGATCGGCAACATCCGGCCCTCCGCGGCAACAGGAGCTTCGAGACGTGGGACGAAACCTACGTCCACAACGAGTTGGCCGCCGATCGCCAGGTGCTGATGGTGCGCGAGCACGAAGGGGGCTACGAGCCGTATACCTGGGTCCGCCGGCAGGGCCAGGGGCGCGTCTACTACACCGCGCTCGGGCACGACGAGCGCACCTGGCGAAATCCCGAGTTCCACAAGCAACTCGTGGCCGCGGTCCATTGGTCCGCCGGCCGCGTGAACGACGACGCCCCGCCGATCGAGTACGAGCCAATCGCCGACGGGCTGCCGAATTATCTCTCCGGCGAAAAATGGGGAACCGAGGGAGAACGGCTCCTTCAAAAGGCTAAACCCCTCGCGCCGCCCGATTCGCAGCGGCACATCCATCTGCCCGAGGGGTTGCGGGCCGAACTGTTCGCGGCCGAGCCTGACATCGTCAAGCCGATCGCGATGGCCTTCGACCACCGCGGCCGGCTGTGGGTCGCCGAAAGCCTCGACTATCCCAACACGTTGCTCGACAACCCCGAGCGCACGGGGCGCGATCAGATCAAGATCTGCACCGATACCGACGGCGATGGTCGCGCCGACAAGTTCACAGTGTTCGCCCAGGACGTGAACATCCCCACGAGCTTGCTGCCGGTCCGCGATGGCGTGCTGGTTGCGCTGGCCCCGCACATCGTCTACTTCCGCGACACCAACGGCGATGACGTGGCCGACGAGCGGCGCATCGTGCTGACTGGTTTTGGCCGGCGCGACACGCACGCCGCGCTCTCGAATTTGCATTACGGCTTCGACAACTGGATTTACGGAACCGTTGGCTACAGTGGGGGCACCGTGCAGGCAGGTAAGAACACGTCGAGCTTTCGACAGGGTCTGTTCCGTTTTCGCGACGACGGTAGCCAGTTCGAGTTTCTGACGTCGACCTCGAACAACACCTGGGGGCTCGGACTGTCGGAATCAGGCGACGTCTTCGCGTCGACGGCCAACAACGATCACTTCGTCCACCTGGCGATCGCCAATCGCTACTTCGAGCAGGTGCGCGGCTGGCACGCGGCCGGCAGCGCCGGCATTCACGATCACCACCGCATCTTTCCGATTGCCGAAGACTTTCGCCAGATGGACTGGCACGGCGGGTTCACGGCCGCGACCGGCTGCGAACTGTACACCGCGCGGTTGCTCCCCGAGCGCTACTGGGGGCGCGCCGCGATGGTTTGCGAGCCGACGGGCCACCTGGTGCACCTGGACTGGCTCGTGCCGCGCGGCAGCGGCTTCATCGCCCGCGAGGGTTTTAATATCTTTGCGTCGACCGATCCCTGGAGTGCGCCCATTGCCGCGCAGACCGGGCCCGACGGCGCGATCTGGGTGTTGGATTGGTACAACTACGTCGTGCAGCACAATCCGACGCCGCAAGGTTTCGAGACCGGCGCCGGCAATGCCTATGTGACGCCGCACCGCGATCAGAGCCACGGTCGGGTGTGGCGGCTCGTGCCCGACGGCGCGAATGATCGAGATACCGCGAAGGCGCCGCCGCCGCGCCGCGATCTGGCCGCCGCGGATACCGCGGCGCTCGTCGCGGCACTGGCCGACGACAATCTGCACTGGCGCTTGACGGCTCAGCGACTGCTGGTCGAGCGACAGTCGCAAGACGCAATCGAGCGGTTGCAGCAGGTCGTTCGCGCCGGCGAGCCGCCACAGGCCGTGGTTCATGCGCTCTGGGCGCTCGAGGGGCTGGGGGCGCTGGGTGACAAACAGAATGATCGCGAGACCGATCAAGAAATCGATCCCCTGCTGCGCGGTGAAGTCGCCACCTTGTTAAAGCACCCGAGCCCCGCCGTGCGCCGCGCGGTGCTGGCCGTGCTGCCGCCCGACGACGAATCGATCGGCGCGATCCTGACGGCCGATATCCTGCGCGATCGTGCGCCGCGCGTGCGGCTGGCCGCACTCTTGGCGCTCGCCGAAATGCCGCAGCATCAGGGTGTGGCCATCGCTGTGGCCGAGCTTGTTTCCACGCCCGACAACTCCGCTGATCCCTGGATCCCCAAGGCCGCCATCGCGGCCGCTTCCACTAGCGCCGATTCATTTTTGACCGCGGCCTTGAAGCGGAAATCAGATCAGCCGACGCCCGCGCTTCGCGACGCCTGCCGAGTCGTGGCCGAACATTGGGCACGCCGGCAGTCCGCGGACCAAGCTCCCCAGTCGCTTGTCTTGCTCTTAGGTGCGATGAACGGCGCGGAAACTTCACTTGCCGAGACCACGCTCGATGGGCTCACCGCTGGGTGGAGTCGCGAGTTGCCCGCTGCAGCTCGTGAAGAAGTCTCCCGTGCGCTCGGCGACCTGGTTCGCAAATCGCCACCTCAAGTAACGCTGCGCGCCGTCGCTTTCGCCCGCCGAACTGGCACCGCCGCCGGACTCGACAAAGTCACCGACGGGCTGTGCGACGATCTCGAAACCGTGCTGGCCGATGACACTGCCACCGTCGACGACCGACTGGCCGCGGCTCGGCAGCTCGTGGCGCTCGCCTCACCGGTACGAGCAATCAACGCAATCCTGGCGCCCTTGTCGCCACGTCTTGATCCGGCGCTCGCCCGGGGTTTGCTCGAAGCGGCCGCGGAAACGGGCGCCGCCGAGGCAGCCACCACCATGCTCGACAGCTTGCCGCGAATGACGCCGACCGTGCGCGGTCAGGCGCTTGGGCTCGTGTTGTCGCGCCCCGCCTGGACGGCGCTATTGCTCGATCGGCTCCAGCAGGGGCAGTTCAATCCGCGCGACTTGTCGATCGATCACGAACAGCGGCTCACGCGCCATGCCGATGCGAAGATTGCCGAACGGGCGCGTGCGCTGTTGGCCGCCGCCGGGCGCGGCACCAACCCCGATCGACAGCGCGTGCTGGCCGAGCTATTGCCCTTGACCGAGCGTCGCGGCGACGCCGTGGCCGGCCGCGCGGTCTTTGAAAAGAACTGCGCCAAGTGTCATCGCCACTCGGGGCAAGGGGGCGCGATCGGCCCCGATCTCACCGGCGTCGCTGCCCGCAAAAGGCCCGATATCCTCACGGAAGTTCTCGATCCCAATCGTTCGGTCGAGGGGAACTTCCAGCAATACACCGTGGTGCTGGCCGATGGCCGGGTGCTCGCCGGTTTGTTGGCCGGCGAAACGCGCACCACGCTCGAGCTGGTCGATGCCGAGGCCGCCCGGCACGTCGTGCTGCGTGAAGAAATCGAAGACCTCGAAGGGACCTCGCGCTCGTTGATGCCCGAAGGGTTCGAAAAGCTGCCGGCCGAGGAGCTGGTGAACCTGCTCGAATTTCTCTCGTCGCCGGGTCGTTATCTACCGCTGAACCTGGCGCCGGTCGCCAGCAGCGTGAGCACGCGCGGCATGTTCTTCAGTCACGACGCCGACCTCGAGCGGTTGATCTTCGCCGATTGGCAGCCCAAGACGTTCGACGGTGTCCCGTTTCACCTCGTCGATCCGCAAGGCCAGCGCGTGCCGAATGTCGTGCTGCTCTATGGGCCGCAGGGGGTGTTTCCACCGCAGATGCCCAAGCGTGTGCGGCTGCCGGTCAACGTGGCGGCCAGCGCCGTGCACTTGCTGAGTGGGGTAAGTGGTTGGGGCTATCCCATTGGCGAACGCGGCTCGATCACGTTGATCGTGCGCATCGTTTACGCCGACGGCCAGACCGAGGAGCACCCGCTGGCCAATGGCGAACACTTCGCCGACTACATTCGCGAGGTCGACGTGCCCGGCTCGAAGTTGGCGTTCCGCCTGCGAGGGCAGCAGATTCGCTACCTGGCGGTGAAGCCGAAGCGGCCGGATGTAATCGAAGCGATCGAGCTGGTGAAAGGGCCCGACGCCACGGCCCCGGTGGTAATGGCGGTCACCGTGGAGACGCGAGGGCCGTAGTGTGCGACGTCGCCGGGGACTGGAGTCGTTCCCGCGTTCAATGTTGAGGGGGCGTGTCGACGCGGACCGGAAGGACTCCTGTCCTCCTCGGCCCCTCTACCCGGACGCAAAACGCGTTACCCGGACGCAAGCCGGACGATCACCCGGACGCACAACCGCGAGAGTCTCGGTCGCCCCAAGCTGGGCCGCCTATTCGATTTAGCGTCGCATAGCAAGACACCCGGACGCACCCGGACGCAAAATCCCGGAACACTTTGTAGAGGAGGGTGCTAAGTAACCGCAGCGCGCTTCCGACACGTTCGCCGTGTTAAACCTGCTGCTAAACCCGCTGGCGCTGCATCTCTCGGCGTCGGGCGGCGATCTCAGGGTTCGCTTGCAGATTGCGCTGTTCTTCGCGCATCTCAGCGGCCGAGAGCTTCAGGCTTTGCTCAAGCCGCCACCACTGGAAACCGTAGTCGGCCAAGGCCAACGCCAGCAGGCAGCCGCCGGTTTTCAGCGACGTACCCAGCAGCAGCTCGCAGAGGAAGTGCGCGATTTGCGGCGTGTCGAGGCCGGCCAACTGCAGGATCGCCGTTCGCTCGACATACAAGCACCAGCCGACGACGGCGGCCACGACCGCGATCTTGATCACTGCGAACGCCAGGCCCAGCAGCTTGTCGAGCGACCACAACCGGGCCAGCCCTTTCGCCGGATCGATGCGCGACCAATCGGGCACCGCGCGGCCCGGCAGGAAGAGCCAACCGGTTTCGAGCAACTGCACAAACGTGGCGCCGAGCACGATCAGCCCGAGCATGGGAAGCAATGCCCGAGCGAGTTGACCGGTGAGGCCGCTCCACAGCGTTTGAGCAAATTCAGGGTCGGCCGCGAGCCAGGCGCTACCACCCCACAGTTGCGTGCCAAGCCGGGCCAGGCATTCGGCCGTATCGCGACCAAGCCAGAGGAGCGCGGCGACACCCAGCAGCACGACGCTGGCCGATTCAAGCTCGCGACTGCGCGCAACGCGGCCCTGCTCGCGCGCTTGCTGGCGGCGATAGACCGTTGGGTCGTGAATCTTCTCGGCGAAGTTTTCAGCCATCGATTGGTGCGATTAAGTGACGTCTGGCCGCGCGAGCTTAGAATCGGTTAGGGATCTTTTCAAAATAGGAAGACTAGCGCGCGGCTAGCAGGCGATCGAGCAGGCTGGCCATCAGCGGCTCGACTCGATCGTCGACGGCCCAGGCCAGCGCTCCGAGCATGACGATCAGCACGCCGAACGTCACGGCAGTGTTCAAACCGAAACCGACGACCAACAGGTTCAACTGTGGTAACGTTCGCGCGATCAGACCGACGACCAGCGCGGCCAATAGCAAAGCGGCCAGCGCCGGCGCGGCGATCGCCAACGCCAGCGACAGGCTTTGCCCGGCCAGCACGGAGAACAGCTCGCCGATCGATTGGTCCAGCGCCACGCGCCCCGGCGGCATGGCCGCGAAAGTGTCGAGCAGACCTGAGACCAACAGGCGATGCCCGCCGATGGCGACGAACGCAGTGACGCCGACCAGTTCGAAGAAGCCGGCCAACAGCGGAACCTGATCGCCCGACTCGGGGTTGTAAACATCAGCCAGATTCAAGCCGCTAGCCAGACTGACAACGCCGCCGGCCAATTGCAGGGCGACAAACAGGCTGCGCAGTCCGACGCCGAGCGCCACGCCGACGAGCACCTCGGCGCCGGCCGCCAGCAGGTATTCGGCGGGCTGGTTCGTTGCAACGTCAGCAGTCGCTTGCGCGGGGGCAATCGCGACGGCCAGGGCCAAAGCAACGAACGCCCGCACGCGTGCCGGAATGACTTTGGCGCCGAACAACGGAGCCGTGGCGAACATACCGCCGATGCGCAGCAGCACCAACGTATACGGGGAGATCCGCCCCAGCAGCATCGGCAACATGGCTTCGAGATCGACCATTGTGTGCAGGGCGAGCGTTTGCCTGAGAGTCCGTGCGAGGTGCTGGAACGGTCAGAGGGTCGAGGGAATGTTCTCGATCAGCTCGCGGGTGTATTCGACCATTTGCGTCAGCAACCAAGGGAGCGCCAGCGAGAGGGCGACGATCGTGGCGATCAGCTTGGGGACAAAGGCGATCGACTGCTCCTGGATTTGCGTCACGGCCTGAAACAGTCCGACGAGCAGGCCGACGACCAGCCCGACGACCAGGGCCGGCGCGCTCAAACGCAGGCAGACGAGCACCGCTTCGCGACCCAGATCGACCACGTCTTGAGACAACATCGAACGCCTCTTCGGGAACGATCAATCGAGATCACGATGCAGGCCCGATGGCAAGCGGCTCCACGTTCACCGCCTTTACACTGCGACCGCAAAACTCTCCAGCAACATGCCAACCACCAGATGCCAGCCATCGACCAGCACGAACAGCATCAATTTGAACGGCAGCGAGACCATCACCGGTGGCAGCATCATCATGCCCATCGACATCAGGACGCTGGAGATCACCAGATCGAGAATCACGAACGGCAAATAGATTTGAAAGCCGATCAAGAACGCGGTCTTCAGCTCGCTGAGCATGAAGGCCGGCACCAGCGCTTCGAGCGGCACTTCGTCGTAGTCGGTCGGCGTGGCCACGTTCGGCATGTGGTCGAGAAACAGAAAGACGTCGTCGGTGTTGCCGGTCCGTTCGATCTGCATGCTCATGAACCGCCGCACGGGAGCGACGCCGCGCTGCCAGGCCGTGTCGAGATCGATCTCATGCTCGCTGTAGGGAGCGATTGCTTCGCTGTAGACCTGCTTCCAGGTCGGGCCCATCACGGCCAAGGTGAGAAACAGGGCCAGCGCCGTCATCACCTGGTTCGGCGGCAACTGCTGCGTGCCGATCGCTTGACGCAACAAGCCCAGCACAACGACGCTGCGCACAAAGCTGGTCGTCATCACCAGCACGGCCGGCGCCAGGCTGAGCATCGACAACAACAAGAGCATCTGCACGCTGGAGCCAAGCTGCTCGGGCGAAGCCCAGCCGTTGGGCTTCAGCCAGGTGTCGGCGATCGACTGGGCCGTGGAGTCGCCGACGGAATCGGCAGGGGACGGAACGGGCTGTTCGGTCGGCTGCGCTGTGTCGGCGGCGGGGGGGACATGGTCAGGCGCTCGAGCATCGCGTTCGGGCGACAGAGGCGCCTGGGTAGGCGGAACATCGACTGGCGAGAATGCACCGCCGGCCGCCGTTTCGAGACGCGCGGGCTGATTGACTCCCTCTTGCGCCCTGGCATCCGGGTCACCGGCGCCGAGCGCGACCGCGACGGTGATCGTCAGGTAGATCGCGGCACGGCTTGTCATAAGTGTTGGCTCCCGGGGCGCGCCTGTGGCGGCACGCTCGCGTTCAAACGCTCGACGATTCGCGATACAGCCCACGCACGAACGAATGTTGGGCGGGCTCCTGACCGAACTCGGCTCCGAATTCGGGCGTTGATTTTGGTTTCGCTAAGGGCGCACGGCGTTTCTCTCCGCCGCGGCACAAGGCGCTGAGCCGCTCGACTTCGGCCGGCTCGCAGATTTCGGTCAAGGTTTGCACGCCCGCAGCGGTCGTGCAGCAGAGCAATAGCTTGTCGCCGCAGCGCAGCAGGTGGAGTTGCTGCTTGCCCCCCAGCGTCGCCTGGCCGAGCACCTCGAGCACGGCCGCGGGGAGCTTGCCTCCCTGCGCCGGCATCCCTCGCTTCAGCACGGCCACGAGCGCAAAGAACAGAACCAACACAAGTGCCAGGCTTCCGGCCACGGGCACCCAAGATTGACGCGTGATTTGTTGCCAGCGATTGGCGGCTTCAGGTTCTGCGCGTTGATCGCCAGCACCGTGATCACCGCCACCGTGATCATTAGCGCCGCGGTCGCCGCGCCTGCGATCCAGTGCGGCGCCGCGATCGGCACTCGTGCGACGCTCGAGCGGCAGCGCCGGTCGCGCGTCCGATTCGATGAGCTCTACCGCGTTGGCAGTGAACGGTTCGACCGTGTTTTGTGCCACGGCCGAACGCGTCACCAGCGCGCACGCCAACAGCAGCGCGAGCCGTAGCGTGACAGGGGGCCACGTCAGACCGGCAGTGGATCGATTCATGCGCCGCGACTCCGTCAAAAACGCAATTCGAGTCGGATTCAACTTCAGGCCGCCAGGAGGTTTTCGTTAAGGACTTCGACGATGCGCACGGACAGCCGGCCATCGAGCACCACCACTTCGCCGCGAGCAATCAGTCGACCGCTGGCCAGCACGTCGACCGGGGCAGTCGCCGGCTTGTCGAGCGCGACAACGGCACCGCTGCGGAGCCTGGCCAGCTCGTCGTGGTACATCTGCGTGCGGCCGAGCTCGATCTTCAGGTCCAGCTCGGCAGCGACGACGTTGAACGAACCGGCATCCATGCCGAAACGATCCTCGCGATGGGATGGGCCGCTGCCTGGGGTGCGGATCGGCCGGCGACGGAACCGTCGACAAGGCCCTGACAGGTGCACTTCAGCGGCGTAAATGCTTGCAGAGGGGACTGGCAAGCGGCGAGGATTGTTGTCAAATCACCCCCACGGAGCAAGGTCAAAGGGGGCTGCTTCGGCAGCCGACACGTGGGCGAGCAACCATCAAATCGGCGGTTTGCGGCCACGCGGTAAACTGGCGAAGCTGATAGCGCAGGTTTGCTCTGCTAGACAGCACACGGCCGGTGCGACCAACCAGGAACAGACACCATGCGAATCGACGCCCTCGAACTGTTTCACGTGCGAATGCCCCTGCTGGAGCCGTGGCGAACCGCCTACGGCGAGGACGCCGCGGCCGAGACGGTGCTGGCAAGGATCGAAGCCGACGGCGCCACAGCCTGGGCCGAGTCGACTCCGCTGGCCGCTCCCACGTATAGCCCCGAGTGGGCCGGCGCCGTCTTTGCCTGCGCGCGCGACTGGTTCGCTCCGGCGATCGTCGGCCAACGCATCTCCGAGCCAGGCGAAGTGCAGCCGCTGTTGGCGCACTTCAAAGGGAACCCATTCGCTAAAGGGCTGCTCGACGGCGCGTGCTGGATGATAGCGGCCCAATTGGCAGGGCGGCCGCTGCACGAGATCCTCGGCGGTGCGCGGCGGCCAGTCGAAGTGGGGGCCGATTTTGGTGTGCGCGATTCGATCGGCGATCTGCTCGCTGCGATCGGCGGGGCCGAGGCGGCCGGCTTCACCCGCGTCAAGCTCAAGATCCGACGCGGCTGGGATATCAACGTGTTGCGCGCCGTTCGTCAGGAGTTCCCCCGGCTGCGCATCCACGTCGATTGCAACGCCGGCTACTCGCTGGCCGACATGGAGCTGCTGTGCCGGCTCGACGATTTTTCGCTGGCGATGATCGAGCAACCGCTGGACGCCGACGACCTGGTCGATCATGCCCATTTGCAGCGGCAGATCCGCACGCCGATCTGCCTCGACGAGAGTATTTCGTCGCTGTGCCGCGCCGAGCTGGCGATCAAGCTCGGCAGTTGCCGGGTGATCAACATCAAGCCGGGGCGCGTTGGGGGGCTGACTCCGGCCCTGGCGATTCTCGAAGCGGCTCGCGAGGCGGGACTCGACTGCTGGGTGGGGGGCATGCTTGAAAGCGCGGTCGGCGCTCGCATGAATCTGGCGCTGGCTACTTGCGAGGGCTTTACGTATCCGGCCGATTTGTTTCCATCGGCGCGGTTTTTTGCGCAGGATTTGGCGCGGCCGGCGCTGGAACTGGACGCTGAGCCTGCGACGCAATCGACGGATGCCGAGGGAAACGCGTGCCCCGTTGGGCCGACGATGACGCCGTTTGATGTTCCCGGCACGGGCGCCGAGCCCGACGCGGAGTTACTTGAGCAATGGACGGTGCAGCGGGCGCGGATCGAGCGCACTCGATAAAGCGCCGAATAGATTTACCGCAGCGTGCGCGGAGGATTGCAGATTAGCAGAGCGAAATACCGCGCTTCGTGTGATTGCTTTCTGGACGGCCAACTTCAATCGGCCATGCACATGGCGCCGCGCGCATGTCGGGCGCGAGCCCGTCGCCGGGCAATCGGAATCACGCCGATTACCGCGAGCGTTGCCAGGGCGAGCGTGGTTGGCTCGGGAACCGTGGCGACGTAGATCCCTTCGGAGCCGTCGGTGAATTTGGCGCGAAACGCGACCTGGTTCTCCCACATGCCGGGGGGAGCCAAGGCTTGACCAAAGGAGCTGTTGAGCGGATCGGCGTCAATGTAGTGTGCTTGCAGCACCGTCTTGCCGTCGAGCAGGTCGCCGGTGCCGATCAACTGGGAGATTGCACCACCGGAGTAGACCTTGAGGGCAGAGTGGACCTCGCCGCCCGGCGTATTGATTGTCGGGATCACAACGCGGCCATTGGCAATTGCGATCGAGAAAATATTATCGGTACCCGAGCCACCTGCCGCGGGACTACCAATGAGCTGTACAAGATTACCTGCGATGCGCGCAAAGACTCCATAAGGCGCCCCGATATCAAGTGCATAAGCGTTTCCGTCCCAGGCAGCATAAGCGAGATCATCACCATCTAGGGCAACGCCACCCATTGTGAAATCGAATACCCCGCCCTCGGGCTTCGGCACGGAATCGTAGAGGACGGGAGTCAGCAAGCCGTCTTTCCAAAGAAAAACGCCCTGATGATATTCACTCGGGCCAACCTTGGATTGCGTATCGGTGAAGAGCGTCCAGAAACCGACTTGCCCCTGATCAACTGCAAAGTGTGGTGGCCAGATCGGCAACTCGAACCAATTGAAAGTGCGCCCCGGCACCACCGGAACACTGTCGACAATGGTCTCAAATCCAGTGCCGTCGGTTCGGTAGTACCCCTGCACTTTGCTTCCAGCCCCGAGGAAATAAACCTGGCCTTGATCGATCAGCACTTGCCCCCCTAACTTCAGGTCACCCTCGCGATTTAAGAAGCTCGTGAAGTTCTTCGTTCCGCCCGGCATCGGATCTCCGACCGAAGCGATCGTTTCCAGCACTCCGCCACGTCGGGCATAGACCCCCAGCGGGCTGGTAGTGCCGGTCGCGCCAAAGGCGATATTGCTCCCTTCCAGACCGGGGACGCCGAAAGCTGCATAGTTTTCGGCGCTGCCAGGAAGCTTGCTGGTGCGATCGACTACCGTCGAGAGCGCGCCCGATGAGCTCAAATAGATGCCTGCCTGGCCGTTATCGCCGAGCCCTTGAAAGGCGACATGCTGGCCATCGATCACCGGGAAACCAAAGTGGGTGAAGTTGCCGGCGCCGCCGGGGATCGGCGTGCTCGTGTCGACGATCTTGCGAAACTCGATTACCGCGGCGTCGACTTGTGCGGCACCGCTGCCAAGGCAGACGATCAACGCGAGGAGGGAACAGATTGGCGATCTTTTCATGATTCTCATAGCGATTTCTGTTGGATGCAGCTCAGGCGAAATCCAAAGCGAGTAGCGTGCGCGAGCAGCTATGCAGATGCTGTCGCCAGGGCTTCCGAGCGTGAAGAATCGACCGAAGTGGTCGGCGCTCGAGGTTCGCGATGGATCAGCCGAAGCTGAATCGAAGGATTAGCTGCCCCAATCGGGTCGAGCGGAGTCGCGCGCCGAACCAAGACTGCACAGCAACTCGCTGCGAATCAGCAAGACCGGCGTGGCACACCCTAGCGGTGAAATAACCCTAACCTGGAACAGCGCTAGGGGTCAAGAACTTGGAAAAGCCCGAGACAGGCGAGTGGTGTCGTCGCGTAACCGAGCCTGATCGCGGACTACAGGGGCGAATACCCCCATTTTGACGGTTCTAGCGGGCCCCTATTCGTTCCGCCAAGGTAGCCAACTGCTTTACCCGCTAGACCTTTCCGTTAGACTGGAAGTCGGCTTTCCGATTCCATCGGCGAGCCTAGCTCATCCGCAGGGACAGCGACCTATTCCCAGTTTCGACCGCCCAGGCGATCTTCAGCGCCACGCAGGGGGAGCGCTGAATCGGCGAGCGTCGGCCCGTGGTGCGATTCGTACGTGCCCCGTGCCCGACAGGCTTCGCGACGCAGCGGACGGTCATAACCCATCTGAGACCAATCACCGTGGGTGATCGCTACGACGTTCTCGTCAACGAAAAGAACGACCTCTTCGGTCGCCTAACGAGCCTCATCGAAGAAGTCGATCCCAGCCCGGCGCTGATGCTGCTGGCGGTGATGCTGTTGTTGGCGGTGCTGGCGTTGGCGCTGTTCGGGCGCCGCCGCGAGCTGCTGTTTCTGTTGATCAGCTCGGCGATGCTTTCGGGGGCAGTGTGGCCCGGCGTCGACACGGCCAGCACTCTGTTCCGCTGGCTGATCCTGGGATTGTTGGCGGTCAACGTGCTGCGCATGCACACGTATTTCGGCTTGGCGATGCTGTTGTTCTTGCTGTACGTGTTCTTGGGCTTCGGCTTGATTGCCTTTTCGAACATGTTCATGTGGTCGCTCCAGACCGGCGCGTTGTATTTGATGACCGCGTTGGCCGCCGTGGCGTTAGGCGACGAGATGAAAGACACGGCCGGCGTCAAACGTGTCCTTTACTTCTACATCGTCGGCAGCCTGGTGTGGTTCGCAATGGGTGCGACATCGCTGGGTCAGCTCGTGGCCGCCAAGGACGTCCAGGAGATCGGCCGCTACAACGGCGGTAACGTTTCGGTCGTGGTGTTCGTGACCGTGGGTGGGTTGCTCTTGCCGATGGCATTGTGGGCGGCGCTGAACGATCAGTTGGCTGTCGTGTGGCGGATCGTGACAGGCGTCATCGCGCTTGGCATTCTGCTGATGCTGTTCGCCAGCGGTGAGCGGAGCGGCACGTTCGCCGGCTTGCTGGGAATCATCCCGGGATTGATGCGGAAACGCATCGCGGGGTTGTTGTTCGCTGTCGGCGCCGTGACGGTGCTGGTGCTTGCCGCCATGCAGCTTTCGAGCGCCAACCGCAAGCAGTTGGAATACCGCATCGAACGGTTTACGAGCACCGATCTGACTGGCCGTAATGAGATTTGGCGCGATGCCGTGTATGAGTGCATGCAGAAGCCGTGGATCGGCCACGGTCTCGGTTCCGACCGCGAGTTTACCGTGAAGTACCTGCGGCCAACGCATAACGCTTACTTGTCGGCCTGGTACACGCACGGCATCTTCGGCGTGATTCTCTACATCAGCGCGTTCGCCGTGGCGGGTTGGCAAACGCTGATGATGATCTTGCGCGGGCGAACGCAGGAGATACGCGACCTGGCCCGCGCGCTCATGGGGGTGTTGATTGTCGAGTTCTCGATCGGCATGGTCGAGACGTTCAGCTCGCCAAGTAGTTTTGCCACGATCACGCTGGTGATCGTGCTGGTCTCGATCGGGCGGCTAAACGCGATCTCGCATGAGCAACCACCCAGTGATACACCGCCAGGCTACTACTGGGCCTGGGTGCCCTATGCGCCGGGCACGGTGCCGGCTCCGGCAACAACCGGCTATCGCCAGGCGTATGGTCAGCCGGCACGCGCACCGGCTCACGTGCCTGCACCCGTGCCGCGACGACGGATTATCTAGCGCAGCCGCGCAAAGCCGTATTCGACACTTCGCGTAAGGATCGACTCGTTTGATCAAACGATTGCTTACGCTGGCTTTAATCGGTGGGGTTGGGCTCGTGGTGGCGGGCGCCCTGACGTTTGGCTGGCTGCGCTGGACGGGGGTTCGCGAGATCGCGCCTGCGGCGCCCCAAGGCTCAGCCTGGCCCGCGCCGCAACCGGCCGCCGACGATTGGCCCTGGTGGCGCGGCACACTAGCCAACAACATCGCCGAGACCGCTCATCCCCCAACCACGTGGAGCGTCAGCGAGAACGTCGTTTGGCAGGTCGAGGTGCCGGGGCGCGGCCACGCGTCGCCAACCGTATGGGGCGAGCGCATCTTCGTCGCCACGGCGGACGACACAGCGCAAACGCAGTCGCTCTTGTGCTACGACCGCGCGACCGGCGACAAGCGTTGGGATGTCGTCATTCGGCAGGGAGGTTTTCAAGAAACACACCAGAAGAACTCGCATGCCTCGCCCACGCCGGCTTGCGATGGGCGCCACATCTACACGGTGTTTCCGGCCGCGGGCTCGATCTGGGTCACGGCATCCGATCTCGACGGTAAGCAAGTCTGGCAGACCGAGGCGGGTCCGTTCGTCGGCAAGTTCGGCTACGGTTCGGCGCCGGCCATCCACGGTTCGCTGGTGATCGTGGCCGGCGACAATCGCGGCTCGAAGCTCGCCAAGTTTCGCGAGACGAGCTTTCTGGCGGCCCTCGATCGGCAGACTGGCGCCATCGTCTGGCGCATTCACCGCCCTAACGAAAACAGTTGCGGCACGCCGATCGTCGCGCACGTGGCGGGCCGCGATCAACTACTGCTCGCTGGCTTCAAAGAGGTGTGTGGCTACAACCCGCTCGACGGTGCCGAGCTTTGGCGTTGCCGCTGGAAAGGGGATCGCACGGCCGGCACGGTGGTCTATGGGTCGCGACTCATTTACGCCAGCGCCACGTCGAAGCAACAAGACCTGATCGCCATCGCCGCCGATGGTTCGGGGGATGTCTCCGACAAGGGAGTCGCCTGGCGCCACTCGAAAGGGGCCGCCGACGTGCCGACACCACTGCTCTACGATGGGTTGCTGTACGTCGTCACTGACAACGGGGTCGCCATTTGCTACGACGCCGAAACGGGAAGTGAAATCTGGAAGCAGCGATTGGGGGGCGATTTTTCCAGCTCGCCCGTGCTGGCCGGTGGCAATATTTATGTCGCCAATGAGGCGGGGGTGACCTACGTCTTTCGGCCAGGTCGCACGTACGAAGCGGTCGCCGAAAACGACCTGGCCGATGGCATGTTCGCCACGCCCGCGTTTTGCGGTGACCGAATTTACGCGCGGACGCTACACCGCTTGTGGTGCCTTGGAGCGGCGGCGCCGCAAGCGGCAGCCGCGTTGCCGGGCAAGTAAAGTGAAATAGGAGTCGCGGCCTGCTCCTGACTCGGTAAGCTTCCGCGAGCCCCATGACCGACAACCCGCAACCATCCGCTGTCACCTCGCCAGCTCGCCGCTTCACGCGGCGCAAGCTGTTGCTCGGCGCCGGCGCCGTCGGGCTGACGGCCGCGGCCGGAGCGGGGGGCTATTGGTCGCTACGGCGGAGCGTGAAGATCGGCATCGTCGGCTGTGGCGTGCGAGGCAACTACCTGGCCAACATCTTGCGCAAGACGCGGTTCTTTCCGTACTACGGCCAGGTGATGGCCGTCTGCGACGTCGATCGACCGAAGGCCGAGAAGCTGGTCACCCGCGAGCGCGCGACCGAGTGGCCGCAGCCGGAGATCTACGACGACTATCACAAGCTGCTCGAGCGCGACGATGTCGAGGCGGTGATCGTCTCCACGCCCGATCACTGGCACGCCGGCGTCACGCTGGCGGCGATCGCGGCCGGCAAAGCGATCTACAACGAGAAACCGCTGACGCACTCGATCGGCGAGGGAAAGCGCGTCGTGGCCGCGGTCGAGCAAGCCGGCACCGTGTTGCAGTGCGGTTTGCAACAGCGCTGCGATTATGGATTTCGCACCGCGGCCGAATTGGTGCGCAATGGCCGGCTCGGGCGTATCAAACAAGTCACGGTCACGTGCATCGAACAAGGGCTCGAAGGGGGGCCGTTCGCCGGGCAGCGCGTGCCGGCCGGGCTCGATTGGGATCGCTGGCTGGGGCCCGCTCCGCTGGTCGATTACTGCCCCGAGCGGCATCAGCACTGGCACGACTGGCGCGAATACGGCGGTGGCGAGATCACCAACTGGGGCGTGCACCACGTCGACATTGCGCAGTGGGCACTGGGGGCAGAGCTCTCGGGTCCATCCGAAATAGCGGGCCGCGCGACGATGCCGTCGATCGAGGGAGGTTACAACGAGCCGCGACAGTTCGAAGTCGAGCTAAAATATCCCGGGGATGTGACGCTGGTGCTCAAATCGGTGCCGCGCGTGAAGGGAAAGGACAATAGCGGCATGCAGATCGAAGGAGAGCGCGGCACGCTTTCGGTCACGCGCAGCAAGTACGAGGGGGCGGCGTTCGACGAGCTGGCTGCCAACCCGCTACCGCCCGACGCCGTGCGAATGCACCCCGAGAGTCAGCCGAGCAAGAGCCGCATTGCCTTCGAACACCTCTACTACTTCTTGCGAATGGTGCGCGAGGGAGTGCCCGCCATCTCGGATGTGGTGAGCGCCCACCGATCGGCCAGCGCCTGCAACCTGGCGAATATCGCGCTGGAGCTACAGCGCACATTGCGCTGGGATGCGGCGCGTGAGGATTTTATCGACGATGCCGAGGCGACCGCCTTGCTGGAACGGCCGCGCCGGGCGCCGTATCTGATTTAAGCTGGGCCCACGGTTGGCAGAACCTGGGCAGGCGGGCAGCGGGCAACTAAACTTAGTTCTCCGCCCGGCTCGTGCCCCGCCTTGGTCGCTGTCTCGCCGTCGCTGTTCGACTCAGTCATTGTCCTACTCCGTAACTGCTCGTCACGCCGATGAAGCTCGCTTTCAGCTCAAACGCCTATCTGAACCACCCGCTCGACGAGACGCTCGCGCGGCTGGCCGGCTTCGGTTACCGAGGGGTGGAAGTGCTGGCCGACGTTCCGCACGCCTGGCCTGCCGGGTTATTGCCTGCCCAACGCCGCGCCATGCGGGCGATGATCGAGCAAAGCGGGCTGGCGATCTCGAACATCAACGCCTTCATGATGAACGCCGTGGCCGATCCGCGGCAGCCGTACTGGCATCCGGCCTGGACCGAGCCGTACGCCCCTTACCGGGCGATCCGCCGCGAGCATACGATTCGCGCGCTCGAGCTGGCCCGCGATCTCGGCGCGCCGAACATCACGACCGAGCCTGGTGGCCCGGCGTTCGCTGGGCAATCGCGCGAGCAGGCGCTCGACATTTTCTACGAAGAATTGATGCCGTGCGTCGATGCGGCGGCCCGCTTCGAGGTGCCGCTGCTGATCGAGCCCGAACCCGATCTGTTGATCGAACGCTGCGACGAGTACCTTGAGTTCATCCAGCGGATTGATAGCCCGTGGGTGGGGCTGAACTTCGACATCGGGCATGCGTACTGCGTCGGCGAAGATCCGCAGGACTGGATCGCCCGTATGGCCCCGTACACCAAGCACTATCATTTCGAGGACATCGCCAAGACGCGGGTTCACAAGCATTTGATTCCCGGGCGCGGCGCGATCGACTTTGCCGCCACGCTGCAAGCGATCGCGGAAACCGGCTACGATGGCTGGATTACGATCGAGCTCTATCCCTACATCAACGAGCCCGATGTCGCGGCCCGCGAGGCGTTCGAATACATGACCGCGTTGGCCAAGCGGCTTGGGCTGGCCTGGAGTTAGCGCGATGATGTCAGGCGGCGCGCACGACTCGACTGACATTGGCATCCGACAGCGTGGGCGGGTCCGCGCCTGGTTCGAACTGGTGCGGTTGCCGAACGTCTTCACGGCCCTGGCCGACATTCTGCTGGGCTACTTCTTTACGCACGCGATGTACGCGGTCTCCGACGGCTGGCCGACGCTCGTATTGCTGTTGTCCTCGTCAGCGGCCATTTATACGGCCGGCATGGCGCTGAACGACTACTTCGATCGCGATGTCGATGCGTTGTTGCGGCCCGGGCGGCCAATTCCCTCGGGGCGGGTGAGCGCGACTGCTGCAGCACGGTTGGGCTGGTACTTGCTGGCGATGGGATTCATGGCGGCCATTTTTGCGGGGTTTTGGGCCGGATCGTCGATTGTGATTCAGGAGTCGTACGCGGATCTAGTAAACCCAGCCCCGGTCTCTAGCGCCGCCGATGATTCGATTCCTACGTATTTGCCCATCGCAACGTGGCGGCCGGCGCTCATCGCGCTGTTGTTGATCGCATCGGTCGTTGGTTACGACGCATTCTTGAAGCGCACCCCGTTGGGTCCGCTGGCAATGGGCGCCTGCCGCTTCTTCAATGTGTTGTTGGGGATGAGTGCCGCGGCCGGCGAGTTACATCCGGTTCACTATGCGGTGGCCGGCGGGATCGGCGTCTATATCGTGGGCGTCACCTGGTTCGCGCGGCGCGAAGCGATTGTCGGCCGGCGAGTTGAGCTGGCGCTATCCGTCGTGGTGATGTTCTGCGGACTCGCGCTCTTGGCGTGGTTCCCGAGCCTGGCCGATGACGCGCTGCCGGAAGTGAGTCAGCCGGCCTACACTACGCCCGATCGCTGGCGACTGCTGATGGCGCTTTTGGGTTCGGTGATCGCCTGGCGCGTGGTGGGGGCGGTCGTCGATCCGCGCCCCGAGCTGGTGCAGTTCGCCGTGCGACAGTGCATCATCTCGCTGGTGATACTCGATGCGTCGGCCTGCTTCGTCGTGCGTGGCATGCCGGCGGCGATGATCATCCTGGCGCTGTTGGCCCCGCTGCTGATCCTGCAACAGTGGTTTTATTCGACTTGAGGCGGCGCGAAACTGCTTTGCGCGATTTACGGAGTTAACGCGTTGAACGAAACGATCGTCGTACTGCTGTCGATCCCTGGATTGCGGCGGCAAGATGTTGCGCGCATGCCACGGCTGGCGGCGCTCGCCCGCGGCGGCGATCAGGCGGCGCTGGCTCCCAGCTTTCCGGCGGTCACCTGCCCCGTGCAGATGAACATGACCACGGGCAAGCTGCCACGCGAGCATGGCGTGGTGGCCAACGGTTTCTACTGGCGCGACCGCGGCGAAGTCGAAATGTGGACCGCCTGGAACGACGTCGTGCAAGCTCCGCAAATTTGGGACGTGCTGGCCCGTGACCGTCCGGGGACGACGTCGGCTGCCTGGTTCGGGCTGTTGTCGAAGGGTTGCGGCGCGGACTTTGTTTGCACGCCCGCGCCGATCCACAACCCGGATGGCAGCGAGTCGCTCTGGTGCTATACGAAGCCGCCGGAGCTTTACGGCGAGCTGCGCGATACGTTCGATCATTTTCCGTTGCATCATTTTTGGGGGCCGCTGGCCAACATCGCTTCAAGCGAGTGGATTGCCGCGTCGGCCGTGCATGCGGCTCGCAAGTTCCGGCCGAGCTTCTTTTACATCTACTTGCCGCACTTGGATTATGCGGCCCAGCGCAGCGGACCTGATAGTGCGGAGTCGTTGGCGGCCCTGGGACAACTCGACGAAGTGCTCGGCCGGCTGTTCGATGGCCTGAACGCAGCCTATGCCCCGGCCGCCCCCCTGTGGTTGGTGGCCAGCGAGTACACGATTCAGGCGGTGCGGCATACGTCTTTCCCCAATCGCGTCCTGCGCAAGGCGGGGCTGCTCAAGTTCAAAGAGGTCGACGGTCGCGAACTGTTGGACTTTGCCGGCAGCGACGCCTGGGCATTGGTCGATCATCAGCTCTCGCACGTGTTTGTTCGCGATGCGCGGCCCGAGCTTGTCGCGCGCGTCGTGCAACTCTTGCGCGAAACCGAGGGGATTGCCGAAGTGCTGGTCGGCGACGAGCGAGCCCGCTATGACCTGGATCACGAGCGTTCGGGAGACGTGATCGCCATCTCGAATCCCGATAGCTGGCAGGCGTATTATTGGTGGTTGGACGACGCCCTGGCGCCGGCCTTCGCCCGCTCGGTCGATATTCACCAGAAGCCGGGGTACGATCCGCTGGAGATGTTCTTCGATCCGGTGGCGGGCGGCGTGCCGCTCGATGTTTCGTTGTGCAAAGGTTCGCACGGAGCGCCGGCTCGCGACGACGCGCAGCGCGGCGTGATCGTGTCGTCGGAACCGGGTGTGTTGCCCGGCGGAACCGTGGCCGATTTCGATATCGCCCCGCTGGTGCTGCGGCAGTTTGAAATCTGAGAACATGGGAACGCTCCGATCTTTGTAGGGTGCGTGAAACGCACCGATGCAGACCGTTGTCCTTCCAGCGATCGGTGGCGAGACTAGGAACTGGTGTGCTGCGCACACCCTACAAGTTGAACGGAGCTAATCACGCAAGATGAATCTCGAATCGAAAGCGGCGATTGTCACGGGGGGCGGCACCGGCGTCGGCCGCGCGACGGCCCTTGATCTGGCCCGGCAGGGTTGCAGCGTGCTGGTGAACTACTCGCGCTCGCGCGACGAGGCCGAAGCGACCGCCGCCGAAGTCGAAAAGCTCGGCGTGCGCGCGCTCGCTTACCAGGCCGATGTCGCTAGCGACGCCGCCTGCCGCGCGATGGTCGACGAAGCGGTGCTGGCGTTCGGCCGGCTCGACGTGCTGGTCAATAACGCCGGCACCACCACGTTCATCATGCACGCCGATCTCGAACGGGTGACCGAAGAAGATTGGGACCGCATCCTCGGCGTCAATCTCAAGGGGGCGTTCTTCTGTTCGCGAGCGGCCGCCAAACCGATGATGGCTGCCGGCGAGGGCGCGATCGTCAACGTCGCCAGCGTGGCCGGCATCGCGGCAATCGGCAGCTCCATTCCTTACGCGGCCTCGAAGGCGGGTCTGATCAACATGACGATTTCGCTCGCCCGCGTGCTGGCGCCGACGATCCGCGTGAACGCGGTGGCGCCCGGTTTCATCACCGGGCGGTGGCTCGAGAACGGGCTGGGGCTGGCCTACGACGTAGTCTTGAAAGCGATGGAAGATCGCGTGCCAATGCACCGCGTTTGCGATCCCGAAGACGTGGCCGACGTGATCATGAATCTGATTACCGGCTCGGGCATGGTCACCGGGCAGACGATCGTCTGCGACGGCGGGATGTTGATTAGTGGGTAGAAGGAAGAGAGTTTTCAGATTTCCGTGTTCAGTTTTCAGGCATGACACACGGCAACGCCAATCTTGAATCTTCGACCTCGAACATCCGTTTCGAGCCGGAAGTTCCTCGAGAAGTGGTGATCGATACTCAGGACAAGGTATCCCGTCGGCCAAGGAAACCGCGGCTAACTAATCGGCGGCTGCTTTGGTTGATTGTATTGGCATCGATGGTCGTTCCACTGCTCATCAGCACGCTGACGCGAGTGCACTGGGTCGGTGGTTTCGATCTGAATGTGACAATTCAATGTCGCCATCCAGCGCCGATTACGAGTATTCGTTTGCGAACAGGATTTGACTCGATAACCGCGGCACCGCCAACATTGCAGCTTGCCGCGTCCACAGTCCGGTGGACCTATGAAATGGATCCTTTTCGCGGCGATCCCATTTCGATCCAGGTGCGATCAGCCGGCGAGAGTGACGTGTTTTTGGACTACCGCTATTCGCAGGAATGTTGTTTGTACGTGGTTGCTGAATTCGCGGACGGAACGCGCATCGAGCGCTTCGTTGATATCCCCGACGGGCGCCAGAATCGATCAATTACAGTGACGTTGCCGTGAATGTCATCGCGGTTAGCCGTCGGGCGTTTCCAGAATCGACTGAAGTCGCGAGTACAAATCGGCTGGCAAGTGTTCGCGCCAGCTTTCGTCGACCAGTCCAACATCGATCAGGTCGCGCAAATGAGTGCGGTCCTTGTCCCGAAACGCTGTCAGCTTCATCCGGACCAAGGCTTCCAGGGTGACGATGCGGAAGCGATCGGCCGGTTCTGATTCGCCAACGTCGGGCGCCGCCAAGATGTGCTCACTACGCACCTTCTCACGGGCAAAGATCACGTGTAATGCGTCACGCGCCGAAGCTTGCGGGCCGTCCAAGAACATATCGAGCCCAGCGGAGTGTCGCGGCACGAAACCCGCCTGCACGAGCGCCGTGGTCGCGGCCGCCAAGTCGTCGCGGCGTAGAATGATATCGACATCGCGCGTGTTGCGCACGGCCGTCTCGTCGACGCGCGAAACCCAGGCAGCCACGGCGTTGCCGCCGGCCACGGCATACGGGACGCCCGCCGCGTCGAGAGCATCCGTGGCGCGCAGCAGCCTTTCCCGCACCTTTTCCACGGCACGCACCATTCTTTCCCAGGAGATCGGCTGCAAAGGGACTTGGCTCATCATTTCTATTCTAGCCCATTTCTACCCAGACAAAGTACAGTAGTTGTTATGACCGACCGCGATACCGCTTTTGAGCTTTCGACTTCGAACATCCGTTTCGGGCAAGGGACCACGCGCGAAGTGGGGATGGATCTGGCCGACCACGGCGCGCGGCGTGTGCTGCTGGTGACCGATCCGCAGATGGCCCGGCTGCAGCCGGTGGCCACGGTGCGGGAGTCGCTCGAGCGCGAGCGGATCGAGTACGTGCTGTTCGACCAGGTGCGTGTCGAGCCTACCGATGAGTCGTTTGCAGCGGCGATCGCCGTGGCGGCAGCCGGCGATTTTGATGCCTACGTGGCCGTCGGCGGCGGCTCCACGATCGACACCGCGAAGGCCGCCAACTTGTATGCCAAGTATCCGGCCGACTTTCTCGACTACGTGAATCCGCCGATCGGGCGCGGCAAGCCTGTGCCGGGACCGCTCAAGCCGCTGATCGCGATCCCGACGACAGCCGGCACCGGTAGCGAAACGACCGGCGTCGCGATCTTCGACTTCGTGAAGATGAAGGCCAAGACCGGCATCTCGCATCGGCGGTTGCGGCCCGCGCTGGGGATCGTCGACTCGGACAACACGCGCACCTTGCCAGCGGCCGTGGCCATCGCGACTGGTTTCGACGTGCTCTGTCATGCGATCGAGTCGTACACGGCGATCCCGTTTGACACGCGGCCGAAGCCCGAGCGCCCGCTGTTGCGGCCCGCCTATCAGGGCTCGAACCCGGTGAGCGACCTGTGGTCACTGGCGGCCCTGCGGATGGTGGCAAGCTACCTGCCGCGGGCTGTCTCCGACCCCAGCGACGACGAGGCCCGCGGGCAAATGCTGCTGGCCGCGGCCTATGCTGGCATCGGTTTCGGCAACGCCGGAGTTCACCTGCCGCACGGCATGTCGTATCCGATTTCGGGGCTCGTGAAGAAGTATCACCCGCCGGGATACGAGGTCGATCACGCGATGGTGCCGCACGGCGTGTCGGTGATCTTGTCGGCGCCGGCCGTCTTCCGATTCACCGCGCCGGCTTGCCCCCAGAGGCACCTGCAGGCGGCCGAGGCGCTAGGTTCGGACATTTCGCGAGTCAAACCGGACGATGCCGGGCAGATCTTGGCCGATCGACTGATCGGAATGATGCGGTTCTTCAATCTCCCCAATGGACTGGCGGCGCTGGGTTACACGCGAGCCGATATTCCGGCGCTGGTGGCCGGTACGCTGCCGCAGCACCGGGTGACGAAGCTCTCACCGCGCCCGGCCAGCGAAGACGATCTCGCGCGGCTGTTTGAAGAGTCGCTGACGATCTGGTGAGGTGCTCGGCGCCCAACGAGCTAGCGCGCGGAGCAAGCTCCGCGGCTAACGAATCGTTCAGCCGCTGGTCTTCTTCCCCAGCGAGAACAAGTGCGAGAAAGTGCGTAGGTAGAGCACGCCATCAGCCACGGCCGGCGTGCTGTGGCTCCCTTCGCCAAGCTGGTTACGGCCAAGCTCGGCAAACTCGGGAGCAGCCGCCAGCACCACAACTTCACCATCAGTCGAGATGCAAAACAAGCGATCGGCGATGCAGATCGGCGAGCCGTAGTAATTGCCGCCAGCCCGTTTCTGCCAAAGGACATCGCCTGAATCAGCATCCAGGCAGGTGACCACCCCCTGCTCGCTCCACAAGAAGGCCAAATCGTTTTTGGCCACGAGCGTTGGCACATAGGGGGCCGACTTGGTCACCTTGTAGGCGATCTCGGGCTGCACGCTGCCGTCGGCTTTGCCAGGACGAACCGCGACGACGTAGTTGCCACCGCCGCCGGATCCGCAACTGCCGAAAATCAAGCCCGCCGCAATCACGGGTGAGCTGACCGAGCGCTTGTCGAAGACGCCAATCTCCCAATTCTTGGCGCCGTTGGCGGGGTCGATGCTGGTGATGCCATGCGCGCCAGAGTTAAAGATCAACTCCGCCGGGGCGCCGGCCGGCTCATAGACACACGGCGTGGAGTAGGCCACGGCGGTGCTGTTGCGCGGCGTTTGCCAGACCGGCTCGCCGGTGCGGCGGTTGAGTGCCACGAGAAAACTCACGCCATCCTGATCGTTGTTGAGGATTAGCATGTCGCCAAAGATGATCGGCGAGGTGCCGCTGCTGTGCTGGCTGACAAATGGGCCTAGCGAGCGGTGCCAGACCTCCTGGCCGTCGTGTGTCAGGGCGCGCACGCTGTACTCTTCGGGGCTCGACCAGACAAAGTACGCGCGCTCGTCGTCGACCGTCGGCGTCGGGCTGGCAAAGCTGTTGAGCGTGTGCTTGGTGTGCGTGCTCGACGCGTAGGTGCGCTCCCACAGCGTGTGGCCGTTGGCGGTGCTCACGGCCAGCACGTGGCGCAGCGCGGTATCGTTGTCGGCGCTGGTCAGGAAGACCTTGTCCTTCCAGATCACCGGGCTGGAATGACCGATGCCGGGCAGTTTGACTTTCCAGTTGTAGTCCTTATCGGTCCAGGTGGCCGGGATGTTTGCCGCTTCGCTTACTCCGGAACCATTAGGGCCGCGGAAGCGGGTCCACTCCTGAGCACGAGCAAGCTCGGGCGCGGCGACTAAGAGACATGCCAGGGCCAGGCCAAGGGTCGCCGATTTCATGGCGAAACGACTGGGGTGAATCACAAGGTCACCAAACGGGGGCCAGATTGGAACGGAGTGTGAAGGTAGCGGAAGCGGAGAGTGAGCAGGTATGCGGATGTCGACAGTGTCGCTCAAACTCCGAATCGAGGCAAGCAAATGCCAGGGCGCAACGTGCGATTTCGGCGCGTTCGGAACCGAGCGATGCAGCCGCTACATTAGAAGACGATGAACTACCTGGCGCATGCTTGCGACTTTCTGCACGACCCTTACTTTGCGGCCGGCACGGCGCTGCCCGACTGGTTGGGTGTCGTCGATCGGCGCGTGCGCGTGCGGAGCCGCCAGGCGGAGCCGCACGTGGCCGATGCCGACCCGCGCGTGGCCGCCATTGCCGCAGGCGTGATGCAACATCATGCCGACGACGACTGGTTTCACCGGTCCGATGCGTTCACTGAGCTGCACTGGCGGCTGACCGTGCTGGTGCGCGACGCCTTGCCGCCGGACGCCGGTTTCCGCCCCCATTTTCTTGGGCATGTGCTGGTCGAACTGTTGCTCGACGCGTCGCTGGCCGCCGAAGTGCCCGGCTTGATCCAGCGCTACTACCAGGCGCTGGGCGAGGTCGATCCGGAACTGATCCAGGCGGCGGTCAATCGCATGGCCAGCCGGCCGACCGAGAGGCTGGCGAGGCTGATTCCGCTCTTTCTGCGTGAGCGGTTCTTGTCGGACTACTCGGCCGATGCCAAACTGTGCTGGCGATTGAATCAAGTATTAAGGCGCGTGGGGTTGGCGACACTGCCCGACGAATTTGCCAGTGCGATTGCCCAAGCCCGACCGTGGGTCTATGAGCGGCGAACCGAGCTGTTGACGCGGCCGCGCGAGGCGACTGTGATTCGGCTGCAAGACGCGACTGGCGCAGCGATGAATAAAGCGGAGAACAAGCGATGAAGTATGGAATGAACCTGCTGTTGTGGACCGATTCGCTCAGCGAGTCGCATTTGCCGACGCTCGAAAGCCTGAAGCGGATGGGCTACGACGGGGTCGAGCTGCCGCTGTTCGCCTACGACGTTGATGCTTGTGGCAAGTGGGGCAAACGGTTCGATCAACTGGGGCTCGAGCGCACGGCCGTCACCATCCGCGGTGTGGAAAACAACCCGGCCAGCCTCGACGCCAAGGTGCGGGCAGCCGGCGTGGCCGCCAACAAGCAGGCGATCGATTGCTGCCAGGCGGCAGGCATCGGCGTGCTGGTGGGGCCCTATCACTCGGCGCTGGGCTTCTTCAGCGGCGCGGGGCCGACAGCCGACGAATGGAAGGCCGCCGTCGACAGCATGCGGGAAGTCGCCGAGCACGCCGCGCGATGCCACGTGACGTTGGCGGTCGAGTACCTGAATCGCTTCGAGTGCTACCTCTTGAATTCGGCGGTCGACACGTCGCGATTCGTCCGCGAAGTGAATCACCCGAGCTGCCGGATGATGTACGACACGTTCCACGCCAACATCGAGGAGAAGAACGTGCCGGCCGCCATCCGCACGGCGGCCCCGCAGTTGGCGCACGTGCACATTTCGGAGAACGACCGCAGCACGCCGGGCAAGGGGCTCGTCGATTGGCCGGCGACGTTCGCCACGCTCAAAGAAGTGAAGTACGACGGTTGGCTGACGGTCGAAGCGTTCGGCCTGGCGCTACCGGCGATCGCGGCGGCGACCAAGATCTGGCGGCGGATGTACGACACCGAAGAGCAGTTGGCGGCCGACGCCCTGAAGTTCATGAAGCAGGGGATGGCGTAGCGCAACCCATGCGTTCACCAAGAGAATGTGAAACGACCGTGCAGCTATTAGGTCGCGACGATATTGTTGGGCGCTCGATTCGAGACGTCTTGCAGACTCCCTGGCTTGAGGTTGGACAACACCTCCGAGTCTGTCATCTGATCGTAAGACTCGACAACGATTTGGCGTTTATGCTCGACGACGTTGATGATTGTGAGGCGCAACAACCGTTGCCGTGCATTGATCTCTTAGATCGAGAGAGTGCCATTGCGACCTATTCAACCCAGGGGGATTTTGGCCAAGGAGAGCGAATTGAAGAAGTTCTTTGCTCCGACCAAATTCTAGGCGTGGAGCTCTTGCTTTCGTCCGGCAGAATTCTGGCATGGACGGATGCGTATACGCCGCGCTCTTTTGGCCCAACACTAATCAATCTGAGTGACGATATTTTTGCTGCGAGTGAATTCAAATCGTATTGGGGTCATCGACCCTTTTCCGATCAAACTCTCCACTCTCGAAGCTAGACGGTTATCCTGCTTCCAGCGTGTCATCGTTGACGAAAGAAGCTGACCTTCACCTGCGATGGGCACACGTTGCCGGGGGACGAGCGTGGCCACTGAGGCACTTCAAGTGATCGCGATGATCTTGACACCATGCATGTGCACGAATGCGCGCGAAATGGCGCCCACTTCAGCTTCGTGAAAAGCACGCCAACGGGTAGCAGCCTACGCCGCCTGGGTTTCGTCCGAATCGTCGGCGGTGTCCGCCGCGGCGGTGGCATCTTCGTCGCCACGGTTCGGCGGAGTGAGGATCTCCCCCGTCTCGCTGACGTCGTCGAACCGCACGGCCACGCGCTTCGACACGCCCGACTCCTGCATGGTGACACCGTACAGCGTACGTGCGCAAGTCATCGTCTTCTTCGAGTGCGAGACGATGATGAACTGTGTCCAGGTCAAGAACTCGCGCAGCACTCCTGTGAACCGCTCGATGTTCGCTTCGTCGAGCGCGGCGTCGACTTCGTCGAGCACGCAGAACGGACTGGGCCGGCTGCGGAAAATCGCCAGCAGCAGCGCCACGCAAGTGAGCGTTTTCTCGCCGCCGCTCAACAACGAGATGTTGCGCGGCTCTTTGCCTGGCGGTCGGGCGATGATCTCGATACCGCTTTCGAGAATGTCGGCCTCGGGGTCGAGCACGATGTCGGCCTGACCACCGCCGAACAGTTTACGGAACAGGCCCTGGAAGTGGCCGCGAACGGTCTCCAGCGTTTCGGCCAGCAATCGGCGGCTGTCGGCATTGATGCGGCCGATGATCTGTTCGAGCGCGCCCTTGGCCTTCGATAGGTCTTGATGCTGCCCCGACAGCGATTGGTGACGGCGCTCTAGCTCCGTCAGCTCGTCGAGCGCTTCGAGGTTGACGCCGCCGAGCTGGGCCAGCTTGCGACGCAAGTCGACAATTTCCTCCTCGATCGCGTCGCGCTCGGCGTCGATCTCCGGCGCGTCGGCCAGTTCGGCCAGCTCGATGCCGTAGTCTTCTCGCAGGCGGCTAGCCAGCGTGGTGCGTTCGAGCCGTAGTTCGCTGGCGGCCAATTCGCGGCGGTGGAGCTCGTCTTCCTGCTCGGTCACCTGAGCCCGCAGTTGGTGAACGTGCCGCGCGACCTGGGCCCGCTCATCGGCCAATTCGGTGGCGCGCGTGGCGAGGCCGGCCTGTTCGGCAACCAGCGCTTCGCGCGCCAGGTAAAGTTCGGCCAGCACGCTCTCGCAGCGCAGGATGTTGGCTTCCGCTTGCCGCGCCCGGGCGAGCGAACGAGCGAGCTGCTCGTGGCGATCGGCCAAGGCCCGGGTGCGTTCTTCCTGATCGGCGCGCAACTGATCGAGCTGACGGCGCAAGTTTGCCAGGCGTTCTTCGCTCTTGGCCAATTGCACCTGGACGGCCGTGGTTTGCTCGGCCACGGTTTGCCGGCGGGCGTCGAGGTCGTCGATCTCGCGACTGGCCGTGGCGATCTGCGCTTCGCGATCGGCGAGATGTTCTTCGATACGCCGTAGCGCTTCGCGCTCGGCGGCCAGGGCAGTGCCGGCGGCGGCTTGTTGCGCGGCGGCGGCCGCTTCGCGCCGCGAGCTGGCCTCTTGCTGGGCCAGCAGCTCCGCGCGTCGTGCATCGAGATGGGCGACGTGGCTCTGCTGCGCCGCTTGTCGATCGTGTGCCTGGGCCAATTCGGCCACTTGCGCGGCCAGCCGCTGTTCCTGTTCGCGGAGCTCGACTTCGAGCAATTCGAGCGATTTTTCGTCGGCAGCGATCTCGGTTTCCAGCGTCGCAAGTTGCTCGCGCAGGGCCCGCAGCTCGCTGCGCCGCGAAACCAAACCGGAAGCCGCCACGCGCGGCCCGACCGAGATCGCGCCGTCGGCCGTGATCACGTCCCCCGCGGAGGTGACAAACTGCAGCCCACGCCCGATCGAAGTCGCCAGGCCGAGGGCCGTATCGAGCGAATCGACAAACCAGGTGCGGTCCAACAGCCGGCGCACCAAGTTGGAGTGTTCGGCGGCGCTCTCGACGAAACGATCGGCCCGGCCGAGCACGCCCGGCTGATCGGTAAGATCGAGCTCATCGACCAAGAGCGGCGGACGTTCGAGATCAAGCGGCAGCAGTTCGAGTCGGCCTGCCAACTGCGGCCGCTCTTGTTCGAGCCAGGCCATAATCGGGCGAATGGTTCCAGCGACGACGAGATGCTGGGCCAACGGACCGAGCGCCAGGTCGACCAAGGGCGCCATTTCGACGTTGACGTGCACCAGATCGGCGACCAGCCCGCTGACTTGCTGCAAAGGGCCGGAAGTGGCTTCGCGCGATCGCAAGAGAACTTCCTGCCCTGCGACGCCGACCCCTTCGAAACGCTCGATCAGTTCGCCGAGCAAGGTGGCGCGTTCGGTCATGCCGCGCTGGCGAGCGCGCGTATCGGCTAGCGACTCAAGCGCGGCGCCGAGCCGTTGGCGCGCGTCGGCCAACTGGCGCTCGGTGGCCTGACGGCGACGCTGGGATTGTTCTTCGTCGCGCACCAGCTTCTCGAGTTCGCGCTGGGCTGTTTGTCGCTCGACGGCAATCGCCTGGCACTGTGTGTCGAAAGTGACTCGTTCCTGCTGGCTGCGCTCGAGATTGGCGGCCGCGTGCGTCAACTGCTCTTGCCGGGCGGTGATCGCCTGACCGGCGGCGGCGGCGGCCTTGAGCAAGTCCATGTGCGCCTGGCGGCGGCGCTCGTTGTCGCGACGTACCTGCTCGAGCCGTTGCGAGAGCTCGCGCAGGGTCGTTTGCGTGTCGAGCCATTGCCGCTGACAGGCCGAGTGTTCGGTTTCGGCCGTGGCCGCGACATTGGCCGTCTCGTGCCAGTGATGCCGCAAGTCACCCGCCCGCGCCGACAGAGTGAAGAACTGCTCGCGGTGCCGCGCTTGTTCCTGTTCGAGATCGCGCAGTCGGGCGTGCTCGTGCTCGATCGTGGTCTCGTGAGCGGCGGTGCGCTCGCGGTTGTCAGCCAGGGTCGCTTCGCATTGGCGCGTGGTCGATAGCGTGGCCGCCAGCTCGGCATCGATGTTCCGCGAGCGCTCTTCGCCGGCCTGGGCTTCCTCGCGACGCTGCGTAAGACCATCGCGCAGGGCCGTTTGTTCGGTCTCCAGCGCGGCGAGCCGCGCGCCGAGCTGCCGCCAGTCGGTCAGGCCGACATGCGTGCGCAGTGATTGCAACCGCTCGCTGTATTGGCGATAGCGCTGCGCCTTGGCGGCCTGCTTGCGGACGTGTCGGAGCTGGTTTTCGACCTCTTCGACGATGTCGGCCAGGCGGAGCAAATTCTGCTCGACGCGCTCGAGCCGTCGTAGCGATTCGAGTTTCTTGGCTTTGAAGCGGCTGATGCCGGCCGCCTCTTCGAAAATGATTCGCCGATCGCGAGGCGACGATTGCAGCAGAATGTCGACTTTGCCCTGCTCGATGACGCTGTAAGCTTCGGTGGCCGCTCCGGTGCCTGAGAACAGCTCGCGCACATCCTTCAGTCGGCAGGGCTGGCGGTTGATGAGGTACTCACCTTCGCCGCTGCGATAGACGCGCCGGCCAATGTGCACCTCGGGTGTGTCAATTGGCAGCAGGCCGTCGGAGTTATCGAAGACGAGCGTCGTTTCGGCGGAATTCAGCGGTGGTCGCGAACCCGACCCATTGAAGATGACGTCGACCATCTCCTTGCCGCGCAGGGTCTTAACGCTTTGCTCGCCGAGCACCCACTTGATGGCGTCAACGACATTCGACTTGCCCGAGCCGTTGGGGCCGACGATGGCCGTGATGCCGGCAGGAAACTCGAACCGAGTCTTATCGGCGAAGCTTTTGAAGCCGACGAGTTCGAGCGCTTTGAGCATGACCGGCCGAAGGAGGGGGAGCGTGGAGAATGTTCGCGGGGAGCGCGGTGGGTGAGACGATCGCGAGCAGCGCCAGGCCGAAAGCGGTCTGGAGCGCCCCAGACGATCCGGCGACCGCGATCCGCCAGGTTCTCAGGCGAACCTCAGCGACCTTTTATTCTACTCGCTGTCCGGCTCGAAGGCTTGGCCTGTTTCGAGCCTTTCCGGGCCTTGGCGCCGGTGGCTTTCGCACCAGCTTTACTGGCTTTTTCGCGGTCCCGGCCAGTGATCTTGGCTGGGCGGTCGCCGATAATCTCGTCCGAGCGATCGGGAGCGTCGGTTTTTGAGAGCTTGGTCGAAAAGAGCTCTGGAGTCGGGTTCGAGACGACCGGCCGTCCGGGCTTGTCGTCGACAGTGTCCTCATCCCCTTCTTCGTCGGGCGATAGATCGACGTCGTAGGCGCGACCTGGTTGCGGGATGGCATCGACTTCCAGGCGGCCGGTGAGAGCCTTCTGGGCCTTGGCCTGCTGCAGGGCGTGTACGAGGTCGGGGTAGGTGCCGCCGAGTTCGACGATCGCGCGAATGATCTCGTCGAGATCGGCGCTGACCACCCGCTGCTGATCTTGCTCGCCCACCGCGAACTTGCTGATCGTCACCTCGCTGTCGGAGCGACCATTGATCATGATCCGGTTGCTGGCTTCGAGCACGATCGGCGTCTTGAGCCGTTGCCCCTTGCCGAAGATTACCATTTCGGGGCGATGGCTGCGGGTGACGTGAATCATCGGCGGGCCAGCGACCGACAGCACGTGATAGCTGAACTGATCGCTGAGCGAATCGCTGAGCACCAGTGGATCGCGGGGATTCATCGCCCACAGTGCTCGGAAGGCGCCGTAGCGCGTTTCGGCACTGGGGAGTTCGAGCATGCTCACCAAGGCATCGCGCGCCGAGAGATTGTCCATGGCACCGAGGGCAGCCAACGCGAAGACGCGGAAAGCCGGCTCGTCGCGAGCGGCATCCGCCAAAGCCGGGACCGCGCGCTCATCGTCGAGATAGGCCAAGGCCTCGGCCGCATAAAAGCGCACCAGCGGGTCGTTGGCTTCGAGGCCGACGAGCAGCGTATCGATCCCTTCCTTGCCGATGGCTTCGAGCTTCAAAGCCGCGGAGTCGGCCGACACCGGGTCGAGCAACTGGCGTTCGAGCAGTTTCAGCCGCGCCATGCGCTTGGGCGCCGTTTCGTGCAGGGCCACGGAACGTAGCACCTGCATGTAGCGGGCGACATTGTCTTTGTAGCGGGGGTGTACGACGAGATTGACGAATTCGTCGGTTTTGGGCGTGGCGACGCCGTTCTTGACCCCTTTCACGAAGGTGTGAAAGCGTTTGTTGAGCGCGATGCCGACGACGCTGCTGTTGCGAACCGATCGGTGTTCGGGTCGCAGAACCAGCCGGAGCGGCCGGTCCTTCAAGCAGATACCACCCCCCAGCACGCGTCCCCGATTCTGGCGGGTGTTGCTCTCCGATTGGTCCCCTTCCAGCGGATCAACGAGCACCGGCCCCTCGGCCAAGGCGAGCAAATGGCCCGAGTGCAGTTGCGTGGAGATCGCCATCATCTCGCTGAGGCGAGTTTGCATCAGGAACCCATCGCGCAGGCTCGTGGTTTCGCTCTGCGAGGGGACGCGAACCTCAACGTCGAAATGATCACCCTTCTGGATTCCGGGACGCAAGAAGCCACGGACCAGCACCAACGATGTGGTGGGCGAAGCCAGCACCTGGTTGGGTTGCAGGACGCCCCGTTTTTGCATTTCGTCGAGCAGGGCAGCACGTTCGGGGGACGGTGGCGGATCGCTACCGGTCGCCGGCAAGCCGGTGACCAAGGCAATGGCTTCGACCGCGACGGGCTGCATGCCATCGGGAACGGCCAAATCTCCGACCAACTCGGTATCGACGGCCGCTGCCAATAATTCGTCGTCTTCGGGGCTTTGCGACCGCAAAGACATAGCGCCACACCCCCCGGCGAAGAGGGCGGCAATCATCAATAAGGCCAGACGACGTTCCATGCGACCTCAGGAGGCCTTCAGCCTGACTTACGCGTCGACCCGTCCTGGGCCAACGTAGCCGCACTTAGTGCGGCGACACGATACAAAACAAGCCGGGAATCCGCGTGGAGAAAAGTTGCGGGGGGGACGATAGCCAGCCACGTCGCGAGGGTCAAGACAGGTTTTGTAACAACCGCGGTCCAGGGCCGGCGAATGGAAGTAGCGAACTGTGTATTCGACCTAAGTTAGCGCTTCACTCGTGCGTCCAGCTAAGGAGCGGCCGAGAAATAACTTCTCCATTACTCCCTCTCCCCTCGCGGGAGAGGGCAGGGTGAGGGGGCTAAGAAAACTGGAAGTTTTTTCTCGGCCGTTCCTAAGCTTCGCCGACGAGCCCGGCAGATCCGGCCCGAGAGACAAGGAAGCCGCCCGTTGAGCGACAAATCGCACACCGAATTTTTTAGCAAGCTGATTGTTTCGTTAGTAAGTGCTCATGGTTAGAATCAGTTACGTCATTTCCAGGGGGTCTGCGGGCAGCCCCGATTCGCAGCGGTATTTCCGCGGTTTCCGCATCGCAATTCAGCGGGCTTAGCAGGGTGGTCTGCGACGGAAACGCTTGGGCAGGCGGGAACCAGCTAGCGAAGAAGGTGCGCGCCGGCCACAGTCGCGGTTCCTATTGTTGACCATCCGCAAGACCGCTCATGGCCGCTTGGCTTCTCGATCGACTGCGCGAATTCGGCGATCAGCCGGCGATGATCGGCCATGGCGGGTCGAGTTCCTACAGCGCGCTCGTGGCCGAGACCGAGCGCTGGCAAGCCGAGATCGCCCAACTCGGGATTGCCCCGGGCGAATGCGTGGCGATCGTGGGTGAGTATTCACCCTGCACCGCCAGCCTGGTGCTGGCGCTGATTCTCAATCGCAACTTGCTGGTGCCGCTGACGAATGATTCGGCCGCGCGGCACGAACGCTCGTTCGAAATCGCGCGCGTCGATGCGGTGTTGCGCGTGGCCGAAGATGGCAGCCACGTGTTCGAGCGCCGTACCGCGGAGGATCGCCACGCTTTGATCGAGCAACTTCGCGCGGCGGGCGAGCCGGGCCTGATCCTATTCACATCGGGGTCTACCGGCGAAAGCAAGGGGACGCTGTTGAGCTTCGCGCGGTTGCTTGAGCGCTTTGAGAAGCGCCGCAAATCGTTTCGCACCCTGATCTTCATGAAGCTCGATCACATCGGCGGTATCAACACGCTGTTCCACATTCTGTGCGACGGCGGCGCGCTGGTTTCAATTGCCGAGCGCACGCCCCGCGCCGTTTGCGAAGCGATCGCCGCGCACCAGGTGCAATTGCTCCCCACCACGCCCACTTTTCTCAATATGCTGCTGATCTCGGGCGTGTACAAAGAATACGATCTCGCCTCGCTCGAGCTGATCAGCTACGGCACCGAGCCGATGCCCGAGAGCACGCTCAAGAGCCTGAACCGGACGTTTCCAGGCGTGAAGCTCAAGCAGACGTACGGGCTATCCGAGCTGGGAATCCTGCAGACGCAGTCGCGCGATTCGAGCAGCTTGTGGGTGAAGGTCGGGGGCGAGGGCTACGAGACCAAGATCGTCGACGGTATCCTCTGGATTCGCGCACGCTACGCCATGCTCGGGTATTTGAACGCGCCGTCCCCTTTCGATGCCGACGGCTGGTTCAATACAGGGGACGCGGTCGATGTCGATGGCGAGTGGCTACGTATCCGCGGTCGACTCTCCGAGATTATTAACGTCGGTGGCGAAAAGGTGCATCCGGCCGAGGTTGAGAGCGTGCTGTTGCGGGTGCCGAACATCCGCGAAGTTACGGTGTGGGGGAAACCCAACGCCGTGATGGGGCACATCGTCGTAGCCACGGTGAGCTTGATTGAGCCCGAGGATCGGTTCGAGATCATGGATCGCGTGCAGTCCTTCTGCCGCGATAAGCTCGAGCCGTACAAGGTGCCCATGATGATCGAAGTCGACGAAGACGATCATCACAACGCTCGTTTCAAAAAGATCCGTTCCAAAGCAGCCAAACGCGTTCGGGAGGCTCCCCTTGACCGTAACTGAATCTCGTCAGGTCGTGCTCGTCAGCGGCGGCAGCCGTGGCCTGGGGCTCGGCATCGTGCGGCGCGCCCTGGCCGACGGCATGGCTGTCTCCACGTTTAGCCGCTCCAGTTCGCCGGCCATCGAAGACCTGCGGGCCAGCGATCCGGCCGGCGAACGATTCTGGTGGGAAGCTGTCGATGGCGCCGATCCGGCCGCACTCAAGAAGTTCGCGCTGGCGACCGCCAAACGCTTCGGCGCGATCGACGTGCTCGTGAACAATGCCGGCGTCGGGCTCGACGGTTTGCTGACGATGACGCGGGCCGAGGAGATCCAGCGCGCCTTGGCGGTCAATCTGTCGGCCGCGATTTTCTTGATTCAGGCCTGCTCGAAGATCATGCTCACGCAGGGGCGCGGCAACATCCTCAGCATTTCGTCGGTCAACGCACTACGTGGCCACAAGGGGGTGGCGGTTTATAGCGCGACGAAGGCGGCTCTCGACGGCATGGCGCGCAGCCTGGCCAAAGAGCTGGGCACCAGCGGCATTCGCGTCAACACCGTGGCGCCGGGTTACTTCGAAAGCGACATGGTCGGCGAGTTGACCGAGGAGCAGAAGGGCCGCATCAAACGCCGTACGCCGCTGGGGCGCTTGGCGACCATCGACGACATCGTCGACGTCGTGGCGTTCATGATGAGCCCGCAATCGCGTTTCATTACCGGGCAGACGATCGTGGTCGACGGAGGAATCACCTGTTAGGAACGGCCGCGAAATAACTTTTCCGTTATCCCCTCTCCCCTCGCGGGAGAGGGTAGGGTGAGGGGGAAAAGAAATCTGGAAGTTATTCCGCGGCCGTTCCTTAGCGCGCTGGCCGGGGGGCATCAAGGCTAACGGGGCAAGCGGCGTTTCGAGATTGTGAAGCGGACCGCTCGTTGCTTTCGCCAGTTCACAACTTCAGCAGCTTGTCAGCAGGACCGTGGCGCTCGAGATCGCCGGCCCGCAAATCGAGAGGAAGCCCTTTCATGCAGAATGCCGAGAAGATCGTCCCGTTTGTCGTGAAGCGTATTATCGAGCAGAAGGGGCAACCGGCCCCGGCGATCGAGAATCACCAGCGACTGACGGCGGATCTCGGGCTCGAATCGCTCGACGTCGCCAAGATCGTGGCGGTGCTCGAAGTCGAGCTCGAAGTCGACCCCTTCGCGCAGCTCGTGGCCATCACCGACATTCGCACGGTCGGTGATTTGACCGACGCGTATCGCCGTGCCCTGTCTGGCGAAACGGCATCCGCGGCCGAGCCCTCGCTCGACGCCAGCCGCCAGCGGGCGGCCGCCCGCCGCGGCGCGCCTGCCTCGCAGGACGCCCAGAGCGAGGGTTAAGCCTGCATGCAGACCAACGGCCCCGTGGCGAGTGAACGTGCCGCGCAGGGAATCGCGATCGTCGGCATGGCCGGTCGTTTCCCCGGCGCCGGCTCGATCACCGAGTTCTGGGAAAACCTCTGCCGCGGCGTCGAATCAGTTCGCCGCTTCAGCGATGAAGAGCTGCGCGCCGCAGGCGTCGACGAAGCGACGCTGGCCGATCCAACCTACGTCAAGGCGAGCCCCGTGCTCGACGACGTCGAGGGCTTTGACGCGGCGCTGTTCGACTACACGCCGCGCGAGGCCCGGCTCATGGACCCGCAGCATCGGCTGTTTCTCGAGGCCGCCTGGGCGGCGCTCGAGGATGCCGGCTACGATCCGCTGCACACCGATGTGCCGGTTGGTGTCTATGGCGGCGCCGGCGGGCTGGTGAGCAGCTATGGATTCGCACTGGCCCGACACCTCGAAGCCGTTTATGGCGCCACCGGCAGCCTGCAGCACATCGCCAACGATAAGGACTATCTGGCGACGCGCGTCAGCTTCAAGCTCAACTTGCGTGGGCCGAGCATGACCGTGCAGTCGGCCTGCTCCACGTCACTCGTGGCCGTGCATGTCGCTTGCCAGAGTCTGCTGGCGCACGAGTGCGACATGGCGCTGGCCGGCGGATCGACGGTGCGGGTGCCGCACTATGTCGGCTACCACTTCGACGAAGGGGGAATCGTTTCGCCCGACGGGCATTGCCGCACGTTCGACGCCGGCGCGCGTGGCACGCTCTTCGGCAGTGGCGCCGCGGTGGTCGCGCTCAAACGCTTGAGCGACGCGCTCGCGGCCGGCGATCACATCTACGCCGTCGTTCGAGCTTCGGCCGTCAACAACGACGGCGGCGCGAAGCTCAGCTTCACTTCGACCAGCGAAGCGGGCCAAATGGGAGCCATGGCCGAAGCGCTCGCTATGTCCGATTGCGATCCGGCTACGCTCGGCCTGGTCGAAGCGCACGGCACGGCAACCGTGATGGGCGATCCTGTCGAGGTCTCCGCGATGACCAAGGCCTTCCGCGGCAGCACTTCGGAAACAGGCTTCTGCGCGATTGGCTCGGTCAAGTCGAACATCGGGCATCTCGAGGCGGCCGCGGGCGTGGCCGGGCTGATCAAGGCGGCCCTGGCCGTGTATCACGGCAAGTTGCCGCCGACGCTGCACTTCGAGAAGTCGAATCCGCGGATCGATTTTCCGACGACGCCGTTCTACGCGAATTTGTCGCTGACCGACTGGCCTGCGCGGTTGCAACCTCGGCGCGCCGGCGTGAATTCGCTGGGCATCGGTGGCACGAACGCCTTTGTCGTGCTCGAGCAGGCGCCGGAGTCTGCCAAGCGCCCCCAGGCGGTCGCGCCGCGCAAACATCAGTTAGTTTGCCTTTCCGCGCGAACCGCGCCGGCGCTTGGCCAGTTGGCGGCGCGCTATGGAAAGTACTTGGACGCGCATCCCGATGTCACGCTGGCCGATCTGGCATTCACCACCAATGCCGGTCGCGCGGCGCTAGGGCAGCGCGCGGCGCTGGTGGTCGAATCGCTCGACGAACTACGGGCGCGTGTCGCGGAGCTAGCGCGCGATGCCGCGACCGAGACGCCGGCTGAAGTGCCCGGCGTGTTTCGCGGCCAGGCATCGCGCGCGGCGCAGCCGAAAGTCGCCTGGCTGATCCCCGACAACGTCCCTGAACTGTTAACGGCGGCGCCAGAACTCTTCAGGACCGAGGCAGCGTTTCGTGCCTCAGCCGAGCGGTTCCTGTGGATGCTTGAAGAGCGATTGGCCGCTCCCGTGAGATTCTGGCTAATGGGTAAAGAGCCAGCGCCAAGTCCGGAGCTGGGGAGCGTTGCCGGATTACTAGTTGGATTTGCCTTAGCTCAGTTGTGGCGTTCCTGGGGCGTGCAGCCGACGGCGATCGTCGGCGCAGGGCGCGGCGAATTGACCGCGGCCTGTCTGGCCGGCGCGCTCGACCTGCGGACGAGTTTGCAATTGGCCGTCGCGTTCGACGTGGGAGACAACGCCTTTCGCGCGGCCGCCGCACCAGGCGGAGAACCGTTGCAGATGGGCAAGTCGCAACCACTCTGGCTGTCGGCCGCCAGCGGGCGACCGGGCCCCAAAGAGACAACATTCGACGCCGACGATTGGCTCGCACGCCTGCGTACCGCGAGCGCGTTGACAAGTGCCAGCGAATCGCTCGGCAAGCTGGGTATTCAAACGGCGCTCGTTTTGGGAGCGGCCCCAGCCGCGACCGAAACCAACAGCAACGCCGCGCTACGCTGGGTGGCGAGTGCCGCGTCGCAGTCGGCCGGTGTCGACAGCGAGCGAGCCTTGGCCGAGGCGGTCGCCCGGCTGTGGGCGCTCGGCGTGGCGGTCGATTGGCGTGGTTTCTATCGCGATCGTGCGCGGCCGCGGTTGGCGCTACCAACCTATCCGTTTCAGCACGAGCGCTACTGGCTCGATGTGCCGGCCGGTTCGACACTTCCAAACGCACGCGCCGCTGAAGCCGCGTCGCCTGCTACGATCGCTAGCGCTTTGCCCGCGGCCGCCGCGACATTTGATTCCGCGTCCGATTCCAGTGCGAGTCCGCAAGCAACGCTCATTGGCCGGCGTGTGCGGTCGCCGCTAGCGACGCTGCAGTTCGAGTCACAGCTCGGCGTCGCCACGCTCCCGTTGTTGGGAGATCATTGGGTCTACGACAAGGTGGTGATTCCCGGCGCGTGTCACCTATCGCGATTGATCGCCACGGCCCGCGCGCAATTCGGACCTGGTGCGATCACGCTCTCGGACGTGCTCTTTCCGCAGGCCGTCGTGTTGGCTCCCGACGAAGTGCGGCCGATTCAATTGCTGCTCGATCCGCAGAACGGCGGGCACGAATTCAAGGTGGTAAGTTATGACGCCGCGGCCGACTCGGGGCGCGGCGCCTGGCGCGTGCACGCTCAGGGGGAGGTCGCCGTCGGCCCGACC
The DNA here is from genome assembly GCA_964495375.1 of uncultured Planctomycetaceae bacterium. GTDB lineage: Bacteria > Planctomycetota > Planctomycetia > Pirellulales > JAEUIK01 > JAIESQ01. The sequence goes on along the minus strand of CAZBWM010000026.1, from coordinate 6,811 downwards.
GGCGAGCTAGCCGCGCCGCTCGATCGCGCGGCATTCACCGCAATCGAAAAAGCGGCCCACGAGCGGCTCAATCTCGAGCAGTTCTATCGCCGCATGGGCGAGCGCGAGATTCACCTCGGGCCGCGCTTTCATTGGAACGATCAAACGGCATTCGCCGAACTGGATGTGGTCAGCCGCATTCGGCTACCAGCCGCCGATCAAGAGGGCTTTCTCCTCCATCCTGGCTTGATCGACGCCTGCTTCCAGATCCTGATCGCGAAGCTCGGCACCACTTACGTGCCGTTCAGCGTCGAAACGTTGCGCGTGAGCCCATCATGGAGCGTGCCGGCCTTTTGCCAGGCCCGCTTCCGTGAGCAAGGGCGCCCCGGGCAGGCTGTGCTGGCGGCCGATCTCTGGCTCTACGACGACGCGGGCCGGCCCATCGTCGAAATGCGCGGGCTGCGTCTCAAGGGGGCCGCTCGCGATGCCTTGTTGCAGGCCGCACCGGCGACCGCCGGCATCGATCGTTGGCTCTACACGGCCGCCTGGCGCGAGGCGCCGGCCGTCGCGCCCGTCGCCACGTCAACGCAGCGCACAACCTGGCTGCTATTGGCCGATGACGCCGACGCTGCTTCGGGGTTGGCCGCCGAATTGATCTCCCGCGGCCAGTCTTGCGTGCAAGCACGCTGGAGTCTCGATAGTGGAGCCGGGCAGGGCACGACGCCCGCCGCGATCACTCCCGCCAATGCAGATGAGCTCGCGCGGCGCGTGCAAAGCGCCATCGACCAGGCTCGTGAATCGAACGGCCGGCTCGGCGTGATCGCAATGCTCGGAGGCAGCGCATCGGCAAATTCCGCGGATGTCCACCAACCCGACGGCGCGACACTATCCAGCACGAGCGCCAGCTACTGTGCCCTGGTCACGCAGTTGGTGCAGTCGCTCGTTCGCGCGGGGGGAACTTCGCCGACACCACTGCGGATCGTAACGCGCGGCGCGACTAGCATCGCGCCGACCGAAGCCGTACAGAATCTTGCCGCTTCGAGCTTGTGGGGGCTGGGGCGGGTGATCGCCACCGAGCATCCCGAGTTGTCGTGCGTGCGTGTCGATCTCGATCCGGCTGCCGGCGGTGAAGCAATTAAGGCACTGGCAGCCGAGCTCTCGGCAACAGATCGCGAGGACCAGGTCGTGTTTCGCGGCGGTCGGCGGTTTGTCCAGCGATTGATGCCGTTGCGTTCGAGTGGTGGCGGTTCGGCAGCGCCGCCAACTTCCGCGTCGCAGGTTTCCGCCAGCGGTGCGCCGACGAACGAGCCCGTGCAGTTGACGATCCCTGAGCGGGGAACGCTGGGCAACCTGCAACTCGTCCCACGGCCGCGTCAGGCGCCGGCCGCTGGACAGGTCGAGATTGAAGTGCGCGCCGCCGGGCTCAATTTCCGCGACGTGCTCAACGCCTTGGGCCGCTACCCGGGCGACCCCGGCGATCCCGGTTTGGAATGTGCCGGCGTGGTCACGGCCGTTGGCCCCGGTGTGACGCAGCCGGCCGTGGGGGACGAAGTGGTCGCGACCGGGTTCGGCTGCTTCAGTACGTACGCAATCACGCGCGCGGCGCTGGCCGTTCGCAAGCCAGTATCGCTCAGTTTTGCCGATGCCGCGTCCGTGCCGGTCACATTCCTGACGGCCCTCTACGGACTCAAGCACATCGCGCAGCTTTCGGCCGGGCAGCGCGTCCTGATTCCCGCCGCGGCTGGCGGCGTCGGCGTGGCGGCCGTGCAGATGGCGCTGGCCGCCGGCGCGGAGATCTTCGCCACGGCCGGCAGCGAAGAGAAACGCCAGTACCTCAAGTCGCTTGGCGTGCAGCACGTGTTGCCGTCGCGCACCTTGGACTTTGCCGATGAAGTGCGCCGGCTGACCGATGGGGCCGGCGTCGACGTGGTGATCAATTCGCTCGCGGGCGACTACATTCCCAAGAGTCTGGAATTGGTCCGCCCCGGCGGGCACTTCATCGAGATCGGCAAGACGGGCATTTGGACCGCCGAGCAAGTCGCCGAATTCCGGCCGGGCGTGCACTACACGACGATCGCGCTCGACGCGATGTTCGACCAACAGCCCGAGTTGGTTGGCCAGCTAACGCGCGAACTAATGGAACTGTTGGCTGAAGGTCGGCTGCAGGCGCCACCACGTCGTGAGTTCCCACTTGCCGATGCCGTGGCCGGCTTCCGCTTCATGGCGCAGGCCAAGCACATCGGCAAAGTGGTGCTGACGATGCCGACAGTGCCGAATGCTGCGAGCAATGCCGGCATTACTGCAAACGCAACCGGCGCGATGCGCGATTCCAAGCCGATTGAAATCCGCGGAGACGCCACGTACCTGATCACCGGTGGCCTCGGAGGTCTGGGGCGCCGCATCGCCGAGTGGCTCGTCGATCGCGGGGCGCGTGACCTGGTGCTCATGAGCCGACGACCGCCGAATGAGAGCGCGGCCATGCAGATCGCCGCGCTCCAGCAGCGTGGCGTTCGTGTTCGGACGTGCCAGGTCGACGCGGCTAACCTCGCCGAGATCAAGGCGCTAGTAACCGAGATCAATGCCTCGGCCGCGCCGCTGGCCGGCGTTATCCATGCTGCGGGCGTGCTCGACGACGGAGTGCTCGTCGGTCAAACGGCCGAACGATTCGCGCGGGTGTTCGCCCCCAAGGTTGCCGGCGCTTGGAACCTCGATCAGGCCACGCAGTCGTCGTCGCTCGATTTCTTCGTATTGTTCTCCTCACTGGCAGCCTGGCTCGGCTCGGCCGGACAAGGCAACTACGCCGCGGCTAATTCGCTGCTCGATGCGCTGGCCGCCGATCGGCACGCGCGTGGGCTGCCGGCCACGAGCATCGCCTGGGGCCCTTGGGCCGAGGCGGGCATGGCCGCCGGCTTGGGCGAGGCGGGCAAGCGCCGCTTCGCCGCGGCCGGCATCGAATTGATCACGCCACAGGATGGTCTCGCGGCACTTGGCCGATTGCTCGATCAGCCCGAGGCCGACGTCGCCGTGCTCCCCGTCGACTGGGCAAAGTTCTTGTCACATAGCGCTCCGGGCGAAGAGCCTGCGATGTTGCGCGAGCTGGCGGCCAGCAGCCGTGCGAGCGCCGCGCGCCGCGATCGCGGCGCGGTGAGTCAAACCGCGAGCGCGACGGCGACGCGGGAAGCGGCATCACCCACGATCAGCAATGCGGCAGCCGCTGCCAGCCCGCGCGAAGGTTGGCACGCCGCGATCTTGGCAGCCGCCACGCGCGTCCTGGGGACAGACGCAGGCAAGCAGTTGGCCAGCGATCAACCACTCACCGAGCAAGGGCTCGACTCGCTCTTGGCGATCGAGTTGGTCGGCGCTTTGCGCAAGCTGACCGGCCGCAATCTGCCCGCGGCGCTGGTGTTCGACTATCCCACGGTCGACGCGCTGGCGGCGTTCCTTGCGACCACAGAGCAGGCGTCAGCAACGCCGGTTCGACAGGCTCCGGCAAGGGAACCGGCCATGGCGCCGACCGCTGCGCCATCCCGAGCGCCGCAGCCAGCGACTCCCTTGGCCGCCACGATTGCCGCGGCGACGTCGCCAACCGATTCGCTCGGCCTGGTGACGCGCGAGACGGCCAAGGTGCTCGGCCTCGACGCCGGCGGCCCGATCGATACGGCTCGCCCTCTGGTTGATATGGGACTCGACTCGCTCTTGGCGATCGAACTGGTGGGAGCGCTCCGCAAGGCGACCGGTCGAGGGCTGCCGGCCACGTTGGTGTTCGATCATCCGACGATCGACGCGTTGGCCGCGCACCTGGCCGCGACGGCGCCGGCAACCTCTGCCGCGGCTGCCGCGTCCTCTGCACCGCCAAGCGAACGGGTGACCACGCCCGCGGCGTCTACGTCATCAGCGGCTACCGCAACTGCCGTTGCCGAGCGTGTCACTGTCGCCGCACCAGCAGTCGGCGCCAGCCACGATCGCGACTGGTGGAGGCAATTAATCGCTCAAGAGGCGGGCAAGGTGCTCGGCGTCGATGGGCAGCAGGCGCTTGCGTTTGATCAACCGTTGACCGAACAAGGGCTCGACTCGCTGTTGGCGATTGAACTGGTTGGCGCGCTGCGCAAGGCCTCCGGGCGATCGCTTCCTGCCACGCTGGTTTTCGATCACCCGACGCTCGATGACCTGTCGGAATTCCTCGCCGCAACGCCGCTTGGCGCGTCGGCCACGAACGGCGCCGCGCAGCACGCGTTGAACACTGCTCCCGCTGCGATGCCTGCCAGCGCGCCAATTCCGTCATCCGCTGCAGCGGAGGGATCGACCATCACCGCGGCAGCACCCGCTGCTGGCGCTTCACGCACCCCCGCCGAGCCCGGCGAGTTCGATTTCGTCGTCGAAGATCTGCGCCCCTGGCATGCCGACGAGTTGCCCGAGCTGCACGTCAAGGCCTTCCCCGGCTACTTCCTGACCTTGATGGGACACGGCTTCTTGAAGCGTTTTTACGCCGAGTTCTGCCTGCACCCGTACAGCTACGGCTGCGTGGCCCGCTCGAAGCGTACCGGCAAGCTCGTGGCGGTCGCCACGGGGAGCGCGAACGTGCCGGCCCACTTCAAGCATTTCTACCGCAGCCATGCGCCGTATCTGGCGATGTGCATCGCGACGAAGTCCATCACCAATGGCGAAGCACGCCGCGCCGTGCTGGCGCGCACGTCGCACGCCATGCACGCCCTGCGAATGCTGATCCCGGGCATGCGTCCGCCGGCCGCGACGGCCGCCGTCTCGGACAAAGATCCGCCGAACCAGTGCCCCGTGCGGTTCCTATCGATGGGTATCGACCCCAAGTGGCGCTCGTCGAAGGCCTCGATCGAGACGACCTTGCGATTCGAGGAGATCGTCCGCGCGGCCGGACACCCGCGTTATGGTTGTTCGATTCTGGCGAACAACGAGCGGGCGATCGGCTTCTTTACAGGGATGGGCTTCGAGCTCACCTTCCGCTCGTCGAAGGGCTGCTGGTTCGAGAAGGACCTCTAGTCGCTGGCGGCCTGGTCAAGAGCGCTTCCGCCCAAGAGTTTGCGCACTTCCCTTGTGGTCAACCCGTGGAGGCTGGCCAGCCTCCTGCCTGCCCGCGCCAGCGGCCCGAAACTTGTGGCTCGCGGTAGTGGGCTCTTTTGAAAATACTGGAATACACACCGTGTGCCGCGGGCTCCGCCCATTGGTCTCGACACATCTTAGCTAGCTCGACCGCGGTGGGCAGACCCGCGACTGGAGCGGCAACTCGGTGGAAAGTGTCTTCGCCCTTGTTCCTGGTTGACGCGAATCATCGATTGTCATTGGCCACGTAGTGGCCGCGGCGCTTAGCCGTGGGTGTTAACCCACGGACACTCGACGCCAAACGACAATTAAGCCGCGCCGCGGCGACATCGGCACGGCGGCAGGACAACGAATCCATGGCGATTTCCGCGTCGCCGTCGCCGCTGCGCGGCTTGGGTCATTCGCACAACACCTCCCTGGGCTGGCGCCCACGGCTAAGCGCCGCCGCCGCTGCGCGGCTAAATCAGTCGTCGCTCCGCCTCGAATCCTTGACAGAGGCACACTATTTCCAACAGCACCTTGCATCACTGACCTCCACCAACCGGCTAGCGGACTTGTGTCGAGACCAATTGGCGGGGCCCGTGGCACACGGACTTCAAAGTGATCCGCTACCTGGCTCGGAATCGCCCTTGACGAATGGTCAATATTTTGTATATAATATCACGAACGAGTAGTCGCGGCTTTGGCGCTTAGCGCCGCTGCCGCGCCTGTCCCGTCGTGACGGTCACGTGCGTCCCGCGGCTTACTGCTGCCGGCGCCATCGAGCCATTACGCCCCCAATCCATTCGATAAAAAGGAGCATAAACTCTCGCGCCTGCGGTGCGCGCCTGGCCAATCGCCAGCCTCGAAACTTCGCTCGCCCAAGGATCCCACGAGTCAATCGTGAACGGATCGGGTGGAGCGCCGTTCCGCGGTGCGCGCCTGGCCAGCCGCCAACCTCGAAATCGCTGCTCGCCCAAGGATCCCACGAGTCAATCGTGAACGGATCGGGCGGAGTGCCGTTCCGCGGTGCGCGCCTGGCCAGCCGCCAGGGTGAAGTGTGCTTGCAACCCCCCTACCCCCCTGGCACGGCCCCCCTTCTGTCGACGCGATCGTAAAGTAAACTGCCAAGTATGCCTACTAAAGTCGGTAAAGTTCGTCTGGCGCTCGATCTTCGTAAGCAATACGGCACGCTGAACTTCAGTTATCGCGTGCTGCACCTGGCCGTGCGCCGCGCGGGGCTGCTCCGGCGGCTGTTTCCGGCCAATGGCTGGAATGCTCAACCGCTGGCGCACTGGTGCCGGCCCGACGTGCCAACCGAGCCCGCCGCTTACAAAGAGTTCCGCGAACGATCCACGCGGCGGTTTTTCTTCCCGGCGGGCGATCTACCCAGTATCCCCAGCGAGTGGACGGCCGACGCGGTCGCCAAGGCTGACGATATCCTGCGCGGCCGATTCCAGTTCTTTTCGGCCATCGCCTACGACCTCGGCTTTCCGTTCGACTGGTTGTTGAACCCGATGAACGGGCGGCGCGTCGACGCCACGCGACACTGGTGCGACCGCAACGAATTCGAGGCCGATCAGGGGGATATCAAGTTCATTTGGGAGGCGTCGCGCTTCGCCTGGGTCTACACGCTGGTGCGCGCGTACGCCCACACGCGCGACGAGCGCTACGCCGAGGGCTTCTGGACGCTGGTCGATTCGTGGCGTCAGGCGAACCCGCCCAACATGGGCCCCAACTGGCAATGCGGCCAGGAGTGCGCCTTTCGCGCGATGGCCCT
>CAZBWM010000025.1:71262-72406 GCA_964495375.1 uncultured Planctomycetaceae bacterium | reverse complement strand
TCAAAAACAAGATCCAGAGCGGCTACAACCTGCGCGAGATCATCGACCACATCGACGAGCTCCGCTTCCGCTCGCAGACCGAGAAGCACGAGCTCTCGCATCTCTACGAAGCCAAAATCCGCAACATGGGCAACGCCGGCCGCAACGGCGGTGAGTACTACACCCCCCGCCCGTTGATTCGCGCCATCGTCCAGGTGGTCAAACCCCAGATCGGCGAGCGCATCTACGACGGCGCGGTCGGTTCCGCGGGCTTCCTCTGCGAATCGTTCGAGTTCCTGAAGAGTCGTCCCAACCTCACGACCAAAGACATCAAAACCCTCCAGGAAAAAACGTTCTTCGGCAAGGAGAAAAAGTCGCTGGCCTACGTCATCGGCACGATGAACATGATCCTCCACGGGATCGAAGCCCCCAACATCATCCACACCAATACGCTCACCGAAAACCTGGCCGACATCCAGGAGCGCCACCGCTATGACGTGGTGCTGGCCAATCCTCCCTTCGGTGGTGGTGAGCGCAAAGAAGTCCAGCAGAACTTCCCCATCCGCACCGGCGAGACGGCGTTCCTCTTCTTGCAGCACTTCATCAAGATTCTCAAAGCCGGCGGTCGCGCCGGGGTCGTCATCAAGAACACCTTTCTCTCGAACACCGATAACGCATCGGTGAGCTTGCGCAAGCTGCTCTTGGAAAGCTGCAACCTGCACACGGTGCTCGATTGCCCTGGCGGCACCTTTCAAGGTGCAGGAGTTAAAACCGTCGTCCTCTTCTTCGAGAAGGGCTCAAAGACGCGCAAGACCTGGTACTACCAGCTCGACCCCGGCCGCAACCTGGGGAAGACCAACCCCTTGAACGACGAAGACCTCGCCGAGTTCATCAAGCTGCAAAAGAAGTCCGCCGACTCGCCAAAGAGCTGGACTGTCGACGCCAAGACGATCGACGGGGAGACGTACGATCTCTCGGTCAAAAACCCCAACGGCGGCGAGGTGGTCGCGCACCGCAGCCCGCGCGAGATCATGGAAGAGATCGCGGCCCTCGACGCCGAGAGCACGAAGATTCTGACAAGTATCAAGGCCCTCCTGTAGGTCATGCACTCCGTGCATGACAGTGAATGTCGATGAACAACGGTTGACGGCGGGGCCGTTGGCCA
>CAZBWM010000025.1:0-71162 GCA_964495375.1 uncultured Planctomycetaceae bacterium | reverse complement strand
TCGATGAACAACGGTTGACGGCGGGGCCGTTGGCCATGCACCCCGTCCATGACAGTGAATGTCGATGAACAACGGTTGGCAGTGGGGCCGTAGGTCATGCACCCCGTGCATGACGGGTAGCGGCGGGTCGAACGACGATTTTGTTGGCCATGCACCCCGTCCATAACAAAACGCTTACGAAGATTCGTGTCAGGCACAGGAGTGCCTGACCTACGGGTTACAGGCCAGTTGGCCCCGTGCATGACAGTGAGTAGCTATGAAGAACGGGTGGCAAGTGAAGCCGTTAGGACAAGTCTGCGATGTGGACAAGTGCCAGGGCATTCACCGCAGGCTTCCATACGTCGGATTGGAACACATCGAGTCGCATACGGGACGTTTCATTGGTTCGATCGATCCCGTACAAGTAAAAAGCTCGACGTTCAAATTCTCGCCAGAGCACGTGCTCTACGGGCGGCTTCGGCCATATCTGAATAAAGTAATGTTGCCTGATTTCACAGGCCACTGCTCGACCGAGATATTCCCTCTTAAGCCACGCCCAGAATTATCGCGAGAGTTCCTTCAGTATTGGTTTTTGAGAGATGCGACAGTCGAATTGATCGATGCGACGTCCACCGGCTCCCGAATGCCGCGTGCGAACATGAATGCGGTTCTCGATTTTGAGTTTCCGCTTCCTTGTCCGGCCGAGCAGCGGCGGATTGTCGGCATTCTCGACGAAGCGTTTGCCGGCATCGCGGCGGCCAAAGCCCACGCCGAACAGAACCGCCAAAACGCCCGCGCCATCTTCGAAAGCCACCTCGAATCCGTCTTCACCCAGCCCGACCCGTGCTGGGTTGAAAGTACGTTGGGAGATGTGTGCGAATTCGTTGGCGGCTCACAGCCACCGAAATCCGTCTTCTCCAAGACGGAATCTGTGGACCATGTTCGCCTGATACAGATTCGTGACTACAAGAGCGACAAGCACGCCGTCTACATTCCTCGCTCCAGCGCTAGAAGATTCTGCAAAGCGGATGACGTAATGATTGGCAGATATGGTCCACCACTTTTCCAAATTCTGAGAGGGCTTGACGGTGCGTACAATGTGGCCTTGATGAAGGCGGTCCCCAACGAGGCCAAACTGACGAAGGACTTCCTTTACTACTTCCTTAAGCACTCTGCGATTCTGCAATACGTGATTTTTCATTCTGAGCGAGCGGCGGGTCAAAGTGGACTTAACAAGGCGACCCTCGATGCCTATCCAATACGAGTTCCAGCTCTCGGTGAGCAAGCGAAGGTTGTTGATAGAATTGAGATGCTCGCTGCCAAAGTGGAGCAGCTTGAAACTGCCTACAACCAAAAGCTCGCCGCGCTCGACGAACTGAAAAAGTCGCTGCTGCACCAGGCCTTTAGTGGCGAATTGTAGGTCATGCACTCCGTGCATGACAGGTAACGGCGGGCCACGATGAACGACGCTTTTGTTGGTCATGCACTCCGTGCATGACAATCGGCTGTACGCGGGCTTCTTGTCAGGCACGGGGTGCCTGACCTACCATTGCTCCGTGCATGACATGCGCGCCCGCCATGTTTGTTGTCAGGCACGGAGTGCCTGACCTACATGTGGCTCTGTGATACGATTTCTACATGTCCGAATATCTCCGTTACTTCGTGCCCGGCGGAACCTACTTCTTTACGGTCGTAACCGAACGTCGCACGACGTTGTTCTCCGACGATCGAGCGCGGAGCATGCTCGGTAGCGCGATGCGACGCTGCCTGCTTCGGTATCCGGTGCGCACAATCGCGATTGTGCTGTTGCCGGAGCACTTGCACGCGCTCTGGGCGATGCCAACTGGCGATGACGCATATTCCGCTCGCTGGCGCTGGATCAAACGCGAGTTCACTCGGGCCTGGTTATCTGCCGGCGGTGGTGAGCAACCCTCGTCGCTGGCCAGCGCACGCGAGCGACGCCGCGGTGTCTGGCAGCGCAGGTTTTGGGAGCATACGATCCGCGACGAAGAAGATTTGGAAAACCACTTCGATTACATTCATTACAACCCCGTGAAGCACGGTCACGTCGCACGCCCGCGCGATTGGCCGTGGTCGAGCTTTCACCGCTGGGTCGAGCGAGGACATTACGGCCCTGACTGGGGCGCCGGTTACCGCGAGCCAAAGCTACCCGGCGGGGCGGGGGAGTAGGTCATGCACTCCGTGCATGACGATCCGTTGCACGATAACGAACGAGAAGAGTTGTCAGGCACGGGGTGCCTGACCTACGCATGACCGAGCGTCACCCCCTGTAGGTCATGCACTCCGTGCATGACAATCGTGTCGGGAATTGGCGTCGAATCCGCGCCGCCCATTGGTCTTGTCAGCCACGGGGTGCCTGACCTACGCATGAGGTGCCTGGCGTCCGGCCGCGCGTTATTCTTGTCATGCACGGAGTACATGACCTACGATGTTTGGGGCCTTCTTCATGAACGAAGCCGAAACTCGCGCCGAGCATATTGACCCTGCGCTCGCCGCCGCCGGCTGGGGGACCCTCGACGAATCGCGCATCCGCCGCGAATACCCTATCACCCTCGGCCGCCTCGAAGGGCACGGTCGCCGCGGCAAACCCCTTTCGGCTGACTACGTCCTCGTATATCGCAACACCAAGCTGGCTGTGATCGAAGCCAAGGCGTGGGAAGCCCCGCTCACCGAAGGGGTCGGCCAGGCCAAGGACTACGCCGGCAAACTGGCCATCCGTTTTGCCTACTCGACCAACGGCCAGGGTTTTTACGCCATCGACATGAAGCTGGGGCGCGAAGGCGCGATCCCGCGCTTTCCCACGCCCGAAGAGCTGTGGAACCTGACCTTCGCCGAAGCCAACGCCTGGCGCGACCGCTTCGCGGCCATCCCCTACGAAGACCGCGGCGGCTCGCACCCCTCGCGCTACTATCAGGACATCGCCATCGAGCGCGTGCTGGAGGCGATCGCCGGCGAGCGCCAGCGCATTCTGCTCACGCTCGCTACGGGCACGGGCAAGACCTTCATCGCTTTTCAGATCGCCTGGAAACTGTTCCAGAGCCGCTGGAACTTGAGCCGCGAGCCGTCGCGCCGCCCCCGCATCTTGTTTCTGGCCGATCGGAACATTCTGGCCAATCAGGCGTTCAACGAGTTCTCCGCCTTTCCCGAAGACGCGATGGTGCGGATCGATCCGGAAGACATCCGCAAGAAAGGGCGCGTGCCCAAGAATGGCAGCCTGTTCTTCACGATTTTTCAGACCTTCATGAGCGGGCCGCCGCAGGACGGCAAGCCTTCTCCCTACTTCGGCGCGTACCCCCCCGACTTCTTCGATTTCATCGTGATCGACGAATGCCACCGCGGCGGGGCCAACGACGAAAGCAACTGGCGCGACATCCTCGATTACTTCGCGCCGGCCGTGCAGCTTGGCTTGACCGCCACTCCCAAGCGCAAGGATAACGTCGACACGTACCAGTACTTTGGCGAGCCGGTCTACGTCTATTCGCTCAAGGACGGCATCAACGACGGCTTTTTGACCCCCTTCAAGGTCAAGCAGATTTCGACCACGCTCGACGACTATGTCTACACGCCAGACGACAAGCTGATCGAGGGGGAAGTCGAGACGGGCAAGCGCTACGAGGAAAAGGACTTCAACCGGATCATTGAAATTACGGAGCGCGAGCGGCACCGCGTGCGGCTGTTCATGGAGCAGATCAACCAGCAGGAGAAGACGCTGGTGTTTTGCGCCACGCAGGAGCACGCGCTGGCCGTCCGCGACCTGGTCAATCAGTTGAAGACCAGCAGCGACCCGAACTATTGCCAGCGCGTGACCGCCAACGACGGCGCGCTGGGCGAGCAACACCTTCGCGACTTTCAGGACAACGAGAAAAGCATTCCGACGATTTTGACTACGTCGCAGAAGCTGTCGACAGGCGTCGACGCCCGCAACGTGCGCAATATCGTGCTGATGCGGCCGATCAATTCGATGATCGAATTCAAGCAGATCATCGGCCGTGGCACCCGGCTCTACGACGGTAAGGACTACTTCACGATCTATGACTTCGTGAAAGCCCACCATCATTTCAGCGACCCCGAATGGGATGGGGAGCCAGCTGAGCCCGAGCCAGCCGCCCCACCGCGTGGCGAGCCCGCCGAGCGCCAGCCACGCGACACGAGCGAACCCCGCCCGCCGAAGCCCAAGAAGATCAAGATCCAGTTGGCCGACGGCAAAGCCCGCACGATTCAGCACATGATGGCCACGACGTTCTGGCACCCGGACGGTACGCCGATGTCGGCCCAGCAGTTCATGGAAATGCTCTTTGGCAAGCTTCCCGAGTTCTTCAAGAACGAGGCGGAGCTGCGCGCCTTGTGGAGCCTGCCTGATACGCGAACCCGGCTGTTGCAGGGCCTGGCTGAGAAGGGGTTCGGCAAGGAGCAAATGACCGAGATGCAAAAAATCATCGGCGCGGAGAACAGCGATTTGTTCGACGTGCTGGCACATGTGGCCTATGCGCTGGCTCCGCTCACACGCGAAGAGCGGGCGACGCACGCCAAGCTCGAAATCAACACCCACTTCAACAGCAAGCAGCAGACGTTTCTCGACTTCGTGCTGGCCCAGTACGTGAAAGTGGGCGTGGACGAGCTCGAGTTGCAGAAGCTCGGCCCACTGTTGAAGCTCAAATACAAGGAATCGATTGCGGACGCGATCAAGGACCTTGGCCCAGCCGACCAGATTCGAACGGTGTTCGAGGGGTTCCAGAAGTACTTGTACGAAGAGGCGGCGGCCTAAACCGCAAGAAGTTCGCCCGGTCGGGACGCGGGAGCAGGCTTGGGGCAGACTTCAGGCCTCTGACCTCAGGCTGCAGCCGCCGGGGAACGGGGCAGACAGGCGACAGGGAACGGAAGACTTTAGGACGCAAAATGGCCCCGTTAGGACGGTTTAGGACGCAAGCTTTTTGCGTTTTGCGTCCTAAGGTGAAGTGTATTCACAGTAAGGGTTTAGGTCATTTTTTCGCAGGCTTAGGACGGTTAGGACGCAAAATCCCGGAACACTTTGTAGAGGATAGTGGGCAGTGGTCAGTGAATTCGGGCGACCTCAGGCCTGACCACTAGCCACTGGCATCTGACCACTACCCGCCACCCGGACGCACCCGGACGGACCCGGACGATCACCCGGACGCAAAACTCGCCGAGGACAGATCGCCCCAAGTTGTGCCGCCTATTCGAGTTCGGGTCCAATTTCAAAACACCCGGACGCAAAATCCCGGAACATCTAGTAGGGACTAGGGCGCAGGGATTAGGGGCCAGGGATTCGAGCACGTTCCTATGCTCTAACCACTGACCACTGACCATTAGCCACTAACCACTAGCCCCTACTACACCGCCGCCGGCTTGCGGGCGAAGGCGTGCAGCCGGTCCATTTCGTGCGTGCTGCCGACAAACAGTGGCGTGCGCTGATGGAGCGCCTCGGGCTGGATATCGAGAATCCGGCGATGCCCGTCGCTGGCCGCTCCGCCTGCTTGTTCGGCCAGGAAAGCGATTGGGTTGGCTTCGTACATCAAACGCAGCTTGCCATCGAGGTAGCGCCCCGTCGGCGGGTACATGAAGATGCCGCCGCGCAACAGCGTGCGGTGGAAATCGGCCACCAACGAGCCGATGTAGCGCGATGAGTAGACTGTGCCATCTTCGCCACCTTTGAGCCAGTGCAAGAACCGCCGGCAGTACTCGGGAAAACCGTCGGCGTTGGCTTCGTTGACCGAGTACAAGCTGCCGCGCTGCGGCATGCGAATGTTCGGATGACTCATTACGTAGGCGCCGATCGAGGGATCGAGCGTGAAACCATGAACGCCCTCGCCGGAGCTGTAGACGAGCATGGTCGACGAACCATAGAGCACATAGCCGGCGGCCACCTGGCAGTGCCCTGGTTGCAAGATCGGGTCGCTGGACTCGCTCCCCTCGGGCTCGCAACGGAGAATCGAGAAGATTGTGCCGACGCTGACGTTGAGGTCGAGGTTGCTCGAGCCGTCGAGGGGGTCGAAGATCACGATGTACTTGCCGGCGCCGGGTTTCTCGAGCACGACGACCGGGTTCTCGTTTTCCTCGGAAGCCAACATGCCGATGTTACCGCGATACTGCAGGCATTGCAGCAGGGCCTCGTTGGCAAAGACGTCGAAGCCCTGGACTTCCTCGCCTTGCACATTGATTTCGCCGGTGCCGCCGAGCCGGCCATTGAGCCCCGCGCGGCGCACTTCGGCGGCGACGATCTTGGTGGCCAGCGTGATGCCCGACAGCAACCAGGAGAACTCGCCACTGGCGCCGGGATAGCGCAACCGCTGTTGTTCGAGAATGTGCTGTGCGACGGTGATGGGAAGCCGGCGATCCATGATTCCTCGTGCTCGATTGGCAGGCTAAAGGTCGTCAAAAGCCGATGCTTCGATGATACCCGCGAGGGCAGGTAGGTACAGGGGAAGTCTCTGGTAGCCTGCGGTGTGCCTGGTGTTTTGTTGTCGCAGGGGGGCGGTCGCGGTGGTTCCGGCGCGGGCACTGCGGTGGTTATTCTTCGGCGGCTCGGCGAAGTTCGGTCGAGCTCACGTCGTCGCGAAAGGCGTCGGCCGGCACGCCCTCGCAGAGCGCGGCCAACGCCGGTGGCAGCGCAACGTCGGCCAGGGTTTCAAAACGCTCGCCGACCTTACGTCCGAAGACCAAAAACCGGCAGCCAGCCGCGGCGATGGCGGCCAGGGCCGTGTCGCGGCGGGCTACATCGTCGCCGTAGTACCGAGGATCGCCGATCCGGGTCACTGTGTCGGCACCCACAATAAAGATAGCACCAGGAAACAGCCGCGATTTTTCCACGAAGGTCGGGGCCCGAGTGAACCAGAGTGCTTCGTCGGGGGCGAACTGCTCGCTGCGATTCTGGAGATCGGCGAAATTCAGCGGCGGCTTGTCGACGTTTTCGATCGAGATTTCGTGATCGATCGGCACGCCGAGCCGGGCGGCCGCCACGTCGGCCATGCGTTGATGCCCGTGATGCCGAGGATTGAACGCGCCGGGAAACACCGCAAGTGGTTGAGCGTTGGCCTCGCGGGGTGGTCCTTGGTACACGCGTCTCGTGGTGCCAACAAACAGCGCTTGCCAGTCTGCGGGAGCGCGGACGATCGAGTGCTCGATCGACTCGTTCGGCCATAGTGGCAAGCGCACGCGCTGCGATACGCCGACCGCTTCGGCCAGCACGTTCAACAGCAACTGCGACACCAGCGATTCTTCGTCGGCACGCTCGCGGGCCCCCTTGATCAGTTCGAGCGAGTAGGTGGCCGTCGCTGTGCTGAATTGCCAGGCAAGATGCACGCGATGGGCGCCGCGTTTCGGCCGATCGGTCGCCAGGCTGGCCGTGCAGCCGAGGCCGAGGTACCCAGCGCTTGCGATGTGTGCGGCCGGAACGGACGGGGCCGCTGCGGGCTCAGTTTGAGCGGCATTTTCGGCCTCGTACGAAGTTGCCCGCTCGTAAGCGCGCATGGCCATGGCA
This sequence comes from uncultured Planctomycetaceae bacterium, assembly GCA_964495375.1. Lineage (GTDB taxonomy): Bacteria > Planctomycetota > Planctomycetia > Pirellulales > JAEUIK01 > JAIESQ01. Next base: position 63,664 of record CAZBWM010000025.1, on the reverse strand, counting down.
CGTGCCGTGGTTGGCGAGCAGAACTGTTCGGGCGCGGCGCCAATCCAGCGGGCCAGCGCCTCGGGAGCGTAAGGGACGATCGCCTCGACGAGCACGCGCGATCCGCCCGGAACGACGAGCAAGTCACGGATCGCTCCGCTGCCACCACCGGTGATCGCCAGCACGAAGCGCACACGGGTCGCGTGGATCGACCGCACCAGTTCCGTGACAGAAACGACGGACTCAGCGACTGCGTTCGATTGGCTCATGCCTTCGCCGCACCATCCTGGGATGCGCCACGCTCGGGATCGCGCCGCCAAACCAGGTAGGAGTAAGTCGGCAGCCAGACGATCATCGAGACGATCATGACGCCAAGTAACGCAACCATCCACCAGGTGTGGACGAGCGCCAGCGCGAACAACACGACGCCCGTGGCGAAGAACATTCGCCCGCCGAGACAATTAGTCTTATCCCACGACTCACGGCTCGACAACGTCCAGGGTGTGCGGACGCCGACGAACCAGTTCTGTCGGAACTTGCTCATCAGGTTGCCGATCAGACAGAACAACAGCCCGACACCGACCGGCACGACGAAGCCGATATCGACCGGATGTCCGAAGCTTGTCAGCAGGATGGCCACGTAGACGGCGGCCAGAATCACGAGCGTCGCCCAGCGGAGCGTGTCATAAGCGGCGGCGAAGCTGGCGTAGTTTGACCGCTTGGGATCGATCAGCGGCAACACTAGAAACATGACGTACAGCCCTAACATCACCAGCGGCAAGCCGAGCAGTCCCTCGACTTTGCCGCCATAGCGATCGACTTGGCCGGCGATGTTCCAGTGGACTGGCATGCGCGCCGGCGCAGAGGGCCACAGCGCGGCCGCAGCAACAAACATACTCGCGATCAATGCGATGAGGGGAGCTTCGCGTCGCCAGGAAGTTGTCATGATTCGCACAAGCAGGTTGGCAGCATAACCAGCCGATCGAGTGCGAGCCCTGCGCAGCAAGTAATCGGCCTCAACAGTCGAGCGTGTGCTCCAATTCCCAGGCCGAAACCTGCGAACTGTAGGAACGCCACTGCTCATTTTGAAGCTTCAGGTAGGAATTTGCAAACTCTTCGCCGAGAGCCTCGCACAGCACGGTCGATGCTGCGAACGCGCGCAGGGCATCGAGCAAATTGTCGGGCAGGTGTGGCGCCGTGCCGTTTGCGCTGCCACTGGCGTACATGTTTGTGTCGTTCCGCGGGCCGGGATGGCGCGACTGCGCGACGCCTTCGAGCCCCGCCGCCAGCAGCGCGGCGGGCAGCAGGTAGGGATTGGCCGCGCCGTCGGGGAGCCGCACTTCGAATCGCCCCGCGCCGGGAATGCGGACCATGTGCGTGCGATTGTTACCGGTGTAGCTGATCGTATTGGGGGACCAGGTCGCTCCCGACGTGGTGCTCGATGCGCTAATGCGCCGGTACGAGTTGACCGTCGGATTCGTGATCGCACAGAGCGCAGGCGCGCTGTGCAAGATGCCGGCAAGAAACGAGTATGCCAGCGGGGACAGACCAAGTTCGCCGCGGGGGTCGTCGAAATGGTTTTGTTCGTTGTCTCGGTCCCACAGCGAGAGATGGATGTGGCAACCGTTGCCTGTCAGGTTGGAGAATGGCTTCGGCATGAAGGTCGCCCGCAGCCCGCGCTGTTCGGCCAGCGTTTTGACCATGTAGCGGAAAAAGGTTTGCCGATCGGCAGTGGTCAGGGCATCGGCATATTGCCAGTTCATTTCGAACTGCCCGTTGGCGTCTTCGTGATCGGTTTGATAGGGATTCCAGCCGAGCTGGTGCATGCAGTCGGCGATTTCGGCCACCAGGTCGTAGCGGCGCATGAGTGCCCGCTGGTCGTAGCAGGGCTTGAGCTGGCGATCCTGCCGATCGGCCAGCTCCAATACTTCGGACGATAGGACGAAGAACTCACACTCGACGCCCGTGCACAGTTCATATCCCAGCTCGCGTGCCCGAGCCAACGTGTTCTTGAGCACCTGTCGCGGCGCTTGCGCCACCGGGGAATCATTCATCCATAAGTCGGCTGCGACCCACGCCACCTCGGGCTTCCAGGGAAGTTGCACGGCAGTACTGGGATCGGGAAAAGCAAACATATCAGGATCGGCTGGCGTCATGTCGAGCCAGGTGGCGAAGCCGGCGAACCCGGCACCCGAACGGCAGGTGTCGACGATGGCATGCGCGGGGACGAGCTTCGCGCGCATGGTCCCCAGCAAATCGGAGAAGGAAACGAGAAAATGCTTCACGCCGCGCGCGGCGGCAAACGCAGCGAGATCGAGTGGTGCCGGCTCGGCGGACAAGGTATCGGCTGCTACCTCGTCGATGTCGTGATTGATGCTGGCGAGATCGGTTTTCATGGTCTTGGCTCGTCGAGAAGTTGCCGAATTTGAACGGCGATGAAACGTTCGTCGGCAGGGTTTTTGGCGGGGTTGCCGGCGCGATGCCCCCAGACCGACGGGATCGGCTGAAAGCAGGCGTGGGGAATTTGCTCGGCTTCACGCTGGCTGTCGGCAGTCGTGAAATACAGATCGTGGTCTCCCGGCATGATGAGCGTGCGGGCGCGAATGGCGCCGAGCGCCGCGGCCAGGTCGCCGCGGTGGATGTCGTTGTCGCTAATATCGGAGCGCTGCCAGGTCTCGAGCATCGAGAGCAAGTTGCCGGCGTCGCGCCGCAGGAAGCTCGCCTCCCAGTCGCGCACTAGAAAGTCTTCCAGCGAGGTGTAGCCGAGTTCCAGATGAAGCTGCCGGCGATAAAACGACTGCGACAGCGCCCAGCCGGCGTAGACACGTCCGAACGCGCGCAGCCCGCGCTCGGGCTTTGCCGTGAATCGCTGGCCGTTCCAGGCCGGATCAGCGAGCAGCGCCGCTTTCAGTCCTTCGAGAAACACGATGTTGTGAGGGGATGTCTTGGCCGAACCGCAAATCGCGGCGATGCGCTCGACGCGGTCGGGATAGATTGCGCCCCAGTGCAAGGCTTGCTGGGCCCCCATCGACCAGCCGTAGACCAGGCACAACCGTTCAATGCCAAATACGCTGGCGAGCATTTGCTGCTGAGCCCGCACGTTGTCGACGTGTGTGAAGAGATCGAAGCGACCAGCAAGCGGCGTATCGAGAAGGTTGCTGGGAGATGTCGACAGTCCATTGCCAAACATGTTGACGATCACGATAAAATAGCGCGAATCGTCGAGAATGCGGTTCCGCCCGACCAGCCATTCGATGTCCGCGTGAGTGGCCCCGAACGACGTGGGATAAAGAATTGCGTTCGAGCGATCGGCGTTGAGCGTGCCAAACGTTTTGAAGACGAGCCGCACGCGCGGCAACACATCACCACGCTGGAGCGAGAAGTTCTCGAATTCAACGGCTTGCTGTGACACGCTGCGCGCCCCGTGAAAACTGGCATCGGTATTCCGCGACTCGAAACCTTCTTGCTCCGAACTGCACGCTCGCGCTGCTACGGTTTCTCTGGAGGCACCATCAAGCCGCGGACCACTTCGCGATTGGCGGCCGGATAATTCGGCGCGATGTGTGCGAGCTGCCGGCGAATCGCGACGTGGGCGCGCGGCAGACCGAAAAATGGAATCGAAGGATACAAGTGGTGTTCGGCGTGGTAGGGCATGTTCCACATCAACAACCGAATCGGAAAACTGGCCAGCGTGGTGCGGGTGTTCGTCAGCCCGTTCGTGTCGTCGCTGCAACCGGTATGCTCGACAATCAAGAGTGCTCGCAGCAGCGGTTGCGCGAGAATCGCCGGCAGCAACCAGTACCAGAGCAACAACGGAGAACGCAAGGCGATCGATCCGGCAAGCAGGGCGATATACAGGGTGAGTTGTGCCCTGGCCGACCAAACGATGCCGCGCCGCGCCGAGGGGGCGATAAAGGCAAACTGCTCGGTCTGGCCGGCAGCCAACATGGAGAGCTCACGCGGCTTGTTGATCCAAAAGGGAATGCCGCTGATTTGCCACAAGTAGCCGAGCAGGCCGACAGCTTTGGGGCTCGATAGCTCCGGGTCGCGCTCGGGATCCTGGGTATAGCGGTGGTGCCAGGTGTGGTAGCGGCGATAGTACGTGAAGTTGTAGAAGCAGAGCGCGCCGGCGAGCCAGCCGACGGTTTCGTTCAACCACTTCGACCGGAAGGCGGTTTTATGCACGCACTCGTGCATAGGGGCGAACATCGTGACGATCGTAGCGCCGAGTAGGAACATCGCCGGCCACATTAGCCAGCTACCGTGCGAGCGCCAGACCAGATAACCGCCGCCGACTAGGCAGGCCAAATGGGCCGCGGCGCGTGACAAACCCCAGGCGTCCGACCGCTGGCTGAGCTCGCGCACCGCGCGAATCTCAAGCACCTGCCGGCCAGGCAATTGGAGAATCTCCGCGTCGTTGCTGATCTCGGTGGCGGCATCGCAGTTTTTCGCGATCACGGCGGGCTCGTTCGGAGTGAGGCGAGTTTCAGACCTCAGGCTGGCCTGTGCGGCATCGGCAATAAAATGCACAACTGTGGCAGCAATCGGCGTGCCGCTAAGATCGGAGACTCGTCAACCGTCGAATGGCGGCGTGTTCTACGGTAATTTGGAGGTTCGGCTGCCAATCGCCAGCGACCGGATTGCCCGGCGGAAGGGCAGCGCCGCTCCCGAATTAGGCAGCCGGAGCAGTTGGCAGCGTCGTTTTGTGGGCCGTTCGACCCAGGGGGGGCTGGCAATGGCCAGCCCCATGCTCAGCGGTTACTCTAAAAAAGTACGTTCGTCTGCAATGCAAAGCTTTGTGGCAGGGCAATTTCTACCGTCGCCCGATGATTGTGTGAGTGAGACCGTTCTTGAAGCGCCCCTTGCTCGGACTACTCGCGCTCGTGCCTCTGGCCATCGTGGTTTTGCTGACGCTGCCGCTTGGTTGGTACCGCCCTGAGCAAATCATCACATCGCGCGCGCTGTTCGACAACTCGTGGCACCTGGCCTTGCCTGTGCTGCTCACGCAGGGGGAATTTGTCGGCTGGCAGCGGATCTGCAGCTACGGTGTTCTCTACCAGGTTTTCAATGCCTTGGGCCTAATCCTGCCGTCCGGCGGCATGCCATCGCTACTCCGATGGTTTGGCGTCGTCGAGGCGACGCTGGTTGTCGGCGGATTGGCGCTCTTGCTGCGAGGAACTGGCGCGCCACGTGCCCTGCGATACGGGGCGTTCATCGCCTGGAGCATCGTACTGGCGGCCCCTGTCGACTTTCACGGCGTCAGCTTCAAACCAATGATGGGCCTGGTCGTCGTCGCCGGTGGCGCCTGGCTATGGGCGAATGGAGCATCGCGCGATGAAGGCAAAGTAAATGCGGACGCCGGCAGGGGCCAATCCCGTCGAGCGCGCCTCGATCGGTTCGCCGGACTGGCCTTGTGGTTTCTGGCGCCGGGTGGATTGACGCTCTATTCGTTCGAATTTGGGCTGGTCGCATTGCTCGCGCAGTTAACCACGTGCGCATTCGTTTTGCTTTGCACCTGGCGACTGAAGTCGGCTGCGGCCGTTGGGCTGCGTCGCGCAGCCTTAAATGCCGCAACTTGTGGCGTCGGCGGGGCCGTGATGTACCTGGCGGCAACGCTTGCTTTGGGGCCGGCGCGGCGGGCCTTCATTGATACGTTGGCGCTGGCAAGTGGCTATCCAACGTTCTGGTCGTTCGGGGGAGTCGACAACGAGTTGTCGCTATTGCTGCTCCCCTTTGTGGCGGCGAGTCTCAGCCTGCCGCTAATGATGCGCGACATTCGCCGAGCCTGTGCCAGCTCAAATGATGAAGCCAAAATCGCTGCCGCTACGTCAACGGGTGCCGCAACCGCGGTAGCCGCCATCGGGGGAATCCTCTTCGGGCTGGTGTGTGTGCGCGATGCGCTCACGCGCTCTGACATTTGGCATATCTGGAGGGCGCTTGCACCGAGCCTGTTCGTTTACACTTGTTACTTGCCATGTTGTTGGTGGGCACGTGGGCTCGGCCGTGAGTCAATCGCACAACTTGGGCCGCACTCGCAGCGCACGCGCCAGGTACGAGGGCTGGCACTTACGGCTTGGATTTCCCTGACACTCGCCCCCTGGGTGACGACTAGTTCGTTCCAACGCGGCTGGCTCGATCGATTATTCGCCATTTCTGCGACGAACGTCACGCCGGCGCGGATCGTAGTCGAAGACCCAATTCTGGCTCGGGCTTTGCTGGCAGCGAAAGAGCGGCCGGAGCGTAATCTGGTAGTCTGGCCTTACGGTAGTGAGATCGGCTTGCTGGCCGGAAAGCAGAACCACTTCTACTTCCTCGAACCGGCTGGTCAGACTACCTCGTTGCTCGACGCCAAAGCTATTGGGTGTGTCGAGCGTACCCCTGATCTCGTGGTGTTGCTGCTGAGCGCCGTTGCGGCCGATGAGCTCGTGCCCCCGATGCTTCGTACACCCGGGCTGTTTCGCTATTTGTTGGAAAACTTTGAGCTCGCGCCCGGTGGCGATCCGGTCGGCGGCTTCGCTTTCTTGGAGCGCCGAGCATCGGTGTCGCCGCGCTGGCAGGTCGAACCGATTACGATCGGCACATCCAACCTCACGCTCAAGCCTGCTGAACGAGACCGCCTGGTGTTGCCGCTGGAGCGGGGTGACTGCCGCGCAACCGACTTATACGAGCTGCGTGTGCGCACCGCGCCGACGTCCACATTTGGAATCGGCAAGCCAGGGCGACTCGTGCTGGGCTTCGTCTTCGACGACGGGACAACCGCCAAGTGGACGGGCTGCTTGCCACTCGATGGCCAGTTCCACGAGTTGTTGATCTGCCCGGTGCCAATCACCGACGAGCGCTTCGCATCCATGTTTCACCCGCGGCGCCTGTGGCGCTCGCGTGCCCGACTATCGGCAATGGTTGTCGCCTGGGCGGCGCTCGATCGGTTGACGGTCACTCCCGAATCGATCGAAGTCGAAGGCCTAAGCAAGTGGCGCAAGCTGGGAGTCGAAACGTTTGATAGCTCGCTCGACGATCCTCGCTTGCCGGCGATTCGACACTGGAGTTATGCCGAGGGGCCCCGACCGCATTGATCGGCCAGGCTAATGACAGCCGGCGCCGGCGAAGCCGAAACGGCCCTAGTCGCTGCTCCGGGCGAATGCTGAGCGCCACGCGGGACGACGGCCGGCTTGGCGACTTTGAGGTACAAGTCATTTCCCATGAAGAATCGCACAATGCCGAATCGCCCGCAGCGGCGCACCAGGCGGATCAGGCGGCTATCGCGAAAGGCCTGCGAATAGCGATGGCGATCGGCGCGCGTCAAATCGGGATCGATCCAAACTTGCGGTCGCGGCAAGCCAGCCGTCAGCGCCAGTCGGCGATAGCTCAACAAGTTGAACTCGCACACGTGCAGGCGGCGCATGACTTCCAACTGAGCGTCGAGTTTCTCCACGCCCGCTTTGTCGAGCCAACGGAGAAACCACTTGCCCCAGGGGTAAATCCAGCGCACGAAGACAGTATTGGGCGTGGTTTTCACCAGCAGATATCCGCCCGGCCGAGTGACACGAAACATTTCGCGGAGCGCAGCGACTCCGTCCTCCCAGCACATATGTTCGATGACGTCACCCGAAAACACCCGGTCGAACGAATTCTCGGCAAAGGGCAAGTCGCGGGCGTCGGCCACCCGAAGTTCGGCCGTGGGATGGTCGGCCAGTGTATCGCGGGCAACCTCGATCGCATCCGCTGCGTAATCAACCCCTGTCACCTCGGCGCCACGCCGGGCACAATGCAGCAACAACTCACCACGCCCGTAACCAACTTCCAATACTCGAGTGCCTGGCGCGATGTCGAGCATTTCGAGCTGGCGCGCCTTGACGACGCTGAGTTCCCCCTTGAGAAACTCGTCGTAGCCTTCAAGGTGTGGACTCAAAAAGAACTCGCGGTCGTAGACCTCCGCCGGAATCCGCCTGAGCATGGGGTCTCGCGTAGCGAAAAGTGTGGCAAATCGGCCGCTGCGACAGGCAACGACGCAACTCTCGTATAAGCTGTCGTCAGACCGACTGCAAGCCACTAGGGAGAATTGCCCGGCGGAACGGCTCGGGCACCGTGAGAAACATCCTTTGGCATTGTCGATTTGGCACTCATGCAAGTTGATTCCGCATCTAACGATCCGCACGGCGACGCCGTCCGTGCGCGCGGGGGAGAGCGCCGCTATCGATTGCTTCTCGGTGCCTGTCTGGCCCTGCTGACCGCGGCTGCCTACGCTCCGGTCGTGCGCAATGGGTTCGTAAACCTCGACGATCACGCCTATTTGACCGGCAATCCTCTGATCCAACCGCCGTACTCATCGAGTAAATGGCTCTTCCTGATCGTCGATCGTCATGCCGACAATTGGCACCCACTGACCTGGGTTTCGCACGCCTTGGATTGGCGGCTGTTCGGCGGCAATGCCCTTGGGCACCATCTGGTCAATCTGGCGTTGCATATCCTGGCAGTCGTCGCACTCTTCGGCGCGCTGTTGCGGCTGACCCTAAGGCTGGAATTGCCCTCGATCGGCAGTGACGAGGGTGGGCGCGCGGCAGACTTGCTCTGCCGCACCGAATGCTGTGCACTAGTCGCCGCGTTATTTGCGGTGCATCCGTTGCACGTTGAATCCGTGGCCTGGGCTTCTGAACGAAAAGATGTGCTTTGCGCGCTTTTCTGGTGGCTCGCACTGGGGTCGTATGCCGGGTATGCGGCACGGCCCGGCTGGTGGCGTTATCTGGGCGTTTCCGGCTGGTTCGTTCTGGGGCTGCTTTCGAAGCCGATGATCGTGACCTTGCCGGCCACGCTCCTGGTACTCGACTTCTGGCCGCTTGATCGATTCGTCAAGGATCAGTCCGCGTGGGGACGAGCGCGCTGCGTGTTTTTGCTGGTCCTCGAGAAGCTGCCGTGGTTCTGGCTCAGCGCCGCGGTCGCACTTGCGACGCTCTGGGCACAGGAATCTGCGCAATCGCTTGATCCGCGGCCGATCGCCTGGCGCATCGCCAATGCTACCGTCGCCACGGTGGTGTACCTCTGGCAGACGTTGGTTCCCACGTCACTGGCCTGTTTCTATCCCTTTCCCCGTTCGGCATACGAATCGGCCGGAATATGGCAACCGGCGGTGATCGCCAGTGCGCTGCTGCTGTTCGTCATCACATCCTGGGCCGTTTTCTGGCGGCGCCGTCGTCCTGATGTTTTAGCGGGTTGGCTTTGGTACCTGATTGCCCTGGCGCCAGTACTGGGGGTTGTGCAGTTTGGACGCCAGGCACGTGCCGATCGCTATACCTACGTGCCTCTGGTAGGCGTATTCTGGATGATCGCCTGGGGACTGGCCGGATGGTCGGTGCGTTTGCAGCGAACAGGTCGGATCGCCTTGCGAGTGGGAATCTGCCTTTGGACAATATTGCTGGCGACCCTATGCGCGTGGCAAGTCACCTATTGGCGCAACGATCGCGAATTATTCGAGCATGCCCTGGCCGTGGGGGGAGACAACTCGTTCGTGCGGCATTGCCTGGGAAGCGCCTACCTGCTCAACAACGAATTACCAGCGGCGGTCGAGCAGCTTCGTCGGGCCGTCGAATTGGGGCCTGACTACGACGACCCGCGGCGCAACCTGGCCATGGCGCTCGAGCGTTTGGGAGATCGCGAGGCTCTTGATCATTATCGCTTGCTCTGGCAGCGACATCCTCAGCAATTACAGGCGATACTCGATCTCGCGCTGTGCGAGGCCACGCATGCCGAGTTGACGTCGCGCAGGCCGCATCACGCCGTACGCCTGGCGGAAAGCGCCGCCACCGGCACCAACCAGCAAAACGCGAAGGTGTTGGACGTCTTGGCGCTGGCCTATGCATCGGCCGGTCGCTACGCGGATGCGGTTGCAACCGCAGATCGCGGGATGGCGGTAGCCAAGACACAAGGAAACGAGAGACTGGCCGGTCAAATCGCCAAGCGTCGCGAACTCTACGAGGTAAGGCAATTGCCGGCGCCGCGGTCCCAGCGCGACACTCCGTAACGCTCGAAGCCCAAGTACGACAAATAGCGTTCGCCACAGGCAGCTTTTGCGAGCAAGGCGAGAATCGATTATTCTAAGGCCCGCCATTGAGCCCGCGCGAGGATGCCCAACGTGAAGCTACTGATCGCCGTCATTCAGCCGACGAAGCTGAACTCCGTGAAGGAGGCGCTCGAAAAGATCGGCGTCACGCGCATGACTGTTTGCGACGCCCAAGGCTATGGGCGGCAACGTGGGCAAACGCAAATGTATCGCGGCAACGAGTACTCGAGTCACCTGCTGCGTAAGGTGGCGATCGAGATCATGCTGAACGACGACTTTGTCGAACGGACGATCGAGACCATCTCGAACGTGGCGCGAACCGGCCCCGATGGGACGATCGGCGACGGAAAAATCTTCATCATGCCGGCGCTCGAAACGGTGCAGATCAGCGAGCCCGTGCGCGGACCGGGGGCGGTGTGAGTGACACGGCCGAGAGTTCGCCCGGCGTTTCGATCGCAGTGGCGATCTGCTCCGACTTGATGTTTGGCTCGCGGTTGGGGGGCGCCGCCGCGCGAACCGGGACGCATGTCGAGGTGTTTGGTAATCTCGACGGGGCCTGCCGTCGCCTGGAGTCGGCCGACCAAAAGTTGGCTGCGGTCGGGTTGGCGATCCTCGACCTGAGTATGGCGAGTCTCGACCCGGCCGAGGCGATTCGCCGGCTACGCAGCGCTAGCAACGGTGTGCCGATTTTGGCGTTTGGTCCGCACGTGCATGAAGGACGCCTCGCTGCCGCGCGCGAAGCGGGTGCCGACGAGGTAATGTCGCGCGGCGCCTTCGATTCCCAAATGGACAATCTGCTGCGACGCTTCCTGACGCCGACCGGCCCGTGAGCCGGCCGCCCGTTGAATGGACGGCCACATTTCCTGCGCTCGGTCGCCCGCTGGTCAGGTCGGGCCGCGCGCCCCTAGAATAGCCCCCTTCGATTCTTGATTCTCCCCAGCGATTACCTCTCCCAGCCGGAGTGCCGTGCCGATGTCCGTTCGCAACCGCCTGTGCGTGATGATGTTCCTCGAGTACTTCGTCTGGGGACTCTGGGGGGTTGAGTTGGGCGGATACATGGCGACGCAACTGCGGTTCGGTGGTGCGGAGATCGGCAAGGTCTATTCCACGACCGCGATCGCGGCAATGCTTTCGCCACTGTTGTTCGGTTACGCGGCCGACAGGCTGTTTTCGTCAGAACGGTTGCTCGGCGTGTTGCACCTGGTGGGGGCTGGGTTATTGGCCGCGGCTGCCAGCGCCACGACATCAACCACGTTGTTTTGGGTGATGTTGGCGTACGCAATTTGCTTCATGCCGACTTTGGCGCTGACCAACTCGATCAGCTTCGCCAACATTCGCGATTCGGAGAAGGACTTTCCACTGATTCGCGTGTTCGGAACATTAAGCTGGATCGCAGCGGGCTTATTCGTCGGCTTCGTGTTGCACGGCAATCAGAGCTTACCCACGAATACCTTTATCTACGCGGCCGCAGCCACCTCGGTATTATTGGGCCTTTACAGCTTTACGCTGCCGCACACGCCTCCCAAGCCTGCGACGGCCACGGGTACCTCAGGCAAGCGCAGCGGTATGCTCGTGTTGTTGCGCGAGCCGTCGTTTCTGGTGTTTGTGATTGCCTCATTCTTGATCTGCATCCCGCTGTCGTTTTATTACATCCACGCCAATAACTTTCTGGCACAGATCGACGCGCCCTATCCGACTGCTCTGCAAACCGTCGGGCAAATGTCCGAAGTCTTCTTCATGGCGGTGATGCCTTGGTTCATTGTGCGTTTGGGAGTCAAGCGCATGCTGGCCGTCGGCATGCTGGCCTGGGTGCTGAGGTACTTCTTATTCGGGTCGCTCGCGCTGCCGTTGGTGGTCCTGGGGCTAGTGCTACACGGTGTCTGCTACGACTTCTTTTTTGTCGCCAGCCAGATTTATGTTGATACCAAGGCCGACGTCAGCCAGCGGGCGAGTGCCCAAAGCTTTATCGCCTTCGTCACCCTGGGCGTGGGCATGTACGTGGGGGCGATTGTGTCGGGCATGATCTACGATCGCTATCCGCCGCCGGTGCAAGTGGCAGAGGTTGAAGTACTGAATCTGGGCGAAGCCGTCGCCGTGGCCGCGCCTGAAAAGATCAAAGCAACCTTGCCCGCTTGGGACCCCTCGAGCAAGACTGGCCTGGCGAAGGAACTGCAGCTTCCGCCGAACGACAGCGCGGCTGAGTCGCTTGAATCCGCCGCCGTACGGCCTGACCAACTGCCCGATTCGTTTGTCGAAGAAACGGGGGGAAAGCGCTACGTCTATTCCAAGAGTGCATTGGCCGCAGCGATCACCGCGGCCGACAAACAGTTCGGCAACGGGGACGGTGGGCTGACGCGCGCCGAATGGCGCATCGCCCAGCGACACAATTGGCAAATGATTTGGCTCTGGCCGGCGCTGATGGCTGGCGGCACGCTGATCTTCTTCTGGTTCGGGTTCCGGGACCGAATCTCGCCGTCGAAGGCGTAGGCACGTGCCGGTTCCGGCAAGCTACCCTTGCTCACGGAGCGCTCTCGCCCGTGCTGCGAGCCGGCGCGCCGTGCGCGGTCTGATTAGCGGCTCAGGTATGAATCTGCCGACTGTAGCGATTCTTCCCGAGGGCGCCTGCGATCCGCGCAGTTGGCACTCTCCAAGCGAGCTCACCCGACCATGGCCATCGAATTCAAGCCGTCTGGTTTTCAGCGACTGGCGCCCCTGACCGCGCGAGTGGTACTGGGAGTCTACGCCGCGTTTACGATCGCCTGCGTGGGCACAACGCTCTCGCCGATGGTGATCGACAACACCCGCGTCGAGCACGAGGGAGAGGGAGATATCCCGCTCTATTGGGCTGACATCAAGCGGATGCGCGCGGGCGAAGGTTACTACGAGGCGCTCTCGCACGAGCTACGGCCGCGCGGCTATCCGACAAAATCGGTCTTTAATTGGCGCTCACCGCTGCCGGTGTGGCTCGTGGCCAAGCTGCCCGATCCCGGCGGGCGCGTCCTGTTGTGCATCGCCACAGCAGGGGTGTTCGTTTATGGCTTTCGTATTCTCGAACGCGAGGGAGGCGTGGGCGCAATTCTGCTCGGCATGCCGCTGTTGTTCGGTTCGTTGGCGCCGGTCTGGATGGGAGATTTGTACGTCGTTACCGAGTTGTGGGGGGGCGTGTTCATCGCACTCTCGCTCTGCTCGTATGGTGTGGGTCGCAGACTAATGGGCGTATCGACCGGCATCGCGGCGCAGTTCGCGCGAGAGCTGTCGTGCGTTTACACGGTGATCGCCATGTGCCTGGCGTGCCGCGAGCGCCGCTGGAAGGAGCTGGCGGGCTGGACGCTGGGAATGGCAGTCTACGCGGCCTACTGGTATCAGCATTACGTTAACGTGCAGCCGTGGATTCGGCCCGACGATCTGGCCCATCACCACGGTTGGGTCCGTTTCAATGCGCTCCCGTTCATTCTGGCCACGGCTCACATGAATTGCTTGCTGCTGGCCTTTCCGCAGTGGGTGATCGGTTTCTACTTTCCGCTGGCCATGCTCGGGCTGGCCGGTTGGAGCACGCCGACTGGCACGCGATTCGGCCTGACGATGGCTGGCTACGCGATCTTTTTTGGAATCGTCGGCCAATCTTTCAATCAATACTGGGGAGCGCTGCATGCTCCGCTGTTGTGCTTTGGTTTTGCGATGGCGCCAGCGGCACTGCGCGACCTGTGGCATGCCGCGCAGCTAGGTACTGCTGGGCGGCGAGCAGCAATCCCAGCAGCGTAAGCCCGCGTCCCCAGGCCAAACTGGCCGGACGAAACGCCAACGATACCATGTGATCGCCGGCCGGCACCGCGACACCACAGAAGTCTCCGTTGGCGCGAACCATTTCCACCGATTGTCCATCGACTTTCGCCAGCCAGCCCGGGTGATAGCTCTCGGCAATCACGAGCAACTGCCGCGACGGCGCGCTCGTGGCAAGCTCGACTTTTCCGGCCTGGACGCTGCGCACATCAACGCGACCTACGGCGTCGCCCTCCACGTAGACCCAGGGGCCTTCGCTCGGGTTGGGAAGTCGATCGACAATCGCGCACGTTCGCAAATCGCTGTGTTCAAGTTCACTGGCAGCGTTTGGCTCGATCAGCACGTCAGCCACGAGACGGAACTTAGGTAACGGATCGGGAACTTCCAGCCAGTGATCGTTGCGTGGGATGAGCCCCGCGATTTGTTCCGTATCAGCCGTGCGTGTCACCCAGCGAACGCCGGCCAGACGTAGTGTGCTTAGTTGGCGCAAATCGAGTTGCCGCCGCGGCTCGAGACCGGCGTAGCCATCCCAGCGCAGAAAGCCGGCCAGCGCGAGGCGATTGCCGGTGAGTTTCGCCGCGCCAGGCAGGTCGCAAACGACGCGTCCAACCAAAGGTTGACTCGGTGGGACGATCGCCTCGGCGACAAACGCTTCAAGCGAGCCGGTCTGACGGAGCGGCGCGTAGCTGAGCCCGTAGAAACCGAGATCCAGGGCCGCCAACAGCAGCAGGGCCGGCAGCGCCGCGCGAAGGCCCCGTTCGGCCGCCGCGATCAATGACGCGGCCGCGGCAATCAGCAGCGGACCGGCGGCGACTTCCAATGCCGAGCCCAAATGCTCCTCGCCCCAAAGCCAGGGGGCGAGCACGGCAATTGTGACGCTCGCGGCCACGAGCACTAGCGGCGACCGCGTAATCCGCCGTGGCAGCTCTTGGCGTGCGGCTCGTTTGCGACTCAACGAATAGAGTGCTGCCAGCGCGACGGCGGCGGCCAGCGAGACTCCCCAGGTAGCCAGCCCCACGTAGCGGCTCGGGAACCGGAACTTCCCGACCACCGGCAAGCAAGTGAGCAACTGGCTGCCGACACCGTGCTTGCCCAGCGCCAACGCCAACGCGACTGCCGCGAAGAGCAACCATCCCCAGGCGAAAGCACGTGTGGTACGCGAAACTTGATTTCGATTCGACAAGAGCCAGGCCACGAGCACGAGCGGCACCGCTCCAAAGTAACAAGCCAACTCGTGCGTGTTCTGACCCACAACCCGGTTGGCGAACAAGTACGGACCCACCAGTTCGGCGAAGCTCCAGGGATGTAGTGAGCCCTCGAGCAGAATCGCGGAAGTCGCTCGCTCGCGCGTCGAGTAGCGCAAAAGATCGAGCGTGGGGAGCCACTGCACGCCGCCGATCAACCAGCCCAGCACTAGTGCGGCCGACAGCCGCGCCAATGACCGCGCACGCTCCGCGGGCGGGATTGTCGCGACAGCAAACGCCAGCATGGCCAACAGCGAAAACCAGACGAACTGCGGATAGCCCAGCAGCAGTTGTGAACTTGTCAGTAGCGAAATCGCCAGCGGCGGGAGCGCTCGCTCGCGAGGGGTCTTGGCGCGGAACAGTCGGTCTTCGGCCCAGAGCAACCAGGGCAAGTGTGCGAAAACCGCCACGGCGTTCGTATGTACGAAGTGCAACAGATTGAAGGCGCTAAACGTGAAGAAGAGCGCGCCGGCGAGCGCCGCGAATTGTGATTCCGACTCGCCGCGCAGTCGCCGACGCAGGAACAAATAGGCGCCGAGAAACGCGAAGGGATAGGGCGCGATCAGTTCGATGGCCAGCGCCGCTTTGAAGTTGAGCAAGCAATAGATGGCCAGATGCCAAGGATGGTAGAGCCCGGCTTGCCCTTCGGCCGAAAGGAAGTAGCCGCCGTTTATCGCCGGCCACCAATCGAACGCTTCTCCGCTAGCAAGTTGTGTGGCGTAGAACGCGCGGGCCGGCACGTGGTACGCGCCGAGATCGTCACCCAAGTAGGTCTCGCCATGCAAGCATGGCCAGGCGAGCGCGACGCAAAGCGCCGCGGCGGCAACGACCGCCGTGCCGATGAAAGCGTGCTCGATCGTCGGCGCGCATCGCGTGCGCAAGACACGGGCCAGTGCGCGAAGTCGATTTGGAGTAGTGCCGGGATTCACCTCCAATTCTACGTTTGAATTGGACGGTACCGGCTCGACGGTTAAGACGTGCGGACGTCTTCTTCGGTCGCCCGCAACTGCTGCAAATCGGGAATATCCAGGACCTGGAAGGGGCTGGCGACAGCGCGCCACGCTTCGCCCCGCTGCTGGATTTGCCGCTCACGCAGCGGGCCAATGAGGCCGTCGGCCAAGGCGAGATAGCTGACGCGTTGGGGGACCAGGCCCATGATGCGGGCGAGTGTCGCGTCGAGCGACGCCACGTTTTGACCGACGGCGATCAAGCCCATCGCCTTGGGCGTCCCCATGATCGGCCCGTCTCCCTCCATGCAGTCGATGGCGTCGACGATGGCCAGGGTGCGCGGTAGCGAGGCGTTGATATCGACAACGGTCTTGGGAATGATCGCGTGATGCAAGACATTCTTCGGCCAGCCGTAAACGCAGCCGGGCATCACGCCGTAGAGGTTCTTCATCGCGGCGGTGATGCCGACCCAGTGGTGTGTCTTGAGCTTGGGAAGCGAGATGACAAAGTCGGCTTCGAGCACGGCGCGCGGCAAGCAAAGATCTGGTAGCACGCTGACCCCACCGGCGTTCGGCACGGACCGCACTTCGTCGTAATTGAGGTCGACAAAGCCGAGTTGGGCCGCGGACAGAGCGTCACCCATGCTCGACTCGGCCAGCACCAGTTCGGTATCGCGGACGTGGCCAGGCCCTTCGCCGACAAGGACTGTGGCCCCCCATTTGCGCAGCAAGTCAGCGGTGGCCACGACCACCGCTGGGTTGGTAGTCATGTGCGGCGACGAGCGCATCGGCTCGACTAAATTCGGCTTCAGCAGCACGCGGCGGCCGCGAAAGTCCTGCTCGCGCAGGCCAACCAAGTTGAGACCGTCGCTGATCGTTTTCGCGAGCGGGCCGTCGTAGCGCTGATTGCGAGCGACAAACACTTCCGTTGGAGCGAACTCCCGGCGGCGCCAGAACGGATATGCGGCGACGCCGACTGCGGCCGCACCCGTTGCAACTAAGAGTGCGCGGCGACCAACCAAGGCGGCCTCTTCGGAGGTCGCTGGATGATGCGGTTTCGGCGATGTGACGTTCGAGCTCACGGCAAAAAGCAGTTTTCTGTAGGTCCGTCTCACATAGGTTGCGATTTGGTGCGTCGAATTCAGCGCGCCGTATCCGGAGCAATCAGGGGCCCGTCGGCGCCGCGGGCGGCCAGCGCCAGGAGCGACAACGCGTGGCTGTTGCTGTCGCGGCGGAGCGTGCGCGCGCAAGCGGCTTCGAGCCAGGCCGGCGCGGCCTCGGGAGTTCGCCCCTGCGATGCCAGCCCCATCAGCCCGTAGGAAAGCGAGATTGCCGCGGTCGACTCGTTCAATGTTTCGGTCAGGTATCGACAGGTGCGGACAATTTTGCCGATGCTGACCGCGCGATCACCGAGCGCCAGCAGGGCTAAACCACTTGGCTCGAGATGCGGACGCAGCACCTGTCCCAGCACCGAAGTGTTGCCGTAGTTGCAACCTCCTTCGGGGAGGATGCGGTCTTCGATCAAGCGCAGTCCGTCGACAGTGCGCGGGTGCTCGGCTTGGCCAGTCGCGCGGAGTGCCAAGACGGCCCAGGCCGTGGGCTCAAGCCACGAATGCGTGCTGACCACCCAGGGCCAACCAATGATCGACGGATCGTGTCCCATGGCAGGCGACGGAGCCAGTGCCATGCCTTCGATCTCGAGCAGCCAGTCAACGGCGCCTTCGATTGCAGCGCGAAGTTCGGCGGTGGGAAACTGCGTATTGTCACCCTGGGCGTCATCACCCCGGACATCGGCATTCAAGGCCGCTTGCCAGGCACACACGGCGATCGACGTGGGCCAACCTGGTTTGGGTTCGCCTGCACGCACGCCGACGCTGCCATCGGGCGCCTGATTGTGAGCGAGCCACTGCAGCGCCGGATTGGCGGCAGCGAGTCGCCCGTGCGCAAGGAGTGCCAGCGCCATCAACGCGGTGGGTTCGGCGGCGGGAGGATGCCCCGGCACATAACCGCACGCTGGCTGAGTCGCCAGTCGATCCAGCGCGGCGGAAACCCATTTTTCGGCGACAACAGGCACGACAGCAATCCTACGCCAGACGTTCCGGCGACCCTCTCGGCGGGCCTGGCCGCGAGCGGCCGTTGAGCCTGGCCGAGCGGGGGGCCATTGCGCTGCGGAATATACCAGAAATGTACGCCGCCCCCTATCCGAGTACGTGGCTAGCGACCAAAAGGTTAGTAATCCGCGGCCTCAGGAACAGTGGCACGAGTCAGAACGACTGTGCGCATCGCGCCGGCGCGGCGAACGGTGATTGAGCAGTGCTATCTGGCACCGGCGGCGATCTAAGAATCTTCCCAGAAATTGTTAAACTCTGCGATTTGACATGCCGGGTAGCTGAACTAGGTTTTCAGCAGAGAAGTTCGTCGCAACACGTCGTGCTTCTTCGTGAATGCCGGCCGCCGGGCCGACACTCGCGCGACGAATTCACACTTCGACGCCCAATCATCTCCTCGTTGGCGTGATGGTGCGATTGGTCGCGAGGCCTGCCGCCTCACACTTCTCCTTGACAAAGGCAAACCGATCGCAAGGTCGGGACGCAAAGCCAAGGGCCGGTCGCTTTCGTGGCGGTCGGCAGCCTGGTTGCCAGAGGGAATTTGGCGGTCGAGGGTGGGCGAGGTATCGACAACTTGAATCAGGCGCCCGACGGCCTTATAGGCAGGCCAGCACTGCTCGGCAACGAGCGGCGTAAGGTTCCGAAGGCGCCATTGTCCAATCTTGAGGCCAGTCCTCGTTCACGGCGGACTTCAACGCGCCCGAGGGCTGCCTAAAAAAACTGGAGGGTTGTATGAACCTGCTCGCGAAGAAAATTCAACGCTTTTTGGTTTCGGAAGATGGCCCCACGGCGGTTGAATACGCCGTCATGCTCGCGTTGATCGTGATCGTCTGCTTGACGGCGATCAGCTCGATCGGCACGAACGCCAAGAACACGTTTTCGAGCGTCGCCGGATCGTTGGCCGGCGGCACTGCCAGCTAGTAGGACGTGGTGGCCGGGCGGCGCGCTCGTAGCGCTGCCGCCCGGCCACGCACCCCTCGCCGACACGTTGCTAACTACAGCACAGGCCCCCGAGGCTCGCCCCGCGAGCTTCGAGGGCTTTCTGCTGTTAGAAGGCTGGTCGGGTCTCCCAGCGTGCAAGGCTGTTGGCTACGAGTCTTGTCGCAATCAGGAGCGCGATTCCGCGCTCGGTACTGGAGGCTTTGCCATGAACACGTTGACGCAGAAGCTAGTCCGTTTCCTGAAGTCGGAAGATGGTCCCACGGCGGTGGAATACGCGGTGATGCTCGCCCTGATCGTGATCGTCTGCTTGACAGCAATCAGCTCGATTGGCACCAATGCCAAGAACACGTTCCAGAGCGTGAGCGACTCGCTAGCCGGTGGAACCGCTAGCTAACGAGCAAGTCGGCGCGACGCGGGTGCCAATTGGGAGCAAGAGGGACCTCCCCCCTTGCTCCGGTGACCTAGGGTTGAACGGACCACCGTCCGGCACACCGTCGCGCCGGCAACCTGACCCGCTCAACTACGTGCAGGAGTTCGCCTCCCATGTCTCTGGCCGAACGGTTCGTCGACAACTTTACAGAAACCTGGCCCATCTGGCTGGTGACCATCACGCTGGTCGTGGCCGCACTGATCGACGGCATCAAGCTAAAGGTGCCCAACTGGCTGACGTTCCCGATGATCGTCAGCGGCTGGTGCTACAGCGGGCTGTTCTTCGGTTGGGAAGGTTTCGGCTGGAGCCTTGTCGGCACTGCGGTGGGTCTGGCGCTGCTGCTGCCCGCTTATGCGATCGGCGGCATGGGGGCCGGCGACGTTAAGTTGCTGGCCGGAGTAGGAGCCTGGACGGGGGGGACCGTAACATTTTACGCATTTTGCGTTTCCGCAATTGTTGGAGCCGTGCTGGCCGTTCTGATGGTTTTGTGGAGTGGTCGCTGGCGCCATCACTGGAGCCAAATGCAGGTGATTGCCGGCGAGATCGTCACCATTCGAGACCCGGATGCCTTGTCCACGATTGCCGCCGAACGCAAGCCCCGAATGATGCTGCTCCCCTACGGCATTCCAATCGCCTTGGGGACAATCGGCTATTTTGCCTGGTCGGGCATGTTGCTGTGATCCTTAGCTTCGCCTCTGATTTGCTAGAAATTGCCCGGCTAGTGGGGGGGAACCGTAGCTACGATGCCACACGCCTAACGAACGTAGCGAAGTTACTGGCCAGGCCGGTTGTACCGCTTACCGGCGCAAGTGCCGGGAGCGGTGCTTTGAATCAAGTGGAATGGCTAGATCAGCCAATATCGATAGCCGGAAGAGTCTCGAAACCACGGACGCAATGCGCACCTCCGGCGCAACGTAACGCCTACAGGCAGCCCATTCGTTACTGAGTGACAGACAGGTGATCCCTCGCGAGCTAATTGTGCTGGGCAGGGGATCTCCAGAAGGACTTAGGGCATGCGGCCCCGATCTTTAATCCTGTTCGGTTTAGCGCTGGGTTGCGGCACGATCGCAGCGATCGGCATTAACCAGGTGCTGGCCAATCGTAGCCAGCAAACCATGGTGAATGGACCGACCGAGTCGATCTACGTCGCGCTGACCGACGTCGATATGGGCGCCCAGCTCAACACGCAGAACGTGAAGGTTGAGCAATGGCCGCACGATAAGGTGCCCGCCGGAGCGATAACCAAACTCGAAGATCTCGATGGGTTGCGCGTGCGGACACGGGTGTTCGCGGGAGAACCGATCCTGGCCGCCAAGCTTCTGAGCCGCAACGCAAACGGCTCGAGCGCGTCGGAGATGATCCCGTCGGGCTACCGCGTCGTCGCCGTCAAAGTGGACGACGTCAGCAGCACGAGCAGCTTGATCAAGCCGGGCGATCGCGTTGACGTGTTGGTCCACTTGCGGGCCAGCCCCAATACCGGCGTACACGAAACAGCCACACGGACGCTGCTGCAGAACATCAGCGTGTTCGCGGTGAATGAGGTGTTTCAGCGGCCCAATGAAATCGACGCCGGCACAATCGCGGCGCGGACCGTGTCGCTGCTGGTCACCCCCGAGCAGGCCGAACTGGTCACGCTGGCGACAGAGTTGGGAACCATCCGGCTGGTACTGCGCAGCATCGAAGACGAGGATGTGGCGGCCACCCGCGGAGCGACGACGCAGCATGTAACCGGTCACGGAACGCATGGTAGTCGACAAGCGGAGGAGGCGGTCGGGCTGGGTGGCGACGACGACAATCCGCTCTTGAACATGCTCAATGAGCAGCCGACGGCCGCACCCACCACTAAGGTAGCCGCCGTACCCGCCCCGCCGCTGTCGGACGACGATCGTTGGCGCATGCTGGTGCTCGAAGGCGCCAAAATGACGCACGTGCACATCAGTCCTGATGGCACACAAACTTCGCAGACGGTCGGTGAAACCGGTGCGCAGACACAACCCCTGCCGCTGACGCCGCCCCAGCAACCGCCAGCCGCAGGCGAGTCCTCCAACGAAACAACCAGCGACGAGGAAACCTCGGGCGACGAAACGCCCGCCGCTGAAGCACCCGCCGACGGGACGCAGGCGACCGACGAGGAACCCGCAGCAGAAGATGACACCGAGGCTGAGAGCCAGAGCGAACCGGCGGCAGGCGATGAGCCGGCGAGCGCCGAGCCGGAACCCGCACCGGCCAACCCGCAACCCACGCTCTAGTGAGCGACAAGTTAGTTTCCGCGAATCATTGAAACCTTAGGGCAGGCAATCGACCAAGTCAGCAGCAAATAACATCGCCCGAGCGTCGAACGGACACTCGACGCCAGCAGCGATCACGGATTTCGGCAAGGACGTTCACGGATGAGCATTCGACTAATTGCCCATTGCCTTCGCGGCAAAGTACTGGCGGCGCTATTGGCCTCTCTGGCCTGTTGCGGCACGCCGGCAGCGGCCCAACTCGCGGGCCCCACGCCCATTGAGTACAAGGTGACCGGCAATCACGACCGCATCGAAATGGTCGTCAATTCCAGCCGGCACCTGGTGATGGACAAGAAGATCCCTCAGGCACAGGTGAACAATCCTGAGATCCTGAGCATCACACCGCTGTCGGCCAATAAGGTGCAGATCTCCGCCAAGAAGCCGGGCGTCACGCAGATCAACTTGTGGGATGAGAACGAGAAAGTCCACTCCATCGACGTCATCGTCTTTGCCGATGCACAGGAGCTCACCGAGTTGCTCCGCTGGCAGTTCCCCAAAGCACAGCTCCGGGTGATCCCGCTGGCTAATAGCGTGGTAATCACCGGTTACGTCGACGATCCGTCGATGGTCAGCCGCATCATCCAGATCGCCGAGGACTTCCACCCCAAGGTGCTCAACCAGATCAGCGTGGGGGGCGTCCAACAGGTCTTGCTATACGTTAAGGTTATGGAAGTTTCACGCACCAAGCTGCGGCACCTGGGCGTCGATCTGGCGAACTTGAACAAGAGCTGGAGCTTTGCCACGGGCATCAGTGGTTTGATTCGCGCGTCGAGCGATGCCACTCGGGCGATAACCACCGCTGGCACCGAGACTGTCACGGCCGGCGTTTTTCAGACTGGGAACACGTTTTTCTCAGTGTTGCAGGCGCTCCGACAAAACGACCTTTTGAAGATCATGGCCGAGCCCGACCTGGTCTGCGTTAGCGGCCGGCCCGCCTACTTCAACGTCGGTGGCGAATTTCCGATTCTGGTGCCGCAGAGCTTAGGTACCGTTTCTATTCAATACAAGCGGTTCGGCACCCAGCTCGACTTCGTGCCGATCGTGATGGGCAACGGCATGATTCGCCTGGAGGTCAAGCCGCGCGTCAGCGAAATCGACCCGACGCGGAGCGTGATCATCAACGGCACCAGCGTTCCCGGGTTGCGCGTGCGCGAAGTTGAAACCGGTGTCGAAATGCGGGCCGGCGAAACGCTGGCGATCGCCGGTCTCGTGCAGACTCGCGTGGAAGGTCAGAACCGCGGGATTCCGTTTCTCGGTGATCTGCCGATTATCGGCACGTTCTTTAGCGCTCGGCGCGAGCAGGTTAACGAGATCGAAACTTTGATCATGGTTACGCCGCAGTTCGTCGAAGCGATGCCTTGCGAGCAGGTGCCGCCGGGTGGCCCTGGCCTTAACACCCAGTCGCCCAGCGATTGCCAGTTCTATCTAAACGGGCATCTGGAAGTGCCGCTCAACCCCGATCGCAGTGCTCAGCCCGGCGCGTTCCCGCCGCCAGGCCCCAGCGCGATCTTCGTGCCGGATGAGAACGGTGGCGCCTTGATGGGTGACGATCTGATCGGTCTGCCCCCCGGCGCGGTTCGTAGCGAAGTAGTTCCGCCGCCGGCCGAAGGGGGCGTGCAAGTGCTGCCGGGAGCCGCAAGTCAGCTTCCGGGACCCGCGGAAGCCGCTCCGGCGGTGCAGCCGATGCCCGAGCCGGCTGCTGAGGCGCCAGCCCCGGCCGATTCGCCGACAACCGCGCCCGATGGCGGCGCATCGCGACGGCCTGCTCCCAGCGCACCGAGAACGGCCAACGCTCGTCCGGTTTCGCAGGCGAGCCCGCGAGTAACTCCCTCGAACGCGTCCGGGCCAAGTCTGCGTCGGCCTGCTGCGACCGGTCCAAATTTGCGGGCCGCGCAGAATCTACCTCCTCAATCGGGACGGACGGCGCAAAACCGCTCCAATCGCCCTGTTCCGACCGCTCGGCCGGGGTTGGCAAGCGAAACCCGGCGCCCGGGCCTCATCGGTCCCAGCGGCTATGACGTAGATAAGTAAGAGCCTCAAGAACAGCTCGCCAAGTTCGCGGGGCGCAATTCCTATCGCGAAGTCCGCCACGCAAGAGGGGCGATCCGGCAACAGCCCGGGTTAGTCGCGAAAGAGATGAGCGCTCCGCTGCCTGGTGCAGCTACTGATTCCATTGAGCCGGGGGGCGCCCAGCGGCAACGCGTTGCAACAACGCGTCTATTGCACGACGAGCACTTGCAAGATGAAGAACGTCCTTCGACTCGCGATCGTCGACCCCAGTGACGCATCTCGCAATGCGCTCAAGGCGACGTTGCTGGGGATGGACATGATCTGGCTCGAGGCGGAGTGCTCGCGCTATGAGTTCTTCGCCGACGTCATTTCACAAACCCAACCCGACATCGGGATCGTTGCGCTCGATAGCTCGCCGGATAAAGCGGTCAGCCTGATCGGCCGGGTCGCCCGCGAGTCACCGACCGCCAGCATCCTGGCTATCAGCTCGTCAACCGACGGCAACCTGATTCTGCGGGCCATGCGGGCCGGCGCCAAAGAGTTTCTGACGCAGCCGTTGCGGCTCGAAGACCTTGTTGCCGCGTTGGATCGCATCGGCGCGCAGCGTCGCGGCGGTCCCGAAAGCCACAATCGGAGCTGCACGGTGATTGCGGTCGCGGGGTCGACCGGCGGAGTCGGCAGCACGAGCGTGGCCGTGAACCTGGGCTGCTCGCTCGCCCAACACGAGAGCAACTCGGTGGCGTTGTTAGACCTGGACATGTCGCTGGGTGATGCCGACGTGCTCCTGGACACCATACCCGATTACACGCTGATCGATGTCGCTCAGAATGTCGAGCGGCTCGACTTCTCACTGCTCAAGCGCTCGCTCACCAAGCACTCGTCGGGGCTCTTTTTGCTGCCGCGACCGGTGCAGATGGAAGATGCAGCGCACATATCTCCGGAAGATTTGCAGCGCGTGATCGGCCTGTTGAAGGCGACGTTCACGCACTTGATTCTCGACTTATCGAAGAGCTACAACCCGATCGACCGCATGGCCATGCAAAGCGCTGACCACGTGCTGGTCGTCACGCAGCTTGATCTCCCTTGCTTGCGAAACGTCGTGCGGTTGATGGCATCGTTCGCCGAGATGGACGGCATCCTCGATAAGGTGAAGATCCTGGTCAATCGCTACGGTTTGGAAACGGGCCAGATCAGCCTCAAGAAGGCGCAAGACACCATTGGTCGCGAGATCTTCTGGAAACTGCCGAACGACTACCGCACGATGGTCGAAGTGCGCAACAACGGCGTGCCTTTGATCGAGCAAGCGCCCAAAGCCAAACTCACCTTGGCCATCGTGGGCCTGGCCGACGCGCTGAGTCACGGCCAGCAATCGCCCGAGATGGCCGACACCGACAGCACCAGCAAGTCGTCGTTCAGCCGGCTGCTGAGCGGCATCTTCAGCACGAAGAGCTCGTAGCCAACCGTGGCGAGTCGTTGCCGCGGCATGCCGGGCTGCACGATCGCAAACACTGGCTGTCCCGTCACTCTGGGGACCGATCGCGCCGATTCTGCGGGCGATTTCGCGCGCTGGAGCCGCCGCGGGTTATGACGGCGTGTTGACGCCGGGCAACGGTCGCTGCCCGTCCACACCAAGCGCCTCGCTGACCTATGCTTTTTTGAGACCGGCGCGGCAGGACCGCGCAGCCGGTCCGCGAACCACCCCTTTGGCACCCACTCCCACCGTGCGCCATGGCCAAATCACTAAGCCCCATCGGGCGAGCGACTGACAAAACGCCCGAAGCCGAATTCGAAGAGCTGAAGCGCCGCATCCACACCAAGCTGGTCGACAAGCTCGATCTGACGCGCGTGGGCGAGTTGGCGGGCGACGTACTGCGCCGCGAGATTCGGCTGGTCGTCGAACATCTGTGCGATACCGAAGACACGCTGCTCAATCGGAGCGAGCGCGACCGATTGATTGAAGAGGTGCTCGACGAGACCTTCGGCCTGGGGCCACTCGAGTTCCTGCTCAAAGACAATTCGATCAGCGATATTCTCATCAACGGCCCGAAGAATATTTACGTCGAACGTCGCGGTCGCCTCGAAAAGACGAGCGTGCAATTCCGCGACAACAACCACTTGATGCAGATTATCGATCGCATCGTGTCGAAGGTCGGCCGGCGCGTCGACGAAGTCTGCCCGATGGTCGACGCCCGCCTCACCGACGGCTCACGCGTGAATGCCATCATTCCGCCGCTGGCATTGGACGGTGCTTCGGTCTCCATTCGTCGCTTCGGCGCCAACCCGTTGAAGCTCGAAGACCTGCTCAACTACAAGGCGTTCACACCCGAAATGGTCATGCTGCTCGAGGGCTGCATCAAGGCCCGGCTCAACATGATCATCTCCGGCGGCACCGGCTCGGGTAAAACGACACTGCTCAACACGCTGTCGAGCTTTATTCCGAACGATCAGCGGATCATCACGATCGAAGACGCGGCTGAACTGCAGTTGCAGCAAGATCACGTGGTGCGGCTCGAAACCCGCCCGCCGAACATCGAAGGTAAAGGTGCGATCACGGCCACCGATCTGGTGAAGAACGCCCTGCGTATGCGGCCCGAGCGGATCATCATCGGCGAATGCCGCGGCGCCGAAACGCTCGACATGTTGCAAGCCATGAACACCGGCCACGAAGGCTCGCTCACGACGGTCCACTCGAACAGCCCTCGCGACGCGATGGCGCGTATCGAGACGATGATCATGATGGCCGGCTTCGAATTGCCGCTCAAAGCCATGCGGCAGCAGATCTCCAGCGCCGTCGACGTCATTATCCAGGCCAACCGTCTACAAGGCGGCCCGCGCAAGATTACGCACATCAGTGAAGTGGTCGGCATGGAGCAAGAAACGATCATCATGCAGGACATTTACTTGTTCGAGCAGACCGGGATCGACGAAAACGGTCGGGCCTTCGGGCGGTTTATCTCGACCGGTATTCGGCCCAGCTTTATGGACCGGCTGGAGACGGCCGGTGTGCGGCTGCCCGCGAGCGCCTTCCGGCAGCGCGTCATGCAGGGAGACTAAAGTCGCGTGAGCCCCTTACTAATCACCATCATGGCGTTTGTCTGCGTCGCCGCGCTGGTCGGCGCCGTCGCGGTGACGTTTCGCGAATCGGCCGAGAGCAAATTCGACGATCGCCTGTCGTCGTTGATGGGCAAAAGCGCCTCGAAGGAGAAGAAGCCCAAGCCGTCGCTGCTGGCGCAGCCAATCGAAGATCGGACGGGCATTGGCGAACGGCTGGTCAAACGCATTGCGCGGCTGCGCTTGTTGTTCGAGCAAGCCGATACCAAAATGACGCCGCGGCAGTTCGTATTATTGTCGGCTGCGTTGGCGGCCGCGGCGTTTGCGGCACTGGCGTTCACAGGAATGCATGTTGCCTTGGCTCCCCTCGCCGCGGTGGCGGCCGGTTCGCTGCCGTTCGTGTGGTTGAGCTTTCGACGCAACCAGCGGATCAAGAAATTCGCCGTGCAGTTGCCCGACGCGCTAGAGTTGGTCGCCCGGGCGCTACGGGCCGGACATAGTCTGGCCGCCGGATTCAACCTGGTGCAGGACGAAATGCCGGCGCCGATCGGGCGTGAGTTCGGCCGCGTGTTCGAAGAACAGAACCTGGGCATTCCGCTCGAGGACGCCCTGCAGGGGATGACCGACCGGGTACCCAACCTCGACCTACGGTTCTTCGCCACGGCCGTGATTTTACAGCGGCAAACCGGCGGCGATCTCGCCGAAATTCTCGACAAGATCGGCAGCCTGATTCGCGAACGATTCAAAATCTGGGGTCAAGTGCAAGCCCTGACGGGCGAAGGGCGCCTCTCGGGCGTGGTGCTGTTGGCGCTGCCGCCGCTGTTGTTCTTGGCCGTGTACCGGCTTAATCGCGACTACGTGATGATGCTGTTCACCGACGAGATGGGCAAGAAGATGCTGCTGGGCGCCGTCGTCATGCAGTTGCTCGGCGCGCTGGTGATTCGCAAGATCGTCAATATCAAGGTGTAACTCGCCGTGTTTGTCGTCGCCGCGATAACCTGGGAAGACACATTGCCGCTGGCAGTCTTCGGACTGTTCGCGGCCCTGGCCTGGCTGATTCTCGATTGGTTCGCCAATCGCAACTCGCGCGCCCACGAGCGGCTCGACGAGCTGAAGAACCCCAGCCACCGGCGCAGCGGCGAAATCGCCGCCGCCAAACGCAAAGACCCCGTCACGCAAATGATTCAAAAGGCGTCGCCTGCCCTGGCCGCGCCGTTGCAACCCAAAAACGAGTTCGAGATCAGCAAACTGCGTTTGAAGCTCTCTCATGCCGGCTTCCGCAGCGAAACCGCGCCAACGATCTTCCTTGGTTTGAAGTTCACGGGGCTGATTATCGGCTTCTTCTTCGGCGGCTCGGCCATGCTGGCCATGTACGGAATGACGCAAAAGTCGCTCACGGCATCCACGATCGCCGGCGGACTCTGCTTTTATCTACCAGAGATCGTCGTGCTGCTGATCGCCCACAGCCGCAAGCAGGCGATCTTCCTGGGTCTGCCCGACGCGCTCGATCTGCTGGTGGTGTGCGTCGAGGCTGGTCTCGGACTCGACCAGGCGATGCGCAAGGTGTGCGACGAAATGAAGAAGTCGTGCGGTGTGATCGCCGAAGAATTCTCGCTAGCGAACTTCCAGTTGCAGATGGGCCGTGCTCGGCAAGAAGTGTTGCACGAGCTCGGGGTGCGAACCGGCGTCGACGACCTGCGAGCGCTAGCGGCCATCTTGATTCAAGCCGACAAGTTCGGCTCGAGCGTCGCCCAGGCGCTGCGCGTGCAGAGCGACTCGATGCGCACGCGCCGCAGACAATTAGCCGAAGAGAAGGCCGCCAAGACGGCCGTCAAGCTGATCTTTCCACTGGTCATTTTCATCTTTCCAGGCATCTTCGTGATCCTGGTTGGCCCGGCGGCGATCACGATGGTCCGCGACATGTTCCCAATGATGAGCGGCAGCGGGTCGTAGTGGGCCCGAGCGAGCACCCAGCGAACCCTGGCGGTCGTGGGCGGGGCCTCTTCTACAAAGTGTTCCGGGATTTTGCGTCCTAACCGTCCTAAGCCTGCGAAAATAGGACCTAACCCCTTGCTATGAAAACACTTGACCTTAGGACGCAAAACCCGAAATGCTTGCGTCCTAAACCGTCCTAACGGGGCCATTTTGCGTCCTAAAACTTCTCTCCCCTCGCCCCCTGCGGGAGAGGGGTTGGGGGTGAGGGGTCTTCTCCTTGTCATCAAGTCTCACGTCTAAAGTCTCCCGCCTCCTCTATAAACTCTTCCGGGATTTTGCGTCCGGGTGCGTCCGGGTGTCTTCCTATTGCACCCGAACTCGAATAGTTGGCACAACTTGGGGCGACAGAAGCTCGCGGCATTTTGCGTCCGACGACCGTCCGATTTGCGTCCGACGGGGCAGTTTTGCGTCCGAAGTGACGGGCAGGTAACTGGCCAATTGGCAACGCTCAGTTGCTCGAGAACCGAACGAGCGACTTGCCATCGCCTGCGCGAAAACCGTGCAGGTAAAAGCCGGTGAACGCGGCGCCGAAGACGAACACGCGATCGTCGTCGGTCGGCACGACGCTTACGCAGGTGCCCCTTCTCCCGGTATTGCCATTACCCCCGATCGATGGCCGCAGGCATCCGCAAGCCTTCGACCGCCAGACTACTTTGCCGGTCGCTCGCTCCAGGCAGGCCACATCGTGAGCGTGCGGAACGTCATGATGCACGGCAACGAACAGGTGCTTGTCTGTGAAGCTTCCGCTCACGGCCCCGAATAGTTCACCGCCATCGGCGCGCAACAGCAACTCCTCGGGAATCGCCAACTTCTCCACTCCGACAGAATAGACAATGGCATCACCCAGATTCTCTACGTCCGCGTTCACGGGGAAACTCAACGCGTCGCGGCGGTGATAGGGATTCGATTCCAGTCGACCCAACAATTCGATGTTATCGCGGTCGTAGGCATGCGCGTCGCGAATTGCCTTGCGCCACCATTCCGGAGGCGCGACGCGGATTCGCCCCTCGACAAAGCCGAGGAACCAGGCGAGCGCTTTGGCATCGGGTTGATATTGCTCGGTCCCGCGCTCGATGGGCACGGTGTCGGCCACCGTGTCCCAGGCGGTTCGTAGCGCCACCGAATTGTCCGTCGAAGGCCGCGCCCGGGGCAGATCCTCCGCGCCGATCGTCAGACACGCGATGAAGAGTTCGAGCATCATGGTGATTGGCTCCCCACGGAGGTTGGCGCGGCGCCACGCCGACGAACAAGTCGCGGGCCGATTGCCCAGGCGGCTTTCCAAGCAAGGAAGGCTGTGAGGGTGAGACCGGGCCAGATCAGTGACTTGTTGAAGCTAATCCAGGTCTCATCGACGATGTCCGTATACACGCCAGGACGGTTCGGGACCTCACGAGTTTGCCTCGAAAAAAGTAGCCGATCGAATTGGCCGTCTTTAGCGTCACGCGCTCGAATGGCCTGCCGTGTCACAAGCACGGGGTCGCACGCCATCCCCCACGCCAAGATCGCGGTCAGGATCAGGACCGTCGAGACGCGGATGCGGAACCAGCGGCGCGGGGGGAGAGAACGCATCCGCGTATTCTAGGCTTGCGCGCTTCGCGCTTGGAATCGGATTTGCCACGGAGGACACCGAGGTCACAGAGAAAGGCAGAGATTGTCGCGCGGGGTGTTATTCGGCCTCATATTCCTCTGCGACCTCAGTGCCCTCGGTGGCAGAAAGACTCCATATCGCCAAGCGCCATTGTTCGTGCGGCATTCGATGCGGTGAGGATCAACTGTCGAACTGCCGGCGGCGACGTTCGATCACAACCCACGCAGCTTTCCAGGCGAGGAAGGCCGCCAGGGCAGCGATCGGCCCGAGGACCCGCGGGTTGAGGTAATCAACCCGGTACGTCAACAACCAAAGCGGACCGCCGATTGGCTTCCTTCGACCGAGCCATTGGTAATACGCGCCGTCAAAATCGGCAGGCGATTGGATCGACGAGGGAAGCTGAATGTAGCTCGGGCTACCTTGAAACGTCTCCGTGACGATCCACGGCCAACACGCCATCGCCCAGGCCGCGATCGCGGTCAGGATGAGGACCGTCGAAAGGCGGAAGCGGAACCAGCCGTGCTTTGACTTATTGGCCATAGCGTTCTCTCGATGGCGCGTGCGATCTGCCAGGTGAGGAAAGCGACCAGGGCGATTGCCGGATAAACTAGTAGCGGGTTGAGGTAGTGAACGACGCACATGTGTAAGGACATTCTCGACATTAGGAGGGTGCCTCCGCTCGCGCGGGTTATCCGGGCGAAGTGTCGATAGTACCACGAGTCGAACTTCGCGGGCTCGGCGACGGGGTCGCTCCAGCCTGTCGCCGTCATTCGCGATTTCAGTGCCATTTGTTCCGAAATAACATACGGCCAAGAGGCGATCGCCCAACCGAGAATCGCCGCCAGCACAAAGCTGGTGCTCGGCGTGAAGGGAAGCCATTCTCGCGGCAAGATCGACGTGGCGAGTTTGCCTGCCAAGAAAGCGGCCAAGGCACAGGCAGGCAATTGCAATCGCGGATTGAAGTGCCAGTCTGGGCTTTGATAGACGCGAAACAACGGGTCCTGTGGATCAGGCCCTTTGACGATCCAGCCCGTGGGTGGCGGCATCCAATTCCCTTGCGTGATTTCGTTCCGATCTGTCCAGCGTGTTCCGGCACTTGCCATCGCCCAACCGAGAATCGCCACGAGCACGAACCAGGTGCTCAAGCGGAACTGGAACCAGTGGCGCGGGGGAAGGAAACGCATCTCCAACTCCAGGCTCATCCGAAGGTACGCGCCGGCGAGGTAATCAGTATGTACCAGGCCCATGTTTGCAGCGGCGGGTGCAAGCCAAATGCGGTTTCCAAGGTAACCTGGCAGACGCGCGGATCGAACGGCGCGATGCGGTTGATCCCCAGTAGCAAACTACGTCGGACCAACTCGTCAAAGTGATCTGGCTGCAGATGGTAGAATCGGGCAAGGAGTTCCGGCAACGCTTCGAACGCTCCGACCCCCATTCGTCCAAAGAAAGTGGCGGCAATGAGGTGGTGTGGCAGCGCCTCGGTCAGCGTTCCGAGAGGTTCGAGATTGGCGGGTGAGCCTGGCTCTTCTAGCGCACGTACCAGCGTTCGCAGAGATAACTCCGATCGATGTGTGATCCTCCACAGTGCACTCGCAGCATACATGCGAACCGCGGGATCTTCGTCCTCGCGGGCTTTAATCAGGTGAGCGGTTGCTCGAGCGGCACCAGGACCCACACGTCCTAAACTATCGGCCGCTAGCCAGCGCAGCAGCGCCTCGTCAGCCGTCAAGCAGCTAATTAGATAATCGATGTAATCCGGATTGTTGGGATCGATCCGCGCGAGGGCGCTGGCAGCTCGCGGCCCAAAGAAGTGGCCGAGGTGCCCCTCGGTACGAAGGAGTTCTTTGAGCTTCGGAATTCCTTCACCCGCCGCCGGTCCGAGATCGCCCAACAGCAAGATCAGATCGCACTTGGAGAATATATCGGTCGAACCCAAAAAACCGACCAACTTTGGCACGGCGGGCGTTAGGTTACCACCCCGGTCGCGAAAACGATTGAACACGTGCATCGTGAAGGAGGGCTGCCGATCGTACAGATCAACGATTGCGGGTAGCGCTTCTTGTAACTGCGCGACCGGCGCATTCGAAAGTTCGATGTAGCGACGATATTCTTCCTCCCCTTGTTTGTGATCGATACGCTCGAGCGACTTGAGGATTGCCGCGACATCTTCGGCGGCAACGGTAACTGCTCCGCGGCGCAGCAGGAAAATTATGCCCGCAATGATCAAAGATCGCCACATGACATTTCCCAATTGCTGCGGGTTGCATTTTTGACCATCGAGGATTCTTGCTCGTCACATTTAGCTGTCTAAGCAGCGGGGGGTAGGCTTCTCTTGGATGGCTCTATTCTGTCGCGGCGAGTTTGTGGCGTCGACGTTCGACCACTGCCCACAGGGCTTTCCAGGCGAGGAAGGCGGCGAGGGTGAGAGCGGGCCAGAGGAGGTTTGGGTTCGGTCGTTCTACGATTTGAAACCAGCGAACTCCGCCTGGTCCCCGACTCGTTCCAATTGCATTTTCGAAACCAGGAGGTGGCGGGTCGCTCATGCTCCCGTACGCCCATTCTTCATACTCCACCATCCACGGCCGAGACGCCATCGCCCAGGCCGCGATCGCGGTCAGTATCAAGACCGTCGAGAGTCGGAAGCGGAACCATCGGCGTTTGGGCTTGTTGGCCATGCGGGTGCCTTAGGAGTGAGCTGCCGGGGGTCGTCGCTGAAAAAAATACGCAGCGGCAATACAGATGGCGGAAGCGGCCCAATAAACCACAGGGTTCGATTCACTGCCTCGCGGGCCCATGCGTATCAAGGCGGCATAGGGCCCCAAGTACAGCGCTGCCGCGACGAAAAGAGCCGAGAGCCACCCAACACGGGTTCGCCCCGGCAGCGGCGGCACAATCCGCTCGCCTTCGGCCGTCTTGTCCTCCTCCGGCGCTCGGTACGGGTTCTCGTCCATAGATCTATTCTTGCGCGGCGAATCGCCCGCGTCGACGTTCGATCAAGGCCCACGCGGCTTTCCAGGTGAGGAACAGTGCCAGGGCGAGCGCGGGCCACTTCAATCCGGGATTTGGCCTAGATCTGACCGTCCACCAAACACCACCTTCGCCGTTTCCAATATAGTGTTCAGCGTCCGCCGGCCACGGGTGTTGCCGATCCCATGCCTGCGTCGAATGCGTCGAAAGGAGCGGCACACCCTCATGATGCCACTCGCGACGGTGCGTAATGCTATACGGCCATTCCGTCATCGCCCAAACGAGTATCGCCACGAGCACGAACCAGGTGCTCAAACGGAACTGAAACCAGCGGCGCGCGGGGAGAAAGGGCATGCGCGCCATTCTAATGCGCGCGGGTGAGCGGACGCAGCGCGAGTCTTCGCCGCAACGCGGCGGAAGTAACGTGGCGCAGTGACGTCTGTCGCCCCTGCGCGGCTTGAACCAAGAGAGATGAGGGAGGGTCGCGTTTTGTTCCCAGGGGTTTCACCCGTACCTGCCGGGGCCTCGTCAGCCGTGAAAACGGTGCCAGGAACCGTGTCTATCTGGCCGATGAGATTGGAGCCCGGATCGTAGAAACGGTTCCTGGCACCGTTTTAGTCCGCGTCGCGCATTGAACCGAGAGGAACCCTTCGACTGCGCTCAGCACAGGCAAGATCGGAATATTTACGATCGCCCCCTTGGGCTGATGCACGATCGAACCGAACCCTATTCTGCCGCGGCGGGCTAGCGGCGAACAAGATTTCGCGTCGTTCGCGATTCGGCGCTGACCTTGGTAGGCACGGAGTTCCTACCCTACACTTGGTTCCATCGGCCACCATAGATTGTGGCGAATCAGGTTGCCTGCAGCCTGCTCGAGCGTCCGGCATTGCGTCCGACTCGGGCGTTCTGCGTCCTGGCTGTAGCGTCAATCGCGCGGCTGAGCAGTTGAGGAGAGTGCCGGGAGCACCTCTTCTCACAGTCGCACCGGCCAGCCCAGTGCTCGCTGCAAACGAAACTGGGCCGCGTTGTAATCGACCACGGCGCGCAGGTAATCGCGACGGGCCTGGTCAAGGGCCTGAATCGCCTGCAAGGTTTCGATCGGCAGCCCTTGCAGTTCATGAACGCGGAGCAGATTGCGATCGAACGAGGCATTCGCACGCGCGACCGCTTGCTGCGAGATCGCGATCTGGCGATGCCGGGCCTGAACCTGTGCGTGGGCCTGCACGATTTCACGGGCGACTTCATTCATGACGCGCAGTTGAGCGAACCGAGTCTGGTCGTACAGCGCGCGGGCCTCGCGGCGGGCCGCATACTCGCCGACACCCAGGTTGCGCACCTGCCAATAAGCGATCGCGTCGAGGTCGAATCGCCCGGCCGTGTTGTTGATCTGGCTCCCCTGCCCACCACCAAAGGCGGCGTAGCTCGTGCCCATCAATACGTTGGGAAGCCAAGGAGAGGACTTCTCGAGGCGATAGCGATGGACGGCCTCGCCAACCAGGTGGCTGGCCTCGGAAAGTTCAGGCCGATTCGTCAGGCCGGTCGGCAGCAGCGTCTGGATCGGCGTGTCGAGCGGCACAAACTCCACAGGTGCGATGGCCGGCTCCAGGGGGCGCAGCGCCACGTTGGGATTCTCATTGAGCAGCTCCACCACACGCGCGGAAGCGACTTGGATTTCCTCCTCGGCGCGGACCACTTCGTTCTGACGGATCGAAAGCTCGGTGGCGGCGCGGTCGGCGTCGGCTTCGTTCCCTTCGCCTGTTCGCGCGAAATCGGCGGTCGCTTTCGCGAGCTCCTCGGCACGGAAGCGAATGTCGACCGTGATGGCATGGAGTTGATAGGCCCTGAGCAAATCCAGGTAGGCCAGCGCCGTATCGAGCAACAGGTCGTTGACGGTCTTGCGCACGGCGGCATCGCGGGCCGCGGCCGCACGGTTGGCAATCTTGGGTT
Organism: uncultured Planctomycetaceae bacterium; assembly: GCA_964495375.1. Taxonomy (GTDB): domain Bacteria; phylum Planctomycetota; class Planctomycetia; order Pirellulales; family JAEUIK01; genus JAIESQ01. The sequence continues at coordinate 28,334 of CAZBWM010000025.1, read as the reverse complement.
GAAAGATCGCGTCAGCCGAATGAAAGTTGGCGAACAAACCTGGCACGACAGGCGAGCCGGCGCCGATCGTCTGCACGCCCAGGCCAGCGGTCAACGAGCTGCGCGGAAACTGCTCGACGACCCCGTTGCTCGCCTGGATCGGTCCAGCATGGTTGTTCCAGCCGACACCGGCATTGATCACCGGCAGCCAGAGCGCGCGCGCGGCGATCAGCCGGGCGTAGGCTTCGGCATACCGCTGCGTGGCAAAGCTGACCTGCGGGTTGCGGCCCGCGACCGAGGCCAAGATGTTGGCCATCGTGACGATGCGGACATCCGAGGGTCCGAACCCTTGTACGGTCGGCCCCGGGAGCTCTTCTGGTCTGGGGACCGCTTGCACAACCGGTGCGCCCGGCAACATGGCTCCGGCGCGCCGAGTTGGCCCAGTAGCAGGCGGCGGCAACGGCTCCTGCGCCGCGGCTTGCTGCACGGGGGCCATTGCCCTTGAGTCGGCGGGTATTGAACCAACGGGCGATTCAACGGGGCGTGCTTGTTGATACGAGGCAGCGATCGCCGCGTTTGAGCTTGGAGCGCCTGGCTGAGCTGCGAACGCGACCGGCTGTGTTGGCGCGGGCGGAAGGGGCGGTAACGGAACCCGTGGCTCCGCCGCGACCATTGGCAAAGTTGGCGCGACGTTTGCCGTGGCGACTGGCAACTTCTCGGGCGCGCGGACTGCATTGAAAACCTGGTCCGAAGCGCAACCTGCCACGGCCACTGAAGCAATGGCCAGCAAGCTTGCTCTTAGCGATGCGGACCTAGGACGCAACAACCTGCTCCCCCCGGAGTAGTTCACACGCCCTGGGCGTGCTAGCAACGACAGCGCGCCTGGCGCGGCGACTTCTAGTGCATCGACCGGCAGACTTTGACGAATGCAACGATTCTGCGGGCGCGCAGGGCATTTCAGGGCTTTCGGCCCGGCCCCTGAATTCCGGGGATTTTCCCTGCTGTTTACGAAGCGGACTGCACTAACTGGTTGCCGCAATGAGGATTAGACTGGGGCGAACGACGTTTGACACTACTGCGAGCAACGCCAAACCCTGGTCGGTCGATGCAGTTCATCATCACTACAGCACTCCGGCGCCCGCTGACCGTGATGGTGCTGGTTGCTGCGCTGGCGTTGGGGAGCTTTCTGGCGGTCGGCGGGGCGGTCTGCGAGCAGTTGGGCATTCCTTATCCCCAGGGGCTGCCGCGGGGAATGGAAGTCGACATCTTTCCCCGTCTGAATCTGCCGGTGATCTACGTCTGCCAGCCTTATGGCGGCATGGACCCGGCGCAGATGGAAGGCTTTCTCACCAACTACTACGAGTACCACTTCCTCTATATCAGCGGCATCCATCACGTGGAGTCGCGGAACGTGCAAGGCACCGCCCTGATGAAGCTGTACTTTCATCCGGGCACCGACATGTCGCAGGCGATGGCCGAGACGATCAATTACGTCAATCGGTCGCAGGCCTTTATGCCGCCAGGGACGGTGTCGCCCTTTGTAATGCGCTTCGACACGGGGAGCGTGCCGGTCGGCTACCTGGTGATGTCGAGCGAGACGCGCACGATCGCGGAGATCCAGGACATCGCGCTGTTTCGCATCCGGCCGATGTTCTCAGCCTTGCCAGGGGTGTCGGCGCCGCCACCGTTTGGCGGCAGCGCGCGATCGATTGTCGTCACGGTCGATCCGCAGCGACTGCAAGCGTATGGGATGTCGCCCGAGGAGGTCGTCACGGCGATCACCAAGGGGAACGCGATCAGCCCCTCGGGCAATCTGCTGGTGGGGGACAAGTACCCGATTGTCTCAGTAAACGCGGTCGTCAAAGACCCGCTGCAATTGTTGACCGTGCCGATCCGCACGGGCGCCTCGCCGGTCTACGTTCGCGACGTGGCCTACGTCGCCGATGCGGCCGACGCGCCGGCCGGCTATGCGCTGGCCAACGGTCGCCGCGCCGTTTACATCCTGGCAACGAAGCGCGCCGACGCGTCGACGATGAGTGTGATCACGAACATCAAGAAGGCCCTGCCCGAGATGCAGGCGGCCCTGCCAGACGACATCCAGGTAAACTTCGAGTTCGACCAGTCGCCGTATGTGACGCGGGCCGTGGAATCGGTGGTGATGGAAGGAGCACTCGGCGCCATCCTGGTCGGTCTCGCCGTGCTGCTATTCTTGCGCGACTGGCGTAGCGCGCTGGTCGTAGTGATGAACATCCCCTTGGCGCTCTGCTGTTCGATTCTAGCGCTCTGGCTGACCGGCGAAACGATCAACGTGATGACGCTGGGCGGTCTGGCGCTGGCGATTGGCATTCTGGTCGACGAGGCGACGGTCGAAGTCGAGAACATTCACGCCCAAATGACGCATACCGATTCGATCGCGCTGGCGGTTCGGCTCGGCAATTTCCAGACTGCGGTGCCGCGCTTGTTGGCGATGTTGTGCATCCTGGCCGTGTTCATTCCCGCCTTTTTCATGCAGGGGGCCGCACAGCGGCTGTTTGCGCCGTTGGCGATGGCCGTCGGCTTCGCGATGATTGGCTCGTACCTGCTGTCGAGCACGTTTGTGCCGGTCGTCAGCGTGTGGTTGCTGCGTCACTTCCATTATGACGAGCGTGACGACGCAACGCTTTTCGGTCGACTGCGTTGGCGCTATGAGCGGGCGCTGTCGAAAATGGTGGCGGCGCGCTGGGCTGCGTTGGGAGGCTATCTGGCGCTGGCATTGATCCTAGTCGCCTGGCTCGCGCCGCGGATCGGTCGCGAGATCTTTCCCGTGGTCGACGCGGGTCAGTTCCGACTGCGCATTCGCGCTCCCGATGGCACGCAGATCGCGCGGACCGAACGCTACGCGCTCGACGTGCTCGATCTGGTCAAGCAAGAAATCGGGGCCGAAAACGTCGCGCTGACGCTCGGCTACGTGGGCATGATTCATTCCAACTTTCCGGTGAACGCGGTTTATCAATGGTCGCGCGGTCCGGAAGAGGCCATCCTGTACGTCGACCTGGACGAAGCAAGCGGCGTGCGGGTCGAGCAGTTGAAAGAACAACTGCGGCAACGCGTGGCCGAGAAGCTGCCCGAGCTGCGGGTGTCGTTCGAGCCCTCGGATATCGTCAACGAGGTGATGAGCTTTGGATCGCCGACGCCCATCGAAATCGCGGTGAGTGGCCCCAGCCTGCCGGATAGTCGCGCCTTCGCCGAAAAACTACGGGCCGAGCTGCTGCACATCCCGTCGCTCCGTGACGTGCAGTTCGGTCAATCGCTGGACTATCCCACGATCGACGTACAGATCGATCGCGAAAAGGCGGGGCTGGCGGGGCTGACGCCGGTCGATGTCTCTCGCGCGCTGACCCTGGCCACGTCTTCGAGCCGATTCATCGTTCCCAATTATTGGGCCGATCCGAAGTCGGGCATCGCCTACCAGGTTCAGGTCGAGATTCCGCGACAGGTGCTGCGCTCGCCCGACGATCGCGTGGAGACACTCAAGACGACCGACGATCTGGCGCGGCTGCCAGTACACGATTCCGCGGCAGGGCAGGTGCTGGTGCGCGATGTCGCGAGCCTGCAAGCCGGCGCGATGCCCGGCCAGTTCGATCGCTACAACATGAAGCGGCAAGTGACCATCACGGCCAACATTCATGACGCAGCGCTCGGCGCGGTGGCTCGCCAGGTGCAGGCCGCGATCGAACGGAGCGGCAAGCCACCCGAGGGGGCTAAAGTCGAAATCCGTGGCCAGATCGTGCCATTGAACGAAATGATGAGCGGCCTGGCGGTCGGACTGGCGGTGGCGATTCTGGTCGTGTTTCTCGTGCTGACGGCCAACTTTCAATCGATGCGCTTGGCGCTGGCCACGGTATCAACGGTGCCGGCAGTGATCGCCGGCGTGCTGCTGGTGCTGCTGGTGACCGGCACGACACTCAACATTCAGTCGTTCGTCGGCTCGATCATGGCCATCGGCGTGGCGATGGCCAATGCAATTCTGTTGATCACTTTTGCGGAAAACAGTCGCCGTGCCGGCCAAAGCTCGACGGCGGCCGCGATCGTCGGGGCCGGCAGCCGCTTGCGAGCAGTGCTGATGACCAGCTCGGCCATGATTGCAGGCATGTTGCCGATGGCGCTGGGGCTGGGTGAAGCGGGTCAGCAGAACGCCCCACTGGGGCGCGCGGTGATCGGCGGACTCGCAGCCGCCACGGTGGCCACGCTGTTCATCCTGCCCGGCATCTTTGCAATCATCCAAAGCCGGGCGAAGTCGGCATCGGCATCGCTCGACCCCACGGACCCACACAGCGGTTATTTCACGTCAGCCGCAGCCAATAGCCTGGCAGATTTGGGAGACAGCATCTGATGGCGCGCATTTCCGCTAGATACAAGCTGCTCTTCCTCGTGGCGATCGCTAGCGGCGCAAGTGGTTGTGCCCACCAGCCCGCCGCCGAGAAGCAAGATCAGCAGCAAGTCCAGGAACAAGGGGCACAGGCTCCGCAAGTCGTCGCCGGCAAAGCACAACGCAAAACGCTGACGCTGACCACGACACAACCCGGGCGTATCGAGGCCTTCGAGGAGACGCCGCTATACGCCAAGACGGCGGGCTATGTCGACGAAGTGCTGGTCGACATCGGCGACGTCGTGCGGAAAGACCAGTTACTCATCAAGCTGGCCATTCCAGAGTTGGCCGACGACGTCGAGCAAAAAGAAGCCCTCATCGCCCAGGCCGAAGCGGAAGTCAAGCAAGCAGCATCGGCGGTGGCCGCCGCCATTGCCGCCGCTGAGACCGCACAAGCCAAGATCGCCGAAATGGAAGCCGGTGTCGCCCGTGCCGACGCCGACCTCGATCGTTGGAAATCGGAGCACGCGCGAATCAAGGAGCTGGCCGAGAAAGGCTCGGTCAGCAAGAAGCTCGAGGAAGAGACCCTTAGCCAGCTTCGTTCCGCGGAAGCGACAGCGCGCGAAGTAGCGGCCAAGGTCCAGTCGGCCCGCACCGCATCGTACGAAGCTCAAGCGAACGTCGGCAAAGCGCAGGCCGATCAAGGGGCTGCCGCGGCGCGACTCCGCGTCGCTCGAGCGGATCTGGCGCACGCGAAGACCATGTTGGCCTACACCGAGATCAAGTCTCCTTACGAGGGAACCGTGACGCGCCGCGAGGTCGATACGGGCCACTTCGTGCAACCTGCCAGCGATGGCGCCGGCAAGCCGCTCTTGGTGGTCGCCCAAACCAAGGTCGTCCGCATCTTCGTCAACGTCCCTGAGCTGGAAGCGCCCTACGTCGACAGCGGCGACACGGCCAAGATCCGCGTGCAGGCGCTCACGGCGAGCGAGTTTGACGCCCAGGTCGCGCGATCGAGTTGGTCGTTGCAAGAAGCGAACCGCTCGCTGCGAACGGAAATTGACATCCCGAATCCGCAGGGCGTGATGCGGCCGGGCATGTACGCCACGGCGACGATCGAGCTGGCGCGGCGCGAAGGCGCGCTGGTGGTTCCGGCCGCGGCCATCGTGCGCGACGCCGAAGGGCCCGCCTGCCTGGTCGTCGACGGTGGCAAGATCGAGCGCTGCCCCGTCGAGCTGGGGCTCCGTAGCGGCAGCGAAATCGAGGTCGTCTCGGGCGTCGACGAAAATCAATTGATCGTGCTCAAACAGCCCGAAGCGCTCAAGCCGGGTCAAGCAGTGCGCGTAGCGCCGCCAACGAAGTAGCGGGCCGCGGCCCGCCGCCTGTGACCTGAGCTCAGTCGCGAGTTGCCTGAGGGCTATTGCCAGCGAGTGGGGGCGGCCGCGCACCGACAGGCCAATTCTAACATTTCGAGAATCTTGCTTGGTGCTGGGGCCGCGCGGCGGTAGATTGCGCCGTAGCGGCCCGGTGCAGATCGCGTCATCGCCGGCCGCGAGGGAACAAGGCTTCGGCTTCCGTCAGTAGGACACTGGACCCGGGAGGTCGTGATGTACGCGTCGTTTGCTGCGCGCTGCTGCGCGTGTGCCGTCCGCTTGTCGGTGACGGCCGTGGTGCTCTTGGTTTCGGCTGGCCCGGCACGGTCGTTGGAACCGGCCAACGCCGACGAAGAACGAGCGTTGTTGCGCCGCGGGCAGGAACTCTTCGAGCGCACCTGGAAAGCCGAGCGCCGCGACGACGGCAATGGAGACGGGCTCGGTCCGCTGTTCAACGAACGCTCGTGCATGGCCTGCCACCTGCAAGGCGGGATCGGCGGCGCCGGCCCGCTGAGCAAGAACGTCGACGTGCTTTCGGTAGTTGCAAAGGCAGAACGTCGCGGGCCGGCGGCCAGGCGGTTGGCAGCATTGCATCCGGGCTTCAACAGCGCGCCAACCACCGTGTTGCACCGTTTCAACCGGCTGTCGGCGGGCTACGACGCTGCGCGGGGCAAGCTGTTGGGCATCAAGATCGTGCCCGACGGCGATCTGCAATACGCGCAACTGCCGATCGAGGAAGGGCGCGACCAGCGCGTGATGGAACCTTATCGCACGCTGAAGTACGGCGATATCAAGCTGCTGATGACGGCCCGCAACACGACACCGCTGTTTGGGCTGGGCCTGATCGAGTTGATTCAGCCCAGCGTGCTCGCGCAAGTCGCCCTGCAGCAGACGCGCGAAGATCCGGAGGTGACCGGTCGCTTGTATGGCCGGTTCGGGTGGCGCGGTCAGATCAAGACGCTGGGCGAATTCGTGCGCGGCGCCTGCGAAGCGGAGATGGGGCTGACGCCCGAGCCTGCGCCCGCGGACGATGCCGCGGCTGGCGGCGCCTTGGTCAATGAAGCGGTGCAGGCGGGCCCGCCGCCGCGGTACGATATCAGCGACACCGAGTGCAACGAGATGACGGCGTTCGTGGCCAGCCTGCCGGCGCCGCGGCGGTTGGAGCCGACGGACGCCGAGAACGACTTGCGCATCAAGCATGGCGAGGCGCTATTCGGCAAGATCGGCTGCGCGGTATGCCATCGGGCGACCTTGGCCTCGGTGAGCGGCATCTATAGCGACCTGTTGTTGCACGACATGGGGCGCAGCCTGGCCGATCCATTGCCATCGCCGCAGCCTGACCCGCCGACCATCGTGGAGCCGGTGCGGACGGGGAACTATTACGGCCCGGTAATTCCCGCGATTCGGCAGCCTTCGCCGGGCGAGATGCAGGTCTTCCGGCAGGAATGGAAGACACCGCCCTTGTGGGGAGTGCGCGACTCGGGCCCCTACCTGCACGATGGCCGCGCAGCGACGGTCGAAGAGGCGGTCGGCTGGCACGGCGGCGAGGCGCTGCGCTCGGCGCGAAAATTCGCCAATCTGTCGAAGGCCGATCGGGCCGACGTGGTGACGTTTTTGATGACCTTGGCTGCGCCGCACCCCAGCGACTTGCCGGAGCGGATTGTGCGCGAGGAAACGAGTGGAGACGTGGCGGCTAACGGCGCCGCATCACCGCTCGTTAAGGCAGCGGCGTTTCAAGTGGGGAAGCCGTAGTCAGGCGTGAAGCGTGAGGCGACAGGCTTGAGGGCATTTCCCTACTTAATAAACCCATGCTCGGTCATCCACTCCGCGCACAGGCCGGGCCACTGCTTTAGCGCCGGATCTTTCTGACCCAGGCCGAAGCCGTGCGGGCCTTGTTCGAAGATGTGCATTTCGACCGGCACCTTGGCTTTGCGCAAGGCCAAATAGAACAACACGCTGTTCTCCGGCGGGACCGCGGTATCCGTGCCTGAGTGCACGAGGAAGCATGGCGGCGAGTCGGACGTGACCATCCGCTCGTTCGACAGGCTTTCGAGCAGTTCTTGCGGCGGGTTGTCGCCAAGCAAGTTTTTGCGCGAGCCGCCGTGAGCGTACTCCGTGGCGATGGCGATCACCGGATAGCCAAGGATCGCGAAGTCGGGGCGGCAGCTTGCCTGCTCGATCGGGTCAGTCGCTTCACTTTTTCCGGCGTCGAAGTGCGTGGCAATGGTGGAGACCAGATGCCCGCCCGCTGAGAAGCCGATCACGCCGATCTTGTCGGCGTCGATGTTGCGCTCTTTGGCGGAACTACGCACGATCCGCACGGCGCGCTGCACGTCGTTGAGCATGGCCGGATGCTTGTAGCGCGGGGCCAGACGATAGCGCAGGATGCCGGCGGTGATGCCATGCGAGTTGAGCCACTCGGCGATCTCGGTCCCTTCGTGCCCGACCGCCAGATGCTGGTAACCGCCACCGGGGCAAATGACGACGGCCGCGCGCTGCCGCATATCGGCCGGCGGCGCGTAGATCGAGAGCGTCGGAATATCGGCCTCGGTATCGCCGGCGGCGCCGGGCGCGCCGTTGGGCCAGATCTTAATGACTTCGGGCTCGGGCAGCGCCGGCTTCGTGGGCTGGTCGTCAGCGGCGAAACTGCGCGCCGCAGTCATAGCCAACAGTGCAGCCACGAGCGTGTAGCGAGTGACTCGCACCAGCACTGCTGGGGAAGCCAGCATTGGCACAAAAAAACTGCCAACGAGGTTCACAGTCTTCATCGGAGCGCTTCCTCATAGATGTTGTAGAGCAGCCAAGCGGCTTCGGGGAGCCAGGCGATGGCCAAATAAAGAGCGTAGCGTTCTGCCCAGGGAATGCCGCCGGTCAGCTTCTCGCGTTTCAGTTGCCCGGCGGCGGCCATGGCGACAAGGTACCACAGGCTCAGGAGCGGCAGCATGTAGCGCAGACACATAAAGCCCATGCCGCGGTCGCCGGTCATCATCGACGGCGGCAACAGCAGGAGCACTCCGCAGGTCATCGTCAGGGCCAGCAGTCCGCCGGGGCCGAGCCGGGCCTGGCTACGGCGTCGCCATCCCCAAGCGAAGAACCCAGCGGGCAGGCAGGCGCCGATGATCGGCGCGGCCGCCAAATGGCGAAAGTACTCGACGTTGTAAGGCGATTTATCACTGGGATCGACCTTCGGCGAAAAGATCACCAGCCCGACGGCAATACCGGCCGTGATCACCAGCAGGCGGAAGATGGTCAGCCGATCGGTCGTGACAGTCGCACCAGGCAGGTCGCCGACATCAACGGGGGGGCCGGCAGCCAACAGATCGGCCGAGTTTGCAGCGCGCTTTTCGAATGCCGGGCTGGCCATGATGAACGTCAGCTTACGCCGCCTCCGGGGGACAAGCCAGTTCGAGTGGGTCAGTCTAGTAGGAGCCGCATCCGATCGGTGTCAGGAACCGATTCCAGTGTGGACCAGCTATTGGTGCCCTGCCGCTTGAATCGGTTCCTGACACCGTTCGGGCCATCGTCCGCGGCGATCGAGGGCCCCACTTTCAGCGGCCAGGGAGTAGTGCAATCCTTTGGCCGGGTGACTAGAATGCTCGCAGCCAGCCGGCCGAAGCAGGGCGCCGGCTTCGGGAGGTCGGGCGACTTGGTCCGAGCCGAGTTATTTCGGCTCGACGACCACAGCCCACGATCTCCGCGCCGTCACCAGCCGAATCACCTACCCACGGCGGACGCGATCTACCGATCGCGACCGCAACTTGCTCAAGCGAACCTTAGGAGCCTGTCGGTCATGAGCGAATCGAACGTCTCTCGACGCAACTTTTTGCAAACCTCGGCCGCCACGGCCGCCGTTACCGCGGCCGCCAGTAGCTTGTTCACCGCGCCGGCGCGGGCACACGCTCTGAATGCCGGCGAGCGCCTGCGGATCGGCTTCATCGGCCCCGGCGGTCGTGGCTTCGGCGCGCACGTGCAAACCCTGATGAAGCTGCGCAAGGAAGGGGCCAATATCGACCTGGTCGCCGTCAGCGAAGTTTACAGCGAGCAGCGCGACAAGGTCCTCAAGTACCTCGAGACCGAGAGCGCGACCGATGGCGGGCAGCAGGTGGTCGGCAAGAAGTACGACGATTATCGCGACATGCTGGCCGATCCTGAGGTCGACGCCGTCTGCATCGCCACGCCCGATCACTGGCACGCCAAGCAAACGATCGACGCGCTCAAGGCCGGCAAGCACGTCTATTGCGAAAAGCCGATGACCCACACCGTCGAAGAGGCGATGGCCGTCGTCGACGCCTGGCGATCCAGCGGCAAGGTCATGCAGGTCGGCGTGCAGTCGACCAGCCTGCCGATCTGGGGCAAGGTCAACGAGTTGCTCAACGACGGCAAGCTCGGCAAGGTGTTGATGTACCAGACCGAGTACTTCCGTAACTCGATCATGGGGCAGTGGCGTTACTACGGGCTCGACAAGCAGATGAGCCCGCAGACCGTCGATTGGAAGCGCTGGCTGGGTGTCGATGAAGGGCTCGCCCCCGACATGCCGTTCGATCGCGCCGTGTACGCTCAGTGGCGCTGCTATTGGCCGTTCGGCTCGGGCATGTACACCGACCTGTTCGTACACCGCACCACCTCGATGCTCAAGGCCACGGGGCTGCGGTATCCGAAGCGCGTGGTTGGCGCAGGCGGCATCTTTATCGAGTACGACGGCCGCGACGTGCCCGACGTGGCCACGGTGGTCGCCGACTTCGCCGAAGGGGTGCAGGGTCTCGTGACTGCCACGATGAGCTGCGAAAACACGCCGATCCGGCAGTTGATTCGCGGCCATTACGGCTCGTTCGAGTTTGGCAACGGCGAAGATTTCCGCGGCTTCGATTTCATTCCCGAACGCCCGCAGGTCACCAAGATCAGCGGGCAGAAGAAGGAGCGGATCGAGGTCGACGAGCCGGTTCGCGACACCACGAAGATGCACTTCAGCAACTGGCTCAAGGCCATTCAGGAGAACAAGCCCGTGAGCTGCAACAACACGCCCGACCTGGGCGCCGCGGCCATCGTGCTGGTAAACCTGGGCGCGCGCAGCTACCGCGAGGGGAAGGCATTCTTCTTCGACGCGGACAACAAGAAGGCGGTCGACGCCGACGCCAGTTGGGCAGCCGGCTGGGAGCAGATGTCCAAAGCCCGCGCCAAGCCGAAGCACATCCCCGGCTGGAAGGCTGGCGACACCGGCAGCCTGCTGGTCGAGCCCGACTACATGAAGCTGGCCGGCCCGTGGATCGACGGAGTGGACCCGGACAAGGCGTAGCCTACGGATTGCTGCGACGACCGTGGTCGAAATCCAGCTCACCCGCTGCACGCTGCGCCCTTGGCGGGCCGACGATCTCGAAGAGCTCGTCGCGCAGGCCAATAACCGCCGCGTGTGGCGCAACCTGCGCGATCGGTTTCCGCACCCCTACACGCGCCAAGACGCGCGGGGCTGGCTGGCGTTTGCCGCCGAGCAGTCGCCGCAAATGAATTTCTGTATTGCGGTCGAGGGGCACCCCGCCGGCGGTATCGGTCTCGAACGGCGCGGCGACGTCGATTGCCGCACCGCCGAGATCGGCTACTGGCTGGGCGAGGCCTACTGGCGGCACGGCATCGGCAGCGAAGTGGTGCGCGCGTTCGCCGATTGGGCGCTGGCCACGTTCGCCGACATCGCCCGGCTCGAGGCGGGGGTGTTCGGCTGGAACCGACCCTCGGCCCGGGTGCTGGAAAAAGCGGGCTTCTTTTGCGAGGCCCGGCATCGCGACGCGGTGTTCAAGGATTGCGAGTTGACCGACCGGTTGATCTACGCCCGGTTAAGGTGAGATCCTAAGATTGAAGCATGACGCTTGAAGTCGAACAGAAGTTTCCGCTCGAAGCGGGCGAGGGAACGCCAACTCGTGACGAGATCTTTGCGCGGCTCTCCGCGCTGGGCTGCCAGTGGAGCACTCCGCTGGAGCAGGTCGATCGTTACTTCGCACATCCGGCGCGTGATTTCGCCCAGACCGACGAAGCGCTCCGTTTGCGCCGCGTGGGTGACGAAAACCGCGTCACTTATAAGGGGCCCAAGCTCGACGCGGCGACCAAGACGCGCCGCGAGATCGAGCTGCCGATCGAACCTGGCGCGGCAGGACTCGCCCGTTTCGCCGAACTACTCGAGGAGCTCTCCTTCCGGCCCGTTCGTGAGGTCGCCAAAATTCGCACGCCGGGGGTGCTCGATTGGCAAAGCCGGCACATCGAGATCGCGCTCGACGAGGTGGCGCGCGTGGGGTTGTTCGTCGAAATCGAGCTGGTCACCCACGAAGAGGATGCCGACGGTGCGCGGGGAGCGATCAAGTCGCTGGCCGCACAACTGGGTCTGACGCGCAGCGAGCGCCGCAGCTATTTGGAAATGCTGTTGGAAGTGGACAGCGGCTGACGAAGCCGTCAACGGGTGGCCCGACTGCTCGCAGTCGGGTGGCGCAGCCACAAGAATCCATTCATGCTGCGTGGGCCATTTCAGCCGGGTCGGTTTCAGAAGGGTTTCTTGTCGCTGCGCGACCCAGCCGCAAGCGGCTGGGCCACCCAGTCGTTCTTCAGCCAAGAGCCCTCACGGACGCCCTAGAGTTTCACTTCCCAACCGGGGGCATACTCGCGCGACCAGAGGTTCTGCTGCTCGACACTGCTCGATGCGGCGAGCTGCTTCGTGGCTGGATCGAGATTCACGGTGCTGCTGGTGCGGTAGGCGATATTGCCCAAGTGGCACAACAGTGTGCTCGACACGCCCTCGTCGATCGGCGCTTGCAGCGGCGCGCCTGAGCGGATCGCCGCGCAGAAGTTCGCCAGGTGCTCGGACTCGCCATTGCTGATTTTGACCGCGGCGGTCTGCTTACCGTCGCGGTCGAGAATCTCCCACTGGGAACTATCAAGCGTGAGTGTTCCCTGGTCGCCGTAGAACTCGCAGCCCCAGTCGCGGCCGCGGCCGCCGTGGCGATGCCAGGTGCGATGCTCCCAGTGGATGAGCCGTTCGTCGTGCCCTGGCTCGCCGAAGCGGAAGGTCGCCAGCTCGGTGTCGGGCGTTTGTTGATCGTCGTCGAAGAAAAGCTTTCCACCCCCGCAGACGACTTCACGGGGACAATCGACCTGCATCGCCTGGCGGCAAAGATCGAGCCCGTGGATCCCGTTATTGCCCAGCTCACCGGTTCCCCAGGTCCAGAACCAGTGCCAGTGGTAGTGGATGACGTTGTCGCGGTACGGCTCGCGCGGGGCGGGGCCTTGCCAAAGGTCGTAGTTGAGCCGGGCCGGGGGATCGACCGAGCGACCATGACCGATCGCGGGGCGAATGCTGGCGATCCAACTGCGGGCCATGCGGACACGTCCCAGCTCGCCGGCTTGCATGCGCTCGATCGCCTGACGAACTTCGGGCGAGCTGCGGCGCTGCGTGCCGAGCTGCACGCGGCGATCGTACTTGGCGGCGGCCTGGACCATCAGCTCCCCTTCGCGCGGGTTGTGGCAGGCCGGCTTTTCGACGTAGACGTGCTTGCCCGCCTGGCAGGCCAGCACCGTGGCGGGCGCGTGCCAGTGATCGGGGGCGGCAATCACCAGGGCGTCGATCGCCCGATCGTCGAGCACGCGGCGAAAGTCGGCTTCCTGTTTGGGCTGCTGCCCACGCTCGCTCGACAGGGCAGCGGCGGTTTTCGCCGCCACGTCGCTATCGACATCGCAGATGGTCGCGACGTCGACCCCCTCTTGTTTGGCGAAGGCCAGTGCCAGCGAATGGCCGCGACCGTTCGTGCCCATCACGGCGATGGCCAATCGATCGTTGGCCGAGGTTCGCGAAGCGGAATCCGTAGCGCGCGGCGAATCGTCAGCCGCCCGAGCGCGGCGACCGAGCGTGTGCACTCCGCCGGCGACAGCCAGCGACCCGAGCAAAAAATCGCGACGAGCAAGCGAAGCGGTCATGAGGTTGATTCCCCGAGTGTGGCGACCAGCGGAAGGTTTCATTTTCCGCGCCACGATGGTCGATCGCAAGGGAAATTGAAACAGGTGGTCCTACCATTTGAAATCGCTCTTCAATCGGCCCCTTCAGGGCCCCAGATTGGACGCGATCGAACAGAAGTCTCGATTTCAGCGAGCTGCGATCGAAGCTGGCTTGAGTCTTTTGTGCGCTCGAAGGATTCCAGTGCCTCGCGAATCTCACGGGTCGCGATGCGCATGTCCCAACTGCGAAGGGTCTGCACTTCGCTACTAAGTCGCCAATTCTTGCGGACCTCGCCAAGATGGGCGAAGAATAGGCAAGCAAGAATTACGTACAGAATCAGGGTGTGCAGGCTGAGGCGCTGCGGCCGTGACGTTGCGTTCATTCCCGCCATTTTGGACGGGCCCTGAGAAAAGTTCTCTAGACCCCGACCCCTCTCCCGCGAGGGGAGAGGGGAGTAGGTGACCGGAGTTCGCGCCGACTACGTGGCATTCGGCGTGGGGGAGACTTCCTCGTCCTCAGTCGGGGCCTGCTCGGCCGCGGCGATCGTCGCTTCGTCGGCATAACGCAGGTGGACTACGCCGATGAATTCGCCGACCTTCAGCTTGCGCTCGGTCAGGTCAACGTCGATCTGTTCGCCGGCGCCGGTGCCCAGGGCGCTGCCGAGTGTGGCCCCCACCGCGGCGCGGGCTTCGGAGGCAGGCTTGTAGAAGGCCACGGTGATCAGGCCCAGTTGATCGGTGAACTCCTGCCGGGCAGCCAGCGACTGTTGACCGTCGACCACGGTGAACTTGCGAACCTTGCCTTGCTTGCCCGTCTGCGAGACGAAACCCTTGATGACGAAGCGTCGCGACCGCTTGGGATCGAGCACCCAGGCACGGGCTTCGTCGAGACTCACGCGTTTGGCGATGATCTCGGTGCGTACGCCCTTGGTGCTGGTTTCTTTTTCGGGCAGCGAGTTCAGCCCGTCGATCAACAACCGCATCATCACGGTGTCGTTGCTTCGGTGATCGACGACAATCTCGTACTCTTCGCCGGCGCGGACGGGGAGATAGTAGTTGTTGCCGACGAACTTGCCCTGGCGGAACTTGCCGTTGACGCGGAGCCGCACCGGGAACGGGAAGTTAGGATCGGCCAGCGGGTTCGGGCCTTTTGATTTTTTGTCGAGCTCATAGACGACCTGGTTGGCATGCACACCGGCGCCGCCGGTGGCGGGGTCGTCGTCGATCGTCGGCGGCGGCGCCGGGGTGTCACCGCCAGCCAGCACGGCGCTACGGCCCAGCATGGCCCATTCCGACTCGTTGAGATAGGCGACACCACCAACGGACGAGGCCATTTCGCCGGTGGCGGTTTCGATCAGGTTGCACTGCAAGGTGACCTGGCGACCGAACCGGCTGCGCAGCGTGCCCAGCGCGATGACGGGGAGCCCGTCGAGCGCCGCGGCCAGTCGCTTCATGGCTTCGTCGGAGCCGAGGTCTTCGATCTTGAACAGGTTTTTCTTCAGCGCGCCTTGCAAGCGGCGCTGATCGAGCACGGAGAAGTGCGAGGCCGACTGCTGCGTGAGATTGCGCTGCAGGTCGGTGGCGCAGAATTTGCCCAACAGGCCGAAGTTGGCGCCGAGCGCTTCGCCGAGCTTGGTGTCGGTGGTGAATTCGAGCACGGCCACCTGCTTGAGACCGCGTTCTTCCAGCGCCCAGGTGAGCTGCTCGGCCATGTCGGCCACGACCTGCTTGAGCGACAAGGGGCGCAGTTGCAGCACGACGGGCACGCCGGGCTGCCCGCTGCGAACGATGCGCACCGGCGTTTGCTGGCGATGGAAGCGCTTCTCAGCGGTGTGGGTAACGTTGCGATGGACGTACTTGTTCAGCTCGTCGATGTCGACCGAGCCGTCGCCGTTTTCGTCGGCGTGCCCTTTGAGCCCTTGATTGAGCCAGTAGGTGAAGAGGGATTGCTGCTTTTCATCCCACTCCTGGCTGGTTTCGCTGTCCTTCGAGCTGGCCAGGGTGACGACGCTGTTGAGCTCGGGCGTATCGAATGGCTTGCCGAGTTGCTGGGCGGCGACCCCTTTCTGCTCCTCCCCTTTTTCGCTGCCCGCGTGGCAGGCGTCGAGAATGAGGAGCTTGAACTTGGCCTTGCAGGCGGCCAGTTGTTCGCGGAGCCAAAGGATGGGGACACCGGTTTCGGCGGGGTTGTCGGGATCGCAATCGAGCGTGGCCAGGTACAGACTGCCCTGCGCATCCTGGCAGCCGTGACCGGAAAAGAAGACGAGCACTTCGTCGTCAGGGCCGACGCGGCCGAGCACGCTCTGCAACTGGGCCATCACGGCCTCGCGGTTCGGCTGGAAATACTGGTTGTCGTCGGTGATGACGGTCATTTGCCAGGGAGCGAAGCCGCCGCGCTCGACCAGCGTTTGTTGCAACTGCGTGCAATCGTTGACCGTATAGCGCAGTTGCGGGAACTTCTGGTACTTCTCCGCGCCGATCAGCACGGCGTAGCGATGCGGATCGTTCTGCGGCAAGGCGGTCGAACCTTGCGCGTGGAGCAACTCGGCGGGAAGCAGCGCGGCCAAGAGCGCCATGGCGCCGGCCAAACTGCCCAAGCCACTGACGGTGAAAGCCGCGATCGCGCGGCGAACTAGCGACTTCATGATGCGGACTCCTGGCTCGGCGCTCGCCCCGTATGCCGTGTTGGCCGGGAGCGCGGGTGTGACTTTTGTGCTGTTATCGATATTCGGATGCGTGGGCCCGTCGCGTGCGACCGGCTCGGCATCTACCTGCAATTGTTGTTACGGCGTAACGGACCGAATCTTACAGCTTACGGATCACCGAAAAACAACATCCGATCTGTCCGCCCCCCTCACTTAAACCCTCTCCCGTTAGGGGAAAGGGACTGCGGTGAAGTTGTTTTTCCGATGGGATCATCAGGGCCCGACGAGGACGAAAGTTCCCCAGTAGTAGGGGCTCGACCATTTCTCCTGGCGGCGGATGCGGCGTTTCGATTCTTGCAACGAGCCGGCGTAGTCGACCGGCTGATGCTCGTGCTCGGCCTTGGCGACGCCCGAGCAGAACATGCTGATCAGGCTGGCGGCGGCCTCGTCGTCGACGACCCAGTTGCTGGCGACGACGCGCCGCGAGCCGGCCACGAGAAAGCCACGCGAGAGGGCCCAGATGCCTTCGCCTTGCTGCTCGGGGCCGTAGTTGGTTTGGCAAGCGCTTAAGATCGTCAGCTCGCAACTACGCAAATTGAGCGTGTAGATTTCGGCGAGCGTGAGGAAACCGTCGTTGGCCGGGTCGGCCGTCGCGGCGGCGTCTTCGGTCAGGGCCAGCGCCCCGTAGAAGTTGCCGTGCGTTTGATCGGTCAGACCGTGGCAGGCCAGGTGCAAGAGCCGACGATCGGCGATCTCGGCGCGGACGCGGCGCTCCGTGGCTTCGGCCGCCACGAGGCGAACCGCGCCAAGCTCTTGCTTGGTGAATACGTCGGACACCCACTGCGACTCGGTGGCCGAGTAGGGCAACCGCGGCAGCACCGCGCCGTGCAACGAATAGCGCGACTGCGACGGGCCGCCCCCCGCGACTTGCACCGTGCCATCGGCCGAGGCATAGCTCGGATCGCCCACGGTCAGCACGGGCTCGCGACCGGCGGGTAGCGCCGGCGTGGGGCGCGCCGCCAGCAGGTACATCACCTTGGCCGACGGTCCATAGGAAATGGCCGGCCCCCTATCGAGCAGATAGGCCGGCTGCGCGCCGGGCGTGACGACCAGCGTTTCAAACGGTAGGAACGCCAGCGGCCCGTCGGGGACGACCAGCAGCCGCTTGAGCTTGCCGGAGGTGAGCCGGGCCCGCTCGGCCTCGGGGACCAGCACATTCCAGAGGGCGGCGAGCTTCGGCGGCAACTTGGCGTCGAGCTGCTGCTTCTGCAAGAGTTGCAGCACGCCGGTGCGATCGGCGTTCATGAGCGCTTTTTGCAGGCGGGCGGAAGTGAGCGGGCCGGCATCAGTACCCAGGGCCGTGGCCGCGGCGGCGTCGATCGCCAGCGGCCTGAGCTTGGCTTCCTGACCGTCGATGATGAGGACAAAGCCCCCTTCGCCGCCGAGCAGGTAGAGGAGCATCAGCCCGTCGTCGCGAACCAGGCGTCGCTGCAACTCGCCCAGGCGCGGGGGTTCGTTACTGGAGATGTACTTGTCCAGCACGATCTTGTAGGTGGCGTTCGAAGCGCGGGCCTGGCGATAGTGCTTGTAGAGCGCGTCGCGGGCGTCGGCCAGGTCCTTCTCGATCGCTTTGCGGCGCTCGAGCCGGGCTTCGTTCGAAAGGGTTTTGTCGGCCAGCACCTGCTTGAGCGCGACTTCGAGCTCGCCGAGACGTGTGGTGATTTGGCCTTCGGCTTCGGCCAACTGACGGCGTTCGACCAATGGGCGCCCCGACTCAAGGTCGGTCGACTGCATGCCCATTTCGTCCAACAGCGACCTTGCTCGCGACCGCTCGATGGCGGCCAGCGCCTCGGGCATGTCGCCCAGTTCGGTTTGCCAGGCGACCATCCGCTCGAAGGCGCCGACAAAGCCGCCGAAGAACTGGGCCCGCTCCTGCTCGGCCCCCGAGCTATAGCCGCGCAACTCTTCTGCGAGTCGCATGGCGGTTTTCAGATCGGCCAGGGCGTCGCCGCGTTTGTTGAGCTTCCAGGCGACGTCGGCCCGCAAGTTGTAGGTCAAGAAGCGATCGTGCAGGCTGATGCCCGCCTTGCTTTGGATATCGACGGCGCGATCCAACAGCGGCATGGCCTCGGCCTGGCGCTGGGTGCGATTGAGTACGTCTGCCAGATCGAACAAGGCCAGCGCAACCTCGGGATGCTCGGGGCCAAGCAGCTTCTCGCTCATGGCGAGCACCTGACGGTAGAGCGTTTCGGCCTCGGGGAGGCGATCCTGGCTGGCGCGCATCTCGGCGATCGATGAGATGCAATCGGCGATCGAAGTGTGGTCGTCTCCCCAGGCTTTCTGAAATTGCACGAGCGCCTGCCCGAAGAGGGGTTCGGCCTCGGCGACGCGGGCCGTGGCGGCCAGCGACTCGGCCAGACCTTGCCGTGTCCAGGCGACGTCGAGGCTTTCGGGACCAGGCGAGACCAATTGAATTTCGAGCGCGCGGCGGAACAGGGGTTCGGCCTCGTTATGGCGGCTCTGGTGATGGATCAGATTGGCCAACAGCGAGATGGTTTCGCCCACCAGCGGATCGTCGGACAGAAAGAGGCGCTCGCGGATGTTTAGCGCGCCACGATAGAGCTCTTCGGCTTCGTCGTAGCGCCCTTGAAACGCGAAGACGTTGGCCAACCGGCACTGGGCCGAGGCGAGGTCGGCCTCGTCGAGGGGGTTGGCGCGCTCGCGGATCGACAGCGCCCGGCTGGCCAGCGACTCGGCCTCGGCGTAGCGCCCCTGGCCCAGCCGCACGAGTGCCAGAGCATCGAGGCAATCTCCCACGTTCGAATGGTCGGAACCGAAGGCCTGCTCTTGAATCTGCAAGGCTTCTTTAATGCGTTGCTCGGCCGAGTCGAAGCGGCGCAAATCGATGTCGACTTCGGCCAGCCCTTGCAGCGAGATGGCGATCAGCGCGTCGGTGGGTTGCAGTTTCGCGCGGCGGATTTCCAGGGCGTGGGCGTAGGCCTTCTGCGCCTCGTCGAAGCGCATCAGCTCGTGGAGGTTCTCGCCCAGCGACATGAAGGGGAAGGCGACGTCGGCGTCTTGGCCTAGCGCTTTTTCGCGGATCGCGCAGGCCCGCTCGTAGAGGGGTTGGGCTTCGGTGAAGCGGCGCTGTGCGTGGATCACGTCGGCCAACTTGACCAGCGTGCGCGAGAGCTCGGCATCTTCGGGTCCGAGCAACTCTTCGCGGATCGCGGCACAGCGGCGCAGGATCGGCTCGGCGTCGGCGAAGCGATTGATGTTCCAGAGGTTCCAGCCGAGGTCGTTGAGGCTCGTGGCCACTTCGGCATGCTTGTCGCCGTAGAGCTTTTCGTACAGCGTCAAAGCGCGCTCGTAATACGGCTGGGCGTCGTCGTACAGCCCTTGATAATAGTACGCGTCGCCGAGACGGCGGCACGCCAAGGACAGGCTTTGCGACAGATCGCCGGGCGAGGCGTCGAGCGACTCGATGGCGCGGAGGTAGGCCGCGGCGGCGTCGCTGTATTTGCTGTCGTAGTAGAGGGCATCGCCAAATTTCTGCAGCGCGATGCCGGTGCTCGAGTCGGACATGCCCAGCCGGCTCTCGCGAATCGCGGCGCAGCGCTGCAAGATGGGCTGAGCCTCGGCGTATTTGCCGAGCATGTACTGCGTGAAGCCGAGATCCCACAAGCTCTGGGCGACGTCGAGATGATCGGCCCCGTAGTAGTTCTCGCTGCTGGTCAACACTTGCTGGTAGATCGGCGCCGCTTCGTCGTACCGCTCCTGATAGTAAATGTTGTCGCCGTACTGGCGGAAAGCGGTGATGGTGAGCGGGTCGTCGGCCCCGAGCTGCGCGGCGCGGATCTCGGCAACCTGCTTGAACAGCGGATCCGCTTCGCTGTAATTCTTTTGCATGTAGAGGTTCAAGGCCACCCAGTAGCGGGCCCCGGCCGTGTCGAGCGAGTCATCGCCGAAGAGCTTGACGCAAATCTTCAGGGCACGCTGGAACAGTGGGAGCGCGTCGTCGTACTTTTGCTCCCAGTAGTACGTTTCGGCCAGCACGCGCAGGGTTTGCTGCACCTCGTTAGCTTCGGCGCCGAGCTGGCCCTCGCGGATGCGCAGCGCGCGGCGCAACGCGGTGGTCGCTTCGGCATACTTTTGGGACTTCATGCAGCTCAGGCCGTACTCGTGCAAGCTCAGCGCGAGGTCAACATGGTTGGAGCCGAGATTCTTCTCGCGGATTTGCGCGGCCCGTTGATAGAGGGGAATCGTCTCGGCGAAGCGCTCCGCATGGTTTTGTAGCGCGATGTTGTAGATGATGTCGCCGAGGGCATGCAGCGGCTTGACCAGGTCCATGTGTGAGCGGCCATGTGCTTTTTCTTTAAGCTCGAGCGCGCGGCGGAAGATCCGCTCGGTCCGATCATCGGGATTGCCGGCCTGCTTGAGATTGAAGTGGGCCCAGCCTACCTCCAGGTAGACGTCGGCCAGGGCCGAGGGTTGATCGCTCATGTCGCGATCGGCCAGTAGCAGCACGCGATTGCCGAGATTGGCCTTTTGCTGCGGATCGGTCTGATCGGTGAATCGCTTGTAGACCTCGCGCAGCTCGTCGGTGACGGCGGCCCGCGCGGGCACGGCCCACCACGACATGACCCCCGAGATCGCTAGCGCCACGATCACAACCAGACGACGACAAGCTGAGCCGTTCATCGGATTCAAGCTCCTGTTAACCACGCTGTCCTGGTGGCAGCCTTCGGCCGAAGCTAAGGCTTCAAATACATCGGTCCTGTGCAGTGGTTGATTAGAAAGCAGTTTTGCCCCGTGACCGGCTGCAAGCCATTTTGCGATCGCCAGCGATTGAACGCCTCGAAGTACGACGGAAACGCCTCGCGGCAATAGTCGTAGGCGTCGTCCAACCGCACCGGGCCGGGGGTCTCGCGCAAACATTTAAGCACGTATCCGGTGAGCACGCCATTTTTCGTGCCGTCGGAAAAAGGCGCGGCCGTTTCGGCCGCCATGCAGGCGGCCAACATCGCCTGCTCGGGCTGCCCCAGATCCTTCAATCGTACCAATTCACCTTCGAGGAAGTCGAATTTCAACGGCTGACGTGTAGGAGTTTTAACCGCGGCGTTGCCGCTCCCTTTTTCCTGATCGGCAAAGCCTGCCGAATGGCACGTGTCCAAGATCACGATCACGTGCCGACCGGCGAGCCGCTGCAACCAGTGGGCGAACAAATCGTCGGAAATGCCGGTGTGGCGAACCAGGGCGTCATTCTGTTGGCTGGGGTTGTCGCCAGCGGCGACCGCCACCTCGACGAGCTCCGCCACGCGCGGCTCGAGTTCGGCTGCGAGTTGCCCGGATTTTTTCAGCTCAATCAGTTGGGCCAACGTGAGTAAGTCGACGGAGTCGTGTGGAATCAGCACTTCGTCCTTGCCGTCGCGCTCGTCGCCGTTGTCGTCGGCGATCTGCCCGCCGTGGCTGGCGAAGCTGATGATCACGGTGTCACCGGGCCTGGTCACCGACGGAAGCCAGCGCGTGATGAGCCGCTCCATGTTGGCCCGCGTGGCGTCGGCGTTTGTCGCTACGACGGCATCGTTCAAGCGGCCGACATCACGCAGCGTGGCGGCCAGGTCCATGGCGTCGTTGTCGCAATACAACAGATCGAGATGGCCGTCGCCGACGCGGTCCTTCTCGGGGATCAACAGTTGTAGGCCGGCCATGTGCTCGGCGTTGAACTGGTGCTGCGCGACGCCGAAGAAGACGCCGACGCGGCGGGCCCCTTCGTCGAGCGGCGCTTCCGCCGCGCCGTGCGTGCGCAATTCGAGATCGGTCTCGGCCCAATCGCGGTGGCTGACGCCTGCCAGTTCGCCCACCGTGGTCTTGAACAAGCTCTTGGAGACGGGATTGAACCGTTGGCGGCGTAAATCGGCGCCCGAAAGCCCTTTTAATTGCTGCCGGCAAGCGATCACCTTGACTTGCTCCTTGCCGAAGGGCGGGCCGATCTCCCAGCGGAACAAGTCATTGGTGCCGGGTATCGTGACTTCTTGTCTGGCAGCGACTCGATTGTCTTTCTGACCTTCGTTCGGAAAGATCTGGTAGACCTTTCCGTCTGCCTGCTGATACAGAACATAAAGATACGCATCGACTTCGCAGCAGACCTTGATCGCCAGCGTGTCCCCTTCGCGGTAATCGCGGACTTCGCGGTTCAGGCTGGCGCGAACGAAAAAGCTGGGCTGCTCGTTGGTCACCGCGTTGTCGATGGTGGCGTCGGCTGTGGCAGCCGGCGCGTCGGTCGCGGGGCCGTTCGGGGCGGCCGGTTGGCCGTCGCCGTACACCGATTCGATCGGCGGAAAGCCGACGGCTGTGCCTGCGAGCAGCGCCGTCAGGCAACTCGCAACGAGCGCGGAGCGGCAGACATCCCACGAAGCCCTGGTCAGCGGTTGGCCTGTCATGTCGACGCTCGCGGTTGGGGGTGTCGGTCTTCGTAAGCTTCGTGAGCGGGTCGCCCGAACGGTGTCAGGAACCGATTCAATTGACGCACAACAATTAGCGAAGTGCCGCTTGAATCGGTTCCTGTCACCGTTCGGACATGGCGCTGGGATGTATTGTTTACGGCTTCAGGTACAACGGCCTTGTGCAGTTGCTGATCAAATAACTGTGGTGCGGCGTCGTGGGCTGATAACCTTGCTCCTCGCGCCACTTGTTCAGCTTCGCGAAGTACTCGGGGAAATGCTCCTGACAGTATTCCTGTGCGTCCTCGATCTTGAGCGGACCGGGAAGCTCACGTAGGCACATCAGCACGTAGCCGGTTAGCACGCTGTTCTTGGTGCCATCGGACATTTCCATCGCCGATTCCTCGGCCGTGCAAGCGGCCAACATGGCGTGCTCGGGCTGACCGATGTCCTTGAGCCGAACGAGCTCGCTGTCGAGGAAGTCGAAGTTGGCCTTGCGCGGGGCTCCCTTGGCGGCCCCTTTTTCTTGATTCGCGAACCCGCCCGAGTGGCAGGCATCGAGGATCACAATCACTTGCCGGCCCGAGAGGCGTTGCAGCCAGCGGCCGAACAAGTCGTCGGAGACGCCGGTGTAGCGCACCAAAGCGTTATGCTGGGCGCTGGCGTCTTCGCCGGCGGCGATCGCCACGTCGATGAGCTCCTGCACGCGCCCTTCGAGCTCTTGGGGCAGCTCGCCGCGTTTGCGCTCGTCGACGAGTTGCATGAGGGTGAACAGATCAACCGTGTCGTGGGGAATCAGCACTTCGTCTTGATTGTCCTTCTCGTCGCCGTTGTCGTCGTCGATCTGGCCGCCATGCGCCGAGTAAAAGATGACGACGGTGTCGCCCGGCTTGGTGATCGACGGGAGCCACTGGGTGATGAGCCGCTCCATGTTGGCCTTGGTGACCTGTTCGTTGGTGCAGACTTCGACTTCATCCAGGCGGCCGACGTCTTTGAGCGTGGCGGCCAGGTCAATCGCGTCGAAATGGGAATACTGCAAGTTGAGGTGGCCGTCGCCGGTGCGATCTTCTTCCTTGATCAGCAGACGGTAACCGGCCATGTGCTCTTCGTTGAACTGGTAATCGGAGATGCCGAAGAAGACGCCGACGCGGCGGGCCGAGGGGTTGAGCGGTGCTTCGTCGGCCCCGTGCGTGCGCAGCTCGAGATCGGTCTCGGCCCAATCGGCCGGGTTGACGTCGGCTAGTTCAGCAACCGTGGTCTTCACCGCTCCCTTGGAGACCACATTGAAGCGTGCATTCTGCAGTTCGGCGCTCGACAGGCCTTTGACCGGCTGCCGGCAGGCGATCACCTTGACGAGCTCTTTGCCGAACGGTGGGCCGATCTCCCAGCGAAACAGATCGTCGCTGCCGGGGATCGTGATCTCTTGCTTGGCCGCGACGCGGTTATCCTTCTGCCCTTCGTTCGGGAAGATCTGGAAGACCTTCCCGTCGGCTTGCTGATAAAGAACGTAAATGTACGCGTCCACTTCGCAGCAGACCTTGACCCCGAGCGTATCCCCTTCGCGGTAGTCGCGCACTTCGCGATTCAAGCTCGCGCGAACGAAGAAGCTCGGTTGCGGGTTGGTCACCGCGGCATCGATTGCAGCGGCGGCAGCGGGCTGGTTGTTATCGGCAGGCGCGTCGGCAGCGGGCGCATCTTCGCTCGGAGCATCGGCGGCGGGTTCGCTGTCACCTGGTTCATCAGCGGCTTCGTCAGCGGCCGGAGCGACCCCATCGGTGTCGGTCGGCGCCGCGTCATCCGTCGCTGAAGCGGCCGGCTCGACATTCGCAGCAGCGTTGGTCGCGGGCTCGCCAAGCGTTGGGGCCGCCTGGTCATCGGGCACCCGATCTTCGGCCCAACCAATCGGCAGCGACGCCAAACAGAATAGGGCGAACAAGGGCAGGCCGGCCAATCGTCGGCCACGGGCCGCAGGGTTGTGATGACACATGGGTGTTGGCATCCGTCTCAGCGACCGCCAACCCCGCGCGACCTCGACCGGATGAACTCGCGGTCCTGGCCCGACAGCGGTTGTGCGATACGAGGGTCAATGATTTCTGCGCGTCGCGGCAACGGTTTGCCGCGGAAGAGGCTACGCACCTCAAGATACGCGGTGGCGAGCGACCTGGTCCACGCAAGTCGCCCGGGTTTTTTTTGGGGTTTTCAGGCAGGGGATTTTGGCGGGCCGATCGCGCGGATTTTATCGCCGGCGACGGACCGACCGCGGGTGTGGACGACGTAGATACGCAGCCACGGCGGGCTTATTACAAGGATGGCTCGAAAACCGGCCTGGGGCGCGGCGGATTCGCCCGATTTGAGGGGATCAACAGCCGCCGCCATCGTCAAAACTCGCCGCGATGAAGCACCTTTAAGCACCTACGGCGTAGACGTTTGTGGCTCAGCGGCTTGCCGGGCGGTGTAGGCCTTCCAATGGGCGGCGGCCACGTCGAACGCGTCGGTCGCGATCATCGTCACTCCGGCGTCGAGGCACAGATCCCAAAAATGGGTGTCCCAACCGGGGCTGAGCGGCTCCTGGCGGCCTTCGGGCTTGGTTACGCCGTTGGAATTGGCATCTTTCGCACGCGCCGGGTTGATCGTGTAAATCCGCAATCCGTACCCCAGCTCATTCGCGCGGCCGGCGACCTCCCGCAGGCGCGATAACGAAACGTGCTCGTCCCCGCGGGCCCCTGGCGCGTCGAGGAAGTTCGACTTTTCGAGCGTGATGAAGCGTACGAAGCCCGGCGGTTTGTTAGGCACGTATTGGCTAGTTTCCGACTGCCAATTTCCGGGCGCGCCGGAGTCGTCGGAGAAGGCCAGGTAGTCGGAGCCCGCGGGCGTTTGTTCGTCGAAGATGCGGTGGCCGGCCGTGCTCCCGGTCAGGCAGACGGTGATCTTGCCGGGGAGAAACCTGGCGTCGGAACCTTTGGTCAACGTGGATAACAAAGCCCGCCGGGGCTCGAGAATCTTCCGTAGTCCGGCGACCAGTTCGGGGCTCGCGGTCTTGAGATCGATGATCAGCGTGTAGCCGTCGTCGGGGGCGGCGCCCCAGCGCTCCCACAGGGGTTCAAGCAACTTGCCGAGCTCTGGCTCGTTACCGGTCGGTTTTTCATCGTGCGTGGCGACCACGGCTTGCCGCGCAGGGTCAAAAGTGACGTCGACTTCCAGGTGCTTGAGCCCCGAGGTGAGCGCCTTGTCGAAACGGTCCTTGGCGTAGAACCGCCAGGGATAGGCATTGTGGGCCGCGAAGGGGTTTTCGCGTTGCGTTGGCGCCGGTTCGGCGGCAAGGTTCGCCGCTGATGTGACAACCAGGACGCAGACCGCCAGCAACCAAACGAGCATCACCCAAGCCGGGCGATCTACGAGACGAGAAGCGGCAGTCATCGGTCGGATTTCCTGCATGCGGATTGAACGGTACCCGGCCCTTGCGGCGTGACCATTGTAGTCGGAGCCATAAAAGCAGTGCCAGGATGCCAGGAACCGTTTCGTGCCTGTTCCGCCACCGGATGCCGACCACCGCCAGCAAATCGGCTCCTGGCGCCGTTTTGGTGGGTTTTGGCGAATTTCTTTACCTCGGCGCGCGCCGCAAGTTATTCTGAGCGGTGAACCAAAGCGAGCCTGCGAGCGTCCAACACCGGGCCGCGGCTCCCCTCTTGGTAGTTCGCCGGCCACCCGCCGCGCGACTCCATCGGCGGGGCGACCCGTTGACGCAGACAGGCCTTCGAAGCGACTCCCACTGCACCCGCGAGAGACGACGCGCCATGATCTCAATCCTCGGTCGGCGTGGCGGAATCGGACAATCGCCCTGCGCTACTGGCATCACGCGCGCGACACGCGGTCAGCGTGGCGCGCGGTGTGGCGCGGCTAGCCTGGCACTCATCGTGGTCCTATCGCTCGGGCTGGCGGCGCCGGCGCACGCGCAGATCAACCCGGTCGACTTCGGTGAGATCTTTGGACCGATGGCGGGGCCGATGCTGTCGGCCGGCATGGGGAGCTCGACGCAAACCTATCCCCACTTGTCGTACTTCGACTGCTTCGCAAACTACTACGACGGCGCTCATCGCGAAGCCTACGACGCCTTCCGCAACGAAGCCAAGCATGGCCGCAAAGTGCCCGAGGTGTGGATCGACGCCATCTGCGGTCACACGATGGCAGGCCAGGTGAGCGAGCAATTGGGACACCTGCCCGAGGCGCTCGAACACTACAACGCGGCCATTCAACTGGCGCTCACCTATCCGGGCTGGCGCGAGCGGATGCAGTTCCCCGACTCGCTGCCGCTGGTGACGCAGATGCAAGACCTGCAATTGCCGTGGGGGCCGGGCATGCGCTCGCCCGAGGCTGTGCGAATGCCGTTCTCGATGCCGTTCTTCGAAGGGACGCTCGACAACGAAAAGGCGGTGCTGCAAGGGGGCGTGATCACGCCGCCGAAGTACGTGCAAGTGAGTGCTCACGAGATCGTCCGCTGCACGGCCATCGCGCTGCGGAAACGCAAGGAGCTGCTCGGCCCGCTCTCGCAGCAAGATCCGCTTTCGCGGCGCGTACTGGCGACGTTTAATCGCGTGCCGGCGCAGCACTGGGCACAGCTCTATGGTGATATCGAACTGGGGATGGCCTATCGCGGCATGAACCGCGATCCGCAGGCGCAGACGCTGTTTCAGCGCGCCGCGCTCATCGACGGACATCTCGAACATCCGCTGTCAGGCTTGTGCTTCCTCGAGTTGGGGCGCATGGCCTACGAAGCAGGCGATTACATCGGCGCCGAGCGGCAATTTCTCGAAGCCTCGCTGACGGCCGGCCGGCATCAGGATTTCGACACGGTCGAAGAGGCGCTGCGCTGGGGGCTGGCCGCGCACCAGTTGCATCAGCCCGACACGATTTATGAACCGCTCGAACCGGCGCTCGCCTGGGCGTTGAACAAAAAGTGCCGGCGGTTGGCCGTCTCGCTCACGCTGCTGTTGGCCGAGAACCACGCCTTGATGCGGCATGACCGCGAGGCGGCCGCTGGGCTCGACGCCGCCAAGGGGTTGATGGGGCGGAAGGATCTGCGGCAATCGCCGATCGGTGCGCGCTACGACTGGCTCAGCGCCTGGCTTAAGTATCGCCAGGGGGAGCCCGTGAGCGCGGAGCAATCGTTGGCGCTGGTGCGCGGCTTCGAGGAGCGCGGCTCGCACTGGCTGTTCGCGATCAAACTGGCAGATGGCCTGGCAAGCGCCGGCCAATTGCATGCGCGGACTACGCTCGATCTGTATAAGGAACTGCTGCGCGAACCGACGGCGGCCGACTGGGCGCGCGATCCGCTGGAAGCGCTGGCCGTCTCGTGCATTCCCCATTTGCCCGCCTACGAACATTGGTATCAGGCGGCGCTCGCGCGGGGGCGCGAGGACGACAACACGGCCAGCGCCACGATCGCCGATCACGCGCGGCGCCATCGCTACTTCACCACGCAACCGGTCGGCGGCCGCACGCTGGGCCTGCGCTGGCTGTTGGAAGCCGCCGAGGCGCGGCTCACTCCCGACCAGCGCATCGAGCGGCAGACGATTCTCGC
>CAZBWM010000024.1:0-72717 GCA_964495375.1 uncultured Planctomycetaceae bacterium | reverse complement strand
GGCCGGCTGGCAAGCGCGGACCAACGAAGCCACGAGAAGCAATTCCAAAACCAGCATTGAACCAACGTCGGGTGCCACTACTAGCTCGTCTGGCAGTGCCCTATCGAATCTCACACTGCTGGGCAAGCCAGCAGTGGCACCCAGCGCCCGAGAAGCGACCGGCGCCGTCGTTGTGCCGGTGGGCGAGAGCTCGGCGGCGCTGGCGGCGTTACCGGTCGCGGCGCTCCGTTTACCGGCGCGCACGCTCGCGCTGTTGGCCGAGTTGGGGCTCGCGCGCGTCGAGCAGTTGATGTCGCTACCGCGGCAGGAAATCCCCGCGCGGCTCGGCCCCGAGATTGGCCGGCGTCTCGATCAAGCGCTCGGCCTGTCGAGCGAAGTGATCGAGTGCCGCTCGCTGCTGCCACCGCTGGAGGCCGATTTTTCGTTCGAGACGCCGACCATCGCCCGCGAGTCACTCCTCGTGGTGCTGGGGGACTTGCTCGGGCAATTAACGCGCGTGCTCGACGAGCGGCGGCACGGCATTCAATCACTCGATTGCCGGCTCTATCTCGAAAACGGCCTGGTCATCTCGGTGCCGCTGGGGCTGGTGCAACCGCGGGCCGATGCCGGCTACTTGCGCGGGCTGTTGGAATTGCGGTTCGAGCAGGTGCGGCTCGCGGCCGCGGTCAGTGCGTTGCGATTGCGCGTCGTGGCCAGTGCTCCGCTAGTGCATCGCCAGCAAGAACTATTCGTCACCGATCTGGCGCGCGACCGGCAACGGCACCTGGCCGAGTTGCTCGATCAACTCACCAGCCGACTGGGGACCGATGGCGTGGTGCGCGCCCGACTGGTGAGTGACGCGCAGCCCGAGCAGGTTTGCCGCTACGAGCCGGTGCTGGGGAGCGCGACAGCGACCACAAGCCGAGCGGCGCGGCGCGGCAAGCAGGCGCCGCTTTCGGGCCGGCGACGACGCCAGCGTGCGTTGCTGCCCGAGCGCGCGGCGCCGGTGACGTTTCGCCGGCCGCTGCGACTGGCGCGAAAGCCGCTGACGGTGGAAGCCTGGTCGGTCGTGCCCGACGGCCCGCTATTGCGTTTTCGCTGGATGGAAGGAGAGGAGCGCGTGGCCCGCTCGTGGGGGCCGGAGCGAATCGAGACCGGCTGGTGGCGCGGCCGCGCGGTGCGGCGCGACTACTATCAGATCGAAACCACGACCGGTCGCCGCTACTGGCTGTTCCGGCGGCTGGACGACCGCCGCTGGTTTCTGCACGGCTGGTTTGAGTGAACCTACGTAGCAAGAGTTTCCAACCTCCTCGTAGGGTGTGCGCAGCACACCGCTGACCTTGGTGCGTTTCACGCACCCTACAGCTAGCCACTACCGCATCAACCGCTGCGCTGGAGCTCAGCCACGAGCTGCTGAATCTGCGGAACCACGGCCTGAGCCGCCGCAGCTCCAATATCGAATAACTCGCGCGCGCGGCCGAAATCGGCGAACTCGCAGGCCGAAGTATCGGGGGCGATCCAGACGTCGACCGCCTGCGTGCGCTGCGCGGTGACGTGATACTCCTGCACTTCGTTGACGCGGAGCACTGTGTCCCACAAGCGAGGGCGGTGCAAGTGACGCGTGGCCGTGGCCGACTTCGCGCCGGGAAAGCCGCGCGCCAACCGTGAGCCAACGTCGACCCCCACCACGAGATCGGCCCCCTGTCGGGCCACCACGTCAGCCGGCAGATTGTTCAGCACGCCACCGTCGACCAGCGCCATGCCGTCGCGCAAAATCGGCGCGGCGATGATCGGCAGATTGATGCTCTCGAGAATCGCATGCACCAGGTCGCCCCCGTCGCGCACCACTTCGCGCCCTTCGACAAGGTCCACGGTCAAGGTCGAAAGGGGGACGCGCAACTGATCGATCGTGGTGTCGCCCGCGTAGCGCCGCAGCAACCGCTCCCAGGCGCGCAGCCGGAACATCAGCCACAAGAACCACTGATTGCCGCGCGGCAGCGCCCGCATCCAGCGCGGCGGCGTGAGATCTTCGCTGAACCGCTCGAGCGCATTCTCGAGCGTCCAGCCGGCGCAATAGGCGGCCCCCATCAGCGAGCCGATGCTGGTGCCGGCCACGAGATCGAAGACGATCCCCGCGCGATTCAATTCGTCGAGCACGCCAAGATGGGCGAGCCCTCGCGCGCCGCCACCCCCCAGTGCGATTCCCAAGCGAAAGCCCTGCAGGTGGTGAGCCAACCGCTCTAGGCTCTGATAACGCTGCGACCCCAACTCGATCGGACCGTCGCCCAGCACGACCTTAAAATCGGGGCGCCCCAACTCCAGCGCCGGCAGCCGGGGCGCGAAGCGATCCATCTCGTCCTGGATCCAAACGACATGCGTGCGCGGCGACAACACCGGGGCTACGGCCAATACGCGCCGCAGGTTCTCCAAGCTCGCTTCGACGTAGCGCGGCTCGGTGAGCCACCAGACCTGGTCGCAGCAGGCCAGCGTGTCGGGCAGCTCGTCGTCCAAGCCCCGCTGCGTCACGTCGACGAGCACCTGATCGTGCCGCTCGGTGAGGTAGGCGAGCCGCTCCTCGAGCCAGCGTTCGCGCGCGCCACGATCGGCGACGGCCGGGAACGACTCGTACCGATAGTCGTGCGAAGTGGACCAGGGAACCTCGCGATCGGAAAGGACACAGAGCTTACGCCCGACGCTAGTGAGCACTTCACACAACGCCCGGGCCAGGCCCTGGGTGCGCAAGGTCGAATTGACGAGCGCCACGACGCGGGGGCGCCAGCGGCGCCGGCGCCCGCCCGTCTCGTAACGCAACTGAAAGCCGAGCGAGCGGCTCACGTTGGCCGCGAACAGCGGCACCGACAACATGAGCGTGTGAAAACGCTCCTGGTCGATCGTCAGCAGCTCGACTTCGGTCACGGCGATCGCGGTCGCCAAATAGCGATTGTCGGTCAACAGCGTGATTTCGCCGAAATGATCGCCGGTCGCCAGGTAATCGAGCAGTTGGAACTGGCCCCGCCCGCGCTCGATCGCCAGCTTCACACGACCACGGGCGACGACGAACAACTGATGTCCCGGCTCGTTCTGCCGGCAGATGGTTTCGCCGGCGGCGAAGCGCACGCGGCGCGCGCCGGCCGCCAGCAGTTCGAGCTGCTCGGAATCGAGGCCGACTCCCAGCCGGCAGCGGCGCCAGACACGCGCGGCGGCAGACAGTTCGACCGAGACGGGATCGGCGCCAAAACCCAAACAACCCAGTTCGAGGCGCGCTGAGCCATCGGCCAGCGAGTCGCCAAACGAGTCGGGAAACGGTCCTGGCGCTGGCGACATTGGATGGGCTTCATGCCGAGGAGATGATCGCGACGCTCAATCCGTTGGCGTACGAAAGCGGCGCTGGTGCGCGGTGCCGTCAGGCGCTTCGCGCAGTGCCGTCAAGCGCTTCGCGGTGCCCCTCGTCCACCCCTTTAAAGTGCCCCACGGCTTTAAGGTGCAGTGCCGCACGGCCTGTCGTGCCTTGCGGTCGGCACGAGACAGGCGGTGCAGCCCAATGACCCCGACGGGATTCGAACCCGTGTTGCAGGCGTGAAAGGCCTGTGTCCTAGGCCTCTAGACGACGGGGCCAACTTGTCAGAGATTCTATTCAATAGCACGACAGCGCGGCGATCGAACAGGTTCTCTCGACTGGGCGATGCGGCTACGGCGATCGTACACCCGTGCACGGCGCGCACGAACGGCCCATCGCGGCAAAGCCGAGGGCTGTATACCGCCGCCCGGTTGCCAGCGTCAAGGGGATTGGGAAAAACGGCCCTGGTGTCCCGCAAACGCGACAGCAAGCATGCGCCGCGGCAATTACGCACGAGCTGAGCCTTTCGGCTGTCGCGAATTGGCAAACCGCCCCGATCGGGCGTGCCAGCGTAGCGTGCGGCAACTTCAAGGGCCGCAAAAACTTGGCCAGGAGGCGACTGAGCGAAGTCAGCGCCTTGGAGGGGGGGCAATGATCAGCTATCTGCGGTGGTATCGGCCTGCGTGGCCGGCTTGGTGCCGTCGCTCAAGTCGTTGCGACGAATGGCGTCGAAGACCTCTTGGCGATGCACGGGGACTTCCTTGGGCGCCTCGACTCCGAGCCGCACCTTGTCACCGCGGATTTCCACGACGACGATCGTAATGTCATTGTTGATGACAATACTCTCGTTCTTTTTTCGCGATAGGACCAACATCGCCGGTTCCTTAACCGCTCTTTTTTCGAGCGTTCCCCTTGCTGATCTTCGAGCGAGCAGCCGCGGAGGGCGGTTGCAAGCGCGACGATCACTTCCTGTTTGCTGGCCAGTGGCCTCGACGAGGCCCCTTTTATTCAATTCTTCAAAGAAGGATTGATCTTGGGCACACTTCACTGTACGCTCTACCCCCTTACAGTCAAGCGTTGCGCGCCGCCATCCCGGGCGGCAAGGGGTTCCGTGAACCCAAATCCTTACGCTGCTTGAGGCTCCAGCGACAACGCCGGCCGGCATACGGGCCCCCAACCGTGGGGGGCCACGCCACGAGGCCAATCTGCTGCAACGCCATACACACAAAAGACTTGAACGCTAATTTGCTGTGAATGGGTGCGTTCGCCTAACGAAGCCTGCAGAGGGAACCTCGCAGCGCGGCACGACCTAGCAATGGCTGTGCCCAAAAAGTTCAATACGACCGCGGTGTCAGCGACTTTTGAACCGGGCAACTCGCTGCGATCCTGCCACGCCGGGCCAATCTCGAGGTGTGCTCTTCGGCGAGCACATTGCCCGGCGTCACCAGATCGTGCCCAAGTCACCGTGCCCAAGTCACCGTGCGCAAGTCACCGTGCCCAGGCCAGGGCGCACCCAAGCCGCGGAAGCTCGTCTCGCGGCATCGCTGGGCAGCGACCGAATTCGCGTCGATCGTCGCGATCGTCGCGCCACTCACGCGAAACCATCGCTGCGAGTCGCCATCAGGTGATGGATCGCGCCGCGATCTCGCAACATGGCCACCTGTCGACACGTGGCATTGCCGTAGCGAGTATCGCTGAAATCGTAACTTCGGTGGCGATTGGTTCGCGCGGTGATGAGCGATCCAAGGCCGCCGCTAACGAACCGGCAATCCGTCGAGTGGCGCGGAGCGGCACCGCTTGTCGCAGGCCGCTTGCGGGGGATGCAGGCGAGCCTATAATCCAAAACGGCGACGCGACTTTGCTGTGCGCGCGATTGTTGTCGCGTCACCGAATACCGATTGTCAAGCGTCTCGATTGCGAAGCCCCGACCGCGGTTACGCCCCTATCCCGACATCACGAGTGCGATCATGCGGCAGTGGTTTGCCGACATCAAGAATGCTGTCTCCACAGTGCTCTATGGCATGTGGGTTACGTTGCGATACTGGCTCAAAACGTACGACCCCGAGCGGCGCACGTTCACCGAGAAGTACGAGTATCCCGAATTGCCGGTGCCGGTTGCCCAGCGCTATCGCGGATTCCATCGTTACGATCTGACGACTTGCATCGCTTGCGATCAATGCGCGAAAGCCTGCCCGGTCGACTGCATCTACATCGGCAAGGAGCGGGTGACGCAGGGCAAGGGCTTCAAAATCACGGGCTTTACCATCGACTACACGAAGTGCATGTTCTGCGCTTTGTGCGTCGACCCGTGCCCGGTCGACTGCATCTTCATGGGTGCGACCCACGACCTGAGCTGCTACAGCCGCGATGGCTGCATCGTCGATTTCTCGC
Organism: uncultured Planctomycetaceae bacterium; assembly: GCA_964495375.1. Classification (GTDB taxonomy): domain Bacteria; phylum Planctomycetota; class Planctomycetia; order Pirellulales; family JAEUIK01; genus JAIESQ01. The sequence continues at coordinate 67,010 of CAZBWM010000024.1, read as the reverse complement.
GCTTGCCGGTCGAGATCGCCTGGGGTCGAGCGACGCTCAATCCGTCGGCGGTTGCCGAATCGAAGTTGGTTTCCGAGCCCGTTCACGGCGGCCCCAACCAGTAAAGGGCAGGGCATGGCGACTCCGCAAGCCAACAATTCTTCGCGTGCCGAGCGCGTCTTCACGGTCGAAGAGGCGAACACGATGATGCCGCTCGTGCGCGCCATCGTCACCGACCTGAGCCGGCTTTCGCACGATGTGGTCGAGCGTCGCGAGCGCGTGGAACTGTTGCGCGCCCGTCGCGATCCTGGCAATCAAGACCCTTACAGCGAAGAGCTGGCGCAGATCGAAGACGAGCTCGAAAAGCAGACGCGCGAGCTGCAGAGCTACGTCGAGGAGTTGCGCGCCCTGGGGATCGAGCCTAAAGATGGACTGAACGGCATCATCGATTTTCCGGCCATGCTCGACGGGCGGCTTGTCTACCTCTGCTGGCGTTTGGGCGAGCCCGAAGTGCTTTTCTGGCACGAGGTCGATGGCGGATTCTCCGGCCGGCAGCCGCTGACGGCCGGCACTTTGTCGGGCGACGACGCTGGTGGCCTCGCCGACGCCGACGCGCCGCCGTCCTAGTTGCCGACGCGCCGCCGTCCTAGTTTTCGGACACCTGGGCGTTGGCCCACTTTCTCGGTTGATCGCTCGCGTTCGCATTGGGCTGGCGTGTGCGATAATGGAAACTGCGGGGAGAACCGGCGTCGATACGTCGACCGGGCCCCGCGGGAGTCCCTTCCCCTGATCGAGATTCGCGACAAGTCGGGCAATCGCGTGCTGGTGCGCGTGCAGGCCAACAGCCTGGAAGCGGCTGATCTCACCGGGGCTCGGCTCGCCCAGGCCGCGCTGGCGCGTGCCGTGTTGACGAAGATCGTGCTCGTCCAGGCCGACCTCGTGGAAGCCAACCTGGCGTTCAGTAACCTGAGCCGAGCCAATCTACGCGCGGCAAATCTGGTTTCGGCCGATCTGCACGGGGCATCGCTGATTTCGGCAACGCTCGCCGAAGCACGTCTTAACGGGGCCAATCTCCAGAACGCCTGCCTGTTTCAAGCGGATCTAACCCGGGCGCGTCTCGAGCAGGCGCGACTATTGGGGGCGGACTTCTCTGCCGCCCGTTTGACCGACGCCGAGTTCCACGGCGCCTGGTACGACCAATCGACGCGCTGGCCCGAGGGCTTCGATCCCGTGGCCCGCGGGGCCGTACTTTATGAGCGACCGTCAAGGTCGTGAGCCTGACGGGCGCAACGCGCCCCTTGTTTAGCACGGCGCTTTGTCGCAGTCGCCTTGCAAACGGGGCTTCAACTTTTAGAATGGCCGCACTGGCCACCCCTGCGCCAGCAAAGCGCCAAGCAAATGCCTGGCGCGTCTTCGGTAGGCCCTTGCTCGCTGGGGGCAGAAAGGTAGCTTCGCATGACTCCGACGTCGATCGTCGGTTACCTGGCGCTGTTCACGGCTGTCGGGTTTGGCTTTCTGTTCGTGCACTTGCTGATGGGCTGGCTGCTGCGCCCGCGGTTGCCGAACCCCGAGAAGCTCGAAGTCTATGAGTGCGGCGAACCGACGATCGGTTCGAGCTTCATCCAGTTCGATCTGCGTTTTTACGTGATCGCGCTGTTATTCATCATTTTCGATGTCGAGATCGCCTTCTTCTTTCCGTGGGCGACGGTCTACGGTAAGGCGGCGCACCTGGTCGATAAGCGTTTCGAGGCCGTGGCGGTCGTCGAGCAAGTTGATCCGGCAGCCCCGGCCGCGGAACCGTCGAAGCAACCCGTGCTCACTCAGAACGCCGTCGCGCTGTTGAATGAGCTGGGCGTTGCCGATCCGCCACGTCAGGTTCCGGCCGACGAGGCCGCCATCAAGGAGACGGCGCGGACGATTGTGCGATTTGCGTTGTTCGATATCGGCGTCTTCTTCGCGGTGCTGATGGTCGGCTTCGCTTATGTGTGGAAGCGCGGCGATCTCGACTGGGTGCGTGCCCTCTCCAGCGAAGTGGCCGCGGCGCGCCCTACCGGCGATCGGCAGCCCGCTGCGGATCGCGATTTGGCGATTGCGGGGTAACCACCCTCGCTAGCCGAAAGTCCAATTGCAAAACAAGTAGACCGCTCGAAGGACCCAGCATGGCAGGCACGTCGCTCGTCGATCGATTGAAGCAGCGGTTTGGCGCGGCGATTACCGGCGCGCAGCTCGAGGCGATCGACCCCTGGATTGAAGTCGCGCCCGATCAACTGGTCGAGGTCTGCTTGTATCTGCGCGACGATCCCGATTTGAAGTTCGAGATGCTCAACTGCATTTCGGGGGTCGACTACTTCGAGCCCGATGCCAAGAAGGCCGCCAAGGTCGACTGGCAGCCGCACTGCGAAGTGGTCTATCACCTCTGGAGCTTCAAAAACAAAGCGAGCCTGGTGCTCAAGGTGATCGTGCCGCGCTGGCGGGACGATCAGCCGGGCCAACTGCCCGAGGTGCCCAGCGTGGCCGGCGTGTGGTCGACGGCCGATTGGCACGAGCGCGAGGTGTACGACCTGTCGGGCATCCACTTTACGGGGCACCCTGGCCTGCGGCGCATCCTCTGTCCCGAAGATTGGGTCGGGCACCCGCTTCGCAAAGATTATGAAATGCCGCTGGAGTACCACGGCATCCGCGGGCGGTAGCTTCGAGGCGTCAAAACTTCGAGGCACTGGACTCAGGCGAGCCGACTGGCGGCGAATTCAACACGAGAGCAGCACATGCCTCTGCAATTGGAAGATCAGCGCATCGTCGAGTTCGACGTGCGCACCGACGAAATGCTGGTCAATATGGGGCCCCAGCACCCCAGCACGCACGGCGTGCTACGGTTGGTGCTGCGGACCGACGGCGAAGTCGTCTCCGAAGTCACGCCACACATCGGCTACTTGCACCGCTGCGCCGAGAAGATCGGCGAGAATCTGACGCCCAAACAGTGGATTCCTTATACCGACCGGATGGACTACCTGGCCGGCATGAATATGAACTTGGGCTGGGCGTTGGCCGTCGAAAAGCTGATGAAGCTCGAGCTGCCCGAGAAGGCCAAGCACCTGCGGGTGATCATCGCGGAGATGAACCGCATCGCGAGCCATCTGGTGGGCATGGGAGCGTACGGGCTCGACTTGGGCACCTTTAGCCCGTTTTTGTATGCCTTCCGCGAACGCGAGAAGATTCTCGATCTGTTCGAGGAGGCCTGCGGCGCCCGACTTACCTATAGCTACCTCACCGTGGGGGGCGCTACCCACGATCTGCCCCGCGGCTGGCTGCAGAAGTGCTCGGCGTTTCTCGATCAGCTTCTGCCCGTGATCGAAGAGTGCCATACGCTGCTGACCACGAATGCCATTTTCGTCCAGCGCACGGCCGGCATCGGCATTATGTCAGCGGCGACGGCGATTTCTTACGGCTGCACGGGTCCGGTGCTGCGTGGCAGCGGTGTCGATCACGACTTACGCCGCGATGGTGAAGAGCGCTACACCGAGATGTACGACGGTTACGCCTTCGAGGTGATCGTCGAGCGGGACGGCCATTACCCGAAGGATCATAACTACCCGCCGGTTCCCTCCGAGGCGGTGCTGGGGGACTGTTGGCACCGTTTTTACGTGCGCATGCTCGAAGTGATGCAAGCCATCGACCTGGTCCGGCAAGCAATGGAGCGTTACAGCACGGCCACCGGCGCGTATGCCAAGCCGATCAAGCTGACCGAGAAACTCCCCAAGGGAGAGGCCTACCTCGAGACCGAAGCGCCGCGTGGGCAGATGGGCTTTTACATCGTCAGCGATGGCTCGCCGATCCCTTGGCGAGCACGGGCGCGTTCCAGCTCGTTCTGCAATTTGTCGGTCACCAACGAGTTGTGCCGGGGCTGCCTGATCGCCGACGTGCCAGCCATCGTCGGCTCGCTGGACGTGGTGATGGGCGAGATCGATCGCTGAGGCAACGGCGGCGGTCGTTTGGCCACCCAATTGTCGGCCATTCAAGCCATTCAAAGTTGACGCTGCGCTTGCGCGAGTGCCCAATCGTGCGCTCCGATGATCGCCCAAGTGAGCGCCGATGATCGTGCGTTAACTTTGCGCCGCGACGATAAATATCCGCGCCATATGCCCCGCGCCGCAGCGACCGGCCAGCCCGCGCAAGTTGGCGCCGGAATTCTTTGTCGCAGGGGCTTGTCCACAGCGCCGGCCTTGTGCCATATTTCACACTCTCACGATCGCACCAGACGGGCTGCCGGGCTAGTTTCCTGACGTCGGAAGTCAGGCAGTCGCCGCCAGTTCTGCACGCAGGACGCGCTACGTGGCACAGTTTTTCGCCGAATCGGTGGGTCTACCCTGGGCCGTGGCTTATCTCGTCACGGGGTTGATCCAGTGCGCCTTGTTGATCGTCGTGCCGCTCGTCGGTGCGATGGCCTTCGTCTGGTTGGAGCGGAAGATCTCCGCCCGCATCCAAGATCGGTTGGGCCCCACGCGGTGCGGCGGCAAGTTCGGCTGGCTGCAACTGTTGGCCGACGGGCTGAAGCTCATCACCAAAGAGGATCTCCGCCCCGCCGACGCCGACGCGCTGCTGTTTCGGCTGGCTCCCTATATCAGCTTCACCGCCTCGTTCGTGGTCCTGTTGGCGCTGCCGTTCGCCAGCGGTTGGGCCGCGCAGCAAATGAACGTGGCCGTGTTCTTCATTCTGGCGGTGCTCGGGCTCGAAGTCTTCGGCGTGATCTTGGCTGGCTATTCGTCGGCGTCCAAGTGGTCGCTGTTCGGCGCCATGCGTGAGGCGGCCCAAGTCGTCAGCTACGAAGTGCCGCTCGGCTTGTGCGTCGTGGTGCCCGTGATGGTCGCCGGCACCATGGATCTAGTGGTCATCGCCGACATGCAGCGCGGCCTATTCACCAACTGGTTCTTGTTCCACGATCCGTTCACGTTCATCACCTTCTTCGTCTTCTTCACCTGTGCGACGGCGAGCGTCAACCGCGCTCCGTTCGACCTGGCCGAAGCCGAGAGCGAGCTCGTGGCCGGCTTCCATACCGAGTACTCGGGCTTCCGCTGGCTGGCCTTCTTCATGGCTGAATACGGCTCGATGTTCACGGTTAGCGCGCTCGGCGCGATTCTGTTCTTCGGCGGCTGGAACGGGCCGTTCCCGATCGTCGACGGGCTGGCCTCGCTGTTGGGCATCGATCGCGCAGAACCTTCCTTCGGGCTGTGGCTCGTCAAGCTGCTCGGGCTATTGAATTTCGTCTTCAAAGCGGTGCTGGGCGTCACGCTGATGATTTGGGTGCGCTGGACGCTTCCGCGGTTGCGCATCGATCAGGTGATGAAAACCTGCTTGAAGTACTGCACGCCGATCGCGGCGGTGATGTTCGTTGGCGCCGCGCTCTGGTCGGGCGTCTGGTTCCCCAGCGGCATGCCGTGGCAGACCAACGTGCTGGGGACCATCCACGAACCGGCGCAGCCCGCGCCAATGTTGGTCGCAGGGCCAGGACCGGCCGCGCCGGTTGCTGAGAAGGCCGCCGAGCCGGCAGCGCGAACCGCCCGCACGGCCGACCCGCAAGAATCAACTTCGCGCGACGCCGTGCAAGGCGGAGGGGCCTAGGCGATGAATGACCCCATCAGCTGGCAGTCGTTTTTCTTTCTGCTGTTTGGCCTGGTGGCCTGCGTCTTCGCGTTGGCCGTGGTGCTCAGCAGTAATATCGTGCGGATGGCCTTTTACCTGATCCTCTCGCTCGGCGCGACCGCCGGACTGTTCTTTCTGGCGGGGGCCGATTTCGTCGGCTCGATGCAGTTGCTGATCTACGTCGGCGGCACTTTGGTGCTGCTGGTGTTCGGCGTGATGCTCACGGCGCAAGGCCCGTTCGTCTCGCTCAAGACGCGCGGTGGCGAGTGGATCTTGGCGGCCGTCGTGGGCGGGGCGCTCTTTGCGGTGCTCGCGCAGCGAGCCGTGTCGATCGGCGACTGGCGCGGGCCCGAAATGCCGTTGACGATCGCAACGGCGGATGAAGCTGCGACTGAAGGTGCCGCCAAGGCCGACGCTGCAAAATCGGATGCCGCAAACCTGGACGCCGCAAAGCCCGACGCCGTAAAACCGGGTGATACTGTCGAGAACGAGCCGTTCGATCCCGATGGCACTCGCGCTGAAGAGGCTCGCGCCGAAGAAGCCAGGGCCAACGCGGCCGCAGAGGGCACGACACCAAAGCGGCACGTCGGCCGGCATGTCGACTTGCGCGATACTCGCACTGCGACGTCGATCGGCATGGCGCTCTCCGGACCGCGCGTCGATTCGCTCGGCGAGCCAGGCGCCGCGCCGCGTGCCGGGATGTCGAGCTACCTGCTGCCGTTCGAAATTGTGTCGGTTCACTTGTTGGTCGTGTTGATCGGGGCCGCCTACCTGGCCCGTACCAAGAAGCGATTGAAGGCCGACGCCTAGCGCGGCCACACACTGCCGGGCGGCGACCGCTGGCGGGCAGTTGATTTGGGGGAAACGCAACGTGAACTTGCTGACCGAGCCCGTCGGATTAACGCACTACCTGCTCGTCGGAGCGGCGCTGTTCGTGTGTGGCATCGTCTGTATGGCGGTCAAGCGAAACGCACTCGGCGTGCTGATGGGGATCGAACTGGTGCTTAACGGCGCCAACGTTAATTTCGTCGCGTTCGCTAACGGCAACTTGCGTTCGGACGGACCCTGGACCCTGGGGCTCGATGGCCACCTGATCGCCTTGTTCGTGATCGTGCTAGCTGCCGCCGAAGCCGCCGTGGCCCTGGCCATCACGCTGAACTTTTACAACAACCATTCGACGGTCGACGTCGATCGCGCCGAGGAACTGCACGGCTAACGCACAGCACGATCGAAGACGCCGCTCGATAACGACGCTCAACACGACCGCGCACGACAAAACACCGACGCCAACCGAACCGCCTCGATTCCTTTCACTGCCAAGCGAAGAACTCCGCACCATGCAAGGGCTCGCCGACATCCTGCCGATTCTGCTCGGGGCCGCCTGGCTGTTGCCCCTGGTGTCGTTCGTCGTCATCGTCTTCCTGGGCCCCCGGCTCGGTAAGGCGGGCGTGCTGGCGGGCTATGTCGCCAGTGGCGCGATTGTCGGATCGTTCGTGCTGTCGGCAACCGCGATGATGCTCTGGTTGGGGCATCATTGGCCGGCCGGTGCACATCACGACACCCACGAAGCGACCGAGCACGCGACCGACGACCATCACGCCGCCACGAGCGCGCCGTCGAAGTCCACGTTCCGAACCGTGACTTTCACGACCGTGGCTTTCGCCGCGGACGAGCATGCCGCCGCAGCCGGCCATGATGCCGCCGGTCATGATGCTGCCGCGCACAACGCCGCCGGTTATGATGCTGCCGCGCACAACGCAGCGGGACATGATGCCGCCGCACACGCCGATAAGCCCGCCTACACCGGCAACTGGTACACGATGGCCAGCTTCGGTCGCATGGAGTTGGCGGTCGGCTACTACATCGATGCGCTGACCATCGCCATGTTCACGATGGTCACGCTGATTGCCTCGTGCATTCATTTCTACGCCACGGGCTACATGCACGACGAGTTGCACGACATCACCGACCACGAGGTGCGGCTGGCCAACGGGCATCATCTGCACCGCCCGGGGCGCTACTATCGCTTCTTCCAATACCTGTCGCTGTTCTGCTTCAGCATGTTGGGACTGGTGATCTCGGGCAACGTGTTCATGGTGTTCATGTTCTGGGAGCTGGTCGGTATCTGCTCGTATTTTCTGATCGGCTTCTACATCGAGCGCAAGAGCGCCTCGAACGCTGCCAACAAAGCGTTCATCGTCAATCGCGTCGGCGACTTCGGCATGATCATCGGCCTGATGGCGTTGTGGGGGAGCCTGGGGACGTTCGCCTTCGGTGATTTGCCGGCCAAGGGGGACGCGAAAGCGGGCGACGAAGCTCACGGAACCGCCGTGGCCGCGGTGCAGCCCGGTTTGTTCAGCCTGGTGCGGCCCGCCGCCAATCATCATGCACTGACGACGCCCGATGGCATGGTCCGCCAGGCCGCGGCTTCGGCCGGTGTGACCGAAAACGCCGCCGCGGCCGACGTTGGGGTCGTCGAAGATTGGCGCCGCGACGGGCTCGGCTACGGGCTGCTGGTGGTCGCCGGCCTGGGGATCTTCTGCGGCTGCGTCGGCAAAAGCGCGCAATTCCCGCTGCACGTTTGGTTGCCCGACGCGATGGAAGGCCCCACCCCGGTATCGGCTCTGGTCCACTCGGCCACGATGGTGGCGGCCGGCGTCTACCTGGTGGGGCGGTTCTATCCAGTCTTTACGCCTGAAGTGCTGCTGGTGATCGCGTACACCGGCGGCATCACGCTGTTGATGGCCGCGACGATCGCCATCACCGCGACCGACATCAAGCGCGTTTTGGCTTATTCCACCGTCAGCCAACTCGGCTACATGATGCTGGCCCTGGGGGTCGGCGGCTGGCTGGCCGGCATGCTCCACCTGTTCACGCACGCCTTCTTCAAGAGCTTGTTGTTCCTCTGCTCCGGCTCGGTAATCCACGCCGTACACACGAACGACATGCGGCAGATGGGCGGGCTGCGCAACAAGATGCCGTACACGGCGTACACCATGCTGATCGGCTGCCTGGCGATCGCGGGGGCGGGCATTCCGTTCCTCATCGGGCTCAGCGGTTACTATTCGAAAGACGCGATCATCGCGCAGTTGATCTCGTTCCGGAACCACAACGGTGGTTTCCACGGCGTGCTGTTCTACGTGGCAGCCGCGGGCGCCGCGACCACCGCGTTCTATATGTTCCGCCTGTGGTACCTGACGTTCGCCGGACAACCACGCGATCACCAGCGTTATCATCACGCGCACGAATCGCCGAAGGTGATGTACGTGCCTTTGGTGATTTTGGCGACGCTCGCCATCGTGGCCGCCTGGACCTTGCCGGGCACCAGCCTGAGCCTGGCGAACGTGCTCGAACAAGCGCGGCCGGCCGGTGAGCACGGCTCGGGCCAGTGGTGGACGAAGCTCGTGGTGCCGGCCGAGCACCTGTCGCACCTGGGGGCCGTACACGTCGAGGCCACGCTGATCGCCACGATCATGGCGATCGCCGGCTTCACGCTGGCCACGGTGATGTACGGACTGGGTGTTCTGAACCCCGACGACGTGCGGCAGCAATTCCCGCGCACGTACGCGTTCTTGCGCGACAAATGGTACTTCGACGAGTTGTACGACTACGTGTTTATTCGGCCGACGATGGTGATGTCGCGGCTCGTGGCCCGCTTCGATAAACGCTGGATCGACGGCTTTATCGACTCGCTGGCGCGCTGGACGCGCGGCATTGCCCAGATTGACGATGCCATCGATCGCTACCTGGTCGACGGCCTGATCAATCGCCTGGCCGATTGGACCTACTCGTTCGGGCTCACCCTGCGCAACGTGCAAACGGGGCGCCTCCGCGAGTACGTGATGCTGATCGCCGTGGGGACCGTAACGCTGTTCGTGCTGGCCACGTTTGCCGTGGGCATGGTGCTGGCCCGCTGACCAAAAACCCTGATTGCGCGACTGGCTACACCCAAGCCCCGCGGCACGATTGCAAGACAAATAAAACTGACAACGACTTAAGCGAATCAATCCTCGGACGAGAACATGAACACGGCCGTTGCCCTGTTGAGCTTTGTGATTTTTCTGCCCGCCTTGGCGGCGATCGTGGTGGCCTTCCTCCCGAAGGACAAACCCGAGGCGGCCAAGCTGTTCACGCTGTTCATCACGCTGGTGGTGTTCGGCACGACGCTCTGGATGGCCTATCCGCGCGATCCCGGCAGCGATTCGCTCCATTTCGCCATCGGCGAGGCAGGCATGCAGCACGCGGTTGGTCTCCCGTGGATCGAAGCCTTCCGCATCGAGTACCTGCTGGGGCTCGACGGCATCAGTTTTCCGCTCGTGCTGCTCACCTCGTTCGTCACGCTGCTGTCGATGTGGACAAGCTGGAACATCACCAAGTACGTGAAGGCTTACTGCGTGCTGTTTCTGCTCTTGGAAACGGGCATGCTGGGGGTCTTCATCGCGCTGGACTTCTTCCTGTTCTACGTCTTCTGGGAAGTGATGCTGCTGCCGATGTACTTCCTGATCGGCGTGTGGGGAGGCCCGCGGCGCGAGTACGCGGCGATCAAGTTTTTCTTGTACACGCTGTTGGGCAGCGTGTTCATGTTGATCGCGATCCTGATGCTCTACTTCTCGAGCGACTTGCGGCAGTTGGCGACCGACAAGAATCTCGCCCTATTCCAGGCCGCGCATCCGCACCTGTCGAACGAAGCCGGTAAAGACGCCGAGGGGAAGCCGATCGACAGCCCGCTCACGCAGAAGTTCAAGGAAGTGCAGCAGAGCACGCGCCCCTGGCACACGTTCAACATCCTGGCGCTGCAACAGATCGGCCAGCACACGAACGACGCCGATTGGATCAATCGGCTGCGCGATGCCGGCTACGAAGGTGACAAGCATCCGTTCGACGAGCCGGTGTTCCTGGGCAAGAGCGTGCAGTGGTGGGCCTTCGTGCTGTTGTTCATCGGCTTCGCGATCAAGGTGCCAAGCGTGCCGCTGCACACCTGGTTGCCCGACGCGCACGTCGAAGCCCCCACGCCAATCTCGATGATCCTGGCCGGCGTTCTGCTGAAGATGGGCGGCTACGGCATCCTGCGTATCTGTTATCCGATTTGCCCGTCGGCCGGTTACGACCTCGCCTTTGTCGTTTGCGGCATCGGCGTCGTCAGCATGGTGTATGGCGCGTTCGCCGCGTTGGCGCAGAAAGATTTCAAGCGGCTGGTCGCCTACAGCTCGGTGAGTCACATGGGTTATGTCGTGCTGGGGCTGGGCGTCTGGAGCGCGACGCAAGCCAACGGCTTCAACCCGACCTACTGGGAACAAGGCGTCAACGGCGCGATGTTCCAGATGATCGCGCACGGCATCAGCTCGCCTGGCATGTTCTTTTTGGTCGGCGTGATTTACGACCGCGTGCATCACCGCAACCTCGACGAGTTCGGCGGTTTGTTCGCCCGGATGCCGCTCTACAGCGGGCTGGCGATCGTGATCTTCTTCGCCGGCTTGGGACTACCTGGTTTGTGCGGTTTCATCGGCGAAGTGCTAGTGACCCTCTCTGCCTGGAACTTCAGCAAGGTGCTGGCGGTGATCTCCGCGGGCGTGGTGATCCTGACCGCCGCGTACATCCTGTGGACAATCCAGCGCGTGTACCTGGGGCCTGAGTACAAGGGCCCACATGGAGACCACCTCACGCCGATCACGCCGCGCGAAGTGGCGATCGTTGCCCCGCTGATCGTGTTGTCGATCGCGCTGGGCGTTTACCCCTCGGCCGTGCTGAATTACCTGACGCCCTCGGTCAATAAGTCGGTCGAGTCACTGGCCGTCTGGACCAAAGACGTGCAGCCGTATATCGGCCTCGACGAAGATCAGCAGGAAGAGACCAAGGAAGAAGAGAAGGCCAAAACCGCGGCGCTGCTGCCGTAGGTTTTTCCAGTCGTCGGCCCCAGATACCAAGCACCAAACGCACTGCAACTCCCCGAGTCGTGCCGTGAATTTTGTTGAACTAGTCGAAAGCTTCGTCCGCCAGACGCGCGAAATTTCGCTGCCGTCGTTCCTGCCCGAGTTGATTCTCACAGGCACGATCGTGGCGATGCTGCTGGTGCGCATCCTGAGTTGGAACAATGCCAGCCAGCGCGTGGCCCAGACGCTGGCCGCCTGGCTACCGCTCATCGGTGCGGTGCTGGCGTTGGCTGCCACGACGCCTTGGTTCTATCTGTCGGCGAATCCGCCCGCGGATCTCCCGAATCTGGCGAACGTGGGGCAAGAGTTGTTCGGCGGCATGTTGATCTACGACCCGCTCACGATTTACTTCCGCTCGCTGCTGTTGGTGTTCGTCGTGCTGTTCGTGATTTTCACGCAGCTCTCAGGTATTCCCGATCGCGAAGACGCCGCCGACTTTTACACGCTGATCCTCGGCTCGACGATCGGCATGTGCCTGATGGCGTCGGCCAATCACCTGCTGATCGTGTTCCTGGGCGTGGAAATGGCGAGCGTGCCATCGTATGCCTTGGCTGGCATGCTCAAGGGTCGCCGCAAAGCGAGCGAGGCCGCGCTGAAGTATGCCGTTTACGGGGCGGGCGCCGCGGGCGTCATGCTCTACGGTATCAGCCTGCTATGCGGCGTGTTGGGCACTGCGCATCTGCCCACGCTGGCCGTGCGCCTGGGCGAAATGCTGCAAGCGGGTGAGTTCACCGATCGCTATCCCGTGCTCGTACTCGGCGGGTTAATGGTAATGGTCGGGCTGGCGTTCAAGCTCTCGGCCGTGCCGTTTCATTTCTGGTGCCCCGACGTGTTCGAAGGGGCCAGCGCCGAGGTGAACGCGTTTCTCTCGGTCGCCTCGAAAGGGGCGGCCGTCGCCCTGCTGCTGCGTGTCGGCCTGGGCGTAGGCTTCATTCCACCCACGGCGCCTGCCGTCAGTTCCACAGCAGCGGCCGCCGCGGCACGGTCCGAACATGCGCCTTCGCCAGAACTGTCAGGTGCGGGTGGTCCTAGCATTCTGCAAATCGCGCACAAACCGGTCACATTAGTCAATGCGGACGAGAAGACCACAGTCGATACGCGACTAGCGCTTAACCAGGCGCTCTCCCCCGTGCGCACGTTCGTCGCCTGGCTCGTGGCGGTCATCGCTGCCATCACTTGCACGTTCGGCAATCTGGCAGCCTACGGTCAAACGAACATCAAGCGGCTGTTGGCCTACTCGACGATCGCGCACGCCGGCTACCTGATGATGGCCGTGGTGCCGGCGATCGCGCAGGCCACGCCCGAAACGGCCGACGCTTCGCGGCAGGCCGTCGCGGGAATTGCCTTCTATATCGGCGCCTACCTGTTCATGAATCTGGCCGCGTTCGCCATCGTGGCCTTCCTCCGCAACACGTTCCACAGCGAAGAAATCGCCGCCTACGGCGGGCTCGTCCGCACCTCCCCAGGCGTAACCGTCTGCTTCATTATCGTGCTGCTCAGTTTGATCGGCATCCCGCCGATGGCCGGCTTTTTGGCCAAAGTGTTGATCTTCTATCCGCTGGTCGAAGGGGGACATTACACCCTGTTGGTCATCGGCGGCTTGAACACCGTGCTGAGCTTGTTCTATTACTTGAGAGTCATCAAAGTCATGACGCTCGAGCCCGAGCCCGAAGATCGCTTGCCGGCCCACCTGTCGCTGGTGTCGCTCCCCGGCGTTTACCTGGTGGCGGTCACGGTGCCGGTCGTGCTGTTGGGCGTGGCAGCCGGTGGGCTACTGGAGATGGCCAAGGCCGCTGCCGCTCGGCTGCTTTCCTAAGCGAATGCACACGACCAGCGGACCTGCGGGAGCGCAAAGCATGCCTGCTGTCGCATTGCCCCGATACCAAACCGAATGGATCGACATGGCCAGTTCGCGGAACACCGACGTTCTCAATCGTCTGCTGGCAACCTTGCACCGCTCGCTATCGGAGTACCTGCAAGGCTCACACTACCGTACCAACCGTGGTGACGAGCGGGCCGAAGCTGTCGTAAGGCACCTGGTCGAAGATCAGCGGGCTTTGTCGGCCCGACTGGCTGAGCTGATTCTCGAGCGACATGGGCAGATCGCGCCCTCGTCGTTTCCCATGGAGTTCACCGATCTAAATCTGCTGTCGCTCGACTACTTGCTGCAAGAGTTGATTCGCCATCAGCGACTGGATATCGAAACCATCGCAGATTGCGCCGCCGAGCTGCGCGGCGATCGCCAAGCGCGCGACCTCGCTGAAGAAGTCCTCGGCAACGCCCGCGGGCATCTCGAGAACCTCGAAAGCGTGGTCAAGGTCCCCGTGTGACGCTCTTCGACACGCACGCCCATCTTGATCAAGAAGAGTTCGCGGCCGACCTGGCCGCCGTACTCGACCGGGCAGCCCAGGCCGGCGTCGAGCAGATCGTTTCGATCGGCGTGGGGGCAGTTTCCAGCGAAGCCACGGTGGAACTGGCCGCCACGCACGGGCCTATTTACGCGGCGGTCGGTATTCATCCCAACTACTGCCACGAGGCGCAGCCCGGCGATTGGGATAGAATTTGCGCACTGGCGCGCAGGCCGAAAGTCGTCGCGCTGGGCGAAACTGGACTCGATCGTTACCGCGATTACGCTCCCCTCGAGTTGCAGCGAGACTACTTCGACCGCCACATCCGTCTCTCGCAAGAGACCGGGTTGCCGTTCCTGGTGCACGCGCGCGAGAGTCTCGACGATATCCTGGCCATGCTGCGCGAAGCCCACACGCGCGGGCCACTGACGGGCGTCATGCATTCGTTCACCGGCTCGGCCGAAGTGGCCGCCGAGTGCGTGGCGCTGGGCATGTACATCAGCTTCGCCGGCATGCTGACGTTCAAAAAGTCGGACGAACTCCGCGCCGTGGCGGCGACGATTCCGGCCGATCGACTGTTGGTTGAGACCGACTCTCCGTATCTGGCTCCCGAGCCCCTGCGGGGCAAACGGAACGAGCCGGCGCTCGTCGAGCACACGGCGCGCCGTCTGGCGACCGCGCGTGGCGTCACCTTCGAAGCGTTGGCCGCGCAAACGACGGCCAATGCGCGGCGCGTCTTCAAAATCGCATGACCGAGCAGCGGCCACACATCGTGCGCGGCACCCGTCTGCCAGCGGCGGACGTCGAATTGCCTTCGAGCGACCGCGTTCTCGAATGTGACTCGCCGCGCCCCAATGCTCGGCTACGCCTGCTGTGCGTTCCGTACGCCGGGGGCAGCGCGGCGGCGTTTCGCGGTTGGACAAACAGCTTGCCAGCGGACGTTGAGCTCTGGGGCGTTCAGCTCCCGGGCCGAGCGTCGCGTCGCGATGAGCCACCGCTGACGCGAATGGACTCGCTGGTCGAAGTGATCGCCAATGAGCTGGTTGCCGTGCGCGACGGCGCCCTCACCGATCGGCCCTGCGCGCTCTTTGGCCACAGCATGGGCGCGCTCGTGGCCTTTGAATTGGCGCGCCAGTTGCGCGATCGCCATAAAGTGCCCGTCAGCGGGTTGCTCGTCGCGGGGCGCGGCGCTCCGCATTTGCCCGATCCTGGTCCGGCCTTGGCGTGTGGTAGTGAACCGGCGCTGGTGGCCGAACTGCAGCGGCTCGGCGGCGTGCCGGCCGCGGTGCTCGACGATCCCCAACGTCGCGCGCGGATGCTGCGGTTGATCCGCGCCGACTTTGCGGTTTGCGAAACCTATGCCTACCAGTTGGCCGCGCCGCTCGACTGCCCAATCACCGTCTTCGGCGGCATCGACGACTTCGACTGGCCGCTCGAAACGCTCGCTGCCTGGCGCGAGCATACTACCTCGACCGCTCGGGTGCACACGTTCGCCGGCGGCCACTTCTTCATCGATACCGCGCGCGAGGCGTTTCTCAGGCAACTGGCCGCGTGCCTCGCACCGCTGGTTTGTGGGTCCGTTTGACCTACATCGTGGGCCACGGGCACCGCCCCGTGTCGCGTTTTGCGGCGTGCCGAAGGAGCACGGCAGAGCCCGTCGTGGCACACGCTTTTCCAACGGACCCTCCACGCACCACTGCCCAAATTGCCCAGCTAGCAACTGCCGCACGTCGCCCGGCCCGCGTGTCCCCAGGTACGCCAGCATCGACAATCAACTACCGTGGCGAACGGAATTTGGCGCAACCCCAGGAAGCGGTCGGCCCCCCCCGACGGACAGATTGACACGCCGCACAGAATTCATTAGCGTGCGAATGGAAATCCTCTCACGGGGCTCGCGGGCAGACAGCCACGCGAATTCAGAGCTGCAAGGAATTGCTATGAAACGAGATAGAGTCGTTGTTGTAGCTGGAACACTGGCCTTGGCGATGCTGCTCTGCGCCACCAAGGGCACTCTGGGTGCCGAGCTCAACGGGAATAGCCAAGCCAATAAAGCTGAGTGCCTGGGCCGCCAGATCGATTCGTTCTCGTTGCCCGACTTCCACGGCAAGACACGCACCCTGGCCGACTTTGCCGGCGAGAAGTTGGTTGTTGTCGCCTTCCTGGGAACCGAATGCCCGTTGGCCAAGGTCTACGCCACGCGATTGGTCGGCCTGGCCAAGGAGTTTCGCGAGCAGGGAGTCGCCTTCGTCGCCATCGACTCCAATCTGCAAGACTCGATGACCGAGATTGGCACCTTCGCCCGCGTCTATGAGCTCGATTTTCCGATGCTCAAGGATCTCGACAACCGCGTGGCCGATCAATTTGGCGCGGTGCGCACGCCCGAGGTGTTCGTGCTCGACAGCGAGCGGCGGATCCGCTACTGGGGCCGCATCGACGATCAATACGGATTTCAAACGGGCGCCGGCTATGCGAAGCCGCGTTTGCAGCGTCGCGATCTGGCCGTGGCCATCGAAGAGCTGCTGGCCGGCAAACCCGTCAGCGAACCGATCATGCCGGCCGATGGCTGCTTGATTGGCCGCGTCCGCAAGACGGAGCCGCAGGGTGAAGTCACCTATACCAAACACATCGCCAGCATCTTGCAGAATCGCTGCGTCGAATGCCACCGACCGGGCGAAGTTGCTCCCTTCAGCCTCACGGCCTACGACGAAGTGGTGGGTTGGGCCCCCATGATGAAGGAAGTGGTGAGCGAAGGTCGTATGCCGCCTTGGTTTGCCGACCCCGCGTTTGGCCACTTCGCGAACGACGCGCGACTGACCGACGAAGAGAAGCGGTTGCTTAATTCCTGGATCGACAATGGCTGCCCCGAAGGGAACGCGAGCGATCTGCCCGCCCCGCGGCAGTTCGTCGAAGGGTGGCGCATCGGCCAGCCAGATCAGGTGATCTACATGGCCGACGAACCGTTCACCGTGCCGGCCGAAGGGGTCGTCGATTACCAGTACTTCACGGTCGACCCCGGCTGGAAGGAAGACAAGTGGGTGAAGATTTCCGAGGCGCGCCCCGATAACCGTGGGGTCGTGCACCACATCATCGTGTTCGTGCAGCCGCCGGGCGATCAGTCGGGCGCGTTCGGACGCCGTGGCGGTCTGGCCGGCTTCGCGCCGGGCAGCCTGCCGATTGCCGCGCCCGAGGGTGCGGCCACGTTCGTGCCGGCCAACTCGAAGCTCGTGTTCCAGATGCACTACACGCCTAATGGCGTGGTGTCCAAAGATCGCAGCTCGATCGGCGTCGTCTTCGCCGATCCCAAAACGATCAAGCGCAAGATGAAAGGGGGCGTGGCCGGCATGGTCGGCTTCAAGATCCCCGCGGGGGACGGCAACTACGAGGTGACCGCCAAGCACAAGTTCATGCGCGACACCGTGATGTTGAACCTCACTCCGCACATGCACCTGCGCGGCAAGGACTTCAAGTACGAGTTGGAGTATCCCGATGGCACGCGCGAAGTGATTTTGAACGTGCCCCGTTGGGACTTCAATTGGCAACTGCGCTACGAATTCGCCGAGCCAAAGTTTGTCCCCAAGGGGAGCCGCATGTTCTGCACGGCCCACTTCGACAACTCGCCCGAGAACCTGGCGAACCCCGACCCCACGGCCGAGGTCACCTTTGGCGATCAAACGTTCGAAGAAATGATGTTCGGCTTCTACACGGCCTACGATCCGCACGAAGACTTGCTGGCGGCCAACGCCGGCGACGGCGCGGATGTCGAAGCCACGGTCGATGGCTTTGCCGGCGAAGGGAGCGTGACTGCCGAAGACGCCACCGCCGCAAAGAAAGCCGAAGCCGAGGCAGCCGCCAAGGAAGCTGAGAGCGACAAACCTTAGTCGCAGCACTAATAAGTCGCAGCGCTGCGAATCGACAATCGACGAGTAAGCCCAGGAGTTGCAACTCCTGGGCTTTTTTTGTTACACGTCGACCGCGCTCACTGATTTTGCGGAGTGTTCTCGCGGTAGTTGCCGCCAATTCGCTTGACTGGCCGCCGAGGCGGACTAAGCTGCCGGGTAAGTGGCAGACGGCTTTTTTGCCAGGCTGCGCGGCGTAATCGCGCGACAGCTTGGCCCTCTTCTGGAGTCGCTAGTGAATACGGGTTGAACTTCGGCGGGACCCAGCGCTGGTCCGCGTGACGTTTCAACAATCTCCGTCTTCACCTTCGCGTCGACTCGACCGTTTCTCTGATTTCCGCGCTCGGCACCTTGCTGCGCCGAGTGGACACTGCCTGCTCTCGTATTCAATCCAAGGAGTTGCTCATGAGCTTCCGCACAATTTGCCTCGGCCTTTTATTAGGTTGCGCCAGTCTGGTCGCGCGTCCCGCGCAGGCGACCAACGTTTACATCAACAGCTTTGATACTGCCCCCTTCGTCGAACCAGGCGTGTCGGCCGTGC
Organism: uncultured Planctomycetaceae bacterium; assembly: GCA_964495375.1. GTDB lineage: Bacteria > Planctomycetota > Planctomycetia > Pirellulales > JAEUIK01 > JAIESQ01. Next base: position 48,679 of record CAZBWM010000024.1, on the reverse strand, counting down.
TCAGCGGCCCCACCTTGCTAGCGGGCGTGCAAGGCTGGGTGGGCCTGGGGACAGGATCGAACACCTTTGACGGTCAGATGCTCGGCAATCAGGCGTCGGGCAACCCCGCCGCCGCGACGCAACTCACGCTTACCAACTTGCCGGCTCATAATTTCGTCACGATCAACTTCCTGTTGGCGATGGTCGACTCTTGGGACGGCGCCGAAGGGAACCTGGCTGGCCCCGATTACTTACTTGTCACCGTCGATGGCGCCACGATCCTTCGTGAAACCTTTGCCAGCGACGGCCGACCGCAATCTTATGTGCCCCCCGCGGGCGTGCAGCTCGCCAAGAACATTCAATTGGGATACGTCGGCGGCGATTTCAAGGATTCGGCCTACGACATGGGGCTGGACCCGCGGTTTCAGAAGATCCCGCACACGAACAGTTCGCTGACGATCTCTTGGCGTGCCTTCGGCGAAGGCTACGAAGGCGGAACGCAGGAGTGGTTCGCGTTGGACAACGTGGGCATCGCGACGGTCGTACCCGAGCCCTCGTCGTTCGTGTTGCTCGGCGGCGCGGCGCTTGGCTTAGCGATGATGGCGCGGCGCAGGAAGCGCCGCGGAGCCCCGCGCGTCTGAATGAGCCACGGGGGGGTCGGCAGCCGCATCGCCGGGCACGCTCGCCCCGCGCACGCCTGATGACGAGCGCGACGTCGAGCGTTTTGCCGGTTCAGATCTGGTAGCTCGCCTCGGGGGCCAGTTCGGCGACGTATTCGCCGCGCATCCGCAGGTTCGGCTTTTCCAAGAGCACCGTCGTCCGCGGCGGCACGCTGCGCGTAAGCCAGACGTTGGAGCCGATGACCGAGTCGTGCCCGATCACGGTGTTGCCCCCCAGGATCGTGGCATTGGCGTAGATCACCACGCGGTCTTCGATCGTGGGATGGCGCTTGTGGCCGCGGACGATCTGGCCATCGGCGTCGGTCGGAAAGCTCAGCGCGCCCAACGTCACGCCTTGATAGAGCTTGACGTGATCGCCGATCTCGCAGGTCTGCCCGATCACGACGCCCGTGCCGTGATCGATGAAAAAGTGACTACCGATTTGGGCCCCGGGATGAATGTCGATGCCGGTCTTGGAATGGGCCGACTCGGTCATCATTCGCGGAATCAGTGGCACGTCGAGCTCGTAGAGCGCATGAGCCACGCGATAGGTGGTGACCGCTTCGAGCCCGGGATAGCAGAAGATTACTTCGTCGGGGCCGTTGACGGCCGGATCCCCTTCAAAAGCGGCATGCACGTCGAGCGCCAACTGTTTGCGCAGCGTGGGTATCTGGTCGAGAAAGTCGATCGCCTTGGCCTGGCCGAGCGCTTCGTAGTCGGCATCGTCGTCGCAGGCAGGGCGGCGCGTGGCGCCTGCTTCGTGCCGCAGCGCGCGGCCAATCTGCGTGGTCAGCTTGTCGTGCAAGCCTTCGATCAGGTCGCCGACGTGATAGGTTACGTTGCCCAGGTGCAGCCCCTCGCGGCGGCGATATCCCGGGTAGATGATCTCCTTGAGATCCTCGACGCAACCGACGACGGCCTCGTAGTTCGGCAGCGGGCAATGACCGAGGTGGTGGATCACGCCGCCGATGTCGCGATACGTGGCGACAATGCGCTCAGTCAACTCGGGCAGACGCTCTTTGAGTCGGGTGTCGGAAGCCATGTTCGGAATGCTCCGCAAAGTCGCAGTCGCACGCGCCACCATTGTGGGGGCAAAAAATCGACCGCCAACCAGGACCAGAAAACCAACCAGTCGCCTCAGGGCGACACGGGGCGAGGACGAGGGGCGACGAGCACGGAGCCTACCAGATGGACTCCGGCCGGTCAGCCCTAAAGACAGGTGCAACAGCAGGCCGCGGCGGAAGCCGTGGCATATGGTCGCGGTGGCAGCGAAGCGAAGCGGGCGGAGATGTTCATCGCAGTGGGTCGCATAGCGATAGAAGTGGCACACGCATGCTAGGCCGCACGAACGGCAAAATCAAGCGCGGCTAGGTCTCTCTTCGGCCAGCCGGGGGGAGCAAATTGAGCACAAAGGCGCGATCGCCGGGGCGATCGGTATAATGATTTAACGGCGAATGCAGGAGCGCGCCGCGGCACCAGGCGACTCGGAATGCTGCTAGCACCGCATGCCAGGAGTTTACGATAAATCAGGACATTCAAGCTATCTACGAAAATGGTGTTCTGCGACCGCTGGTGCCTTTAGCGCTAGCCGAGCATCAGCAAGTTGCAATCACCGTCCATTCGGACACCGATGATTGGCTCGACGCCGAAGTCGTCGAAATGGCCACCCGCGAAGTTGGCATACCAGGCACGCTCGAGGATCTCCGACAGCAACTGAAACCGATTCAAGGCTCGTTGTCGGAGTCGGTGATCGCTGAACGCGGTGATTACTAAGTGGCCGGCTACTTTCTCGATACGAGCGCACTGGTCAAGCGGTATCATCGTGAAGCGGGCACCGACCAGATCGATGCGCTGTTGCTCGAACAAGGCTAGGTATTCTTCATCTCCCGGCTAAGCCTCGTCGAAACGATCTCAGCGATCGCACTCCGCGTACGTATCGGGGAAGTTTCTCCGGAGCAGCCGATCGCCGTGCGCACACTGCTGCTTGCCGACATTCGCCCGAAGCAGTTAAACGTTGCCAAGGTACTGATTCGCCATTGGTAGCGAGCAGAGCAATTGATTCTTAGCCACGCGACCGTGCATGCCTTGCGCACGCTGGACGCAATTCAGTTGGCCATTGCCCTCGATCTTCGCGAGCGAGGGCTAGTCGAGTGCTTCGTGTCGGCTGATCGGCGGCTTCATGAAGTTGCCGCGATGGAGAGCTTCCATTGCCTGAACCCGATCATTCCATCCGAGCGGTAATTCGCCCGCAAGAAGTCTTCGCGCAACTTCGAAGGCCAATTCTCGATCCGTCCAATCGGGATGTTCGGCGCGCAGTAAATTCTCGATCATGTTGCGAGCGGAGCGCCACATGTCCCAGGCGATTTCCAGGCGCTGTCGCTCCGTCATGCCGCGCAGCGCCTCGACCATGCGCTCGTCCATCCGCTCAAACGAGGGCTCGCGGGGCGCCGATTCGAGAGGAGTTTCCATACAGCCATCTTAGCGGCAAGTGCGCTGTTTTTCCCAAAAAGGCGCCACGCGCTGCCGCACGGAGAGGGCCGCCGGGCGGCTACTCCTCTTCCTCCTCCTTGTGCGCGGCCTTCTCGACGATTTCCTTCTGCACGTTGCCCGGCACTACGTCGTAGTGGCTGAATTCCATGCCGAAGCTTCCTTGCCCTCCGGTCATGCTCGACAAAGTGCGCGCGTACGTCGTCACTTCGGCCAAAGGCACTTCGACCGTGACCGTTTGAAAGTCGCCGCCGGCCGATTCGAGCCCCTGCACTCGTCCACGGCGCCCCGACATATCGCTGTTCACGTCGCCGACCTTGTCGGCGGGCACCGTGACGTGCATCTTCACGATCGGTTCGAGCAAGCCCGGCTTAGCCTGTTGAAACAGGTTGCGGAAGGCCATCGACCCGGCCGTTTTGAAGGCGGCTTCCGAGCTATCCACCGGGTGGTGCTTGCCGAAATAGACCTCGACACAGACATTCTGAATGCGAAAGCCGGCGATCACGCCTCGGTCGAGCCGTTCCTTGAAGCCCTTCTCAACGGCCGGCAGAAAGTTATTGGGAATGGTGCCGCCGACGACCGAATCGACCCAGAGGAAATTGTGTTCCTTATCGTAGTGATGTGCCCGCATCGAGGCGAACCGCTCCTTGGTGGCCCACTTGTCGATGTCAACGTCACCCGGCAGCGGAAACATGCGGATATGCACTTCGCCGAATTGGCCGCGGCCGCCAGTTTGCTTCTTATGGCGATAGCTCCCCTCGGCGTTGGCCTGGATCGTTTCGCGATAGGGGATCTTCGGTTCCTTCGTCTCGACCTCGACTTTGTCGCGGCGTTTGAGCCGCTCTTGCACGATCTGCAAGTGCAACTCGCTCATGCCGTTCATCACCATTTCTTTGGTCTGCGGATCGCGGTCGATACGGAACGTGCTGTCCTCTTCGACAATTTTGTGCAGCGCGCCGCTCAGCTTGGCCTCGTCGTTGCGGCTCTTGGGTGTGACGGCCAGTCCCACCATCGGGCGCGGGAATTCCAAATGCGGCAGCTCGAGATCTCCCAGCGTGGTGCCGGTGTGTAGTTCATCGGCCTTGGCTACGGCGACGATCTCGCCCGGCCCGGCCGATTCGCATGGCGTCATTTCGCTCGCCTGCGGCTCGAGCAACTGCGTGATCTTCACCGACTTGCGGGCGTGCGAGGCATGTAACGACATGTCTTTCTTCAGCGTGCCCGAGTAAACGCGGATGAAGCTCAGCTTCTGCACGAAGGGGTCGATCCGCGTCTTGAACACTTGGGCCACGAGCGGGCCATCGGGATTGGGCGCCAGCTCCACTTCCTTGCCTTGCGCGTCGACCGCTGTGTGCGGCAATTTGGCCGGCTCCAGCGCGCAGAGATCGAGTACTTTGAGCAGTTCTCTGACGCCGATGTTGTGCTTGCCGGCCACGAACGCAATGGGAATCAGCGTGCCGGCCGCGATCGACTTATGGATCAGGGCGACCAACTCGTCGCCGGTCGGCTCGGTCCCTTCGAAGTAGGCTTCGGTCGCGGCCTCGTCCACCTCGACGATGGCCTCGATCAGGCGATCGTGCAGCGTCGCGGGATCGATGAGCGCGCCAGTGCTGTCGGCCGGCACATTCAGGGTGCTGGCAACCCCCTTGAAGCCGGCGCCGATCCCGATCGGCACGTTGATCGGCACGCAAGCCGTGCCGAACGCCTGCTGAATCGACTCCAGCAACTTCTCGAAGTCGATGTTGTCGGTGTCCATCTTGTTGACGAGGATGATCCGCCCCAGGCCGAGCTTGCCCGCTTCCTTAAAGACGCGGCGCGTGTTCACCTCGATGCCGGCATGCGCATTGACGGTGACCAGCGCCGTCTCGACCGCCGCGAGGGCCGACAGCGTTTGGCCGATGAAGTCGGGATAGCCCGGCGTGTCGATCAGATTGAAGTGCAGCCCGACGTCGTCGAAGTGTGTGACCTTGGCTTCGATCGTGTACTTGTGGTGCTTCTCTTCTTCTTCGAAATCGCAGATGCTGTTGCGTTCGTCGACGCTCCCCTGCCGGGCCACGGCGCCGCTGACATGCAGCAGGTGATCAACGAGGGTGGTTTTGCCACTGGAGCCGTGGCCGCAAATGGCAATGTTGCGAATTTTGTCCGGCGAGTGCTTAGACATGCGAGTCTTCCCTCTACTTCGAGACTAAGCGCAGCGAAATAGAAACGGCCGACAAATAACTTCGACTTCTCTTGGTCCCCCTCACCCTACCCTCTCCCGCGAGAGGAGAGGGAATTGGGAGAAGTTATTTGTCGGCCGTTCCTTACCGAAAGACGAGATGCTTGAAACCTAAACTCCCCGGCGGCAAGACGCCACCATTTTTTGTTCGACTTGTTGGAAGTCGGTTGCCGGCTCACACCGCCGGCCAGCGCTAGCCTGCCGTCGGAGACTTGGCCGCGGCGAGCGCCTCGGCGAGCGTGATGCGTCCCTCGTACAGCGCGCGGCCGATGATCGCGCCGGCAGCCGGCAGCGCCGCCAACCGGGTGACGTCGGAAGCCGTGGTCACACCGCCCGAGGCCACAACTGGCAATTTGATCGCTTGGATCAGTTGGGACAGGGCCGTTAGATTCGGGCCGGCCAGCATGCCATCCTGCGCGATGTCGGTATAGACGACCGCCGCCAGGGGCTCGCTGTCGAACAGTTCAATCAGCTCGATCGCCGACGTGCCCGACGTCGACAACCAGCCATGCGTGGCGACCATGCCGTCGCGAGCGTCCACTCCCAGCACCAACCGGCCGGGGTTGGCGCGGGCGGCGTGACGCAGCCAATTGGGGTCTTCCAGTCCGCGGGTGCCGATCACCAGGCGGTCGATTCCCAAGTCGACCAGCGCGGCGATGGTGTCGTCGCCACGGATACCACCGCCGAGCTGCACCGGAATCGGCACCGCGGCCCGAATGGCGCAGATGCTCTCGAGGTTTTCAGGCTTTCCACGTCGCGCACCGTCGAGATCGACGACGTGCAGATACTCGGCCCCGTCGTCGAAAAACTGCCGGGCGACCGCGGCGGGGTCCTCGCCGAAAACGGTCTCACGGTTGTAATCGCCCTGTTGCAGGCGAACGCAGCGTCCGCCGCGCAGATCAATGGCCGGCCAGATTTGCATGTACGACTCGTCAACTTAAGCCAGCGCCTCTCGACTGGTAACAACGACCGGTTGAACCCGACACGGCGCTGCCGGCGAAAAAAGAGCTTGCGACAGCCAATTTCACCCCCCAATCAGACGCCGAATATCCCACAGCAATGCCGGGGTTGCAAACTCGCAGGCGAGGGGGATCTTCCCCCCCGCCAGGCAAGGCGATGGGAACCGACAAATCTAAATGGATTGGCTGACTTTTCGGGTTTCAAGTCATCCTGGCCATCGATACACTTAGCCCACTCGTCGCGGCGAGGGCAGAGATTCCTCGTCAATTCGTTGATCGTTTCGATCGCAGGGAATGCCACCCCTGGCAGTTTGGGTGGCCAGACAAAGGGCCAGGATCATGCCGATGGTCCGCCAGGTTCTTCGGGCTGATGGTGCGCCGCAATGCCGAAGCTAGGCCTGCGCGGGTACTGGCAGCGGGTCACCTCCAAGGCGTCACCGCGACGACCCCAATCTCGCGCACGCGCGAACCTTCCCGCGATTGAGTCGCTTGAAGCGCGCAGGTTGCTGACCGCGCAGCCCCTCACGATGCTTCCGGTTCCGCCAGGCCCCTGGTCCATCTACCAGGGAGAGGTCACCGGCGCGGTGGCAGCGGCCAACGGTAGCGCGGCCTACACCATCAGCTTGCAAGCCGGCCAAAAGCTCAGCTTTTCGACTCGAGCCGAATCCGTCACCGAGTCGTTTACCTTGCGCGATCCGGGCGGCAACATCATCGTCAGCAACTCAGTCGCGCCGGGCGGCACGGCGCTACTGAATCCATTTACTGTCTCAACGACGGGCACCTGGACCATCACACTCAATTTGCCGGTTGGCGGTTCCGGCACGTATTGGCTCTCCGCGGCCGTTGGTGCCGGTTTGGAAGGGACCGGCACCGCGCAGGGTCTTCCGCAAGTGCTTACCAACACGTACAGCGTGATGGGGAACGGCCTGGGTCGATTCGCCTGGATCGCCGAATCCGATGCCACGCTCAGCACGCGCGATACCGACACCTTCACGGTCGATCTCAGTTCCAAAGTCGGACGGACGATCGATCTCAGCGTCGTCAGCCTGGGCGCCGACTTTTCCGCCCAGAGTTTGCAGATCATCGCCCCCGACGGCGTGACCGTTTTGGCACATGGTTCGGCCGCCATCGCGAGCGGTCAGCCTACCGCCACGGGACTCTTAATCTCCGATTTCACTGTGCCGGCGGCCGGCGTCTACACGGTGCGATTTACTTCCAGCGTCGCGGGAAAATATAGCCTTGTGGTCAGCGACGCCGTGGACGTCGACCGCCTGAGCGCCTCGCAAGTGTTGACCTACGTCGTCGACAGCGGCCTGACGACACAGCCGTCGGTCGCCGCGCTGGCGAGCACACTGTCGTTCGATAAGGTGTTGGCCGCACTATCCGTCGACGAAACGCTGCAAGTCCTCGTCAACAACAATCTGGTTCCAGGCTATACAAGCATTGCCGCGCTCAAAGCGGTGTTGCCGGCCCGCGGCGTAACCCTCACATCGCTGCGTGCCGACGGCGTGCTCACGGCGCTATCGCTGGCGTCGCAAGGCTCGCTGCTCGCCTCGGGGAGCACGCCGCTAACGGCCAGCGCTGCCAAAACGATCCTGCAGAACACCTTCAACGCCGATCGCGTGACGTTTCTCAACGCCCTGACCGCGCGAGACCTGTTGCAGTTGTTCGACGACAGCATCCAGTCGTCGGCCAGCGATCCCGTGTCGTCGTTCAACGCCTATGTCCGCGGCACCGGGACCACGATGACCAATGTCGTCCCCAGCTACATCTTGTGGCAGCGTGACCCGACGGGCAAAACACACAACGCCACCCCGCAAGCAGCCTGGAACCTGCTCAGCCAGCAACCGGTTGGCCAGCGCGTGCTATACCTTTCCGATTTCGTCGAGCTACCGGGCTTCGGTGGCGGAGCCGTGATGACTGGCTACGGTTACCTCGACCCCACAGATGGCAATGGCCAACAGGCCAACTATTACTCGCTCTGGATGGATCAATGGGTGCCGCTGGCGGCCGCCAAGATCAGCGCCTTCATGAACCAGCTCAAGGCGCTCGGCGGGCAAGTCGACAAGCTGATCGTCGACATCGAGACCGGTTTCAGCTTCTATCAACTGCAGTGGTATGCCCAGAAGGTGATTCCCAACTCGACCCCTGCCACGACGATCTGGCAAACCATCGCCGCTGATCCGCGCTGGCCCGCCGTCAAGGCCCAATTGATGGCCGCCGGTATTCCCGACGCCAGTCTGACCCCGGCGGCGCTGGCGACCTGGAGCGCCAACAGCGTCTACGCGCAGATTTGGAACGCCGTGATGGAGCAGCGGTTATCGGCTTATCTGAATGCCGGAGTTTTCGCGCCCTTTGCCGCCGCTTACCCGAGCGCAATCGTCTCCAACTTCAACCAGGTCTATCGCACGACGACGCTCCCGGCCGGCTCGTCACACATGGCCAACCAAAGCGCTTTCACAGTCGGCTCGGTGCTGGGCAATGCCCAGTCGATCGCGCTCTACGGCTGGTCGGGCCCCGTCATCACCCCGACGGCGACAGTACAGCCTCCCGTCCCTTTTAGCGCGCCGATCAAAACCATCAGCTATGTCCCTACGCTCGACCTCTTGGGGCTGCCGACGGGCGCCGGAACGGTTACCGTTCTGCTCGACCAGCCCATTGCTGCGTTGCAAGCGGGGCTGTCGATGCAGATTCAAAACATCGGCGGCAATTGGATCGACACGGCCTATACTGGCTCGTTCACCATCACCTCGGTTCTCGCGGGCGGTCAAGGCTTTACCTATGCGCTGCAAACGCCCAGCTTGCCAGGCCTGTTCGATTTGACAAGTCGCCTGACGACGACGCGCACCGCCATCGTCAACCTGTGGCAGCCCTACAACGCGCTAGTCTCCGACGTCAAACTGCTGCGGACCGAGATCACGGCTTCGGATGTAGCAGTGCTCCCCTGGGTCTCCTCGCGCGATTGGCTCTGGCGATCGGCAGGCCAGAATTACAACCTTTATACCGAGGGACTTTTTCAGGCCGCCATGAACGGCGCCCGCGGCCTGCTCTGGTGGACCGACGAATTCACGGTCAGCACTGGCAATCGCCAGGCAATGGCCGCGGCCCTCGCCGAACTCAATGCGCTCATCGGTTACGAAAACCGTACCCCTTTGCTGCGCAGCGACGTCAATTACACCGACAGCTACATCCTCAGCGGAGTGGACGCCGGGGGCCGCCGCGTTTATCGCCTCACGCCCGATCCCAACCTTGGTGTGACCATTTTCAACGTGCCAGGCGCCGTGTCGATGCAGATCGGCTCGCAAGCGGTGTTGATCCCCAATGCCACGCTCTATGCGCCGGCCAACCCGGCCTCGACGCGCGGCTATTGGATCGTGCAGACGGTCGGCTCCTCACAGCTCACTGCCACGGTCGATCAGATCTTGAGCCGGCTCGAAGCGGCCGTCGGACCGACGATCGCGGCCGCCGCCGCGCCCACCGCTGGTGCTGCGCAAACTTACACCCTGACAATGAGTGCCACGTACTTCGCCCCGGCCACGTCGTTTACATTCTTGCTCGATTGGAACGCGGATGGCGTGATCGACCAGTCGGTCACCGGGCCCAGCGGCACACAAGTCAGCCACACGTTCACGCAATCAGGGACCAACGCGATCCGCGTCACCGCGACGCCTGTTGGCAACTCGCGTCCGGCTGGCGTAACGGATACCACGATCGTCGTCGCCGCCCCCGCTGGCCCCCAAAGCACGGTTAGCTTGGCGCCTGACGCTTTGACTCCGTCGCTGACGAGCCTGTACTGGACTGGTACCAGCGGCGGCGATTCCGTTGTGTTCGAGCGAGTCGATAACACCACCGTTCGCGTCATCGTCACGCGCGAAAACGACCTGGTCGTCAGTCGCACGCAAGTCTACAGCGGCGTGACAGGCCGGGTCGTCGCCAGCGGACTCGCCGGCAACGATTCACTCGACGCGCGCTCGCTCACCAACACGGCCACCCTGCTCGATGGCGGCGCCGGCAGCAATACGCTCTACGGCAGCCAGGCGGGGGGCACCTTGATCGGTGGGTCCAATGGGGGTGAGGGGGCGCAGGCCTCGAACGTGATCGTCGCCGGTGACGGCCCGAACACCATTTATGGCAACGCCGTCACAGGGGCTGAAGGTTCCCGCGGTGGCAACAACCTGATTATCGGCGGCGGCGGTAACGACACCATCTATGGCGCGTATGGAAGCGTGAGAAGGAAAAACGGCGCTGCGTCGAACGGCGCCGAAGGGGGGCAGAACCTGATCATCGGCGGAGGAGGTAGCGACACGATCTACGCTTCGCAAGTCGGCGACGGCGCCGAAGGGGGACGAGGAAGCATTCTTTTGGCGGGCAATACCTCGCTCAATCAGGCAGCACTAACGGACATCCTCAGCGAGTGGACGTCGTCACGGGCTTATAGTGCACGCGTCGCAAATATCTCGGGCACCGGGTCAGGCACGCGCAATAACGGCAGCAGCTACCTGCAGGCAGGCGTCACGGTGAAGCTCGACGGCGCCATCGACCAGGTCTACGGCGACTCCAACGGAAAGCAAAACTGGTTTCTCGTCACGCCTGGTCAAGACCTTCCCTACCGCGTCAAAAGCAGCGAGACCCTCACCAACACGCCGTGAGTCGAATCAGTCACCGGCACCGCGGTCATACGATGGCTCCTACAGCTTTGAATCGTCTTGGGGCGCCACCGGCTCAACCTCGCGCGCAAACGTGATGAAATCGGTGTTCGGCGAAGCGGCGCCGAGTCTCCCCAGAATCTTGGCGATCTGCCCTCGATGGTACGCGCCGTGGATGACCACGTGCGTAAGGATGTCGATCACCGGGGTTTCGAACGATCGCCCCGCCTGATTCTGATAGTGGAGAATCGAGGCGAGGTGATCTCCGTCCATTCGGGACAGGAACGCGGCGTAGCCCGCCTCGTTCTCGGCGGCGACGCGCTGGCAATCCTTGACCGATAGCACCGGCCAGACCGGCAACCGTGCGTCGCGGCGCTCGAGCCGGGCCAGCCAGATATGCTCGGCCGCCAGCACGTGGGCCAACAGCGGGAGCGCTTCGGGCCGCGCGGCCGGCGCGTCGTGCACGGCGGCGATCATCTGCCGATCGCCCCAACTCATGCCGCGGAACATGCGCTGCAAATGTTTTTTCATGTTTGTCTCCACGCTACCGACCTTCACGGGTCGTTTTACCATGCGGAGCACCGCACAGGTCGGTTACCGAATTCGCAGTTGGCCGCCAGCCCCCTCTGCGATAGGCTGCCGACTTCGCTGCGCTAGGCTCCCGAGTTGACCCTCCTAACTGAATCGATAGCCGACATGGCGGTTTCCAAGCAAACGATCGAACGCCTGACCATGTATAGCGACGCCATCCTGGCGGTCGTGGCCACGCTGCTGGTGCTGGGCATCGCAGTCCCAGAGGACCACCATTTCTCGGAGCAAGGTCTGGTCGCGTTCCTCGCCAAGATCAAGCACGACGTGGGGGCCTACGCGCTCAGCTTTTTGATCATCACCAGCTACTGGCTCGAGCACCACGTGATTTGCTTATTCATGCATCACGCCAATCGCGTTTTCACCTGGCTCAACTTCACGTTCCTGTTTTTCGTGACCTTGATCCCCTTCGCCACCAAGCTGCTGGCGGTCTATCGCCAGGATTTTTTCGTCGTGCTGATCTACGGGCTGCTGCAAGTCGCCTGCGGAATTTCGTTGGTCGTGCTGTGGTGGTACGTAAATCTACAGCAGCGCATGCTCGCGGGCCCGGTCGATAAGGCGGTGCGGCGGAGCATCACGGTGCGCATTCTGCTGGGGCCGATCCTCAACCTGGCCGCGGTCGGAGTCGCCTTCTTTTCGGTACCGCTGGCCTTGGCGCTGTTCGTCGGCGCGCCGCTGTTGAATCTGTCGCACCGCCGCGTCGACACCTACTTACGAGATATGCCGGCCGCCGAATAGCCCAGCCACGAGATTGCGTGGCACGGGCGCGAGATTCGGGTCGGTTCCTCGGCCGACAGCAGGAGCCCTCTCGGGGGAAATCCGTGTCTTCACTTGGCCGACGCTAGTCGCCTTGCGGGATTCGGTCCGCGGCGCTCTGCTGGTGCGGGAGTGTCGGCTGCCCGATCTATTCAGCTTGGGTCGATTTCTTGGCACCCGAGTTAATCACTTTCATCAGTTCTGGAAGCACTCGGCGGCGAAACTCAGGATTCATTTTGGCATTGGTAATCATCTTCAACGAGGATTGCAAAATCCCCTGTCGCAATTTCTCGGCATCCTCCTCCGAGGCAATAGCCACCTGCAGGAATGCCAGGCACATTTCGTCTGTGCTTTCTTCACCCAACAAGACGCGCTTGGGAGGATGACTGGGGTTATGCGGGTTGTCAACGGAATTGTCGTACCAGGCTTCCAGCTCGAGCTGAGTTCCTTTAGGTAGCTCAAGGGGTGAAGCGTAGACAAATTTATCCTGCCAGTTGAAGTCCCATCGATCGATCCAGACCAAGGGCTCTTCCTGACCGTCGGGGCGAAGTGCCCGCACCTTGATTTCCGTCCCCAAGTAGTGCATGTGGGGGTAGATGGCCAGCAACCTGACATTCGTCGGCAGGGTAAAGTCCGCGACGACGTGGTGCCTTTTTGCACCGGCGGGTATATCAATGTCTCCAGTCGAAACGGCGAATGGGAGATCGACGAAAACGGGGTGCGTGATCGGTTCGCTTTCCTCGGATAGATAGATTCCGACCATCGACTGGTCCGTTTCCGTCCTGCCGCTGGGGTGATAGTGCAGGTTCAGGACGATTGCCGAACCCGGATCGACCGGCATCGCCACGCCATTGGGAAAGGGTCGCGCGGCAACCCCAGGCGCCCAGAGTTCGAGAAACCGAGCACCGCGCACAAGCTCTTCGATTCCCGTTGCCAGACTTGGATAACCCGCTCCTGGATCGCTTGCATCGCGCTCCAGTGACCGGCCCGTTGGCTCGCACATCGTGATCGCATGATGCACAACGCGCGGATTCCCAGGCCTGAATTCAATCGCTTTGATGTGGACACGCTGCTGGATGTCGAGTTTCATCGCGAAATTGCGAAACACGTCCGGCCCATCGGCCACGACTTCATACGCTTCCGGCACTCGAAGGATCAAGTCTGGCGTTCCAAGCTGCCAGCCCGACGCGAATCTTGGCAGTGGCGGCAGGTCTTCGGGATCTCCCTCGGGAGCCCCCGCTTCGACCCACGCTTTAACCAGACCAATCTCAGCATCCGAAAGCCGGCGTTCGCCCATGAATTGCCCATGCCCCGGCTTGGCTTGCCACGGTGGCATGGCGCGCGACTCAATGACCTCGCAAATCCACTCTGCCCGCTTGGCCGCGTCGTTGTAACTGGCCAGAGTGAAGGGCGCAACTTCACCCGCTCGATGGCAATTGGCACAGTGCGCATTGAGAATCGGAGCGATGTCGCGGTTGTAGGTCACCTTTGAGTCTGACGAAGCTTGTCGTCGCGATTCAAACCGACAACCCACCGCATCAGTCTGATGAAATGCGGTCTCCTGGCCCGCGACGAGCGAGTCGAGGACAGCAACCAAATCGCGGGTCGTAGGCTCCGGACGGCGTTTGCCAGGCGCCGGGTAAGTGTCGTCAATGCGTCCGCGATAGGCGAGCCGATCGTGATAGAACACGAACACTTCCGGCACATGTGTCGGCTGGCAAGCGTCGGCCAACAAAGCCGAGGCATCCAAGAGCAGTGGAAACTGGAGTTTAAAGTCTGTGGCGAATACCTTGGCCTTGGACCTGGTGATCGAGGGGTCGCTGATTACGCCGGACAGTCGCACGCCATGGGTTGCATAGCGCTCGTTGAGGCGATTCAGCTCGGGGACGTATTGACAGGAGATCGGACACTCGGGCGACATGAAGACCAGCACTTCGATGGGCGCTGTGTCGTACGCACCCAAACGCTGGAGTTGACCGTCGACCGAAGTCAAAACAAGCCGCGGCAGGCTCAGATTGTTGTCCGCAGCTACCGCCAGTTGGCCTACGAGCAACCCAACCGTCGCCGCAATTCCAAGACGCGACTGCGCTGGTAACATAGCCGAACGCTCCTGAACAACGCGGACCTTTACTGAACTGACTGGTCAGTCTAGTGTGGGTGATTCTTTTGTCAATGCTTGAGTGTTCGCCTGTTAGCGAGCATGCGTGAATTCCCCGGTGTAAGCCCCAGAAACCGGACCGCTCGAATGGCCAAGGCCGCGAAACGCAAATCTTCCAAGCGCGACGCCATACTCGACGCGGCGTGCCGGTTGTTTGCGCGCCGAGGTTACGAGAATACCGAGGTCGACGCGATCGCGGCCGCGGCCGGGGTCGCGAAGGGGACCGTTTACTTCCATTTCGAGACTAAGGAAAAGCTGTTTCTCGCCGTCTCCGATCACGGCATGCGTCGGCTAACCGAGCATGTTCTGCAGAGCATCACAGGGCTCACCGATCTTGTGGCCATCTTTCGCACCGCCGGCATCGAGGCCGCTGGCTTTTGTCAGAAGTTTCCCGATTTCGTCGAGATTCTCCTCCAAGAGCGAACCCAGTTCCGCGGTTCCATCCCCGACACGCATCTCCTCTATCGCGAAAAAAACCGCGTCATCTTCGAGCCGATCTTTCGCGCAGCCATCGAGCAGGGCATCTTTCGCGACATCGACGCCTTCGAGGCTCTCACCGTGGGCGCGAATATGCTGTTCGGCCTGGTCGTGACCAGTTGCGCGGAGGGGCGTTCGAAAGACATCAGGCGCCGCGCGGAATTCGCGGTAGATTTGTTCCTGCGGGCCTTGCTCGCGGCACCCGCAGGCTAGATGGCGTCCATCGTTTCCGGGCGAATTGCCGCGCTCACCAACTGGATCGCTTCTGAAAAGGAACTTCGCGACGCAGCGGTGACGACAGCTTCCAGCCGCTGGGACAACGACCGAGGGCCGAAGATTCAGGAAACTGCAATCCGAAAACTCACATCAACGTGACGTCGCGACACCATTCTGATTGCCGCGCATGAGAGTCGATGGGATCTGAACGGACTTCTTATCTTGAAAACACCGCCCACAGACCCACGAGCGCCATCGCGGCGAACAGGAAGGCCACGGTCAGGCTCAAAGGCCACTGCGTCAGCAGCGGCGTTTTACCACTCCGCAGGCGCCTTAGTGTCGACCAATGCGACAAGCCAGCGAACACCGTGGCCGCGATCCCCAGCATGATGAGCCCCGCGCCGAAGCGGATTGCCCCTTCGTGCAGCCGCACGGTTTCGGGGCTCGGCGAAGACTGTTGCAGCGAGCGAAAGAACCCGACCGTACCGAATCCGAATCCGGCCATCGTCAGCGTCGTGCGAATCCAGGAGAGCGTCGTGCGATCGAGCGCCAGCTGTGTACGAAAGTTCGCCATGCTGGTCCGATGCCCGGCCAGCTTGACGCGCGGATCACCCGTGTCGGCCGATTCAGTCGATAGATTTTCACCCTGGTTGGACATCGCATGGCTCGCTAATTCCGCGGACACCGAGTAAGTCCGCTGGTTGCCTTTCGCAGAACATCAAGACGATACCCCTGGAAGCTCGTCGCTCCAACCCCGCAAGGATCACGGGCCGAGCCGCCGGGCGACATGCGTCGATCGCTGGCAGCGTATCACGCACTCGCTCACCGCGCTGGCCGCCGGTATGTTGACGGCCATGCACCAGAACGATCTTCGCGCCGACTCGCACGATGCGATGCCGTCACAACGCCCGGCCGCAACCTCCGCATACGCCACGCTCCCCCCAGTCCTTGGGCTCGTGACCGCCGTGGCGCTCGTTATCGGGCAAGTCATCGGCTCGGGCGTCTTTTATAAGCCCAAAGTCATCGCCGAAAGCACGCAGGGGTACGTCGGCTTGATCCTCGCGCTGTGGATCGCCTGCGGACTGATCAATTTGTGCGGCGCGCTTTCGATCGCCGAATTGGGGGCCATGCTGCCACACGCCGGCGGCAACTACGTATATCTTCGCGAAGCCTACGGCCGGATGTGCGGCTTCCTCTGGGGCTGGGCCGAATTCTGGGTGATCCGTTCCGGCGCGATCGCCGCGTTGGGCACGGCCATGGCCATTTCGCTCTTCAAACTTTGGGTGAGCGTGGGTGGCGCGCCCCCCGGTGGTCAGCAGACCTTCGAGAAAGTGGTCGCGGTTTCGGCCATCGCGCTCTGCGCGTGCGTCAACATCGCCAGCACGTTGTGGGGTGGCGCCGTCCAGAACTTCACAACCGCGCTGAAGGCGGGCTTCTTGATCTTTCTGGGCGTGCTCCCGTTCGTGGCGGTTGGCGAGGGATCGGTCGAAATGGGCCCGCTCTTTCCGTCGACCATCGAGAAGTCATTGCTGCTGACGATTGGATCGGCACTGGCCGGCATCATGTGGGCCTACGACGGTTGGGGGCAAGTGACTGTCGTCGCCGAAGAGATCCATAACCCGCAACGCAATGTGCCCCGCGCCTTGGCCGGCGGCGTAATCGCGCTGATCGTCCTCTATTTCGGTGCCAATCTGGGTTATCACCTGACGCTGCCGTCGTCGGCGATCGCGGCCTCGGCGCTGCCGGCCGAAGATGTCACGCGCACCTTGCTGGGAGAATTTGGCGCCCGGCTGTTGCTGGCCATGATTCTGGTGTCGACGTTCGGCGCAATGAGCTCGAACATCCTGGTTGGCCCGCGCGTGTTGTTCGCCGTGGCCCGCGATCATCACTTCTTGCGATTGTGGCGGCGTATCGATCCGCGATTCGGGACGCCAGCCTTGGCCATTGGCACCGTATCGGCCTGGTCGATCGTGCTGGTCTTGGCCGGCGACCTGACCTGGCTGTTCGGTGCTCCAGGACCGGAAGAGCCCGCGCCAAAACCCTTGTTTGACGTGTTGACCGATTACGCCATCTTCGGCGGTTCGATCTTCTACTTTCTGGCCGTGGCGGCGGTCTTTGTCCTGCGGTGGAAGCAACCCCGCACCGTACGGCCATTTCGCACCTGGGGTTATCCATTCACTCCACTGGTGTTTTTACTGTTTTACACGTTTTTGCTGGTCTCAATGTTCACGTCGGCGCCCGGTCAATGCGGCACGGGGTTGCTGCTGATTGTGGTGGGCATGGGAGTCTATGCCTTGTGGGGGCGCGGCCCGGCAGACAGGTTGGCCGGCGTAGGGGAGTAGTCGCGCAAGTCTTTGGCGTGGCCCATTCGAGGCCCCCTCAACCGACTCTGCGATCCGAACGGTGTCAGGAACCGATTCAATTGAGTTCCAGCGATTGATTTCCTGCCACTTGAATCGGTTCCTGACACCCTTCGGGCATCCACTTCACTGCCGACCATTTGATTGTGAATTACGCCGTTGGCGGTTAGCATGAGAGGACTTGCGGCGACTCCTTAGCGCTGCATTTCCGCGCCTGGCAGCCGGATAGGGCCTCGTTTTTGAGGTTCGGCCCCGGCAACATGTCCGCACAGGGGCTCACAAGCCATGTCGATCGCCGTCACTTGTTCCGCCTGTCAGAAGACCTTCCCGGTCAAAGACAAATACGCGGGCGTCCGCGGCAAATGCCCTCATTGCGGCGGCGAGATCCAAGTGCCCGCAGCGCCGCTTCAGGCGGTGATCTTGCCGGATGACGCCGGTGAAGCGATGTCGGTTTCGGACGTCTCGCTAACCGGCAGCACGCTCTCCGACAGCACCCTGACGAGCAGCACGATTCGCGCTCCCAAGCCGGGTGCGAAGCGCCCGGCCCCGCCCCGCCCCACGGGCACCGCGGCCCCTACTGGTCGTCCCGCGAACCCACCTGCTGCCCGCCCATCGGCGCCGACACCGCGCACCGCTACGCCGCCGACGAAGCCCACTTCGAAGCCGACAGCGGCACCGCGCGGCGCTACGCCACCCCCTCCGGGCCGCCCCCCCGCGCGCCCTGCCAGCGCCAAATCGGCGGGCGGTTTCGATTTTGATTCCGCTCCCGCGGCAGCATCGACTTCATCGACATCGACCTCAACGACCTCCCTGCGTCCGGGGCGTCGACCGTCAAAATCGCTACCGGTGTGGGTGTGGTTTGTCGCGGGCGGTCTGTTGCTATTTGGCAGCGTCGGCGTCACTGCCTACGTGAAACTCAAGCCACACGTGGTCGCCCAAATTGAGCAGATCGAAAAGGTCAACCCGTCAGGCAAAAAGAAACCACGCTCCGAGCCGCGCGATCCGACGCAAAGCAAAAACTATCAGGGTATCAAACCGCGCACCGAGGGGTTCGCCCCCAAGCCCGCCGAAGTTGTTCAGCTCGATAAGCCGACCAAGGATTCCTCGCAAGAGGACATCATCGAGTACATCAAGTACGGTATCGTGAAGATTGAGACGTTCGACGAGTACAACAATCACCGCGGGTTGGGTTCGGGCTTCGTCATCGACCCCAGCGGACTGGTGGCTACGAACTATCACGTCGTCAGCGATGCCGTGAAGGGGGACGTGGTATTTAGCGACGGGCAGCGGTTCGGCGTGCTCGGCTACATGGCCCTGCAACCCGAGAGCGACTTGGTGATTCTCAAGCTCAACGGCGTGCCGGCAAGCATGAAGGTGCTCGACTTGCACCCTCAGGACGATCCGCGCGTGGCCTCGAAGGTGTTCGCCATCGGGCACCCGCGCGGCTACCAGTTTCAGGTCACCGACGGCATCGTCAGCACCGTCGAGAAGACCAGCCAACTCCCTCCCGACGCCCAGGGCTTTCTCAAGCACTCCCTGACGGACAAGATCGACAACGTTTGGATCTCGCACACGGCGCCGATCGCACCGGGCAATAGCGGCGGCCCGCTCCTCAACGCGCGGGGCGAGGTGATCGGCATCAACTCATGGGTGAGCACCGATATCGATCGTGGCTTTGCCGTCCACGTAAAGTATCTCGAAGAAATGCGCGGGCGGATGTTCTCCACCCCATCGCCTTTGGAGAATCATCGCAAGCCCGAGCCAAAAGTCGGCGATCTGGCCGACGCGCTGAAACTCGATATCTCGCTCGAGGCCATCAAGAAAATGATCGCCGAGGCGGCAGCCTCGGGCTGGAAGGCGTCGGACGAAAAAGACTACGCGCGGCTGGCCAGTATCGCGCAGCACATTTCGTTCGCGCTCAATCTGCGCGAAGACGCCGAAAAAGCCCCCGCCGAGAAGAAAAAAGAGCTCGACGACATCCACGCCGAAGCGCAAAAGCTCGCGCAGACGCTCGGCCAGGTCAAGTGGGACAAAGCAGCTCAGATCGAACCGGCCAATAAACGCGCCGGCGAATCGATCGACGAACCGTTCGCCGGCTTGTTTCTTTTCGGCACTGTCGAGAAAGTGCTCGAGGCCAAGGAGCGCGAGCGCCGTGGCTTGCTGGTCAAGCTGATCGATCGCGACGAGGCGATCTTTGTTCCTTTGACCGGCGAAGAGAAAGACTTCCAGGCCGAGATCGGCTCGCACGTGCTGGTGCTCGGACTGTCGACGCCCTTTGCGCTCAACTACGGCGAAAACCCGCTGGAGCCCAATAAAGCTTCGATCACGATGTCGAAGACGATTATTCCGATCAAGCTTTGAACGCACGCATTCCCGGCCAGCTATCGTTGGCCGGGAATCAACAGGCGGGACAGGCCCTCATTGCTCTTCGGCCGGCGGCTCCTGCACTTCGAGCGTGCGCCGCACCAGCACCGCGAGCGAATTCGTGTGCAGCCGCTTGAACAACGACTGTCGACGTGCTTCGACGGTTCGCAGGCCGATCGAAAGCTCGCTGGCGATCGCCTTGTTCGACTTGCCGGCGATCATCAGCTTAAGCACGGCGCGGTCCTCGGGGCGCAGCCGCGCCAATTGTCGGGCCGTTTCGCGGCGTTGTTGTGTCTCGGCTGACTGCGCCGCGTCGAGCGCTCGTTGAATCGCCTCCCACAGATCTTGATCGCCGCAAGACTTTTGCAGGAAGGTGACGGCCCCCAACCGCATCGCCCGCACAGCTTGCGGCACGTCGCCGAACGCGGTGATCACGATCACCGGCAGCGCTCCATCGACTACTTGTAAATGTTCTTGTAGTTCGAGTCCGCTCATGCCCAGCATGCGCACATCGGTCACGACACAGCCAGTGCGCTGCTGATCGTAGCCGGCCAGGAACTCCTCGGCCGAGGCGAACACCTGGGCCTCGCCGCCGCGCGATTCGATCAGGGCCGACAACGACGACCGCGCGGCCGGATCGTCGTCGACCACAAACACAACGGGCGCAGCGGTGGTCATGCTTCGGGTTCCTCGCTGGCGGGCGGCGCGCAAAGCGGCAACGTAAACGAAAAGACCACTCCGCGCGGCTTCCGCGGTTTCGCCCAAAGATGCCCTCCGTGGGCCTCGACGATCGAGCGACTGATGGCCAGCCCCAGCCCCAGGCCGCGTGGCTTCGTGGTGTAGAACGCCTGAAAAACGCGTTCGGCCTCGGGTGTAATCAGCCCCATGCCCGTATCCGCCACGGAAACCTGCGCCGTGCCTTCGACCACCTCGGCCCACACGCTCACGTCTCGTTCGATCACGGGTCGCACGGCCACGGCCTCGTAGGCATTGCGCAACAAGTTGACCAGCACCTGCTGCAATTGAATTTGATCGGCCATGACCCACAGCGCGGTGCCGTTTCGCGAATAGTGCACACGAATGCGGTGGCGCCGGGCATCGGCCGCCACCAGGGCCAGCGACTCGCGAATCAAATCGCGCAGCGCCAACGTCGTCCGCTTCGGTGTGTGCTTACCGGCAAATCGCCGTAAGCGATCGATGATCGCCCGCGCCCGGCTGGCCTGCTGAGAAATCTCGCGGGTCCATTCGGCCAACTTCTCGACGGGCACGGGTGCCGACCCCGCCAGCACGTTGGTGCAGGCCGCCGCGAAGTTGTTAATCGCATATAATGGTTGCTGGATCTCGTGCCCGATGCCGGCCACCATCTCGCCCATCGCGCTCAGCCGGGTGACGTGCTCGAGTCGATCTTGCTGCAAGCGCTTTTGCTCCTCGGTCTCGCGGCGTTCCGTGTTGTCGCGCACCACGGCGTACAGGCGGTCGCCTCCGGGCCGCGGCGCCGGGCAACTCCAGGAGAACCAACGCACGACGTTGTCGCGGGCCAACATGCGAATCTCAAAATCCTGCAGATCCCGCCCTTGGGCCAGCGCGAACAGCTTGCGCATCGTGCGGCGACGAACCGAGGGATCGACGAAGGTCAAAAACGGCCGCGACAAGAGCTCGATCGACGAGTAGCCCAGCATCCGCTCGAGCGCCGGGTTCACCCGTTTGAAAAAGCCATCGGTCGATCCGACGCACAAACCGTCGAGCGACAGGCCGAACAACAAGTCGCGCTCTTCCGCGAGTTGCTTGCGCCGCGTGATGTCGGTCGAAAGAATCAGCGCTTTGGGTTCGTCGCTGCCGTCGCTCAACGGAATCACGCGCGCGAGCCACCAACTGCCGTCGGGAGTTTGATGCTCAAACTCGTCCGCCTGACCGGCGTGCAGCGCGCGGTTGAGCGCCAATTGGTAGCGCGGCCGATCGGCCTGCGGCAGCAACTCGTAGACCGCTTGCCCCTCGGCGTTCATGCCCGACCGGTTGCGCGCATGCTCATTCGTAAAAACCACGCGGCCGTGGACGTCGACTTGCATCAACAGGTCGGGGAGTTGGGCCAGGCGTGGAAAGGGGACCGCGGGCATGGAGCCCGAATCGTGCGGCGACAGTAGTCCCGGATCGGAACTGGTATCCCGGGTATTCGACATGCGCTCATCCCTAACTGCATGGCGGCGCTGTCCGGCATGCCACTTGGATCGATCGACCCGCGCGAATGCACGTCGGTCGCGACCTTAACACAACGACAGCCTTGCGAGCAATAGAAAGTCGCCAACAAGCTGGCAAAACTCGATTCGGTACAATGCAAGGGCGCGGAGTCGGCCGGACGAATTGAACGGTTTTGACCGCGAGCGTCCCATCCCGTTGGCGGCGCGATTCGCGGCGAACACCTTACACATTGCGGAGCACAAACATGTCGACGAAAACCTCGCCAACCGCAGCCGCCCAGCAACTGGCGTCAAAAAAGTGTGCGCCCTGCGAAGGGGGCGTGCCAGCCTGTTCCGCCGAGGAAATCGCCCGCCATCTCGCGGCTCTCCCAGGCTGGCGGCAAACTCCTGATGGCAAGCGGATTGCCAAGAGTTGGAGCGCTCGCGACTTTCTCACTGCCATCGACTTCTTCAATCGCGTCGCTCAACTGGCCGAGGCCGAGAACCACCATCCCGACCTGCATCTGGCCGGCTATCGCAATGTGACGATCGAGATCGGCACGCATGCGATCGATGGACTTTCTGAAAACGACTTCATCTTGGCGGCCAAGATCGATCAATTGCCGCTCGACCTGAAGAAGTAGATCGACGTCGTCCGCCGCGAGCACTTCAAGAACCCAAAGCCTCGTCCGCGGCGCCGGGATCTCGCCGGGCCGCCCCCTTCGCCGAGGGGTGCGACTTCCGCGCCGAGCTTGCGAGCGCGGTGCCAGAAAAAATCGATCGCTTCGCACCGCTGCTAGCACCCCCAAATCGCCCAAGCTGTCTCGCACGAAACCGGCCGCTCGGCATACACTCCCGCGACAAAATCTGGCCGCCGATTCCGGCGGGGCCGATTTCACGGGCTCCCCTTCTGCAAACCACGAGGTGTCCTATGCACTCCACGTCGCGATCGAGAATGCCGAAGTTCCTTTGGTATTTCGCCCTCTGTGCCTGCGTTTGGTTTGTCGCTCGCGTCACGAAGTCAAACGGACACCCACCTACTGCCACCGTTCCTGTGGCACCCGTGTTATACGCCGACGCAGCCGTCGCTTCGGACGAACCCGCGTGCGGCAGCGTGTGCGGACAAGTTGCCCGTCGCTCGACCTGCTGCGAGTCGCAGAAGGTCGTCACCTGTTGCGATGCCGAGCACCCACTCGCGTGCGAAGCCGACAATTGCGATGACGACACCGGCTCGACCACGCCCGAGGCCGTGCTCGCGCTCATGGAACGATTGGCTCCCGAGGCCTTCGCGATGCCGACGTGCACCATGACAAGCGCCAATGGTGAGACAATGGTGGGAAATATCGGCATGTCGTCAGACCATGCCTGCGACCGTGAAGCGATGCTCGCCTGCCTGCGACAACTCGATACCGATCACCACGTGCGTGCCGCCGCGGCCGCATGCGAAGTCGCTTGCGATGAAGAGGGAGATTGCTACGTTGCGCGGGTCTGTACCGATCCGCTCGTCTCGGGTGCTCCCACCTGCGCGTCCCCGTGCGCCCAGAGCGCTGTCGCTTGCTCGACGTCGAACTTCGCGGGCCAGTCGTGTGAGACGTCGGGCGGTGCATCGTTGCGCTGTCAGTCGTCTGCCTGCAAGCCGTCTAGCTGCGCTACGACGAACTGTGCAACGCCCGCCTGCGGCACGACCGTCTGCTCAGCGCCGGCTTACCCTGCGCTGCCGGTTGCGTCGTACGCGTATTGCACGCCCGCCGTGGCGCCGCCGGCGTATTACGCACCCGCGGCCAGCGTGTGCCCTCCTAGTTCTTACCCGCCGACCAGCGGCAAGTGGCATTCGCTAAATAGCTCGAGCATGCAATTGGAATCGGTCGCGCAGGGGCTCGAATCGGCCGAGTTGTACGAAGAGTCGGACCGGGTCCGGCAATTAGCTCAGGAACTGCGAATGGCCGCCCGGGTCGCCCGTCGGGCCGCGTCGACCGTCTCGGTTCAGGTGACGGCACCCCCTTGCGAGCCGGTCGCCCCCCCTGCCGAGGTCAGCTTGCCGGCCCCGCCGTGCGACGACTCGGCCTGCACGGTTCAGCCTGTCTCTGGAACGGCTCAGGGCCATCCAGGTTGTCTTTCTATCCGCGTCGGTTTTTGTGACCGTCCTTGCCAGGGAACGGGCGCCAGCCCCGGTTCGGAGGCCTGCACCGGTTCAAGCGGTGAGTCATGCTGCAACGCCTGCCCCGAAGCCTGCCCCGAAGCCTGTTCCGCGGCCTGTACGTCGCCGTGCAAAGCCCGATGCAAATCTGAGTGCGAAGCCGCCCGCACCGCGAGCCGCCCAACGGAATTCGGCATTCTGGTCGACACGGACGCCGAGGGGCACCCCATCTTCCGCCGGGTCGAATGATTGACATTGGCCACGGGCCGCATTACTCTAAACCCTGACTACTTACTTGGTTCCGGTTGCTAGCCAGCGCAGCCGGAGCGCCAGGTAAGCGGGTTCCATCTGGCCGATTAGCGCACTCGACCAAGGGGTCGGCGTTGCGCATGCGATCGAACCGCTCTGTCCGGCGCTGCATGCTTGCGCGCCGCGACCGTGGCGGTTTCGCTCGTTTACGGAAGAGGCGCAACTGGCAACTCACTTCGCTCGCACGCTCGTTTTCCCACGGAACAGGTTCCTGAATCGATGGCCACGACGATGGGCTCGTTTGAAGACATTCTGTTGCGGCAAGGCATCGTCAGCGCCGACCAACTGGCCGAAGCCAAGCAGCTTGCCAAAAACACCCGGGTCAGCATCCAAGACGCCCTCGTGCGTCTCGGCTACGCCACGGGCGACGAAGTCATGCGGGCGATGGCCCGGGCCCACGGGCTCGACTACGTGAACCTCACCGAGGTGGTGATTCCGCCGTCGGTCGTGGAGCTCGTTCCTGAGTCGGTCGCCCGCGAAAACGCCATTTTGCCGATGGCCGAGGAAGATGGCGCGATCAAGGTGATCGTCAGCGATCCGTTGGATTACGACACTCAGGAGAAGCTCCGCTTCATCCTCAATCGCGAGGTGCGGATTGCCTTAGCACCCCGCGAAATGATCCTGGAAGCGATCAACCGGCACTACGGCCAGTCGGAAGGGGAAAGCGCCGACTCCATGCTCCAGGAGTTCACCGATACGGCGATCGACTTCACCGAGACCGAGCAGGAGGCACGGGGCCAGCAAGAAGTCGTCGACGAGAGCGCCGCCCCCATCGTGCGGATGGTGCAGTTGATCATCAAAGAGGCCGTGCAATTGCGGGCCTCGGACATCCACATCGAGCCCTTCGAGGATCGCATTCGGGTCCGCTACCGCATCGACGGCATGCTGGTGGAGCGTGACCGCGTCCCGCGCCGCTTGCACGGGGCGATCCTCTCACGCCTAAAGATCATGGCCAAGATGGACATTGCCGAGCGGCGACGTCCTCAAGACGGCCGCATCAAGGTCTCCGAGGGGGCCAAAGAGCTCGACCTGCGGGTGAGCGTGCTACCGACCAATCACGGTCAGACCGTGGTCATGCGAATCCTGGACAAGGACAGCATCAAAGTCGGCCTGCGACAGCTTGGCATGGCCGACGAGGTCTTCCGGCAGTTCAGTCAATTGATTCGCCGACCTAACGGAATCATTCTGGTCACGGGCCCAACGGGCTCCGGCAAGACGACCACGCTTTATGCCGGTCTCAACGAACTGAACAAGCCCGACCGCAAGATCATTACGGCTGAGGACCCGGTTGAGTACTACCTGCCCGGTATCAATCAGGTGGAGGTAAAGCACAGCATCGGGCTGGATTTTGCACGCATCATCCGCTCGATGCTGCGACAGGCCCCCAACGTGATCCTGGTCGGCGAGATGCGCGACTCGGAGACGGCGGAGATGGGAATCCAAGCTTCTTTGACTGGACACCTTGTCTTCAGTACACTGCATACGAACGATGCGCCCGGCGCTATTACACGCATGGTGGACATGGGTGTACCGTCCTACCTGGTGGCAAGTAGCATCATTGCGGTCCTGGCACAGCGCCTGGTGCGCGTCATTTGTAGCAAGTGCAAGCAGCCCCACATCCCCAGCGACTCGCAACTTGAAGCCGCAGGCATCTCCAAGGCGCTGGCCGCCAAGGGCAACTTCATGAAGGGCAAAGGCTGCGGCAACTGCAATAAGACGGGCTACCGCGGCCGCATGGGCATTTACGAACTCATGATGATGAACTCAAAAGTCCGCGAGCTCTCGTTTGCCGGGGCCAGCACGCAAGACATTCGTAAAGCCGCTATAGCTCAAGGGATGCGCGGCTTGTACCAGGACGGCATCCTCAAAGTCCTCAAAGGCCAAACCACGATCGAGGAGGTCTTCCGAGTTTCGAAGCGAGACTGACAACCGATGCATCCGAGTACGCGGCCGCTACGAGGCTGGCCCGGCGTATTGGGTATCGTTACCTGGCTGGCACTCCCCCCGACCGAAATCAACTAACCCGCAATCGGTGGAGGCCAAGACGCTTCGGGCAAGCCAACGCCACGGCCGCACGCACCAAGAATCGGGGAGACACCCGCTGCAACGCGGCGTTACGCCATGACCTGTTTCGCACGTCAAATCGATCACAGAGATCAATTTATTTGAGCTAGCGCCACGCGGCGTAAATAATCGCCCTGCCACAGGGGAAGCAGTTCGTTCGACAGGTTCTCGGTTCGCCGCCGCTGACGATTCACGCCAACGGTTCGGCCGCCGGAACAGATCACGCATCCACAAGAACTTCCGCACTCACGAAGCAGTAGTCGTCAGGGCAGGCAAATCGGGGCCTGAGCAATCGAGTGTCGAAATACGGCCAGCAGAACGCCGCTCGCGGTCGACCGCGGCCCGAGCAAACCGAGTATTGATTTCACGAGAAGAGCAGCCCCTTCGCGGGGGGATCACAATAAACGCGTTGGCCGTTGGTAAGTTCATCTAATCAAATTGCTGTCCATCCGTCGGAATCGGAACACCGGCGCGACAAACACTAGCCACCGGACTGCGGTCGCTCGCTACGGCAGCGACCTGGGCGGTTCGTCGTAGCGCGGCGCTCGGATGCGTGCGCCGCTGGCGTGGCCAGTTGTCGCTCGCGCCGTTCCCCGCTGCGGACGTCGGCGCCGTTGTTTACTTTGCTAACCGAATCATTCTGGTGAGAAGCCGCCCGTGGGTACTCTGCTCATCGACAAACTGTTGCAAACGGTGGTCAATCAAAAGGCCAGCGACTTGCACATCGCGGTCGGCCAACCGCCGGTGATCCGGCTCGACGGCCGCATGCGCCGCCTCGAGACGAAGGTGCTCGAGTCCGAAGATACCGTCGCGCTGATGAAGAGCATCACGCCCGAGCGCTGTCAGCAAGAGCTGCAGGAAGTCGGCGGCACCGACTTCGGCTTCGCGTTTGGCTCCGCCGCGCGGTTTCGCGTTGCGATTTTCAAGCAGCGCGGCTGCGTCGGCATGGTGCTGCGGCGCATTCCCAACGAATTCATGACCTTCGAGCAACTCGGCCTGCCGAAGGTCTGCCCCGACCTGATCATGCGCCCCCGCGGGCTGTTTCTCGTGACCGGTCCCACGGGCTCGGGCAAGAGCACCAGCCTGGCCAGCATGATCAATCACCTGAACGAGACCATCGACCACCACATTATCACGATCGAAGATCCGATCGAGTTTTACCACCAGCACAAGCGCTGCACGGTCAATCAGCGCGAGATCGGCGTCGACGTGCCGAGCTTTCCCGAGGCGATTCGCCGCGCGCTGCGTATGGACCCCGACGTCATCCTCGTCGGCGAAATGCGCGACCTGGAAACGATCGAGGCGGCCATCACCGCGGCCGAAACGGGGCACGTCGTCTTCGGCACCTTGCACACCACCGGCGCTGAAGGGACCGTCAACCGTATCATCGACGTCTTCCCAACCACGCAGCAAGAACAGATCCGCGTGCAGCTCTCGACATCGATCATCGGCGTGCTGTCGCAGCAGTTGCTCCCCCGCATCGGCGGCGGCCGTGTGGCCGCCCACGAGATGCTGGTCGTCACGCCGGCCATCGGCAACCTGATTCGCGAAAATAAGACGTTCCGCATCACGTCGTCGATCCAAACCGGGGCCAAGTACGGCATGCAGCTCATGGACGACACCCTCTTCAAGCTCTGGAAAACCGGCGTCTGCACCAAGGAAGACGTCATGGTCAAAAGCAACAAGCCCGACGAGCTCGCGGTGCGGATCGCGCGGGCCGAGAAGGGCCTGCTCGAGGAAGAGGGGGAGGAGGACGACGGCAAGCCCTCGCGCAACGGCGGCAAAGGACACTAATCGCACACAGTCAGGCTAACCCCAGGCGCAGCACGAGCGCCGATGCACAGCACAAGAAATCAAGACCCGGGATGCACGCGCCATGGCGATTCGACGTATCGGCCAGATTCTGGTCGACCTAGGCTTTATCACCGACGACCAGCTCGAACTGGTGCTCGAAGAGCAGCAGAACCGCCCCGGCGAGCTCTTGGGGCGCGTCGCCGAGAGCATGGGCGTGATCAATGCCGACCAATTGGCGCAAGCCCTCGCCGAGCAAATGGGGCTGAAGGTCATCAGCCTGGCCGACACCGTGGTGCCGCAAGACGTGCTCAACCACGTCACCGAACCAATGGCGCAGCTCTACCGCATCGTGCCGGTCAGCTTCCGCGACAACACGCTCACCGTGGCCATGTGCGACCCGCAAAAGCTCTCGGTGATCGACGAGCTGCGCAACTTCTTGGGCTACGACATTCGCGCCGTGGTGGCCACCGAAGCCGATATCAAGCGCGCCCTCGAACGTTACTATGCCGGCGAAACCGAAAGCGTCGAGAACATCGTCGCTGGCATCGAAGACGACGAGGACCTGGCGGCCGCCGCGATGGCTCTCGACAAAGAGGGGCCGATCGATCTGACCAGTGTCGAGGCCCTGGCCGATAGCGCGCCGGTTCGCAAGCTCTTGAACATGGTGCTGCTCTTGGCCATCAAGGAGCACGCCAGCGACTTGCACTTCGAACCGTTCGAAGAAGAATTCAAAATTCGCGTCAAGGCCGACGGCGTGCTCTACGAAATGGTGCCGCCGCCGCGGCACCTGGCGTTTGCCATTACGACGCGCATCAAGGTCATGGCCAATCTCGACATCGCCGAACGCCGGCTCCCCCAAGACGGCCGCATTGAGCTCACCGTCGGCGGCCACCCCGTCGACTTGCGCGTGGCCGTGCTCCCGACCATGTTCGGCGAAAGCGTCGTCATGCGGGTGCTCGATCGCTCGGTCGTCAATCTCGACCTCAACGCCGTCGGCATGGGCGCCGGCACCTTGCAAGGTTTCCGCGAGGTCATCCAACGCCCCAACGGGATCGTGCTGGTCACCGGGCCGACCGGCTCGGGCAAAACTACCACGCTCTACAGCGCGCTGTCCGAGCTCAACCACGTTCACGACAAGTTGATCACCACCGAAGACCCGATCGAGTACGACATCGACGGCATCGTGCAGGTGCCCATCGACGCGGGAATCGGCAACACGTTCGCCCAGTGTCTGCGGGCCATCCTGCGGCAAGACCCCGACCGCATCCTGGTGGGCGAAATCCGTGACTTGGAAACGGCCGAAATCGCCGTGCAGGCTTCGCTCACCGGGCACATGGTGTTCAGCACGCTGCACACCAACGACGCGCCGAGCACGATCACCCGGCTCAAGGACATGGGCGTCGCGCCGTTTCTGGTCACCGCGACGGTCGAAGCCATCCTCGCCCAGCGCCTCGTGCGCCGCATCTGCACGCAGTGCCGCGAGGAGGTCGCGCCGTCGAACGATCTGCTGCTCGATTTGCAGCTCACTCCTAAGGACATCGCCGGCAAAAAGTTCTACCGTGGCCGCGGTTGCGACCTCTGCAACAACACCGGCTACAAAGGACGCGTCGGGCTGTTCGAGCTGATGGTCATGAACAATGAGCTGCGCGACATGATCATTCGCAACGCTGCCACCGACGAGCTCCGCGAGGCCGCCCGTCGCAACGGCATGGTCAGTTTGCGAGACGCCGGCATGCAACTGGCGTTCGAAGGGGGCACCACGCTCGACGAAGTTGTCCGCGAAACCGTTGTCGACTAATCGCCCAGGAATCACGCACGCCGCGCTCCCCCGCGGCCCGACCGCCTAACCTAGCCCTTCAGGAACTTGTGCCATGCCAATCTATGTATTCGAGGCCATGGATGCCACGGGCGCCGAGATCAAGGATCAGCTCGAAGCGCCCAGCGAAGAAGAGGCACAAGCAACCATCCGGCAAATGGGCTACTTCGTCACCAAGATCGCGGTGAAGAAGGCCCGTAAAGGCGCCGGCGACAAAAAGAAGAAAGACAAAAAGGGCAAGACGTTCGCCATCGGCGGCGTCGGTGGCAAGCAGCTCACCACCTTCACCCGGCAGCTCAGCATTCTGCAAGACGCCGGCCTGCCGATCTTGCGCAGCCTGCGAATTCTCGAAGGGCAATCGAAACCGGGCCGCCTCAAGAACTCGCTCATCGACGTCTGCGACGACATCGAAGCCGGCTCCACCCTCAGCGAGGCGATGGGCAAAGCCCCCAAATGCTTCGATCGCCTGTACATCAACATGATCAAGGCCGGCGAAGCAGGCGGTGCCCTCGAAGTCATTCTCCGCCGCCTGGCCGAGTTCCAGGAAAAGGCCCAGGCCCTGCGCCGGAAAGTCAAAGGCGCGATGGTCTACCCGATCGTGGTCGTCACCATCGCCGTCAGCATCCTGGTGCTGATCATGAAGTTCATCGTCCCGAAGTTCAAACAGATCTTCGAGGACTTTGAAACCGAGCTGCCGGCCATGACCGAATGGCTGATCTGGATTTCCGACATTGTGATCGGCTACTTCTACTTGCTCCCGTTGATTCCGATTGGCATCTGGCTGTTCGTCAAGCTGGTGCGCAAGTTCGAGGCCGGCCGCTTCGGTTGGGATCTGTTCATTCTCAAGGTGCCGGTCTTCGGGGCCTTGATCGAAAAGAACATCATGGCCCGCACCAGCCGCACGCTGGGGACGTTGGTGGCCAGCGGTGTGCCGATCCTCGAAGCGCTCAACATCGCCCGCGAGACCAGCGGCAACGCCGTCTTCGAGCGGATGTACGGCCGGGTGTACGACGCCATTCGCGAAGGCGAATCGATCGCCCGCCCGATGAAGGAGAATAGCCGCCCGGGCTTTAACTTCATCACCGCCTTCTTCTGGGCGGCGTTCATCGGCGGACCGATCGGCCTGCTGATCTACGTCATGCGGATGAACGCCCGCATCGTCGACGACCTCGTGGTCAACATGGTCGACGTCGGCGAGGAGACGGGCGAGCTCGACACCATGCTCTACAAGGTGGCCGACACCTACGACGAAGAAGTGGCCGTCCTCACCGAGAGTTTGGTGAGCTTGTTGGAACCTTTGTTGATCATCGTCTTGGGCGGCATGGTGGGCTTTATCGTCATCGCCCTGTTCCTGCCGCTGATCAAACTGATCGAGACATTGACGTAAGAGGAAAAGTTAACATCACAAAGCCCAGGGAAGACTGGAACGGAATCCCACGATGAGGGAACGACTCAACCAGTCTTCCCTGGGCTTAGACACAACGCGCGTACTCCGCGTTGCTCGCATCACTGACGGACCGAAAGGACTTCGACACCATGAAAGCGCCGACGACCCGCCACCGCCGCGCCGGCTTCACGCTCATCGAACTGTTGATGGTCATCTTTTTGATCGGCATCCTGGCCACGATCCTCGGCTTCGCGGCCAACAAAGCGCTGATGGCCGCGCGGCGCGCGCGCATCCTCAGCGAGATCGATCAACTCAACACAGCCGTGGAAACCTTCAAGAACGATGCCGGCGGCGCTTATCCGCCCACCTGGGGACGCTTCATCGACGAAACACCCCAGCAAAAGCAGCAACGCATCACCAAGTTCCTCGCGAAACGGTTTCCCCGCTTCAACGGTGGCTACGCTGGCATGCGTTCCCAAGTCTCGCTCTCGACACGGGGGCTCGTGGCAGCCGCCAACGGTCTCACCCCCGGCGCCATCACGCTCACGGCCTCGGGCACGGCCGGCGGCGGCGCCAGCGACGGCGGCCTCGACATTGAGAATCTCGACCCGGCCGAAACCCTCGTCTTCTGGCTCGGCGGCATCCCGAACGCCATGGCCGAGAACAAGCTGGCCGGCTTCCGCGCCGACGCCACGAGCCCGTTTCTCGATCCGCAGAATATGGTGATCAACCCCGCCGATCCCAACACTCTTACCGGGCGCAGCACGCCGGTGTTTCCTTTTCAACCGTCTCGCCTGGTTGATCGCGATCGCGATGGCTGGTGGGAGTATCTGCAGGCCGGCGCCAAGGAAGCCGACCTGGGCCCGCCACTCGTCTACTTCGACAACCTCGTTTATCCGCTTGGTGTTTGCTACCCGCAGACTGGCCCAAGCAGCTTCACGTCGCAAATTGCTCCCGATCAGCTGGCGCTGGCCACCAACGCGTCGACCTGGGGAGCTGTGGCCCCCTATGCGAACGAAGGCCCGCCGACCGGCAAGCCCTTGCTCACCTGGCAGAAGTCGCAAGCTTTTCAGATCGTCTCCGCCGGACTCGACGGGTTCTATAACCCGAACATGACGCCGGACAAGATGACCACGGCGGTCCCGTTCTTTCCGCTGGAGTATCACCCTTCGGGTATGGGCTTCGTCGAGCAAGAGAACGACAACCTGACGAACTTCTACCAAGGTCCGTTGGGAGACGCGTTCGAATGATCCGCGCCGGCTCGATCAACGCCGAACTTGTTGGGTGCGTGCAACGCACCAACCGGGTGCCACTGGCTCCGCCCCGCATTCCTCCCTCTCCCTTGATGGGAGAGGGCCGGGGTGAGGGTGAAGGCAGCTTGCGCGGCGTTGAAATCAGCAACGCCCCCTCACCCCCAACCGCTGAGCCCTTTGGCCCGGACCTGAAAGCAGTCCGGGCACTCCCGCGAGGGGAGAGGGGAGCAAGTGCCGGTGTGCTGCGCACACCCTACAAGCGCCCCGGCTTCACCCTCATTGAGGTGCTGGTCGTCATCACGATCATCGGCATCATCGCAGGGCTGGGCCTTGGCGCGCTCTTCCAGGCGCAAGAGGTCGCGCGCCGCTCGCGTACCAAGGGCCTGATCGCTCGGCTCCACACGCAGATTTCGTCGCGCTGGGATAGCTACCGCACCAGGCGCCTGCCGATCGATTTTTATGGCGCCACATCAGTCGCCGGTCGCCCTGGCACCTACTTCGATCCCAACAACTTTCAGGCCAGCGCCACCACCAATCGTGGTATGCCAAGCCCGCTCTCCGGCATCGTCGGGCTCAAGCTCGCTGCTCAGCGTGAGCTGATGCGGATGGAATTGCCCGATCGCTACAACGATCTGTTGTTCCTACCCAATCGCAGTCTCTGGACGAACATGCAAAGCGCGCAACTCGCGGCGCAGGGCGCCGCCGGGGCGACTCTACTAGGCAATTCGAGCGGCTGGACCGATCCATCGGGCGCACAGCTTCCTACTTTCCCCGCGCTCCGCATGGCCTATCTGCGTCGCGTGCAGGCGGTGAACCCGGCCATGCCGCTCATCGACATCATCTACACGGGCGACCCCGCCACCGGCCGCCCCGCGCTCGCCGATCAATTCCAATCAGCCGAGTGCCTGTATCTGATCATGACAACCGGCTTCGGCGACGAAAACTCCGACGGCCAGACCTGGCACACGCGCGACGTCGCCGACACGGATAAGGACGGCATGCCCGAGTTCGTCGACGGCTGGGGCACCCCGATCGAGTTCATCCGCTGGCCGGCCGGCTTTTATTCGGAGTTGCAGCCCGTGAACCCGGTAACGGGCGAGCACGATCCGGCGACCAGCCCTGATCCGTTCGATCCCCGCGGCGTGGATCGCGTGGCGGCCGGCGCCATTTCGGCCGCACCTGCGCCGCGCGGCTACTCGATCTTTCCGCTGATCGTCTCGGCCGGCCCCGACGGCACCGGACGCAACGACGCCCGCGGTTCGTTCGGGCTGTACTTCCTGCTCAAGTCGCGGGCCGACCTGTCGCAAGAGTTCAGCGATCCGTATCTGCCGTACCTCGATGCGTCGGGCACGCAGACGTATCAGCGCGGCACCGTCATTCCGACAAACCTGCTGACGAACGACCCGTATTACGCCGGCGGTAGCGCAGCCGACAACATTACCAACCACCAGATCGACGCGACGCAATGAGCCGTGAACTGCACAACATGAACGGCGACCTCGTAGGGTGCGTGAAACGCACCACGGCTACGCGTGGCCTGCTGCCGGTGGAAACGGCTCCGGGTGCCACTGCTGGCTTGTCCAGCAGTGCGCAGTTCATTGGCAGGTCGAATACCGGTGTGCTGCGCACACCCTACAAGGCTCCCGGCTTCACACTCGTCGAGCTGCTGGTCACGCTCGTCATCGTGATGATGCTCACGGCCGTGGCCGTGCCCGTGCTGGCGCCGGCCTTGGCTGGCCGTCGCCAGCGCGAAGCCAGCCGCGAGGTGACCAGCTACTTCACCCTAGCGCGCGACACCGCCATGCGCACCGGCCGCGCCACCGGCGTCATGCTCGAGCGCTTCACCGGCGCCGGCAACGCCAGCGCCAAAGCCCTGATCCAAGCCGGTCAGCCACTGGTGCCTGTGCCTGAGATGTGCCTCACGCTCTGGCAGGTCGAAGTCCCGCCCCCCTACAGCGGCGACACGCTCTACTCGCGGGCGTTTGTCACCGGCGGGCTCGGCGGTGGAGCCATCATGGCGCTCGGCACGCCCGGCAGCGCCGTCCCCGAGGCCTACGGTCTCGTGCGGATCGGCGACACCATCAAGTTCAACACCCAAGGGCATCAGTATCAGATTCTCAGTGGCACGGTCGACACGACGATTTCCCCCAATCCGCTGGGCTTTCTCGCACCGCCAACGAACTCCAATCCTTGGACGATCGTCCCTGTCGGCGGAACCACGCCCTTTGTGCCGAGCTTTCCGTTAGGCGTTCCTTACCAAATCATCCGCCAGCCGGTGAAGACTTCGGCCCCCCCCTTGCAACTGCCCGAGCGGATCGTGATCGACCTGGCCTCGTCGGGCACCACTCCGCCCTCGACCGGCACAACGTTCGCCACGACATTCCTCACCAGCAGTTTTTGCCCGTTGGATATGGGCAACGGCAATCAGCCGCAGTTTCCGCTCGACGTCATTCCAATCGTCGTCTTGTTCTCGCCAGCGGGCACGGTCGAACGCATCGCCTTCTCGGGCCCAAGCCCCAGCGACCCAACACAAGCCATGCCGTACGCGATGCCGCCGACCACGCCGATCTTCTTTCTGCTCGGCCTGCGCGAAAAGGTCCCCGCGGCAGGCAACGCCAACAACGAGAACTGGCGCGATCCCACGAGCCTGTGGATCACGATCTTCCCGCGCACCGGGCTGGTGACCAGCACCGAAAACACGCCGCCGTCGACCGCCACGATTACGACCGCCGCCGAACTTGCCGTGGCGCTAAATTACTCGCGCCGCCTGGCCGTCGAAGGCCAAACGCTGGGAGGGCGGTAGCGATGCACGGCAACCAATTCATATCGCGCTTCGTAGGGTGCGTGAAACGCACCAGCCGGGTGTCGCAGGCAATCGGGTGGCCCGGCTGCTTGCAGCCGGGTGCCGCAGGCACAAGAAACCATTCATGCGGCGTAGCGACTCGGAGCGACGTCGATTTCAGAGCGTTTCTTGTCGCTGCGGCCGATGTTTCTTACCTCGCAGAGCGAGCGCGCCGGCAAGCGGCTGGGCCACCCAACTGCTCGCGCTCCGGCATCAGCCTGCTGGAAGTGCTGATCGCCATGTTCATTTTGTCGGTCGGCCTGTTGGGGCTCGCGGCCCTGCTGCCGGTCGGGCAGTCTGACATCGTCGCGGCCGGCAAAAGCGATCGCAGCTCGGCAGCGGGTCGCCTGGCCATGCGCGACGTGCGGGCCCGCGGCATCACCTGCGTCGACAACTGGATGAACCACGTCGACGATCCGACGTTCGCGGGCAACGACGATCCGTTCCCCTCCCAATATCGCGACAGCAATGGCCAGTACGTTCCCGGCGCGCCGCAACAAATCTGGTACGACCTCGACTACAACGCCGATCCCGCACAGTGCCCACAGTTGCCCACACCGCTCGACTTGGGCAACTCGGTCTGCGTTGATCCGCTGTTCATCACGCGCAACTTGTTAACCCTGCAACAAGCTGGCACGCCGGCGCTACCGGCCACGTGGCCAGGCCGCGCATTCCCTTACTTTCTGACCGACCCCGGCGATGCCGACGTTTCGACCTTCGCCCTATTGCCACTCCCTCCGCCGCGGATGACACGCGTCAACCTGCGGGCGTGGCGCTGGACGAACGCGCAGTTCGCTCCGGCGGTGCCGTCCATGACGTATCCCCTGGCCGAGCGGATCTTCATGATCCAGGACGATCGCCTGTTCGATCAGCCGACCGATGCCACGATCCGTTCGCAGCCGATCTTTGGCCTTGGCAAGCGGTTGGAATCGGCCGGCGACTACTCCTGGATGGCGACGATCGTGCCGCTGCCGGGGAGCGACACGCTACTCACCGCGCTCAATCCGATCTATTCGCGCCGCCGCTGCGAGGTGTCGGTCGCCGTCTTCTACAAACGCGATTTGATTCTGCCCAGCACGCTGCCACCGGGGACGTGGCGGGCCGCCGATCGCGTCGGCGCTCCGCCGGCTGAACGCGTCGTGCTGGCCGACATGCTCTCGGGCGGAATCGGCTGGGGAGGTGGCGACGTGCGGCTGCGATTGCCCACGACGACCGCCAGTGCCACGACGCCGGTCGAGCGGAGCGACATGCCGCGCGTGCGGCCGAACACCTGGATCTTGCTGGCGGGCTGGACGATCGAGGGATCGTCGGGGAGCCCGCCGCCGATCGGAGCCTCGATTACGTATGCCTCGGCGTGCCTGTCGCAGCAGGTGGCCAACGCACTGAGCTTTCCGGCGCCCGGTTTCTACGGCGCATCGTTTCCGAATCAACCGCCGCTTAATCCCCCGCTGACGGCACCCGTCAGCCGCCGCGCCGTGTTCCAGTGGTACCGCGTGGTGACGGCCAACACGCCGACGCTGTTCACGGCCGGCGGATCGTCCGAATGGCAAGTCGATGTCACGTTAGTCGGCCCCGATTGGAATCCGGTCGTGTCGATCGGCAATCCCCCGACCCCCGCCATCCAGTATGTCGACGTGGACGGTGTAGCAGGGAGTCCACCGACGTCGTACGCCGTGCTGCTGGAGAATTGCATCGGGGTCTACACACGCACGCTCGAAGTCAACGGAACCAACGGTTGGCAGTAGATATTCCTGTAGGGTGTGCGCAGCACACCAACGAAGCAACACAACAGGGGACGGGGATCAATTCGGCAATCAATGCGAGCTCGTGGCCAGCCGTTATGCGGCCGAAATGATCCCCGTCCGCTTTTGTAGCCGCCAGAGAAGAGTTCTCCACCAGGGGCCCTGAGTGGAAGTTAGCATCATGTCGCGCTCGAATCACGATCATCGCACGTCGGCCCGTGATGCCGACCAACCCCGTGCTCGCAAGCACCGAGGCAACGCGCGCCGCGCGCCGCTAGCCCGATCGCGCCACGGCATCATCCTGTTGTTCGTGATGGCGCTGTTGGCGCTCTTCGCGCTGGTGACGGTCACCTTCGTGATCGTGGCCCACTCGCATAAGCAGTCGTCGGTTGTCGCCGCGCGCGTCGAGCGCAACATCGACTTCCCCAAAGCGATGATCGATCGGGCGGTGTCGCAAATCCTCGTCGGCACCAACGACCCGAATTCGCCGCTTCGCCCTCACGGCCTGTTCGAAGACATCTACGGCAACGACGGCCTGCTGGGGACCGTGACTCCAACTCCGGATAGCTCCAACGGCTTGCCACCAGCGCCCTGGTCTCAGTACGGGCAGTTGCTGCGGTTCTACGTCCGTTTCGACAATCCGCCAGCGGTCGCGGCCGTGATCGGCGCCATGTCGGGGCGCGTGTTGACCTTCACCACCGGCCAATTGAAGGGGAACAGCTTCCGCGTTGTCAGCTTCGATTCGCAGCCCAACATGCTCGTGATGACCGTGCTGGCCGAGGACATCGACGCCACGGTGGCCGCCACGCAGTTGGCCCAAGGCGATCGCATTCTCGTCAATGGGCGGCCGTTCAACGGCACCGGCTTCGGATTCGACACAGGCTCGAACATGCAAGGCGTGCTGACGCGCGCTGCGACTCCTTTGTCGACTCCGCAGGCGACCGACTCGACCTTTCCGTTCTTGGGCGCCATCGATCCGCTCAGCTTCGGCGAGTATGCGCTCTTGCCCAACGCCAAGTTCTTCAATCCCAGTGCTCTCTATCTGGATCCCGCGGGGCCCGGCGGCGCCGACGAAGAATACGACGCGGCCGACATGCAGGACATGCTGCTGGGGTTCGAGCGGGTGCCGCTCGGCAGCGCTCCGAATGTCGCGCCGGTCGATGCCCCGGTCGCGATCCCCTCGCTGCACCGCCCCGAGCTGATCCACTACTGGATGCAGAGGATCGCGGCCGCCAGCAGCGGCGCAGTGTCGTATCCACCGACCAGCCCCGCGCCGACCAACACGACGTTCGCGCAACTTTGGAACACGCAAGGCGTGCCCGCCCAGCGCATCTTGCGCCGCGCGATGATGCGTCCCGTGGGAGGCTTCCCCGGCGCCGATCATCCCGACTTCACCGGCAGCAATTCGAGCAGCATGGGCTTTGACCCCGTGCTCGGCGGCCGCGCCTTCGATCTCAACAGCGACGGCGTACCCGACGACATCAACGGCGACGGTATCCCCGACACTTTCTACTGGGACGTCGACAACGACGGCGATGGCATCCCCGACAGCATCTGGGTCGATATCGGCTTGCCGCCGCGGGCGGGCCCCGACGGGCGGATGATCAAGCCCTTGGTGGCGATCTTGTGCCTCGACCAGGATGGCAAGCTGAACCTCAACGCGCACGGCAACCTCGCGCAGTCGCAAGAAATGATCCGCGACTACACCGTGGCGTCGGGCGCATCGTCCGACCCGGCGATCATTTCTCAGGCCCTGATGAACTGGCCGTTACCGCTCCCCAACTCCAGCGCGAGCGCCGATTTCGGTTACCGGTTCCCGCCGGCCGGCTCGGGGGGAACGCCGCCGACGTCCGTCATTCTGCCCGAGGGTTCGGGCTACGGTCCGGCCGAGATCAACTTGCGTCCGTTGTTTGTCGCTAACCCGGCCGAGTACCAACGGCTGTTGCAAGGCTGGCCGACGAACGCCATCGACTGGCCGTCGGCAGGGTCGCAATCGGTGCGCGTGGATGGTCGCTATGGTGAGACCCAGCTCTGGGCGGCCAACGCCTCGCTGCTGCCGTTCCCGATGCCGGGCGGCACGTTGTCTTCGTCGATCCCCTTCGATCCTCGCGTAGGCTGGCAAGCCCGCTGGCGGCAGTTCGATTTGCCTTACAGTTTCTGGGAGACGCAGCCCTTCCCGACGTCGGTGCCGGTCCCCGACACCAAACCGGCGACGAGCTACTCGACGCCCCCCGATCTCAACGGCGATGGCTCGGTCGCCTACGACACGCACGGCCAGGCGATCTATCGCAATATGGGAGAGGGGAATATCGCGAGCTCAATCTCGGAGAAGCTCTCGAGCCCCTACGATATCGATCTCACACGCCGCGCTAAGCGCGGTCGCTCGGTCGGTGGCACTACGCAAGTGGCCGGCATCGACAGCCCGTTCACGCCGGCCGAATGGGAACGGCTGCTGCGCTACAACGATATCGACGCGGCCAGCATGCCGCGCCGGCTGTTGGATCTGGCCAATAGCGCGTTCGAAACGGGCGCAGCGCCGGGTCAGCCCCCGAACCTTGTACAAGCGGCCATCAATCGCCGCTTTGTGACCACCGAAAGCTGGGACGTCAACGTGCCGTCGCTGCTCCCCACGATGGAGCTCGGCGGCGAGATCGCGGCCACGGGCCAGCTCCCCGCGAATCTGAACGTCGGCGACCTGATCTTCGCTCGCTTACGCTCTTCGTTCGGCGGGCCGGCGTTCATTAGTTCGACTTCGGCCGCGGATATCGCCAAGGCGAACTTCGCCATGCAGCGATTGTTGCCGTGGGAAGTGTTGTCCGGCTCGAAGATGGACGTCAATCGCCCCTTTGGTAACGGCCGCGACGACACGTTGCCCAACAATCCCGGCTTCGGCATCGTCGACGAACCGCTCTCCCAGAGTCCTGGCGGCCAACTGACGAGCGAAGTCGTCGGCCCCGATCGTAAGGGGCGCCCCGGCGAATATCTTTGGGACGACGACCTGTTTGTCAATCCCGTGACGCTGCCGGCTGGCGTGCGGATGGACCATAACAACGACGGCACCTTTAACATGCTGGTGCCGACCAAAGCCGCCTCGCCCGGGGCCTCGCTACCGAACTTGATGAACGCCGAGACGAACGATCTGCTCGCGCGGCAACTCTATGCGCGTCACATCTACGTGCTGATGTGCAGCCTGATCGATGCGAAACTGGTCGAAACGATCAAGACGATCCACAACCTGGCCGACCCGGCCGATCCTTGGGCGGCGGTCGACGTTTACCGGCGCTTCGCGCAGTGGGCGGTCAACATTGTCGACGCCCGCGACAGCGACTCGATCATGACCCCGTTTGAGTTCGATGCCAATCCGTTCAAGGATGACAGTAGCAGCGGCCAAACGACCTGGAACGTCGATGACAACCCGGCCACGGTCGAAGGACCGACCTCGGGCCCCAACGTCTATCGCGGCGTCGTCTGGGGTTGCGAGCGCCCCGAGCTGCTGATGACCGAGTCGATCGCCTGGCACGATCGTCGCACGGCCGACACCCAGACGGATACCGGTGCGCGAAACTCCGTTTATCAGCCATCGAGCGCGCGCCCCCCGGACACAACCTTCGACCAGGTCGCTCGTCCCCAAGGTGGACTGTTCATCGAGTTGTACGTCCCCTGGAACGCGCCGGCCTACAGCCAGGCTTCGGCCCAGGCCACGCTGTGGGGGACCGGCTCGCAACCCCCCGCGGAGTTTTACGAATTGCAGAGCGGGCGCTATATGTTCCATCTCAACCGCACGGCCCCCAACGGCGACCCCGTCTGGCGCATGGCGGTCATCAACGACGAGCGCGACGTCGACGAAACTCCCGACAATCCCCGCTCTCAGGCGCCGAACCCCACGAAAATCGATCGCACGATCTATTTCACGACGGGCGCCACCAACATCAGCAACATTTCCCCCGCGACCGAAGAGCCCTTCTTTCGTCAGGGGGCGCCGGCGAACGTCTATATCGCCCCGGGCAGCTACGCAGTCGTCGGCGGCACTGACCTGACCGCCGGTAACGTCTCGACCAGCGCCACCACGATTCGTGGACAATCAGGTGGCGCCGGCAGCAAGATCACCCTCGACATGACGCCGAACGTTGGTGCCGGGCAGTACCCCGTGGCAGTCGACGGCAACGGCGCGCAGATCCAGAACACGCT
This sequence comes from uncultured Planctomycetaceae bacterium, assembly GCA_964495375.1. Taxonomy (GTDB): domain Bacteria; phylum Planctomycetota; class Planctomycetia; order Pirellulales; family JAEUIK01; genus JAIESQ01. The sequence goes on along the minus strand of CAZBWM010000024.1, from coordinate 7,106 downwards.
GGGGCGCCCCGAGGGCCCCACGGCCGTGGTGGTCAACTACACCAGCAACGGACCGCGGCGCTTGAGTTTGTCCGAGCCCTACAAGAACTCGGCCGGCGACAACTACACGACCGAAGACGATGCCGAAACACTAAACGTCGACATCCCTTGGGACGACACCAATCAGATCTTGCTGCAGCCGGCAGGCAAGAGCACCAAGAACGGCACCGTCCCCCGCAAGTTCACTGTCTTTTTGCAGCGTCTGGCCAACCCGCTTTTGGCCTGGAACCCCGATGACCCCGGGCATCCCAGGTTTAGCGCGAACCGGCCCGTCAATCCCTACATCACCGTCGATATGACCTACGTCGACCTGACGGTTTACAACAGCCAGCCTCCGCAAACGGCCCCCCCTGGAGGCCAGCTCGAGCCAGGTGTCAACAGCACGCCGGCCGGCAACCAGGCGTTCCGCTTCTCCACGCGAGAGCGCGGTTTCATGGATCAAGGTCGGCCGAATATCTGGTCGAACCGATTCTCCGAGCCGGGCGATCCCTCGCAGGCCGGGCAGGAGCCCGCGGCCAACGCGCCGACCAAGCTCGATAAGGAATCGCTCGGCTACTTGAACCGCGTCTTCGGCGCGCCCCTGGCCGGCGGCAATGGCTACGACACGGCTGCCGCCACTGCGCTAGGCTCGGGCGTCAAGCTCTACCAGGGAGATCCGCAAGTACCTTTCCCGGCGTTGCCCTGGTTCAACCGGCCGTTCGCCAATCAATACGAGCTGATGCTGGTCACTGCCTTGCATCCGTTCGAGCTGCTCCACGGGTTCGGCTGTCGCGATCCGATTGTGTCGACGACTAACGTGACGAAGTTCCTCAAGAATCCGTACCTCATCCCTGTGAGCATCCCTCCCAACAACGACCCGATCCCCAACGACGACCCGTTCCGCGTCGTACCCTACGGGATACTTGGTCCCTTCTTCATGTCGCAGGTCGTTCCGTCAGGACTCGGCGGCATTCAGCCGCCGGCCTACTCATTGCCCAATCTGTTTCGCTTCTTCGATTTCTTTCAGGTTCCCAGCCGCTTCGCGGGGACCGACACCGTGCTCAATCCAACGCCGCTGGCGGCCACGGCCTTCGGCGTCGATCCATCACCGCCGTCACTGCCTCCGGAGAACATGGCCCGCCGGCTTTATCCGCCGTTCAATCGCGTCCCCCGGTTCCGCGAGCCTGGCAAGGTGAATATCAACACCATTGCGAACGCCGGTGTCTGGGCTGGCTTAGTCAACGGCACCAGCGATACCCCCTTCGGTTCGCTCACGCCGGCCCAGCAAACCTACGTCCAGTGGGTAAAGGTCATGTTGAGCCGCCGCGGCAGCACTCCGGATTTGACCAGTATTCCGGCCTTCCTTGCGAAGGCCGATCCGGTGCCCAACCTGCTGGTCGATCCCCCCAGAGACATTTTCGGCGGACTGCTGCCGACGTACTTCGCCGCCCCGTTCCGGTCGTATGCCGGCGTGTACTTGGTGCCGACCGCCAACATGCGATTGTTCAATGGCGGATTGTTCAAGCCGACCGCGGGCTCGCCGATTCCGATTCCGCGCAACGAAATCGACGCCACACTCATGCGCTTGGATCAGTTCACCGCCATGACACCGCTGTTCTCCAACTCGGTGAGCGTCAACCCGACGACGTTCCAGACGAACGAAGTCACCGGTCCCCCGTTCGCCGACCCCGTCGGCAACGCGTCGACCTACCTCAAGTCGCTGCACAAACTCGGCGGCCTGACGACCACCCGCTCGAACGTCTACGCCGTGTGGGTTACGCTCGGCTTTTTCGAATGCGATCAGGTGCCGATCGACGAGGGACACCCCGACGGATATCGCCTTGGCCGCGAGGCGGCAATCGACACCGGCGAAGTGCGCCGCCATCGGGCGTTCTTCATTGTCGATCGCTCGATCCCGGTCGGCTTCCAGCGCGGCGAAGCCCACAACACCGAGAAGGCGATCCTGCTGCGGCGGTTTATCGAGTAGCGGGCAAGGACGCGATACGTCGCGCGAGCTAGCGCGCGGATCAAGCTCCGCGGCTAACCGCGCGCTTGGCGCCCGAGCGCTGCCAGTTGTTAGCCGCGGGTTTTAACCCGCGCGCTAGCGGTTTCGGCGCTACGTCAGCCTGACACGCCACGCCCCGCACAGTCCGCGCGGCCCGCACAAACTACGAAGCATCCGCAGACTCGCGGTTTTTCCTATTCTCCACCCGCGATGCGCGCCGATGTTGTTGGTGTCGTCACTCCGGCATGGTTGCCGGATAAGGTTCCTTGTTGCCCCTGTGGCCAAGCCGGATCCACGGAAGGTGGGCTACCACAATGCTATTGCCAACATCACGCTTCGGATCGGTCGACGTCGAAGTCGACGACCTGATCTGGTTTGCCGAAGGCCTGTTGGGCCTGGCCGAATGCCGTCAATGGGTGCTGCTGGCCGACGCGCAGAACGACGCGCTCGGTTGGCTGCAAAGCACGACGCGCGCCGACATGGCGCTGGCCGTCGTCAGTCCCCGGCGGTTCGTGCCCGAGTATCAACTTCGCCTGGCTCGCTCGGAGCTCGCGCCCTTGGGGCTCGATGACATCCGCGCCGCGCAAGTGCTGGTGATCGTCGGCAAGAACGAGCAGGGGATCACGCTCAACCTGAAGGCCCCGCTGGTCATCAACCTGAGCGCGCGACAAGGACGGCAGGTGATCCACAGCGGCGACCAGCCGTTGCAGTATCCCTTGCACGGTGATTCGACGAGACAGAGTGACCCGGTGAGATTGCGAAAAACGGCCTAGCCCCGTTCGCGGCGCCGACGCGCCGCGGAACCACGCCGCGCGGCGGATCGCGCAGCACGTGCCAACGAGCCTCACGCCCAACCAGGAGCCGGCGATGCTGGTCCTTTCGCGACAACGTGACGAAAGCATCATGATCGGTGACAACATCGTGATCACCGTCGTGGATATTCGAGGCGACAAAGTTCGGCTCGGGATCAATGCCCCCACCGAAGTCCCTGTCCATCGACAGGAAGTCTACGAGGCCATCCAGCGCGAAAACTTGCGGGCCAGCCGGCTCGATCCGGACGAAGTGCGCAGCGTCGGCAAACCGCAACCTCGCACTGGCAATCGCCCTGCCGGCGGTCCACAAAGCTAGTCGAGTAGCGGGGGGGCTAGGCGCCTGCCCGGTCAGCAGCGCCGCACGCGGCCCCGGGGGCCTCTGCCTCCGCTCCACGTGTCCGCGCATGCCCGTCGCGCAGCACGCATTGCGACCATGGGTCGCGCCGCGAACAATTCTCGCGGGGCTCCCCGTGCGGCGTCCGTAGAAGTGGGCATGGCGCTGGCCCAATCGGGCCGTTGTTTTCTTTGCGCCTTTCCGTTGCGCAGGGTGCGTTCCCTGCGGTTCAACTTAGGGGCGATCGCAGGGCAGACCCCGTAGGGCTAACACGTCGCCGGGCGGGTCGATCCAGCCGGCCTGACGAACCGGCGATTTCCCCCGGGCCGCTACTTGCTACCATGCCAGCGATGCGCCACACTACGGGGCAAGTTCCGCAGCGACTGCGGGAAGCACGTAGTGGATGGTGAGGGTTTAGAGTATGCCAGCGGGCAAAGTGAAGAAGATCGTTTCGGAGAAGGGCTTCGGTTTCATTCGACCAGACGACGGCGGCGCGGATGTGTTTTTCCATCACTCCTCGCTCGTCGGGTTACAGATCGAAGAGATCGGTATGGGTGACTCGGTCACGTTCGACGTTGAAGCAGGGCGCGATGGCAAAGGCCCGCGTGCCGTCAACGTGAACAAGCAGGACTGAGCCTCTTCCGGCGGCTCGCGTCGCAGGAGCGCTTTTAAGTGGCATTGGTCGCCTGACCGCCTCGCACGCAAGCACTGCATGCGGGGGCCAGTGATCCATTGTCGAATTTTGAATCGTCGGCCGCATCCATTAGGCGCGACGATCCTTCGTTTTTTGTCGCTTCGCGATCGCTACCGACCTGCGACCGAGGGCGGAGCATTACCTATCCAATTCAACGGAGTGCATCCTGTGAGCGTGGCCACGAAGCGTTTGATCCGTGTGGGGCACAGCCCCGATCCCGACGATGCCTTCATGTTCCACGCCTTGGCGAACGACAAGCTCAACACCGGCGAGTTTGAGTTCCGCCACGAGCTGGTCGATATCGAAACGCTCAATCGCCGCGCCTTCGAAGCGGACCTCGAGCTCACGGCCATCAGCCTGCACGCGTACGCTTACTTGAGCGACAAGTACATCCTCTGCCCGTGCGGCGCTAGCATGGGGGACAAGTACGGCCCCATGGTCGTCGCTCGTCAGTCCTTGTCGCTCGATGACCTCCGCACCGGCACCATCGCCGTACCGGGTACGCTGACCACCGCCTTCCTCGCGCTCCGGCTTTGCCTGGGGGGCGAATTCGATTACGTCGTCGTCCCCTTCGATGAAATTCTCGACGTCGTCGAGCGGGGCGAAGTCGGCGGGCGCAAGATCGATGCCGGGCTCATCATACACGAAGGGCAGCTCACCTATGCGTCGCGCGGGCTGAAGCTTGTCGTAGACACCGGCGTCTGGTGGCACGAACAAACCGGCCTGCCTTTGCCGCTGGGGGCCAACGCCCTGCGCAAGGACTTGGGCATCGAAACCAACCGCGAGCTTAATCGCTTGCTCAAGGCGAGCATTCAATACGGGCTCAACCATCGGGGCGAGGCGCTCGATCACGCGCTGCAATACGGCCGCGACCTGGACCGCGGCCAGGCCGACAAATTCGTCGGCATGTACGTCAACGATTGGACGCTCGACTTCGGCCCCCGCGGCCGTGAAGCCGTGGCCACGCTCCTGCGCCGCGGTTATGAAGCTGGCGTAATTCCACAGCTCGTCGTGCCGGAGTTCGTTGAGTAGCGGAAAGCCTCCGTGGCACGGCCACCTTGGCCGTGTTCCTCAGGGGCGGGCATTACTCCCTGCCTCCGACGCTTCGCTATAATCTCCTGAGCGAGCCAGTTCGGCCGGCGATCGTTCGCCCCCGATCTCGTTGCCCCGTGGTTCGCTCGACAGGCGCCGACCACCAAGGCGTCAGGAGCCACGTAATATGGATCGCCCGCCACGGCCTGAGCCCCCTGCCCCACCGAAGGGTTCGGCCATCCCGATCATTCTGGCGGCGATTCTCGCGCTGGTCGTCGGCGCGATCCTGATCGTGCTGACGATCGGTTTTTTCTTCAATGTGATGGCGGCCATCGCCATCCTGTTCGGCGTGGCGGCGCTACACTACGTCGTCTGGGGCCGCTGGCTCATGAACAGCGTGCGCGACGAAGTCGAAGCCGATGAAGCAATGGGTTCCATCGACGCTGGAAAACTCGATCGCTTGGATGATCGCGGTCGTTTGAGATAGAAACCGGCGCAACCTCACTTGGGTCCGACAATGAACCCCGCCACCACCACTGCGCCCTGGCAAGCCGCGCTCGACGCGGCCATCGACGAGCTGGTTCCGCGTCTTGTCGAGGTGCGCCGCCACCTGCACGCGCACCCCGAGCTGAGTGGCTCTGAAGTCGAAACGACGCGCCACCTCGCCGAGCAACTGCGCGCCGCCGGCATCCAGCCGCGACTGGGCCCCGACAATCGCGGCCTTGTCGTCGACGCGCCGCTCGCGACGTCTGCCACGCAAGCCAAACGTGTCGCGATGCGGGCAGACATCGACGCCCTGCCCATTCAAGAAGTCGCCGAACGAGCGTACGGCAGCCAGCGCTCGGGCCGAATGCACGCCTGCGGTCACGACGGTCACTCGGCCACGGTGCTCGGCGCCGTGTTGGCGCTGCACGCGCTGGGTCAGCAAGGTGCTTTCCCCTGGCCCGTCCCCTGGCGCGCGATCTTTCAGCCGGCCGAAGAAACGCTGAACGGCGCTCGCGAGATGATCGCTGCGGGCTTCGTCGACGAGGTCGCCGGCATCTTCTCGATCCACATGGACCCCGGCCGCGCTGTCGGCACCGTGGGCATGCGCGTCGGCGCGTTCACGGCCCACTGCGATTCGCTGAATATCACGATCGCGGGCCAAGGGGGACATGCCGCGCGACCCCACCAGACGCGCGATCCGATTGCCGCCGGAGTGATGCTGATCGCGAATCTCTATCAGGCCATTCCGCGCGCAGTCGACAGCCAGGATGCCGTGGTGTTGTCGTTCGGTCAGTTCCTCGCGGGCGATGCCGCGAACGTCATCCCCGATCGCGCACTGGTGCGCGGCACGCTGCGCACGCTCGATCGCAAGGTACGCGAGCAAGCACTCGAGCAGATTCGCCGCGTCGCGGCCGGGGTCGCGGCCGCCACGCGCACCGAGATCACGGTCGAGCGCACCGGCGGAATCGAATCGGTCGTGAACGATCCCGCGCTTACGGATATCGCCCGCGCGGCCGCCATCGAAGTGCTCGGCCCGCAGCGCGTCGTCGAAATGGCCCGACCGAGCATGGGGAGCGAGGACTTCGCCGCGTATCTCGATCTGGTGCCGGGCAATATGTTTCGCCTGGGCTGCGCGTCAGAAACCGCTGGCAATTCGGCCCTGCACACTCCCACGTTCGATCTCGACGAGCGAGCCTTGGCAATTGGGGCAAAGATTCTGGCCCGCTCGTGCGTCCTGTGGTCCGATCCACGTGGCAATTTCTCGCGCTCTTAATACGGCAACTGCTGGCTCCCCCCCGGCGGCTGACTTGCCAACGGGCCGCCGCCGCTCGAAGATAAGAGGGCACGGCCAGCAGCCCACCAAACGGCTGCGCGGCCGCCACATCCCCCGGCCCGACCACTCCGCGAAACCGCCATGCCCGAATTCATCTACTGCCTGAACACCAGCACGATCCAGCCTGTCAGCCTGATGGACAAGATCCGCATCGCGCACGAGGCGGGCTACACGGCGATCGAGCTCTGGATCAACGACGTCGAAGACTATCTCGCCGAAGGGCATAAGGTACCCGAGGTGCGCAAGGCACTCGACGACGCCGGGCTCGCCCGTCCCAGCATGATCTCGCTGCGCGACTGGTGTACGGCCGACGAAACCAAGTTCGCCGCGGCCCTCGACGCCGCCAAGCGCCGGCTCGATCTGGCCCGCGAGTTGGGGGTCGAGCGCATCGT
>CAZBWM010000023.1:0-76584 GCA_964495375.1 uncultured Planctomycetaceae bacterium | reverse complement strand
CTGGTGCGTATCGACGGGGTGGCGCTGCGGAGCTTTCCGCGGTTCGTTGTTCGTGAACTGTTTGTCGCTTGTTGGCGATCTCAGCGCTGGCCCGAGGGGGATATGACCGCCGAACATTGGGATCAGTTGGGCCGGTTGGCCTTGATCGACGACGGGCCGCTCGCCGGACGGAAACTCGCGAGTGATGGTCCGCGTTGGCGTATCACGCTCCCCGGTGCCATTCGCGCGACGCGTCGCGACGAGCGGATCGTGCTGGAAATTGCCCGGTAGCCGCGCCACGGCTCGACACTCAGCGACACGGACCGCCAGCGGATGGTACCCGGATTCGACTTTCTCGCGATTGCCAAGGAGACGGAAGGCGGTTCACCAGCGCCGTTCGCGGCGAATGCTCAAGCCCAGGTTTTCGGCCGGACGGAGCCGTGTCGAGCGTGGCACTCAGTTGGTGGCGCGAATGCAGTATAAATTGTCGACGCCGCGCAGTAGCAGCGAACCACCCGACACGGCCGGCGACGCCCAGAAGACGTCGTCGAGCTTGTTGGTGCCGAGCACCTCGAACTTCGCCGCTGCCCGCACCAGGAACGCCCGGCCGTCTTCGTCCAGGTACAGCAGCTTGTCCCCTAGCACCAATGGTGAGGCGACGATGTCTTTTCCCTCCGGCAGGCGCTCGCGATAGAGTCGCTCGCCCGACGCCGTGTCGTAGCAACTCAGGATCGAATTCTCGCTGACAAACAGTAGGTTGCCGACAACCGCGCTCGATGCCAGCCCGGGCCCCGAACGAAAACGCCACCAGGCGACCGCGTCGCTGTGGGCGATCTCCTTGGGCTTCAGTTGATCCTTGGGAATCGAGACGTCGCCAGCCGCGCCGGCTTTCACGGCCCACAACGGCGCCGTGCTGAACGGACCGTTGTTTCCCAGGAACAGCAAGTCGCTGGACGCCACCGGTGTGGCCGAGAATGACGACGGAAAGTTACCAATTTCCCACAGCACGGCGCCATGGGCCGCATCGTAGCCATATACGCGTCCGTTGCCGCAAGCGACTAGCTCCGTGCGCGTGGCGGTGTTCCACACGTATGGCGTGCTCCAGGAGGTGCCCTTCGCGCGCTCCGCGCTCCAGACCTCCTTGCCTGAGGCGGGATCCAACGCCACCAAGAACGCGCTGGTCTCGTTGTAGTTCTGCACGATTAGCCGGCCACTGCACAGAATCGGCGAACTGCCCGTTCCCAAGTTCGACGTCATGGGGAACACGCCGAGATCGACTTGCCAAAGGGGCTCGCCAGTCAAAGTGTACGCGAACACCTTGCCGATCGACGCGAACCATACGAAAAGCCGTTCGCCGTCGGTGGCCGGCGTTTCCGTCGCATAGGTATTCGAGGGATGCGTGGGAATCCCAGGCTGCTGCTCGGCCGCGCGCTGCTGCCACAGGATCGCTCCGCTGGCCAGATCGAGACAGCTCACTTCCCAGCGATAGGTCACTTCCGGCGGCTTCGACGGCCCGCTGAATGACGAGCGCGGATCGGCGGCGCCCTCGCGAAGTTTCTTGGGCTTCTCGGCGGTGTCGCTTATGGCGGCCGTGACGAACACCTTGCCGTCAACGACCACCGGCTGCGACCAGCCGGTGCCCGCGATGGCCGTCTTCCAGGCGATATTGCGATCGGTTCCCCAATCCAAAGGGAATTGTGGCGAATCGACCCGCCCGTCGGTACCCGGTCCTCGAAACTGCGGCCAGTCGGCTTCGGCGGCGATTGCCCAATTCGCCAGCAACAATAAGCCGCTCAACACCGCCAGTCCTCGCATGGCAGACGTTCCTCTCGAAGAGTCGCAGACCTCGAACAGCAACCCGGGACCCCCTGCTCGATCCCAACCCCCCCAAGTGTAGAAGCCCGGGCAAGTGGTCAAACGGATTGAAAGGAAACTCAATTCGGTCTGCCGAATTAGCCATCCTTGGAAAGCTCGGGCGGGCGAGCAAGCTGGGGCAAAACAACCCGCCAACCCACGCCCCAGAAATCGCCCATACGCATCGATACAAATACAGGAGTTAATCCGCCCGCGGCTGCCGGTAACCAGAACACTCAAGGCATGCAACACAACGCCTTTGCGTGTGGCGCCGCCAACCGCAGGCGAAGGCCGGCAGCGCGGGGCTCGGGAGCATATCTGGCCTTCACCCGTCGCGCGTTACAGGCGTAGAATACGGGCGTAAAGCGAATTCCGTGACATTCATGAACGCTCGGCAAAGGCCCTATCTTCGCCGCGCGCTGCAACTTGTCTGCTCCCCTGTAGTTATCCCGATTGTGTAACCGAAAGATGCACTTGAATCTGCTTAATCTTTCGGGAGATCGCCTGATGCGCCGCGTGATGTTGCCTGCCACGATTCTGCTAGCTGCACTGGCTGCCACCCCCGCTTTGGGGCAGGAGTGGGCACGCAAAATGTTCGAGGCCACGAACCACGACTTCGTGAGCGTCGCCCGCGGCTCCAAGGTCGAGTACCGCTTCAACTTCACCAATCTCTATAAAGAAGATGTTCATATCGCTAGTGTGCGATCGAGCTGCGGCTGTACCACGGCCCAGTTCAGCGAGCGCCCGATCAAGACCTACGAAAAAGGGGAAGTGATCGCCACGCTCAACACACAGTCGTACTCGGGCCAGCGCTCGGCGACGCTGACGGTCACCTTCGATCAGCCGTTCTACGCCGAAGTGCAACTGCTGGTAACCGGTTTCGTTCGCACCGACGTGACTCTCGATCCGCCCGGCATTGAGTTCGGCACCGTCGACGCCCACGGCGTGGCCAAACGCAGCCTGGGTTTGTCGTATAGCGGTGGTAGTTCGAGCTGGAAGATCACCGGCATCAAGCCGACGAGCCCTTACCTCAGCGCGCAGGTGGTCGAGAAGAGCCGCTCGGGCGGCATCGTCAACTACGAGTTGTCGGTCGAACTGAAGCCCGATGCCCCGGCCGGCTACCTCCACGAACAAATCTTCTTGAAGACGAGTGAGAAGACTGAAGTGCCCGTCGAAGTGGCAGGGCAAGTCGTCGGGGCGCTCACCATCAGCCCGGCGTCACTTTTCCTGGGCGTGGTCGATCCCGGCAAGTCGGTCACCCGCCAGGTCATCGTCCGCAGTAAGCGACCGTTCAAAGTGCTTAACGTCGCCAGCGACGCCGATGGCTTCGACTTCAAAGTGTCGGACCAGGCCAAGGTGCTGCACGTCATCCCCGTGACGTTTGTGGCCGGCGACAAGCCCGGCAAGCTCGTGGCCTCGATTCGCATCGAGACCGATCTCGACGGCGGCTCGACGGTCGAGTGCAAAGCCTACGGTCAGATCTCGCGTCCGCCGGCGGCGGCCGCCGCCGCCAAGTTGCCCAGCAACCGCACCGACGGTCAGACGATTAACTAGGCGGTCGCGGCTGAAGCTCCGCCGAGGCACCGTAGTAGCACCGTAGCACCGTAACGCGGTGGCACAGTGGCACCGTAGAGACGTCGTAGAAGTGGTAGCGGTTAGCGCGCTGGGCCACTGCCAGGCGAGCGCGCCGTGGATTGAAGTTGCCACGCCGTGTGCCGCGCCATCGTTACTTCTTGGCCTGCGATTTGTGTTCGAGGCTTTGCTCGATCACTTTGACTTCGTTGGCCAATTGACCGGCCCGCTCGCGCGCCTTGTCTTTGTGGAACTCGACGGTCGCGCCCGAGCCGTTGAAGTTGATCGTCAGAATGCCCGCGGCGATAAGCCCGACGACACCGATCACCAGAAACATGATTCCACGCATGGATTCGTCCTCCCTGACAAAGCGATCAATCTGACGTTGTGCTGAAGTTGCTAGCGCGATCGAGTGCCAGGGCGATCGTTTAATCGTTTATCCGACCGCGCCGGCGTCCATTTGGGTCGCGGATTCTGGCGCATCAGACGGTTTTTCACAAGATGAACTGTGCGAACTACCTCGGTGCTGGCCGCCGCATAAACCGTGTCGTGGGCTGCCAGCTTATGGTCAACACGGCCAGGATGGCCGTGCCACGTTTTGGCCGCGGCCGGTGCCGCCGGGTACGTGGCACGCAAGCTCCCGCCACGCGGTAGTGGTTCACTCTGAATCCGATTTTTTCGGCCGGGCCGGCAGATAGCTGGTCAACCGCTCGCCCAAGCACTTCTCTTCCTGCTCGATCAGCCCCACCAATTCGAGCACCGTCATAGGCTTATCCATGATACCCGCAGCCACGGCCGGGGTGGTTTTGAGGGTCATGTGCTTGCGGATGAAGTTGTAATAGAAGAAGTGCATCGCCACGGCGTGCTCGTGGTTCTCGATCTTCTTGGAGAACGCATTGGTCAGGCGGGTGAAGCGCCGCAGCGACATTCTGACGGTAAGGTTCTGGCGCTCGACATAGCTCGTGCTGACGTGCTTCTTCTCAGGCAGGCCGCTTTGCGTCTCGACCTTGCAGCTCTTGCAGACGGCCGGGCTGTACCGCTTCTCAGCGTCCGGGCTGGTGTCACTGCCGTAGACTTTCACCAGCATGGCGTAATCGACGTTGCCCTGGAACGCCGCGTCAACCGCTTCGATATAGGGTTTGTAGCCGTCGCTGGTGAGTTGCACGCGACTGCCTAGCCGATCCGCCACGTCCTGGACGAACGCACGGGCGTAGTCCGCGTCGCGCAGGCCCACGAGATAGCTGACGCACAGCTTGGTATCAGCGTCGATCCCCACCCACGTCCAGACGCTACCGAACCCGCCAGACCCAGCTTTCTTGGCCTTATCCTTGCAGCCGCAGAACGACCATAGCTCATCGACCTGGACGCGCTTCGATTGCACGTCGCGGACGAACAACTCGTGATAGTCAGCACAGAACGTGCCGGCATCGGCCAGCAACCGGAGCACTGTGATTTTCGATGTGCCGTTGATGCGGCAAGTCGAGTTGATGCTGTTGCCCTCGAACAGGCAGGTCAGAATCGCGGCTCGTTTTTCTGGACTTAGCTTTCGCACGACGAATCTCCTTGCTTGACAGCCTAGCATAGCGGGTGTATGCTAGGCAGGCAAGCACAATCACTCAGTTTTCAGGAGATTTTCTATGACGCCGGAAGGATTTGGTTCCAGCGAAGCAGGCCGAAAAGGCGCGCTGCAACTCGCGAAACAGATGACGAAAGAAGAGCGACGCAACCGGGCCAGGAAAGCGGCAATGGCGCGGTGGACTAAAGACGGCGATGAGCCAATTCAGCAAGCAACCCACGAAGGATTCCTTCGCATCATCGGCGACTTGGAGATTTCGTGCTACGTCTTGGAGAACGGCGAGCGCATTGTTTCTACTCGCGGGATGATGAAGGGGCTGGGCAGGACGTGGCGCGGCCGAAAGTATGCCGGGACCGAATTGCCTGTTTTTCTTGAGGCAAAGAACCTTAAAGCGTTTGTTGATGGCGAGTTAGCAACGGGACCTATCACTAAGAGTTTTCTGACGCCCGGTGGCATGCTCGCGGAGGGCATTCTCGGCGAGCAGGTTCCGAATATCTGCAATGTCTATCTACGAGCACGGGATGCTGGCGTGCTCACGACGTCGCAGATTAAGGTCGCCCGCCAAGCTGACCTGCTGATGCGTGGTTTCGCCACCGTGGGCATTGTGGCGTTGATTGACGAGGCGACAGGTTTTCAAGATGACCGCGACCGCCGCGCTCTAGCAACGATCCTTGAGAAGTTCATCGCCAAGGAACTCAGGGCTTGGGTCAAGACGTTCCCGCTGGACTACTACAGAGAACTGTGCCGGCTGCGATCCGTCACTTTCTCGCCCGATATGAAACTGCCGCAATACTTTGGCCATCTTACCAACGACGTCATCTATTCCAGGCTTGCCCCAGGAGTTCTGGCTGCGCTCAAGAAGCGCAATCCGGTCATCGAGAACGGCGGGCGACGTCACAAGCACCACCAGCACCTTACGACCGATGTAGGACACCCGAAGCTGCTTCAGCACTTGGGGTCAGTGGTGACCCTGATGAAAATCTCGCCAGACTGGGAGACATTTGCGGTCACGCTGGACAAGATACATCCGGTCCACAAAGAGTACCCGCTGTGGGATCATCTGGAATCAGACTGATTCCGCCCCGCGTCCCACCCCGCTTCAAACGCCGCCCGTAGCAGGGTCAGCGTTCGCTCGTCCACCCGTTGCAGGTGGCTCGACCACTCGGCCCAGGCCGCTTCAATGTCAGCGCCGGCGCTCGCCTGGGCGGCCGTAGACTCCGCCACGATCCGGGCCGCGTTGACGTTCGGGTCTGGGTTATGCTGGTGGTCGCGGGTCATGTCTGAAATTGTATACCAGTCGCGCGGCGGCTCCCAGTCCGCCCATTCGTCCAGTATCATCGGTGACATGGCAGTGCAAGTTGAATGGCAGGACGAGCAAGGAAATACCCTTGCGGTGTATGAAGGGCCAGCGCTCGACCGCAGGGTGCTGCAATTCTTTCCAGCAAGCGCTGCCTGCCTCAGCGCAATCGACCCAATCGGGGACACGGTTTTCAATCAGATTCAGATACCTCGGCTGGCCGCCGAGCTGTCCGGCATCCTACTTCAGGGCAGCAAACCCCCGCCGCCGGCAGCAATCACTGCCCTGCGTCAATTCGTCGAATCCTCAATCGGGAAAACGCACACCTACCTGAAGTTCATTGGCGACTAAGAATTCTCAGGTTCAGAGTGAACCACTACCCGCCACGCCGCTCCTTGCGACCCGCGGAGCGCTCGGTTACAAGTGGGTTTCCGACCCCACCGTGGCTTGTTCGTCGAGCCAATGCGGCCCTCTGTCCGCAGGTTTTCGCCAAGCTAGCTGCCCCTTGCCCGATTCAGGAACCCCGTCATGGCCCAAGTTGAAGAGTACCTGTACGACCTCCGCGAGGCGCGGTTTGTCTTGTTCGAACACCTCCGTGTGCAGCGGGTTTTCGAGCTGCCGGCCTTCGCCGATTTCGAGGTCAGCGATATCGAGCTGCTGCTGGCCGAGGGGCTCCGCTTCGCCCAAAAGGAACTCTCCTCGATCAACGCCAGCGGCGACCGCGAAGGCTGCCGCTGGGAAGACGGCAAGGTGACCACGCCGGCTGGCTTCCGCAAGGCCTACCGTGCGCAGTTCGAGCATGGCTGGATGTCGATGAGCACCTCGCGCGTCTACGGCGGGCAGGGGCTCCCGTACTCCATCGGCGCGGCGCTCGGCGAGATGTTCGTCGGCGCCAATTGCTCGCTAAGCATGGTGGCCGGGCTCACGCGGGCCGCCATCGAAATGATCGTCGAGCATGGCACTGAAGACATGCGCCAGCGCTACCTCGGCCCGATGCTGGCCGGTCAATGGGGTGGCACCATGTGCCTGACCGAAGCCCATTGCGGCACGGCGCTCGGCGATATCAAGACCACGGCCTACAAACGTGACGGCAAGTACTTCGTCCGCGGCCAGAAAATCTTCATCTCCGGCGGCGATCACGACATGGTCGAGAACGTCGTCCACTTGGTGCTCGCCCGGTGCGAAGGGGCCCCGCCGGGCACCAAAGGCTTGAGCCTGTTCCTGATTCCCAAATATCGCGTCGGCGCTGACGGCAAAGTCGGCCAGTTCAACGACGTCACCTGCACCGGCATCGAGAAGAAGCTCGGCATCCACGCCTCGCCGACGTGTCAGATGTCGTTCGGCGACGCCAACGACTGCCAGGCCGAACTGATCGGCAATGAGCAGGACGGCATCAAGCTGATGTTTGACATGATGAACTCGGCCCGCATCGGCGTCGGCCTACAAGGCGTGGCCCTGGGGAGCTGGGCGTGGCTGGCCGCGCTGGCCTACGCGAACGAGCGCATCCAGGGTCCGGAGATGAAAAACTTCCGCGACCCCACGGCCCCCAGCGTGCCGATCGTGCGTCACCCCGACGTGCGCCGCATGCTGACTACGATGAAGGCCTACTGCGAAGGAGGGCGTGCCCTGCTCTTGCACACGGCCCACTGCCTTGACCTGATGATGCACTCGCCCGACACCGCGGAGCGCGAGCACCTTGAGGGGCGCGTCGAGTTGCTCACGCCCATCTGCAAGGCCTGGTGCAGCGACACCGGCTACGAAACCGCCACGCTGGCCTTGCAAACTTTCGGTGGGCATGGCTACCTGAAGGACTATCCGATCGAGCAACTATTGCGCGACGTGAAGATCGCCTCGATCTACGAAGGAGCCAACGGCATCCAGGCGCTCGACCTGCTGGGCCGCAAAGTCGGCCGCAAGCAGGGCGCCTTGTTCATGCAGTTGGTGGCCGATCTCGACAGCTTCATCGCCAAGCACGAGGGGAACGCGACCCTCTCGGGCGCGATCGGCGCGCTGGCGCATCACAAGCAGAAGCTGGCCGAAATCACCATGAATTTCGCCATGCAGCAGATGAGCGGCGACTCGGACTATCCGCTCTTGTCCGCGACCCCTTACTTGCGGATTTTCGGCAACGTGGTCGTCGGCTGGCTGCTCTTGGAGCAAGCGGTCGTGGCCCACGCCGCGCTCGAAGAGCTGTATGCCGAGCTGGGCGCCAAAGACGCGACCGCCCAGGCTGCGCTCTGCGGCGAGCACCCCGACGCCCAGTTCTACGACAACAAGATCAAGACGGCGCAGTTCTTCGCCAGCAACTTGATGTCGCAGAACGACCACCTGGTCGCGGCGATTCAAAGCGGGGATCGAAGCCCGCTGGAGATGCATTTTTAGGGGTGACCACGATCAGGGGTTGCCAGGGGCTTCGTCATCGAGCCCCCAATACTCCGATTGGTCCTGCATGTCGAAGCGCTGGGCCACATCAGGGTCGTCGGTTACCAGCATCGCGTAGTCGTCGGCTCGTTCCGCGGGTTCGAGACGCACGCCGGCGTCGAGCATTTGCTGAAGCAGTTCGTCGGCTGCGCGCTGTTGCGCGGCCAGTTCTTCGCTCAATGTCATTTCGCCGGTGGATGGTGCGCTGCGCCATAGTCGCACGTAGCGCTTCGGCACGGCCCGCATGGCTTGCCACAGCTCCTGGTATTTGAGTTGTACAAAGCTATTCAATTGATCGCCGAACTGTTTCGAGAGCTGCAGCGTCTTGATCAGCGCCTGCACGTCGGCCAGATCCTTCAAGCGATCAGGGCTCGTCATGCCGGATGCTAGTTTGAGCTCAACCAACGTTGGGAGATTTAAATACCGAATGCCATCACGCTCGACGGCGACCCCTGCCGGATCGGGAAACGAGATCGATTTGGGTTTTCCGTCCCCTGGAAACTGGCCCTCGACCAAAAACTCGATCTTCACGCCATGTTCGGTCTCGCGCAAGTTCTTACTCTTGGGAAACGGTCGGACGTAGCCGCGACCGTCCAACTGTTCGTGGATCGATGTCAATCCGGCCGGCGTCACCAGAATGTCCACGTCCTCGGTGAACCGTCGCACGCCGTGCGCGAACAGCGCCATGCCGCCGGCGACCGCATAAGGAATGCCCAAGCGTTCGAGCTGGCGCGCCACGCTGCGGAGCGCGGCATGAACGTCGCTCCGCCCCTCGAAGAACCGGCTCCCTTCGCTCAAGGCCCACCTCAGATCGTGGTTTAACCTGGCTTCATACGAGTTGGCGGCGCCTAGCGACGTAGTCATGGCTCGAAGCTTACTAGATAGCGTTCCTGCGCTGGACTTCAGTATCGACAACTGAATTATAGTTCGGCCAGCCCGGTCGTTCGACGCGATCCCTCACCAGGCCCACCGTGGCAGTTTCTCGAGCCACGAGTTCTCGCGAGCAGAATCGGGGCTGCGGATCACCGTGCCCGCTTCCCCTCGGCCGCTTTAGCCAGCACCTTGGGCGCCGGCTCCAGCAAATCCTGCGCTCGAAGCGCCGCGACCAGTCGGTATTTCGTGGGGTATTGTTTCCGCAGCATTTGCGCTTTGGCTTTCGCCAGCTTGGCCCCGTCTACGGGCCGCGCCTCGCGCAACTCCGCCAGCAGCTTGCTCGCCTCTTCGTACCCTGACGTGCTGAACTTGGTTACCAATTCGTTCACCTGCTTTAGCAAGGTGTCGGGGTCTTTGGCCATCTTGGCGAGCCGCTTTTTTCTCTCTTGCTCGCGCTTGGCCGCCGCTTTCGCTTTCACGTCTTGTTGGATTTCCTCCGCCGCCGCGCCGATTTGCTCCAGCGTGCGCCCGGTCTCCACCACAGGCCACGCCGCCACGGGCTGATCGTCTCGATACGCCTGCATTAGTTCTGGACGCACGGCCGCATGATCCTCAGACAACAGCCTAGCCAACCAGGCATCCTTGCGCGCGGGCGATTGCCCCTGCAGCCATTGCTGAGGTCTGACTTTCAGGCCGGAGTTCGCTGGTAGCGGAGGGGCACCCTGCGCCGCGGCGGCCAACGTCGCCCGATCGAGTCCGTAAAACTCGGCCAGCGCAAGCTGCGCAGCACTGAGCTTGCCCATGCCCGCGGGCAGTGGCGCTTCCTTAGTCTCGGACCGCTCATGATAAGAATCGGAATCGGCGCCGAGTCGCGCGATATAAAGGGGTCGTAAATCTCCCTCGATCAGCTCGCGCCGAATGTCCAGCATGCGCGGCAACCAAACATCGAGATCCCAAAGATCTTCGAGAGTGCCCGGCTCGTAGCTGGGACTGATTTCCAAAATGCAACCTCGCCCCGTCTTGTCGCGGTGCAGCATCAAGTTCTCACTGTCCAGATACGGCGCAGCCGCTTGCTCGTTTGGCAATCCGCTCGGCAAACGTACCATGAGGGTGCGAATGCCGAAGTTGGCGTAGTGCAGGTGCATGTCGTAGCCGCGCCGCAGCATTTCGAGCACGTTGCCGCGGAAATCGCTGTAGTGGTACTCATTCGTGAACGACCACGCAGTAATCTCAGCCCGTGACGATTGCTTCTGCATGTACTCGAGGTTTTTGTCGCTCACCGGCCCGTCGATCGCCCGGAACTCGATGTATTGATATTCGCTCATGCCATCCTCCATGAATTCAAGGTCGCCTTATTCTAGCCAGATTTCGCGCTGCGTTCTCAAGCGAAACGAGGCAACTGGTGGTCACCCGCGGTTTGACAACCCGCCACCTAGCCGATAGAAGGGCAGCACCTGCATCACGCTGGCTGCCGTCACGCGCAGCTTCTTCCCACACTCGCGCGCAGCTCACCTGCTACTCATGGCCAACTACTACGACCTCGAGCCGCACGAGCAGCAGCGCCGCGCGGCCGATCGCCTGATCCGCTACCTCCGCGAATACGTCGGGCCGTATCACCCGTATCTGCGGCGCCTGTACCGCGAAAAAGGGATCGACCTCGCGTCGCTCCGCACGGCCGACGACTTGCGCCGGTTGCCGATCGTCGAGAAGGACGTGCTCCGGGCCGACCCCACGCTGTTCATTCTGCAGCCGAAGTTTCCCGGCGTGCCTGGCCCACCGGCCGGCTACGAGACCGCCCCCATCGCGCGCGGCAAGCTGCTCAAGTACGTGTGGGAGGCCCTGATCGATCGCCCGCGCGATTGGTCGCGCCCCGTGCGGCGCTCGAACCTGCGAGAACGCGCTCGCCGCCGCGGGCTGGCCGAGTGGTTGCCGATTCACTTTCATGTGTCGACCGGTTCGACCGGCAATCCTACACCGTCGACCTACACGCACTTTGAGCTCTCGCACGTCATCCCCGAGATCGTCTCGCTGATGATCCTGCCGAAAAAGGTCGATCCCGAAGAGCCCTACTTCGATTGGGCCGAGCGCGCGCTGAACATCTTTCCCGGCGCTCCTCACCTGGCGTTCTTTACGCCTGTCCTGGCCAAGGCGGCGATCGGCACCTCGACGTTCGACACCTTCGGCGGCAACGTCATCCCCACCGATCGGCAGATCAGTATCTTCGCGGCGGGCGGTTTCTCGTCGCTCACGGCGGTCCCCAGTTACCTGGTGCACTGGCTGCGGCGTGCGCTCGTGTTGCAGCAGGAAGGGGCGATCGGCCCGCTCTCGAATTTCAAGCGCGTGGCGGTAGGGGCCGAGCCAATGAGCGAATCGCTCCGCGACTACATTCGCTCGCTGGCGATTCAACTCGGTGCCCATCCGCGTTTCCGCATCTATCAATCGCTCGGCATGACCGAGATGAAGTGGCCCGCGTTGGAATGCTGCGAAGCGAGCGGCATCCACCTCAATCCCAAGTTTTTCTATTGGGAGATTTTGCACCCTGAGACGCGCGAACCGGTGGCCCCCGGCGAGCCGGGCGTACTGGTATTCAGCCACATCGGTTGGCGCGGCACGGTGCTGGTGCGCTACTGGACGGGCGACCTCATCAAAGGGGGCATGCGCTGGGATCGCTGCCCACACTGCGGTTACACGTTCCCGCGACTGTTCCCGCCGATTTGCCGCGCGGTGAAAGACTTCACCAAGATCAAAGGAACGCGCGTCGATCTTTCGAGCTTGATCGAGGCGATCCGCGACACGCCGGGTGTGCGCAACTTCCAGGTGTCGATCGAGTCGGAAGGGGACCAGCAGTACGCCCGCGATGTGCTGGCCGTGAACGTGGTGGCCGAACAGGGTCGCCCCCAGGCGGACATCGAAGCCAAGATTCAAGAACGGCTCAAGTACTACACCGAAGTGTCGGCCGATCGCGTCGTTTTCGAGCCGAACGAAGCGGATCTCGAGAAGCGACTCTTCGCCCGCAATGGCATCAAGGCCGAATACGTCGTCGAGCGCCGCGCGGAGCACGTTTAGAGGTGCTCGTCAGTTGATGTGGTTCAGATACCGTGAACCAATCGGCGGATGCGTTCGAGGATTGCGCGGATTAGATGCGCGGGCTTCGGCTGCCGCCCTGGCTCAAT
This sequence comes from uncultured Planctomycetaceae bacterium, assembly GCA_964495375.1. GTDB lineage: Bacteria > Planctomycetota > Planctomycetia > Pirellulales > JAEUIK01 > JAIESQ01. The sequence continues at coordinate 63,839 of CAZBWM010000023.1, read as the reverse complement.
CGGCAACCTGGCAAACCACGACGCGCGAGCGTGGGACTTCGGTCGATCGAGCGGCGCGACCATTTGCTTGAAGCGCTCGAGGCGCACCGCAAGCGGGCGCGGACCATCGTCGCGCGTGAAGCCCCGCACGAGCGGGCTCGTGTCGTCGACCATCGCACGCAGTTCGGACCACGCTCCGAGCCGTCGCAAGGCGCGCGCCGCTTCGCGTCGCACCCTTGCATCGGCGTGACTGCGATGGTCGGCCACGATCGACACGCCGTGCTTCGCCTGCATGCGCCCGACTAACCACAGAGCGATACAAACCGATTCAATGTCGCGCTGGTTGAGATTCGGGAAGCAGGCCGTCACACGTCCGTTGCGGATGATACGGCGAAAGTCGTCCCGCCAAGTAATGAGACTGGTGGGGCGAATTCCCTCGTGAAGTGCGACACGTCGCGCGTGGCGAATGTCATGCAGCACTTTCGCGTACTGCGTGTCCTTAATGGTCGGGTACCAGCGTTTACCCCACCGCACCAGCGACATGGCGGGCGATCCTGAGAGATTGAGCAAGTCAAACGTCGCCGCGAACGCGCCACTAAGTCGAACACATCCGTGTCATCCGTGCAATCCGTGGTTCACCTTCTTCTTATTCGCAGTTACGGCGTTGCGATGCCGATCGGCTCGCGAATGAACTTCACCCGCGGCTTGCCAACCGCGTTCGCCACCTTCAGGTGCTCGCTGACGTAGCGCAGCTTGCGGCCCGGCCGGTCGGGGTCAGAGAAGTTGTCTCCCTTTTGCAGGATCGGCCGGTGCTCGGCGATGCCGCCGAAATCGCGGCTGCCGGCCGCCTGGCAAGGGAACCAGTAACCGTTGCCCTCCGCATCGGTCAGGTAGAACTCGGGGTAGCAATGCCCGGCAATCCACACGGTGCGGGCCGGAATACCACTCGCGCGGCAGAGCGCGATGAACAGTGAGCTGAGCTCTTCGCAGTCGCCGTGCCCGTCCTTCAGCGCGTCCATCGCCCCTTTGAAGGGGCCTTCTTTGTACTCGACGTTCGCGCGCACCCAGTCGTACATGGCCTCGACGAGTTGCCAGGTGGTGGGCTCACCGCTTTCTGCAGCTTCTGAGCGGTCTTCACCAGCGACACCAACCGCCCCGGCTACGGCATCTTGCACGTCCTGGTTTTCCGACGGCTTGTCAGCCACCGTGGCGAGCGCTTCGTCGCTGGGGCCATCCGCTTTCAGCTTGGCGGCGATCTCTTTCGCCAGCGCGCGAATCTTGGGACTGCGCACTTCGATCCCGATGCTTGCCGCCAGGTAGGTGCGAAGCTGCCGATCGAGCTTCTTGGGAACAATCAGCTCCGCCGTGTTGTCGGGCGAAACCAGCCCGCGGCGCGTGACCTCGAACGTGAGGATCGCGTGCGCCTCTTCGCCGGCCGCCAGATAGGGAACGGTGAGCACCATCTGCTTCACCGTGCCATCGATCATGCGGAAGTCTTCGAACTCGCGCACCGCCGCAGAGACATCCTGCTCGATGACTTTGACTTGTTGCTCGGCCCAGTCGATCGGCACCGGCGTCGTCGCGACAATTCCTTCGCACGCGCCCCCTTCGGCCGTGATGCTGATGCCGATCTTGATCTGCTGAACCTGCGTGTCTCCCAGCTTGGGGCCGAGGTCAGGCTTGTTGGCGCTATCCGCGCCGGCATTGTCGTCGGACGACTTCGGCTTGGGCTTTTTCTTCTTTGTCGTCGGTTTGCGATCGCCGGGCGATGGCTTCGTCGGGCGTTCGCCATCAGGCTTCAGCGTGTCGTCTTCAAACGTCGCTGAACCACCGGCCGCGCCGGCGGGCTCGGTCGCCGATCCTGGCGCCGAACGCGCGCTGGGAGCGGGCCAGCAAATCACCAGCAGTGCCAAACAAACGACGACAGACAAGAATCGCATGACCGGCGGCCTCGAAAAATCGCGATGGATTCCACCCGGCGAGCAGCCCGGATGCGATCATCCGACCCGGGCTTGCGCGCACTTTCTAGTGTACTTCGCGGATTTGCGGCCGGTTTAGGTGCCAGAATTGGGCGGCAAATCGGGCCGAAGCGGCGGGCAAAACGGTCTGTCGCGGGACCTAGCTCCCCAGCACTTCGTCGATCGAATCGCCCAAAATGCTGACCATACGGTCGATTTGGGCGTCGGTTGTGACGTAGCAAGGGGCCAGGTTATAGACGTCGCCACGCAGCCGGGTGAAGAGACCACGGCGCTGCGTCGCCAAGTGAACCTTGGCGCCGATCGCCCGCTCAGGGGGGAACTCCGCCTTCGTCCCTTTGTCGGCGACGAATTCCACGGCCGCCATCAGCCCCAAGCCGCGCACGTCGCCGATGTGCGGATGTCCGGCCAGCGATTGCAGGCCAGTCAACAGGCGTTGCCCGAGCTCCGCTGCCCGCTCGCGCAAGCCTTCGCGCTCGATCACGTCGAGATTGGCCAGCGCCACGGCGCAGCCCGTCGGGTGACCCGAGTAGGTGAACGCGTGCATCCACGTTTGTGGTCCGCTGGCGGCGTCGATCGCGTCAGCAATATCGCTCCGCAGCCCGACTCCTCCCAACGGAAAATATCCGCTGGTGATTCCTTTGGCGAAGGTGACGAGGTCGGGTTCGATTCCGTAGCGCTCCAGCGCGAACCAAGGCCCCGTGCGACCGAACCCGGTGATAACTTCGTCGGCGATCAGCAGCACTTTGTAGCGGTCGCAGATTTGCCGAATGCGCGGCCAGTAATCATCGGGAGGGACGATCACACCGCCGGCCCCTTGCACCGGTTCGCCCAGGAAGGCGGCCACGGTGTCGGGCCCTTCGCGCAAGATGGCTTCTTCGAGCAGGTCGGCCGCCATCTCGCCGGGCGTGCGCCGATCGTCGGCTCCGCGCGGCGCGGCGTTGAATCGATACGGATACGGACCTTCGATGTGCAGGAAGCCCGGCACGCGCGGCTCGAACATCGGCCAGTAGCTGCCAATGCCCGTGGCCGACATCGCGGCCAAGGTGGTGCCGTGATAGCCCCAGCGGCGGCCGATCACCTTATGCTTGTCTGGGTAACCGTTGAGCCGCGCGAAGTAGCGCGCGGTTTTGATGGCCGATTCGTTGCTTTCGGCGCCACCCGACGTAAAGAAAAACTTCGTGATGCCGGGATAGAACAGCTCGGCCAGGCGTTCGCCGAGTTCGATTGCCGGTTGGCTCGAACAGCCGGCATAAGCCGAGGCATACGCCAACTCGCTCATTTGCCGCGCGGCGGCGTCGGCCAGCTCTTGGCGACCGTGCCCGGCGATGACGTTCCACAGGCCGGCCAGGCCGTCGAGAAACTCCTGGCCGGTTTGATCCCACAACAGCGCGCCAGCGCCGCGGGTCCAAATGTGCGGATGCTGCTGCAGCGCGCGATTGTGCAGCGAATGAATGAGCACGGCTCGATCGCGAGCCGCGAGTGGGTCGCCAACAGGCGAGTCATGTGGAGCGGTCATCGACAGAAGGTGCGCTTTCTACAAGGCGAAAGCGCGGCAGTCTAACGCGCCCGCGGCGCGGGGGCCAGTGGCCGCGCGGTGTCGCGCGACGTGGTCGACCGTTCGGCCGTGCGTTTGCTCGCCGGCGTGAAGCTCGGCTCGGCGGGCGCGTCGACGCGAAAGCCCTTGAGCCAGGCGAGCGCTGAGAGCGCGGGCGGAGCGCTTAATCGCGCAGCGGCTGCGGGCGCAGGTGGCGCCACCAGCGAGCGCTCCGGCTGCTCTGCGAATAGTTGACGCAATAGCGCGCGACCACGCACGTGCGGCCGAGCACTCGAGGCTCGCGACTTCATCGCAGACTCCTTTACGCTTGCGCATCGTCCTTGAGCCGCGCGGACTCGGACAAACTCATCGGTTCGGCTCGACGGCATGGCAGCCGGCCGCGACAAGAAAAACCGCGCGGCTCCGCAGCCGAAGTCAGGATTACTTCGGCTGCGGAATCCGCGGGTAGCTCTTGGGGAGAGTATTGTCACGCCGCGCCGGCGCGTTCGCAGCGCTGCTTCGCAACGTCTGCCAGCAGCCGTGGGCGGGATCGCCTGGGAGCGACCGTGGGCGCGTTGCCTGAACCGCGGGGCAGTTCGACGCTGCGCTCACGGAGCCCGTCGAGTCCTCGAACGATCACGCAGTTCGTGCTGCGATCACCCGGAGGGCAAGATCGCCGCGACGCAGCGTGACCGTTGAGTTCGGGGTCCTGCGTGGCTTCTGACATGAGACATTGCGCGCGACTGGCCAAGGCCTGGTGTGGCCGTCGCGGCCGCTAGCGCGGTGGAGTGCGCGCCGCGGCAGCCAGCGTCCGCCTTAGGCCGGGCCAGGCGCGAACGTTTCGGACGGCATGCCCATTCCGCCACCTTGCGGACCGTAGCAGCCTTCAGCACCACAGGGGGGCGCCGGCTGTTGTCCGCAGGAGGGGCACGAGGCGCCGCGATTAAAACAATTTCCCGACTTGCAGCCGACGGTGCTCGCCGCGAGCAACGCTACGACCGCCACAAACTTCAGCATCTTCATGACACGTCTCCGTGCAAATTCGTTTCGCCGGCGAGTGGCCGTTGAGGTCAAGCAACTCTACCCCACTTGCCTTGATGTGCAAATTCACCGTGTCGTTTTTTTTCAACACGATTCATCTGCGCGCCGGCATGGTCGGCAGCCGAATACTGATTAGTGCAATTCGAGCGATCACGCGCCGCAGGTGCGCGATCGCGACGACCGTGTGGAGCGCAGCGGTGACGAGGATCAAAGGCGTGTTAGCGACGGTATCGCGCAGCCTGTTTGTACTCGTCGCGCTGGTCGTAGCGACAAGCGCTGCACGCGCGGACGAAGTAGCGCTCGTCGCGCGGCGCCAATTCAAGCCCGTCGTCGAGTCGAGCGACGCCGCACAAGACGAGCATGCAACCGAGGACAGTGCTCGCGATCTCCAGGCGCCACGCGCTGAGCATGACGACGTATTGCCATCGCCGCGCCGCCCGGCGCCGCACGTGCTCGATTTCGGCATTGGAGATCTGCCTGCGGAACCACCTGCTGACGAAGTTGCCGATCCGCCCGCGGAAGAGCCGGCCGCCGAGCTTGCGGAGCCGCCTTCCGATCTGCCGTCGAATGATGAAATCGAGAGCGCCCTTTCGCCGAGCGAATTCGCTACACCCTCTACCGAGGACATCGCCGCGGGAGACCGCATCGCGCCGGTCGCTCCCGGGTGCAGCGTGTGGTACGTCAGCACGCGGAATCTGCCGCTCGAGGGAGACCCCGCCGCGCAGGCCGCGCAGATGGATTTCGAATGTTATGCGGCCGGCGAAGGCTGGGTTCCGTCGACGCTTGCAGCCTTTCTGGCCACCGACGATCCAAACACGCGTACGACCTTCTACGTGCACGGCAATTGGGCGACTGAAGACGACGCCCACTTCACCGGCAACCGGATGCGCGAACTGCTCACCGACGGGGCCTGCGGCTCGTGGCGCTTCGTCATCTTCACCTGGCCGGCCGATCGCTGCGGTAAGTCGATGGTGCGCGACGCGCGCATGAAGGCCGCCCGCGCCGAGGCTCAATCCTACTACCTGGCCTGGCTGCTCGATCAACTCGATCCGCGCGTGCCGGTGACGCTCGTCGGCTACAGCTACGGCACGCGGTTGATCTCCAGCGGGTTGCACCTGCTTGGTGGTGGCGCCGTTCACCATCGCCGGCTGGAGCCGCGCGTCCACCCCGAGCGCTGCGGAATTCGTGCGATCCTGATTGCCGCGGCGATTGACGCCAACTGCTTTGGCGTCGATGGGCGATATAGCGCGGCGCTGTTCTCCGTCGATTGCGTGCTGGCCACGGTCAACGCGCGCGATCCGTACCTGTGTTTCTATTCGCTGCTCTACGGGGCGGGCGGTCCCCCGGCGCTCGGCTACAGCGGCGTGCTCGAGGCCGCGAAACTGAAATCCCGCAGTCAACTCGTCTCGCAGATGGACGTGACGCGCAGCGTGCGCCGACATCATGTGCTCAATAGCTACGTCGAAGCTCCGCAAGTGCTGGCGGAGTTGCGCCACTTTGCCCAGGCCGACGTGATTCGACCCGCCGAGCCGAGCGAGGTCGGTCCAGAGGTAAGCTTCGCCAATCCGGCGCGCGAGATCGACAGCTCAGTGCACGACGCCAAGCGATCACGCTCGCGCCGCTTGCTCAGCGTGGGGCACTCTTCGCGCCGCTGAGTGCGACGGGTCAACAGCGATAGCAACCGTCGCTTGCCGACTACTTGGGATTCGCCACGACGCGGGCCAGAAAAATATCGAGCCGCTGTGCGATCTTCTCGCGATTGTAGTCTTGCTCGGCGGCACGGCGGCCGGCGGCCCCCAGTTGTTCGCGCAGGAAGCTATCGCGCGCCAGCTTGAGACACGCCTGGCGCGCCTCCTCAGTGTGGTTGGGCGAAACCACCAGTCCACAGCCCGCGCGCTCCACGCGCCGCGCCGGCTCGCCATCGGCGATGAGCACGATGGGCAGGCTCGAGGCCATGGCCTCGTAGATCTTGCTCGGCACCGCGCCGGGGATCGACATTCCTAAGCTGATAAACGCCACGTCGGCAGCCGCCAACAGCGCGGGGATATCTTCACGCGGCTGGGCCGGCAGCACGCGCACCCGCGACAGATCTTCGTCGCGAATCCGATCTTGAATCAACTCACGCGCTGGGCCATCACCGACAAGCACAAATCGCCCAGGGACCTCCGCGGGCCAGGCGGCCGCGATGTCGAGCAATTGATCGAGCCCCTGGGCCAAACCGAACAAGCCGGCATAAATGAAGATTGGCCCCGGCTCGTTGCCCAGCAGGCCGGTGATCGCGGGGTTCGCCTTGTCTTTGCCGAAGCGCCGCGGCGCCACGCCATTGGTGATCACTTCATTGGGAGTTTCGGGCACGCGCTTCCGCACGGCGGCGATGATCTCTTCGGATTGCCCGGTCACGGCCGAGGCTTGCCGATAGAGCGACAGCTCGAGCCGCTCGGCCAGTCGCGTGGCAAAGCCAGGGCGCAATATGCCCATGCGGATCGCCGACTCGGGCCACAGATCGCTGACGTTGAACGTGTAAGGACAATCCCAGCGCCAGGACAAATAACGGGCCGCGTAGCCGATGAACAACGGGGGCGATTCGACCAGCATGATGTCGGGCCGCGCGCACATCCGCGGGCCGTACCAGCAGGCCGAGAAGACGAACGAGAAGTACGACACGAGTCGCTTGATGAAGCCGGTGCGTGCCGGCAGCAGCGGTACGCGCACCGTCTTGATGCGGCCAATCTGCTCGCGGCAAGCGCGCCACCGCGAATACGCCGGAAAGATGCGGCCCGTGGGATAGTTGGGCACCGCCGTGAGCGCCTCGACTTCCCAGCCGCGGTCGATCAAGCGCTCACCCAACTCCGACAAGCGCACCTGCGGGGCACCCATCTCGGGCGGGAAATACTGAGTTAACAACAACAGACGCATCGCAACCGTTAACTACCTTCACTAACCCCTGACTGGCCCCGTATCTCCTTGGCCCCACAACTTTCTGCTGCGCTCGGCGCCGGCGAGTGCTTCGCTCGCGCGGCTACTGGCCCCGGGCACACCGGCAATCATGCTCTGCGCTCACACGGGCGGTTGGCGCTCGAGTTCCCAACCCAGGCCGTGATAGGTCGCCCGGGTGCTTGGTTGTTCGGCAGCGCGAATCAGATCGACCACGACTTGATCTTCGCGGGCCCGCGCCAGCAACTCATCGACCTCGGGCAAGCGATTGCCGATCACCAGCACGTCGGCCCAGTGTAGCACATCTGCCAATTTGTCGGTCACCAGCTCGGCGGCCTGCGGAAGGTGCTTGCGTAAGAACACGCGGTTCTCACCGATCACTTGGCCCGGCGCGACGTGCCGGTCGAAGACGCGCAGTTCATAGCCAGCCGCCACGAGTTTTTCGGCGAGCAACACCAGCGGGCTTTCCCGCAGATCGTCGGTGCCGGGCTTGAACGCCAAACCCACCAGTCCAATCCGACGCTTCGCTTGCCGCTCGATCAGTTGGAATCCCAGCTCGACCTGCTGCCGATTGCTCTCCTGCACCGACGACAGCATCGGCAAATCGAGCGACTGCTCGGCGGCAAACGCCAGAATCGCGCGCAAGTCTTTCGGCAAGCACGATCCACCAAAGGCATAGCCCGGCTTCAAGTAGTTGCGCGACAGATTGAGTTTCTGGTCGTGACAGAAGATGTCGATCAAATGATGCGTGTCGATGCCCGCGGCCTTGCCGATGCGTCCGATTTCGTTGCCGAAGACCACCTTCAAGGCGTGGAACAAATTGCAGGCGTACTTGACGAGCTCTGCCTCGCGGCGCGGCACCACGAACACCGGCGCCGGCAGCGACGCGTATAAGCTCGTTAGCGCGCTGGCATCGTCCTCGGGCCGTGCGCCGACCACCGTGAACGGCGGCTGGTGATAGTCGGCGACGGCCGTTCCTTCGCGAAGGAATTCGGGATTGATGAAGACGCGGAAATCGCGCCCTTCAATGCCGCCCGATTCACGGGCCAGCGTGGCGGCGAACTCTTCGCCCGTGCCGGGGAGCACCGTCGATCGAATGGCCACATCCAGCGGTCGCTTCCGCTCGCGCATGGCCTGGCCGATGCGCTCGGCGACCTGGAACAATCGTTTGAAGTCGGGCTTGCCGTCGGCGCCGCTTGGTGTGCCCACGCAGATGAGCGCCGTGTCGGCGGCGGCAACCGCCTCGGCGGCCGCACTGACGACTCGCAGTTGGCCCGAGGCCACGAGCCCGCGTGCCAACTCGGGCACCCCCGGCTCGACGAACGGCACTTCGCCGCGGTTGAGCGCCGCGACCTTTTCGGGAACGATCTCGACGCCGATGACCTGGGCGCCCTGATCGGCCAGGCAACACGCCGAGACCGTACCGACGTAGCCCATGCCGAACACGGCCACGGTACGATCGGTCAACTGTGCGCCGGCCGGCGTGCTGGTTTCGATCATGGTTCATCCGCCTCGCCCGAGCGCCGAGCGCCGACGGACTGATGACGCGGATCTTGCTCGCGCGACGGGGCGACCTCGTTCGGCGACGCGGCGCCACGATCCGACTCGTTCGCCCGCAACTCACGGAGCTGCGCGAGCCAGCGGGTGATGATCGTTTCCCAGGAGAGCTCTTCGGTGATGAAGCGGCGACCATTTTGCCCCAACCGATCGCGCAGCGGACGGTCATCGGCAAGTCGGCGAATCACGTCCTGCAAATCGTTGGGAGAATCGGGCGGGGCGCACAGCCCGCAATTTCGTTCGACGATCAGATCGGCTGCTTCGCCACGACCGGAGTGAATGACGGGCACCCCGCAGGCCAGCGGCGGAAAGGTTTTCGAGAGCCGCATTTTTTCGGCCGTTTCGATGTCTTTCATCACCACGACCGAGGCATACGTAATCGACATCAATTGCGGCATTTCGGCGAACGGGGAATCGCCGAACACCACGTTCTCGAGACCGTAGACGCGCGCCATGCGTTTAAGGTTTTCGCGCACGGGCCCCTGCCCGACCAGCAAGATCACAATGTCGGGGCGATCCTGGAGCAGGCGGGCCGCTTCGATCAGCACTTCGAGCCCGTGATAGTACGCGTGCGTGCCGGCGTAGGTGAATACCTTCTTGCCGCGGACTCCCAGGCGCTCGGCATACTTTTCATCGTAGGGGAGGGGGCGCAGCACATCGATGTCAGCGCCGTTGGGCAAAAACGTCAGCTTGGGGCGCGGGATGCCGCGCTCCACGTAGTAATCGATGAAGCGATGCGTCACCGTGGAGACGGTCCACGATTGCCGCATGAAGAACTGTTCCATGCCGACGGCAATGTGCAGCAGAATCCGCGCGCCGACAAACCCCAACTGCTTGGCGCTGTCGGCTTGCAGATCGGGGATGTTGTAGACGTAGGGAATGCCGCGGAACCACTTGAGCATCACCCCGGCAATCCCCAGCGAAATCGGCTGCGACTCGACGAACAGCATGTCGATGCGCCGCATGAACAGCAGGTAGCAGGTCGCCGTGAACGTGAACGACAGGTAGTTGGCCAACCGGCGAAAAATGCTGCGGCCGGTCGCCGCGTACAGCCAGACGCGGGTGACGGGGATCCCGTCGATCACGTCGGTCGCGTAGAGCTTGCGGCGATAGCCTTCGTGGACGACCCCCTGCGGGTAGTTGGGCATGCCGGTGAGCACGCGCACTTCAATGCCCGCCTGGCGCAGGTGCGTGGCCAACGTATGCAAACGGATTTGCGGCGCGCCAGGCTCCGGCGGGTAGTACTGAGTGAGGATCACCCAGCGCTCGCCGGGACTGCCGTCAGGCCCGCCCCGTTTTCGTCGACGCATGAACACGCAATGGCCTCTTCGTCGCCATGCTTTGCGAGCGAGAAATCCACCCGCGCATGGCGTTTGCTGCTCCGCTTGCTCCCTGGCCGACGCCTTGCGCGTTGCGGTCCGTTAGCCAGGTTTGCGCAACAGCGCCAGCTCCCAGAAATTCAGCACGCGGCAGCGTTCGACCACACCGACCAACGGCGCCCAGACGCGGCTCAAAAGCCGTGCCAGCGGGGGAGCCACGGTCACGCGTTGCCGATCCACCAGCCTCCAGTCCCCAAAGTACGCTCGCATGGCTTGCAAGCCAATGCCTTGGGCCGCGCGATTCGTCGGATTCCAGACGAAGTCGTACCACAGAACCCACCCGCCCGGTCGCGTGACGCGACGCATTTCCGCGACAATTCGCCGCCGAAACTCCGCGTCCACGATCGACGTTAAAAGCATGGCTTGGTGCACGAGGTCGAATTGCTCGTCCCCCCAGGGAAGTCGATCGGCCGAGCCCGCTACGAGCCGCAAATACGGCGCATCACGCACTCCCGCCGCGACTCGTTCGCTCAGCAAATCGATTCCACACAGCTCCGGCGCGGTCTGCCCCCAGCGCTCGCGGCAGGCGACCAGCACCTCGTTCCGCCCGCAACCCACGTCCAGCACGCTGCGGTCCCCCAGTGGCAGCAGGCCGTTGCGCGACAGCAGCCGGTCGTAGGCCCGTAGCGTGTACTCCAACAGCGTGGCATTCGCCTGGCGGCGCGCTTCATCAAACTGGTTCCAGCGTTCGGTGCGGCGCGCGTATTCGGCGCGAATGTCGGAGAGAATTTGCTGGCGATCGCCGTCGGCGGTGTCGTTCACGTTACACGTACCCGAGCTCGCGGCATAAATCGCCGATGATCGGCATGATGAGCGCCATTTCGTCAGGCGTCAGCCGGGTGAGCCACTTGCCCGACACACTGCGATCGACCCGTTTGGCGATGAACTCGTCGATCTCGCGCGACGGCGGCAACTCGAGAAAATCCAACAGCGGGGGGATCGTCACGTCGGGACGCGACACGACATCCTCGAACTTCACTTCGTAATAACGCGACGCCGGCAACCGCCGGCCGACCTCGCGGGCAGCGGTCACGCATTCGCGCCAGGTGAGCGCGCCAAACGCCAGGCGATCCATACCCCGCGAGCGCTGGCGCCAGTCGCGGATCTTTGGCCCCATGCTGTAGCGGTACTTGCTTCCGTTGAGCATCGTCCACGTAGTGCCCAAAAATTCCGGCAGATACGCGGGCAGGTCGGCCAGCGGCACTTCGCGCAATCGCCGGGCCACGAGGGTCACGAATGGCGGCCGGCTCCCCTTGCTTTTGAACACCGCGTTATGAATCTGCCATTCCGCTTTTTGCGACGCCGCGACCTCGCGCCCGTCGCGGATAATGTGCACGATCTTGCCGTGCGGAAAAATCGCGTCGACGAAGTCCAGGGCCAGCGAATTGGCCTGCGTGCAGACCAACAGCCGCTCGCGGCCCGAGCGCTCGAGAAACTCGCCGAATCGCCGTTGCACGTAGCGCCGCACGCGCGGGCGAGCGTCGGCCGCCGTGAGGCAATCGTCGGGCTTCCAGGCATTGCCGTAGCGCCACACGTATTTCGGGCGCCGCCAGTAGGCCAGCTTCGGGTGCTGGGAGAGAACTTCGCCGAGGAAATTGGTGCCGCTGCGGGCAGCGCCCACCTCGAGAATGAACTGCCGCGTCCAGGCGGGCTCGCCGCCGGCCCCCTGGTATGCAGGCACATTGGAATCGGCGATTGCGGGCGAACTACCGGTCACGGCGATAGGTAACTCCTTGAAGGACTTTAATTTGAGTATACGATGCTCGGGCACCGGCAGCCAACCGACCGCAGCGGGAATCGAGTGCTCTTAGACAGCGCTCGTCGAACTACCACTGCCTGATCGGCGAACCGGCGAATCATTCTGTCGAAGCCCGGCGCCCCCCCGTTCCAGCGGGTGGCCCCTCGGCCCTACAATACCCGGCTTGCCCGCGACGGCGAGTCATGGGTCAGTCGAATTGGAACCGACATCCGAACGGTGTCAGGAACCGATTCAAACGGCCGGCCACCAATCGTTGGCTCGCATTTGAATCGGTTCCTGACACCGTTCGGGCTACGAGCTGACTCGACTGACCCACGATTCGGACGCGCGAACGGATTCGCCACGTGGCGCATCTAGCACGGAGCAGCAAAGCCTGACCGGTCACGGTGCGGCCCCCCAAAGGTGCGGTCTCGCCGGCGCGACGAACCGAGAGATTAAACAACCAGTACGAGTTTTAGTTCCTGACCACGCCCCCGCGGCGTGCGGAGAATCAGCAATTATGGCCGAGCGCGTTTTCAATTTTTCCTCGGGGCCGGCGGTGCTCCCGTTGCCAGTGCTCGAACAAGCGCAGCGCGACCTGTTGGCGCTGCCCGGTGTCGGCATGTCGGTGCTCGAGATCAGCCATCGCTCGAAGCCCTTCGATGAGATCCTGGCCGAAACCGAGGCCAATCTCCGCAAGCTGCTCGGCATTCCCGAAAACTATCGCGTGTTGTTCTTCCAAGGGGGCGCGGCGCTACAGTTCTCCATGATCCCGATGAACCTGCTGCGCGACAGCGGTCGCACGGCCGAGTACCTCGTCACCGGTTCCTGGGGGAAGAAAGCCAAGCAAGAGGCCGCCCTCGAAGGCCCCGTGCGTGCCGTGTGGGATGGCGCCGATACTGCCTTTAACCGCCTGCCCCGCCCAGACGAGTTAAAGCTCAGCCCGGATGCTGCCTACCTGCACGTCACCTCGAACGAAACGATCCAGGGCGTGCAGATGTCGACCGATCCCCGCGCGGCCGGCGTCGCGCCTCCAGCGGATGTGCCGCTAATCTGTGACTCGTCGAGCGACATTCTCTCGCGACCGGTGCCGATCGCCGACTACGGAATGGTTTACGCCTGCGCTCAAAAGAATGCCGGGCCCGCGGGCGTGACCGTCGTGATCATGCGCGACGATCTCGTGCAGCGTTCCCCCAAGTCGCTGCCGGGGATCTTGAGCTATCAGGCCTTTGCCGAGAACGATTCGCGCTACAACACGCCCTGCGTGTTCGGCATTTACATCGTGATGCTGGTCACGCGTTGGTTGCTCGAAGAAATCGGCGGGCTTGAAAAAATGGCAGCGCAAAATGCCGCCAAAGCCCGGTTGCTCTACGACGTGCTCGACGCCAGCGACGGCTTCTATCGCGGCCACGCCGAGCCAGGCTGCCGATCGGTGATGAATGTCACGTTTCGACTGCCGAATGACGATCTGGAAAAGCGGTTCCTCAAGGCGGCCGAAGCCCAGCAGCTCTTCCAGCTCAAGGGGCACCGCTCGGTCGGCGGCATTCGGGCGTCAATTTATAACGCCATGCCGCGCGAGGGGGTCGAGCGGCTGGCCGAAGTCATGCGCGACTTTCAAAAGCAGTCGGGCTAAGCGTTTTTGGCGTACGCTTTCCGAACGGCCGCGCTGATGTGGCGAGGATCGCACTCGGACCAACAGGTATTTGTACCGGTGAAACCAACCACGCGGTTCGCACTGAACGCGACGACCGGTTGGTTGAACGTGGTGGTCGCCGGCGCCGCCTCGTTCTGGATCGTGGCATTTCTCGTCGACCAGATGCCGCGCGAACGGTACGGTGTCATCGTCTTGATGACCTGGCTGGTCGGCATGCTGTTGATGATCGATGCCGGCATCCGCACCGCCATGGGGCGGCAACTCGCCGAGCACATTGCCGCCGGCAACCTGTCGCGCATCAATGAACTGGTCACCACCGTGCTGGCGGGGTTTAGCGTTGCCGCCATCGTCGCCGAAGTCGCGGTCTTCGCCGGGGCCGGCCTGATTGTCGATCTCTTGAAAATCACCGGCCCCGATCGCGTCGTGGCGATCGCGCTGGTGCGCTACTTCGTGGTGCCCTACGCGCTAATGCAGTTCATCACCGCGATTCTCGGCGCGCTAGTCGAGGCCGAGCATCGCTTCGACCTGGTCGACGCTGCGCATATTGCCGAAATCATCAGCCGCGCGTCGTTGATCGCGCTGGCGGTCGGTCTGTGGCAATTCGACTTGCACGGCTGGGCCGGCGCGATGCTAATTTCCAAGGGCATCGGCCTCGTGCTGACTGCGGTCGTGGCCTGGCGCGTGGTGCCGACGCTTCAATTGGTCGGGCGGAATCTGCGTCGCAATGTAGTCGACGAGCTCTCGTCGCTGGCCGGTGTAACCTTCGTGCAACAGCTCGTGCTCAAGCTCACCTCGCAGACCGACGTGCCGCTGCTCTCGAGCCGTTACGGCCCGGCCGCCGCCGCATTTTATAATCCCGCGCTCCTCTTGGTGACCTTCGCGCAACCCTTTTCGGCAGTCCTCAGCCGGCAGTTGCGACCACTGGCGACGGCCTACTTCACTTCCGGCCGGCACGACCTGGTTCGCGAGCTGTTGGTGCGCGGCACTCGCATCGGCGCATTAATGGCGGTCCCGTTCACCGTCGTCTTTGTGGCCTTCGCGTTTCCGGTAGTCCATTTCTGGCTGGGTGCAGGTTTCGAAGCGACCAGTTGGACCTTGATTGCCTGGGCCGTGGCCGATCTGGCCTCGAACGCTACGGGCGCCCAGTGGCAAGTCATGCTAGGGGTGAACCGCGTCCGCTTTTTGACCGCCGTGCAGACAATTGCCGCCGCGATCAATATTGCCGCGTCGGTGATCATCGTCTTTTGGGCCAAGGCCGTCGGCTGGCCAATGGAATGGGCGATCCCCGCAATCGTGATCCCCACGATCGTGCTCAGTTGGCTCCAGCGCGCCGTGATCACGGTGCATGTCACGCGGACGCTCGACGTCGGGCTTGGGCACTACCTGCTGCACGGTTTTGCCGCGGCCGTAATGGTCGGCGCGATTCTCGCCGCGCTCGCCTGCGGCGTGCAACTCTTGGTCCCCGCGGTCACGCCCGTTGTCTTGATTGCCGAAATCGGCCTGACCATGTTGGTTTGGGCGCCGCTCGCCTGGTGGCTCGGCTTCGACGCTCACGATCGGCGTCGCGCGCTGGAAGCCGCGGCGGCGATCAGAAAGCGCTTCGGTAGTGCTTAGCGGCCCGTTGAAGTACTCAGCAGTTGGGGTCTGTGACCGCGGAATTCGCGGCAAATCCCCGGCCTCGAAGTGACCGGCTACATTTCTTCGTTTCTTCAGCAAGCTGCTATCGCGCAACGACACGAGGACGCACCGGGTTGCGCCTCGCTCTCGCGGTGCATGGCAAAGTTACGGCCGCGCGAGCTTCTCCAGCGGCGGCAAGCTCGTGCAGAGGAAATATGCGCGGGGGGTCGCCAGCTCGATCAAACCGCGCAAGTCGAATTGGCGACCTTCAATCGCCGCGGCTGCTCCCTCCAAGGTTTGTGATCCGCTCGGGCCGATCAGGATGTCCTGCAACAATCCACCGTGGCTCTGATACTCGATCGCCTTGGCGTCGGTCTTGTCGATGCTGGCCAGTTCGAGCGCGCGAGCTATCGCGTCGTCGAGATAGCCGATTTCGTCGACCAGCCCCCTCGCCTTGGCTTCGGTCGCGGCGTACACCTGACCCGTGGCCAGGGCGTCCAGCTCTTCGGGATGTTCAGCGAATTGCTTTCGGCCGGTCTTGATCACATCTTTGAAGCGGGTGAAACCGTCATCGACCAACGCCTGCAGAATCGCTCGTTCTTCGGGAGTCATGACTTTCGTCAGACTGCCGATCCCTTTGAGCGGATGGCTCTTGATCGAGTCGTCTTCGATTTTCCACTCCTGCATCAAGCCGGCGAAGCTGTAGTGCGGAATGATCACACCGATCGAGCCGGTCCAGGTGGTGGGTTCGGCATAGATGCGGCGCTCGCCATCGCCGACGGCCATCGCCGCGTAGTAACCGCCACTGGCCGCGATGCCGCCCATGCTGACCACCACGGGCAGCTCGCGCTCAGCGATCAGCTTGCGGACGCGGTGATAGATTTCGTCGCTGCCGCTGATGGTGCCGCCGGGGGAGTTCACCCGCAGCACGACGGCTTTGACGTTCTCGTCGCGCAGCGCGACTTCGACCTGATTGCGGACGAATTTGTCCTCGTCGAGGATCGCCCCTTCGAGCCGGATGATGGCGATCTTGTTGGTCGCCTTGCGATTGAGCGAATGGTACTTCTCCGAAAGGCCGTACTCGTAAAGGCCCGTATCGGCCTGTCCGGCCACGAGCGTCACGTTCGCCAAGAGCGACAGGGCGAGCCCTCCCAGAAGCAACACGACCAGGCAACCCATCGCGCAGGAGCCAAAACCCATGCCACGAGGGGGCGGTGGTGGCGCGTAACCCGGCTGACGATATCCGCCCGCTGGCATGCCTGATGAATCCATTGCGAATTGCCTTTCGGAACTGGGCGTGGCCGTTGAATGGGAAGTTGCTGGTGGGCGGCCCGCCGGCGCGACCCTGGCAGGTTAGCAGCGTGGGCCGCTCGGTAGTGTGCGTGGGTCGCTTGGCGGTGGTTTCGGGGATCGACTGTAAGTCTTGCGATACCGGGCTTGCCGCACAAGTGCCTGCTTGCGGCGGGCTGCGGTGTTGCACGACGACAGCCAGCAGCGGTAAGCTACGGCGGCTTGTTCCGAACGGATTGTCGCCCCCGCCGGCCCGCTGCCCGAGGAGTTAACGGAGTGTTTGTCGCTGCCTCAACGGATTGCTTTCCCGAGTTGTCGCTCGATGCCGCGCTTGCCCGGCTCGTCGAGCTGGAGTTCTCGCGCGTCGAGTTTGCCGTCCGCGAGCACGGTAACCAATTAAAACCCTCGCAGGTGCTGGCCAATCTTGACAAGGCCGTGCAAGCCTGTCGAGAAACGCACCGCCTGAAGCCGGTCGCGCTGATCGTCGATTTGGACGCCCCCCGCAGCGAGTACTACAAGCAGTTCGCCGCCTGCTGCAAGCTGGCCAAAGCGACGGGCGTGGTGTCGGTGACGGTGCCGGCGGCCGTGCTCGGCACCCCGTTCAATGAAGAGATCGAGCGGTTGCGCGAGCTGGTCCGCATCGGCGAAGACGAAAGCGTGCGGGTGAGCGTGAACACTGAAGCCGGCCACATGACCGAAGACCCAGCGACCGCCGTCGTGCTCTGCGACAACGTCAAGGGACTTGGCATTACGCTCGATCCGAGCCATTACATCTGTGGGCCGCACGCCGGCGCAAATTACGACCACCTGATCAAGCACACCTATCACGTGCGGCTGCGCGACACGACCAAGGACCAATTGCAGGTCCGCGTGGGCCAGGGCGAAATCGAGTATGGGCGACTGATTACGCAGCTCAACAAGGTTCGCTACAGCCAGGCCCTGACCGTCCATATCGTCCAACAGGAAGGGGTCGACCATCTGGCCGAACTGCGAAAACTGCGGCTTTTGCTCGAAAGCTTGCTGTAACGCGCGGGTCGAACTAGCGTGGAACACTGGCGGCGAAGCTCGTCGCCAAGCGATCAATTCCATGCACCTGGCCGACTACCGATGAAACGCGAATTGTGCTGTTTTGCCGCCGGATTGCTGGCAGGCGGGCTCCTGCTGGCCGGTTGCGGTCGCAAGTCGACTCCGCCGGCGACGGCTGTCACCCCGCAGAACCCGACGGGTGGCGCCGGCGCTCCTCTCGTTGATACTGGCTCCGCCGCGCAGAGCAGCACGCGCCCGCCATTGTCGCCCCCCGAGGTCGTACAACCGGGCGTGCCGCGTCCGGCGAATCCACGACCGAGCGCCGCGAGTCAGACTGCCGATGGCCGGCCGGCGCGGCCTGTGCCCGCTCGTCCGCGCGATGAGCGACCAGCCCCAGAGGACGAAGTTCCGTTGATTCGCGAGCTGCGCCGTTCGCTGGCCGAAGCCGACGTCGAGAGCGACGACGACCGTAAGTCGGTCAGCGCGATGTTCGACGAGGCCGAACCTCAGTTGCGCCGCGTGCTCGGCAAGAATTCACTGCGAGCCATCCAGCAGGCGAATCAGCGGGCACCGTTCTTGGTGATCGAACCGCCGCGCAAACCGGCGGCAAAACCCGCTACAGAAGGTGCCCCCCCGGCACCGGTGAGCCCCCCGCCGCGACCGGCGCCTGCCGCATCGGCTGGAGAATAGCGCCAAATAAGTAGGCTTATGAAACGAATAAGCCCAGGGGTCGAAACTCCTGGGCTTTTTGCTGCGCTGTGCCAATTGCTGCGCTGTGCCAAACGGATGGCGACGCGACGAAGCGACACACTCGCCAAGGCGGCGCGCGTCTACTTCTTCTTTTCCGTGTGCATCGTGTGCTTACGGACGCGCGGGCAGTACTTCATCAGCTTGAGCTTTTCGCCGCCCGTCTTGCGACGTAGCACGTAGTTGTAGTCGCCGGTCTCCTCGCAAACGAGGAAGACGGTTTCGACTTTCTTCTTACCTTTGGCCATATTCGTTGCTTCCTGAAAGCGCTCGGCTGTCCGCAGGCCGAATCGGAGAGCCCGAAGTGGCTCATGGTTCCGATGGCCGGGGACGGCTTTTCTTGGGCCCTCTAATGTAACGCCGACCCCGCTACCGATGAAAGGGCCCTTTCGGACGTGTTTTTCGCGATCCTGCCTGCCGCTTCAACCTTGTTCGGCAGCCGGGGGCACTGTGGGCGACATTTCCCTTGCCAGGGGCGAATTCGTTAAGCTGACGGAGATTCGCCACGAACGGCTCAACTACGGCCCGATTTGTTTGTCCGCCCCATGCGCCAGTTCGATCTCTTTCCCGATCCCGAACCGCAGGTGGCGCAGCCGCCGGCCCCGCAAAAGGCTCCCCGCGGCGGGAAGAAAAAAGCCCGTACAAAACTCCCTGGGACCGGCGCGCCACCGCGTGCGTCCAGCCCCGCAAAGCGACTGCAATCAGCGGTGGCCGGCGGGCAGTCCTCGACGTACGTTTCGCCCCCTCCCCCCGCTGAACCGAAAGCACCGACCGAGCCGGTCGTCTTGTCGGTTTCGCAGCTCACCGATGTCGTCAAGGAATTGCTCGAGGGAGCGTTTCCGGCTGTTGATGTGACGGGCGAAATCACCAATTTCTCGCGGGCCCACTCGGGGCACTGCTATTTCACGCTCAAGGACGACCACGCCCAGGTGCGGGCCGTCATGTGGCGCAGTGCTGCCGCCCGGCTGCGATTTGATTTGCACGATGGGCTCGAAGTCGTTTGCCACGGCGGGCTCGAAGTCTACGCCGCGCGTGGCACCTATCAGCTCGTGGTCGATCGCATCGTGCCGCGCGGCATGGGCGCCCTCGAGTTCGCTTTGCGGCAGTTGCATACGAAGCTCGCGGCCGAGGGACTGTTCGCGCCCGAGCGCAAGCGGCCGCTCCCCCGTTTCCCGCGGCGGATCGCGGTCGTCACGAGCCCGACCGGCGCTGCCATCAAGGACTTTCTCGAAGTGCTGCGCCGTCGCTGGCGCGGCACCGACGTTTGGATCATTCCCGCGCGCGTTCAGGGAGAACGCGCTGGCGCCGAGATTGCCGCCGGCATCGCGCTGGCCAATCGCGTTGAAGCGGAAATCGACACGCTCGTGGTCTGTCGCGGTGGCGGTAGCGCCGAGGATCTTTGGGCTTTTAACGAAGAGCGGGTCGTGCGGGCGATCGCCGCTTCGCAGATTCCGGTGGTGTCGGCCGTCGGGCATGAGATCGATGTCACCCTTTCCGATCTGGCCGCCGACGTGCGGGCTCTGACACCGAGCGAGGCCGCCGAACTGGTAGTCCCCTCGGCCGAAGAAATGCGCGTTTTGCTGGGACAATTCGGCGGCCGATTGCGGACCGGACTGAGTCGCCGTGCGGCGGTCGCACGTACGCGTTTGACGGCGCTAGCTGCCAGTCGCGTGCTGCGGCGCCCCCTAGAGCGGATTCACGATTTGGCTCGCCGGCTCGACGAACTGGACGCTCGGGCGACGAAAGCACAGCATCGCCGGCTCGACCAGGCCAAGCATCGCGTGGAGAGATTACGCGGAATGCTCGATTCACTTAGCCCGCTACAAGTGCTAGCACGGGGATACAGCCTGACCGAGCGGGCAGAAAACGGGCATCTGGTGCGCGACGCACGAACCCTTAAGATGGGGGATCGGTTGCGGACGCGTCTTGCACGGGGAAGCGTGCTGAGCAGCGTCGAGCAGGTCGACGACGCGGCAAGTTCTGGCGAAGAAAGGTGACGCGTCCGGGGACCGATTAGCGGTCTGGTAACACGAAGGCGGGCCGTCGGGCGGTTACCCGGCGTATCTCGCTGCGGTTGATAGCTTGGAAACGAACGTTGTCCGAAACCAACTCGAACAAGGCGACCGCAGCAGAGCCCTCCGCCGACGCGGCGGAGCTGAGCTTTGAATCGGCGGTTGCCGCGTTGGAGAAAGTGGTTCGGGAACTCGAAGAGGGACAAATCTGCCTGAGCGATGCCCTCACACGCTACGAACGAGGCGTGAAACTACTCGGGCAGTGCCAGGCAATTCTCGAGCGAGCCGAACGACGCATCGAATTGTTGACAGGGGTCGACGGCGCCGGCCGCCCTCGAACCGAGCCCCTCGACGACACGCAGTCGGGCACAGAACAAAAACAGCAGGGGCGGCGGCTGCGGCGCGGGGGCCCTGCCGGCGAGCAGATGAGCGAGCCATCTGAGCGAACGGCCGCAGGTGGGTCGGCAGCTCACTCGGCTGCCGACCAACGGCGAACGCAGCCCGCTTCGAACGAATCGTCGCAAAGGGAAGTAGACGAGCCCCCATTTGCTTTGTAGGATAAAGTGGCACTTGGGTCGCAAGAGGCGGCCCCAGGCAACGTGGAGTAAGTCAGGGCGTAATGGCACTTTCGACCCCCCGCACCTCGTTCGCCGAGCTGTCGTCCGCCCCGCGCGCCCAGATCGATCGCGCGCTGGGGGCCTACTGCGACTTTGCCCCTGGCTGTCCGACGGCGCTAGCCGAGGCGATCCGCTATAGCCTTCTGGCACCCGGCAAGCGGTTACGTCCGCTGCTGTGTGTTTGGGGGGCGATGGCCGTCGGTGGCGCTGCCGAAGACGTGATGCCGGCCGCGTGCGCGGTCGAGATGATCCACGCCTATTCGCTGATTCACGATGACCTGCCCGCCATGGACGACGACGACCTGCGTCGTGGCCGGCCCACCTGTCACAAAGTCTATGGCGAAGCCGTGGCGATCCTGGCCGGCGACGCCTTGCAGGCGATGGCGCTGGAGATCGTCGCGAGAGACTTACAACCCGCGCCGGTCGCCGCGCGTTGCTGTGCACTGCTCGCTCATGCCGCGGGTCCGTGCTGCCTGGTCGGAGGTCAGGCCGATGATCTCGACCCCGATCGCGCCGCCACGGCCGGGGCGCTCGAGAGCATTCACGCGCGAAAAACCGGCGCCATGCTCAGTGTGTCGCTGCAACTGGGGGCGGTCGCCGCACAATGCTCGGTCGACGAAGAATCGGCGCTGAACGAATACGGACGTCATTTGGGGCTGGCCTTCCAGATTGTCGACGATCTGCTCGATGTATCGGGCGACGCGACGACGGTCGGCAAACGTGTCGGTAAGGACGAGAGCCGAGGCAAGCTCACGTTTCCCAAAGTGTGGGGCATCGCCGAGAGCCAACGTCGGGCCGCCGAGTTGATCGACGCGGCCATCGGCGCGATTGAGCCTTTGGGCCCCAGGGCCCAGCCGCTCGAGGCTTTAGCTCGCTACGTCTTGGAAAGGGATCGTTGATGGAGAGATTGCTTGCCAAGATCCGGTCGCCCCGCGATCTGGTTGACTTGTCGCTCCCCGAGTTAGAGCAAGTCGCGCTCGAAATGCGCGAAGTGCTCTGCAACTTGGTGTCGAGCCGCACCGCCCACTTCGCCTCGAACTTAGGGGTCGTCGAGCTTTGCCTGGCGCTGCACACCACGTTCGACTTTTCGCGCGATCGCTTGATCTGGGACACGGGTCACCAGATTTATCCGCACAAGCTTATCACGGGGCGATACGACGAATTCAGCACCATGCGCACCAAGGGGGGCCTGATGGGCTACCCCAATCCGCATGAGAGCATTTACGACTTGTTCATGACGGGGCACGCCGGCTGCAGCGTGTCGACCGCTCTGGGCCTGAAGTGTGGCGACGACCTGCTGCCAGGTGAAGACGATCGCCATTCGGTGGCAGTCATCGGCGACGGCGCTCTCCCCTCGGGCATCGTCTTCGAGGCCCTCAACAACGCCGGCGGGCTCAAGAAGAAGCTGCTGGTGATCCTCAACGACAACAAGATGTCGATCTGCCCGCGCGTCGGCGGGTTGGCCGAGTACCTCGATCAGGTCCGCGTCCACCCGCTCTACAACGGTCTGAAAACCGAAGTGCTGCGGTTTCTGGAGAACTTGCCGGTCATCGGCGATCCGGTCGAGAAGCTGCTCGGCCAGGCCAAGGACTCGATCAAGGCCGGCCTGCATCACGGCGGCATGCTCTTCGAAGAGCTCGGCATCCGCTATCTCGGGCCGATCGACGGGCACAACATCGGGCATCTGAAAAAGTTCTTGCGGATCGTTAAGGACGTGCCGGGGCCCGTGCTGCTGCATGTCATCACCGAGAAGGGGCATGGCTTCAAGCCGGCCGCCGAAGACCCGGTTTACTTCCATACGCCGGCTCCCTTCGAATGCGAAGACGACGCCGTGGTGTCGGTCAAGCAAAGCTCGTCGCGGGCCTACACCAACGTCGCCAGCGAGGCGATCTGCCAACAGTTGACCGCGAACGCCAAGGTCACGGTGATGACCGCCGCGATGTGCCAGGGGAATAACCTGGAGAAGATCCGCGACGGTTTCCCCGATCGCTTCTTCGACACCGGCATCTGCGAGTCGCATGCCGTGGCCTTTGCCGCGGGCATGGCCAAGGCTGGTCTGCGGCCGATCGTCGACATTTACAGCACCTTCTTGCAGCGCAGCTTCGACCAGATCTTTCAGGAAGTGGCGCTGCAGAATCTGCCCGTCACGTTCCTGCTCGATCGCGCCGGGCTGACCGGCCCCGACGGGCCGACGCATCACGGCATGTTCGACATCGGCTACATGCGGTTGTTCCCCAACATGACCGTCATGGCCCCAGGAGATGAAGCCGATCTGCCCGCGATGCTCGACTTCGCGTTGCAGGCGCCCGGCCCAGTTTCGCTGCGCTATCCCAAGGCCAAGGCCGAGCGGGTCGAACGAACGCCCGCGCCGATCGAAGCGGGCCGCGCGGAGATCATCGAATGGGGCACCGATGGCATGATCATCGCGCTGGGCACACTGCTGCCGGCTTGTGTGCAGGCTGCCGCGGCGCTGCGAGCTGAAGGGCTCGACGTGGGGGTCATCAATGCCCGCTTCGCGAAGCCGCTCGATCGTCAGACGATTCTGCGGGCAGTGCGCGATTGTGCTTTCGTCGTCACCGTCGAAGAAGGCGCGCTGATGACCGGCTTCGGCAGCGCCGTGCTCGAAGCGGCCAACGAAGCCCGGCTCGATACCCGGCACGTACGGCGCCTGGGCATCCCCGATCAGTTCGTCGAGCATGGCGAACGGGGCGAGCTGCTGGCCGATCTCCGGCTCGATCGCGATGGCGTCGCGCAAACCTGCCGCGACCTGGCCAATCAACTTGGCGTTGCTCGTGGCCGCGGCGTGCTCGCGGCGGCGGGCGCCGCGCGGCAGACAGGATAATGGCCATGCGCCGCGGCAGTGCCCCAGCGACGAGCGCTTCGCGCGATTTACTCGCCGCGGCTCAAGCGGGCGCTGCGAGCGCACCGCAGTCTGGTTCTCAGCGTCCCGCGGGTCGGCCTCGCGTGGTTGTGCTTGGTTCCGCCGAGCGACCGCGCGTGAAGAGCGAGACCGCGCGACTGCGCCCGCTCATTGAAGCGCACCTCGAAGTGCTCGCTTGGGATCTGCAGGCCAGCATCGACCTGGCGGCGCTCGACTTCGATCTGGCGATTGTCCTGGGTGGTGACGGCTCTATTCTGCGCGCGGTGCGGCAGATGGGCTACCGTCAGCGGCCGATTGTCGGCGTGAACCTGGGGAAGCTGGGTTTTCTGGCAGACCTGGCCCCAGCCGAGCTCGAGCAAGCACTGCCAAGGCTAGCTGCTGGCGACTATCGCGTCGTCGAGCATTTAATGTTCGAGTGCAGCGTGCTGCGCGACGGACACGCGATCGAAACGCACCTTGGGCTGAACGACGTCGTGCTGCATGCCGGGGCGCCGTTCCACATTCTCGAAGTACATCTTTACGTTGACGCAGAATTGGTCACTACCTATAGTTGCGACGGCCTGATCGTAGCCACGCCCGTCGGTTCGACGGCGCACAGCTTGTCGGCCGGCGGACCGATCCTGCGCAAGGACTTGCAGGCGTTTGTCGTGTCGCCGATCAGTCCCCATACGCTGACCAATCGCCCGGTGGTTGACTCCGCCGAGCGGGCTTACGAGCTGGAAGTCACGCGGCCGAACCCGGGCACTACGGTCGTGTCCGACGGTCGCACGCTGTCGCTCTTGGCCCCCTACGATCGCGTGCGGATCGTGAGGGCCGAGCCAAAGTTTCAGCTCGTCGAGGTTCCTGGCCACAGCTACTATCGCACCTTGCGAGAAAAACTCGGTTGGGGCGGTCAGTTGCGGCTGGGCGAATGACCGAGCCGCCTCGCCGGAAGTAGTCAGCAAGTCGGCAACAGCACAAGACAACAAGTCCTGTGGCGACGGATCGCCGCGAATTGCTTACGAATCAACTAACCTCGAAGGGATGCGAGGTAATCGATGACCTCTCAATTTCTGCTCGCGCGACGGGCTTTCGTTTTTGGCCTGTTCGTGCTCTTCGGCGGCGTAGCTTTGCCAGCCGCGGAGAGCACCGAGGCCCCGGCCCCCGCGGCCGGTGCTAATGCACCTGCCACCGCGGCCGACGCTCCCAAGTATCGGCTCCGCTATCGGTTCAAGGCCGGTGAGACCATTCGCTGGCAAGTCGAACACCGCGCGCGGGTGACGACCACCGTGTCGGGCTCCACGCAGACGGCCGAAACACTCAGCCGCTCGATCAAGGTGTGGCGCGTCAAAGAAATGGCCGCGGCCCCCCAGCCGGCGGTGATCTTCGAGCACATGGTCGAAAACGTCGAAATGCGGCAGAAAATCAGCGGCCGCGAGGAAGTTGTTTACAACAGTGCGACCGACGTCGTGCCGCCGGCCGGTTTCGAGGCGACCGCGCAATCGGTGGGCGTCGTGCTGGCGCGGGTGACCATGGATCTCCGCGGCATCATCGTTAATCGAGAGGGAAACACTGCGACCGACGCCGAGGCCCAATCGCCGCTGACCATCCCCCTTCCTGAAGAAGAAATTCCCGTCGGCCACACCTGGTACGCGCCCTCCGAAACGACCGTCAAACTTTCGAGCGGCGAATCGCGCGTGATCAAGCTGCGGCAGCGCTGCACGCTGGCCGAGGTTCGCGACGGCATCGCCAAGATTGAAGTCGAGTCACAGGTCATCACGCCGATCCGCGAAGAGCCCGAGATCGAAGCCCAGCTCATTCAGCGACAAAGCGCCGGCGAATTGCAGTTCGATTTGAAAGCCGGGCGGTTGCTCGCCCAGCGGCTCGAGCTCGATAAGCGCGTCGTCGGCTTCAGCGGCGAGCAAAGCAGCTTGCACTATGTGACGCGTTTTACCGAAGACCTGGTGCCGGCGATCCCCACGGTTTCGCGACCGCTGATTAAGCCGGCGCCGACCGTGGACGCTCCGGCAGCCGATGCCGTCGCCGAAAAACCCACCGACGACGAAGCGACGACTTCACCACGCGTGGCCAAGGCTCCCGAAGCGGTCGAGTCCGCGGAAGAACCCGCGAAGAAAAAGCCCCCGACAAAGTCGAAGGGGAAACCGGCTCGGCCGAACTTGCGGCGGCGGTAGCCGCGGGCGAAATCCAGCATAACACCGCACCCAGCGCGAACTCACGTGCCGGCTGTTCGCGGTCGTCGGCAGCGCGTAAGCTAGCTAATCGCACGCGGGCGACCTGAAGGCAGAGGACTGGCGATCGGTTACCAATAGGTGCGAGCCGTCCGACTTCGGCTGGCAAACCGCTCTTGTCCCGGCGACTGCGTTACGATACTTTCCCGCTCCTTTCATGCAACGGCCGTGACCCAAGCGACCACGAAGAACCCAGGGCGACGTGTCCTGTCGGTGCGCGGCGGGCTGGCAGTGCTCGGCTTGGGTCTCGCGACCCTGCTGGCCATCGCCGCCTGGCTCGAACCGAATCCTCGCGGTCGCGGAACTCATCAACAATTGGGTTTGCCGCCGTGCACGTTCGTAATGCTGTTTGATAAGCCGTGTCCGGCTTGCGGAATGACGACCTCCTGGGCGCACTTTGTGCGCGGCCAGTGGCTGTCGGCTCTGCGAGCGAACATGGGTGGGACATTATTGGCGGCACTTGCCGCGGTAACTATGGTCTGGTCGTTGGTGTCGGCAACCACGGGGCGACTGTGGTTCCGGCTCCCCAGCGATCGGGTGCTGGTAGCGGTGGCCGCTGCGGTCATCGCCATCACACTCGTGGATTGGATCGTGAAGTTGTGGACCTAAGCGGTGACGATCCGGCGAACTGCGCCGGCGCCGCGACGGGTCGATACGTCTCGAAAGTATGCTTTTCTTGTGAACGACGCTGCCCACGCCGGGCGGCTTCCTGCAATAGATCAGAAGGGCTCCGCGATGGACCGCCGCGCTTTTCGTCACCCACTGGCCGGATGGTTGTGCCTGGTCGTGTTGACGTTGCCGATGTTCGCCGGTGGTTGTGCCGGCTTGCTGGCCACGGCTATTTACGTCGTCAAGGGGAACCGCATTCCGGCGGAGTACAACGGCCTGCGCGAGAAACGCGTGGTGGTCGTGTGCCGCACGCCGGCCGCGATGCAGTTTTCGAGCACCAATGTGACTCGCGAACTGGCCACCGAGCTTGGCCGTCGGCTGCAGATGAATGTCTCCAAGATCGAAGTCGTCGACGCCCGTGACGTCGATCGCTGGATGGACGAAAACGAATGGGACGACCCGCGCGAAGTCGGCAAGGCGCTCGATGCTCAGATGATCGTCGACGTCGACATCGACCATTTCAGTCTCTACCAGGGCCAAACCCTCTACCAGGGTGAAGTGGTTTACTCGATCGAAGTGATCGATCGCGACAACGAAGGGGACGTCGTCTTCAAGAAGCAGCCGCCGCGGTTGCTCTGGCCCCCCAATTACGCGATTCCTACGCAGGAAAAACGCGAACCCGAGTTCCGCCGCGAGTTTGTCGGCGTGCTGGCCGAGGAAATCGGCCGTTACTTCTATCCGCACGATGCGCATGCGGACATCGCGCCGCATAACCCGGGCATGTAGTGCCCGGGCCAGCAACGTTCGGCATGGGGATCGCGCACCTGCGACGATGCCACGCGGTGAAATAGCCGCGGATTTAGCTGCTCTTAGTGGCAGACGTGGCCGCTTGTTCGGCGGAGAGGCGCTTCGCCAATTCGTCGGCCACGCGCTCGCTGAACTGCGTGGTCGAGAGCGAACCGCCCAGGTCCTTGGTGCGCTCGCCATCGCGCAGCAGATCAAGCACGGTGGATTTGAGCGTGGCGGCCAGTTCGCGCTCATCGAGCTCGTAGAGCAGCATCACCAAAGCCAGGAAGATGGCCGTCGGGTTGGCCAGGTTCTTGCCCGCGATGTCGGGCGCGGTTCCCCCCGCGGGATCGAACATTGCCAAGTGCACCTGGCCATCAGGCGTGAAGCTCAGGCTGGCGCTGGCGCCGATCCCCATCGAGCCAGCCAGTCCGCACGCCATGTCGCTTAGGAAGTCGCCGTATTCATTAAGCACCAGCACGACCGCGTAACGATCGGGGTGCATGATAATTTTGGCCAACAGGGCGTCGAACAATTCCTCCTGGTGCAGCACGTCGGGAAAGTCGAGCGCCACCTCTTCGACAACGTGCGCGAACAGCCCGTCGGTTCCCGATTGAATCGTGCGTTTCGAAGCGCTGGTCATGCTGCGCCCCGAACGGCGCGCGAGCAGAAACGCATAGCGGGCCGCTTCCCAGCAGGGCTGCCGCTCGACGATTCGCAAGCTGACGGCCGCCTCGGTGCCGATCATGCGGCCAGGATCGTCGTAGGTACCGCCGCGTGCGACGCGAATGATGTTCAGGGCCAGCGGCTGACGGAAGTTTGTCACCACGCCGGGGATCGTCGACACCGGTCGATGGATCACCGAGAAATTGCAGCGCTGCCGCAGCACCGCGTTGGGGCTTTCCTTCGAGGTGACCGTCGGGTACTTGAGCGAGAAGCGATTGCGCCGCATCGACTCCATCGCTTCGTCGTAGATCGGCATGCCGCGGGCTTCGCGATTGCGCAGGCTGAGATCGATCGGCTCGAAATTCAAGCGAATCGGAAACTTGGCGGCGACGATGCGCACGGCGGCGGCCAACTCGGTGCCAATGCCGTCACCCAACAACTCGGTAATGTTGTAAGTCTTCACGAAACTCACGCTCCTGACACAAACGATCCACTGGTGCTGCCGCGCGCCGGCAAGCGCCCCCAAGTCTGTTCAATGTACCGTAGCGGCGGCCTTCTCCCAGTCGAAACGCGCCGCGAAGCCGGCCGGAATGCGGCATTCGATAGCCGAACAATCGTGCCAAACTGCCCCGCGTTGACGCCCCCTGGTCCCACTTCTAACATAGGTTAAGACGGCGTTATTTCTTGCTTTCCACACGGGGGCCACCGTGATTCGACCGCGCGCTTGCTTTGCCGCTTCGCCAACTTTAAACCGCCGCGGGCTACTGGCCTGGTCGCTGGCTTTGTGCCTGGCATTTCCGCTCACGACGCTGGGCGCCGAAGAAGAAGAGAAAGGCCCCCCCGAGCCTGAAGATATCGAGTTGGTCACCAAAGACGGCGTGAAGCTCAAGGCGACCTGGTACGCCAGCAACAAGAAGAAGGAAGCGGTGCCGGTTATTCTGCTGCACCAGTTCCACGGCAACCGGGGTGACTTCCGCGATCTGGCTTTGTTCTTGCAGCGCGAAAAGGGGCATGCCGTGATTGTGCCCGACTTGCGCGGACATGGCGACAGCCTGGTCTGGGAGCGCGCCGGCGCGACGGGCCGGTTCGACGTCGAGCGCTTGCGCCCCGAAGAATTCGATCTCATGGCGACCGAGGATGTCGAAGCCGTGAAACGCTTCTTGATGCGCAAGAACAATGAACAAGAACTGAATATCGAAAAGCTCTGCATCGTCGGGGCTGAGATGGGTGCGATGGTCGGCATCCGCTGGGCTTGGGGCGACTGGGCCTGGGGCTCGCAGCGCGCCAGTACCGTCAAGCAAGGGCGCGACGTCAAAGCCCTGACGTTGATTTCACCGGAGCTGCGATTCAAGAACCTGCAAGGCAGCATGTTGACGACACCGCCAATCGCCGGGCAAGTGGCCGTGCAGATCGTAGCCGGTGGCAACGATCCGAAGGCCGTCAAGAACGCGCGCCAGTTGCACAACCTGGCCAAGAAGCTTTACGTCGACAAGCCGCAGCAGATGCTGTTTCTCGATATCGGCTACAAGACTCGCCTACAAGGGACGAAGATGCTCGGCGAGGGGCTCGGACTCGAAGAACGAATCGCCAACTTCATCGACCTGCGCGCCGCGCAGCAGCCGTTTAGTTGGACCGAGCGGAAAGGACCGCTCCAGTAGTGGACCGTTGATTCTTGCCAGGCGCGTCGTGGCTCGTTGGGCTGAAGCTCTACTTCGCGACGAGCGCATGCGCCCGCGCGACCTCCGCTCGCATCCGCCCGGTGAGCATCAGGCCCCACATCTTCCAGTCGCCGATAAACGACCAGAGCGGGTACTTGAACGTGGCCGGCCGATTGTGCTCGATGAAGAAGTGCCCCACCCACGCGAATCCGTAGCCCACCACCAACCCTACGAGCAGTAGCCACCAATTTTGCGTGTAGAACATCGTGCCCAGCAGCACGAGGGCCAACGTGCTGCCGATGAAGTGCAACGCCCGGCAAGCCGGCTGGCTGTGTTCGCGGACGTAGTAGGGCCAGAATTCGGCGAACGATTGGTATCGAGCTTCTGACATCGTGGGCGCCTCGCTGAGAGTGCGGCTCGCCGAAGCGGCGATCGGCACGGAGTTTCTTCTGTTCTTATACACCGTCGGCGAGGCGCTCGCCAAGTCGTCGGCGTCGGTTTGACAATGTTCGCCGACAGGCGGCGCTTAGCAACCCATCGATGAAGTTCGCGTGAAATCGCAGCTTTCACGGGGCAACGAACGCCCCGTGGCGGTTCGCGCCGGGGCCGTCGCTGTGCTATCCTTTGAGCGGCGGCGGTGTCGTCAGGCGGTCCGGCGCCCACCCGGCGGTCATCGACCGCCTTTACCGGAAACGGATG
The DNA here is from genome assembly GCA_964495375.1 of uncultured Planctomycetaceae bacterium. Lineage (GTDB taxonomy): Bacteria > Planctomycetota > Planctomycetia > Pirellulales > JAEUIK01 > JAIESQ01. Next base: position 33,208 of record CAZBWM010000023.1, on the reverse strand, counting down.
TCCGATTGTCCCGCCCCTTTGGGCCTTGTCAGCTCCACGGTTGCGATGGAAAGCCAGCAATACATTCTGTCGCCTGAACTCGGCCATCGGCTGGCGGCGATCGATATCGGCACCAACAGCATCCGTATGATCGTGGCCGAAGGGCTGCGCGACGGCAAATATCGCATTCTCGACGACGAGAAAGACGCCACGCGTCTCGGCAAGAATCTGGCCACGACGGGCCGGCTCGACGCCGAAGCCATCGAGCGCGCCATCCAAACGCTCCGCCGCATGCACCAGATCGTCACCGGCTACCAGGTGCAAGACCTGCGCGCGATCGCCACCTGCGCCGTGCGCGAGGCTGCCGACGGCGCCGAATTTTGCCGGCGCGTGCAAGACGAGGTCGGCCTGTCGATCGAGATCGTCACCGCCGACGAAGAGGCGCGGCTGGCCTTTTATGGCGTGCAGCGCAGTTTCGATTTGGAAAACAAGAATGTCGCCGTTGTGGATATCGGCGGCGGCAGCACCGAAATCGTGCTGTCCTCAAATAATCTGATCGAATCGATCGACACCACGCCGCTGGGGGCCGTACGACTCACCGAACGCTACGGCGGTGCACTGGCCCTGACCAACGAGCAGTTCGAACGGCTGCTCCGCTCCATCGATCGCATGCTGCGCAAGCACACGGCCAAACCGCATTTCGCCCCGCATTTGTTAATCGGTTCGGGGGGCACCTTCACCACGTTGGCCGCGATGATCATGGCCGCCAAGGGGTTGGGCAACTTGCCCGTGCAGGGGTACCAAGTGTCGCGAGCCGAAGTGCGTCACTTGCTGGACCGAATACGCAAGCTGCCACCGAAGGCGCGCCGCGCGGTGCCCGGCCTGAGCCCCGATCGCGCGGACATTATCGTGGCGGGTTTGGCAGTCATCGACAGCGTCATGCGGCGGTTCCACGTTAACACGCTGGCCGTGCATACCGGTGGCGTCCGCGACGGCCTGCTGCTGACGATGGTCAACGCCACGCTTGGCCCGGCGGCCACGCCCACGCACGATCGCCAGGCCAGTGCCCTGGGCTTTGCGGCCCGCTGCGGGGTCGACTTGCCGCATTGTCGGCACGTCGCGCGGTTGGCCGTTTCGATTTTCTCGCAACTCGTCGAGCGGTTTGGGCTGGTCCCGTCGGATCAATCGCTGCTCGAAGCCGCGGCCTGGTTGCAAGACGTCGGCTACTTGATCAACTACGATCAGCATCACAAGCACAGTTACCACTTGATACTCAACAGCCGCTTGGCCGGCTTCCAGCCGCACGAGCTGGAGCTCGTGGCCAACATCGCCCGCTACCATCGCGGCGCGCGACCCAAGAAAAAGCACGCCAACTTTCGCAGCCTGTCGCGCAAGGATCGGCGCCGCGTACGACAATTGGCCGGCATCTTGCGATTGGCGGTCGGTTTCGATCGCAGCCACAGCCAGCAAGTGCGGAGTGTGCAGGTCGACGCCGCGCCACACAGCGTGCAGATTCTGCTCGTGGCCGACGAAATGCCCGAAGTTGACTTGTGGGGCGCCCGCCGCCGCGGAGAGCTTTTCGAGCGTGCCTTCCGCACGCACCTCAAATTGGAATGGCTCGCGCCGCCGGGACATCACGAGGGGAATGGCCAGATCAATGGCGCTGCGAGCTCCGCTGCCGGCGACCTGGCGCCGGACGAGTCTGCCGAGACGTCCGTCGAGCCCACGCTGACCAACGGCGGACCTCACCGAGGTAAGCGGGCAAAGCCAGCCGAGCGCGTCGAAACGGCGCGGTAACGCGGCGACCTCTCTTGACGCCCACGCCGCCGCGCCGCTATTGTCCCACCCCACTCTCCCGAGGAATTGCTAGCACCGCCAGCGGTTCGCGCACGGCCCCAGGGCCAGCGATCCCCGCGGCCGGCACGTGTGGCAGAACTCCGGAGAGCCTCGTCCCGTCGGCGCTCGTCTACGCTTTTATTTCTTCCGCAAAAGTGCACGACCCGATGCCATCACGCATCGCCGATCTTCGTTTATCATCGCGCGGCGCCCGGGGGCGCGCGGCGCCTAGGCCGCGCGCTGGTGCAGTGATCGCTGCGCTCTGTCTGGCATTGGCACTTTCGGCCACTGGCTGTGGTCCCGAACGCTATGCCACGCTTCGCAAGACACCGCAAAACCCACTCGAGAACCAGTTCCAGTTCACCGCCATCAAAGGCCTGCAGCCGAGCGAGCGCACGATGCAGGTGTTGCGTCGCTTCGGTCTCGAGCAGCAACTGCGCGGCGACGGACGCGACCTGTACGCACAGGTCGAAGGCTATCACGAGCGCGAACCGACGCCCGAGACGCATTACGCCTGCGCCGAAGTCGCCTACCTGGCGGCGCGGCGCGCCACGGGCGATCCCAAGGAGGCGCTCGATCTGTACGGAGCGACGCTCGTCCACTCGCATCAGTTTTTGTTCGATCCGCGTCTGCCGCGCAACGTCTACGACCCCGAGTTCCGCGGCGCCTGCAATCTGTATAACCAGGCGCTCGAAAGCGCCCTGCGGATCGTGCTCAAAGAAAACGTGCTGCAGCCCGGCGGCGCATTGCAGTTGGAAACCGCCACGCGGCACTTCGACGTCGAGGTCGTCGAGAAGAGCAAGACTTGGAAGAACGAGGATTTTGCCCGCTTGGAGTTCGCCTCGGACTACGAGGTCAAGGGGCTTACGAATCAGTATCGCGGCTTCGGGCTTGGCGTGCCTTTGATCGCGGTGCGCCATTGTCGCGACGCAACCGATCCGCGCGAGAAGTTCTATCCTCCCGATCTGAGTTTTCCGGTCACGGTGTTCCTGCGCTTTGAAGCGGTGCCGGCGCGCGGCGAAGCAATGCCCGGCGCGTCGCATCGTTGCCAACTCGAGTTTTACGACCCACTCACCACGCGCGATATCGATGTTGCCGGCACGCGCGTGCCATTGGAAAGCGACCTGACGACGCCGTTGGCGTTTTTTCTCGACAAGCCCTCGCTGGCCGAACTGCCGACGCTCGGCCTGCTGAACCCGGACAAATACGAAGGGCTCGAAGGGCTCTACATGGTGCAGCCCTACCAGCCCGGCAAGATTCCGGTGTTGATGGTGCATGGACTGTGGTCGAGTCCGATCACGTGGATGGAAATGTTCAACGACCTGCGCAGCTCACCGGAGATTCGCGATCGTTATCAGTTCTGGTTCTATCTCTATCCCACCGGACAACCGTTCTGGGTAAGCGCGGCCCAAATGCGGCGCGACTTATCCGGCGCCCGCGAACTGATCGACCCCGCGCGGCGCGAACCGGCCCTCGATCACATGGTGCTCGTGGGGCACAGCATGGGAGGCCTGGTCTCCAAGCTGCAGTCCTTCTCCAGTGGCGACGAAGTCTGGCGTACCGTGACCAAGGAACCGATCCAGCTAGTCAAAGCCGATCCCGAGGTTCACGAGAATCTGCAAAAGGTTTTCTACTTCCAGGCGAATCCGGCAGTGCGGCGGATCATCACGATTGGCACACCGCATCGCGGCAGCAAGTTCGCCAACGATTTCACACGCTTCGCCGCCCACAAACTCATCACGGTTCCGCAGGCGATGGTCCGCGGCACCCAAGAGATCTATCGTGAGAACCCCGGCGCTTTCGCGTCCGACTCGTTGTTGAATATCACCACCTCGATCGACTCGCTGTCGCCGAGCTGTCCTCTGCTGCCGGTGATGCTCGGCGCACCACGCCCTCCTTGGGTCCACCATCACAACATCGTCGGGGTGATCGAAGACAAAGCGCTTGTGCGGAAAGTGGCCGGGCGCGGCGACGGTATCGTCGAGTACGACAGCGCGCACCTCGACAACGTCGACTCAGAGATTATCGTGCCGGCCGATCACCTGCGGATCCACCGCCATCCGCTGGCAGTACTCGAGGTGCGTCGCGTGCTCAGGCAGCATCTGGCCGAGATCGAGTCATGGCCGCGCCGGCCTGACGCGGGACCGCCTCATCCGCGCGTGTATCAAGCGTCGGCCGCCTCGGCGGCAGGCCATCAGCCCGCCGCGCCGCGCTAGCGACTACACCAGAATAGGCGGGGCAACCAAGTTTGCTCCCCGCCGCATGCCGTGCGGCACATCGAAGTGAAGCTCGCCCGCTACTGGGCAGGCCGGCTAAAGCGTTTGCGATCGACGAGTTGCACGCTGAGCGTTTCTTCGCGGCCGTCGCGGAACACGACCACTGGCGTCGCGCCGGCCACTTCGGCGAGCGCCACCAGGTTAATTAAGTGCGAATCGTCGTCGACCGGAGCATCGCCAAAACGCAAGACAACATCACCCACGCGCAGCCCCGATTGAGCGGCCGGCGAGCCCTCGGTGATGCCGTTAATCAAGGCCCCGCGTGGCCGAGAAAGCCCAATGGCGGTCGCCTTGGCGGGGCCAAAGTGGCGATCGAGCTGCACTCCCAAGAAGGCACGCGTCACCGCGCCTCGCTCGACGAGCTGCCGCACCACCTTCATGACGTCGTTGATGGGGATGCTGAAGCCGATCCCTTCGTTTCCGCCTGAGTTGCTGGCGATTGCCGTGTTGATGCCGATCACTTCGCCCCGCAGATTGATCAGCGGGCCGCCGCTGTTGCCCGGGTTGATCGCGGCATCGGTCTGCATGAAGTCGCCGTACTGCACCCCTTCGGAATCGAGTTCCAGGTCGCGGCGACCTTTGGCGCTGACAATTCCGTAAGTGACTGAATGACTAAGCCCGAAGGGGCTCCCGACGGCGACGACAAAGTCGCCGATGTCCACGCGGGCACTGTTGCCAATTCGTGCTGCCAACAGGTGGTTGCTTTGCACGGCCATGACCGCGATATCGGTCGGCGGGTCTTCCCAGGTCTTCGTGGGAGAGATTTGCCGGCCATCCGCCAGGCCAATCTGGATATTGCCCAGATCGGTTCCTTTGATGACGTGGTAGTTCGTCAGGACATAGAAGCGGTCTTTGAGCTGAATGATGACGCCCGAGCCGGCTTCTTCGACCAGGCGTCGCGCGGTGCCGCGCGCGCCTTCGGTCTTTTCGGTCTCGATATGCACAACCGTCGGTGCAATCAGCTTGACGACGGTCTTGAGCAACTGCCCATGCCGCTCGAATTCGTCCGCCTCGCGGCCGAGCTGCTCGTAGAGCCGCTCGCGCGCAGCGGTGTCGAATTCGGGTTCGGGATCCTGCGCGCGGATCGGCGCGTAGAGCACCGAACCGAGCACAAGGCAAAACACTGCGGAGCAGGCGCGAACGCCTGCGCTGCGCAGACTAGCCATTCTGGCGCTCCTCGGGAGCATCCGTGCAACGAGGTGGAAGCGGCCTTCCAGGCGGACGACGACTTTACGGCACGTCGATTTCGATCTCATTGATCGTCAAATCGTGGTCGCTGCCACTATCGAGCACGCGGCCCCAGTCGGCCGAATCCATGTTCGAACTGCCATCGCGCTCGGACTCCCGTTGGCATTCGATGCAGAGCACGGCATACGGCAGCGCTTTGAGGCGCTCGAGCTTGATTTTGGAATTGCAACTTTCGCAAACGCCGTAGTCGCCGCTACGCATACGTTCGAGAGCTTTCTCGATCATGCCCAGTTCGCGGCTCTCGACTTCAGCCAGTTGAGAGTTGATCTCGTCCTGCGCCGAATCGAGCGCGGCATCGACCATGTCGCCCGAGGTTTGGTTGCTGAGCTCCTTGAGCAGGCTGAGATCGCCCGCCAAGGCTTTACGGAGCGCGTCCCGACGCTTCACGAGCGTCTGCCGCATCTGCAGGATGGCGTCTTTGCGTGCCATTGGTGCTTCCCCTCGCTGTCCGGTCGGGCCACGCTGAAGGCTCATACCCCCCTTCAGACCAGCCGCTCGAACGATCTAGGTGTTCCTTGACAAGTGGCGTGCGAATACCGGTTGCGCGGGCTGCCGGGTTCTTACCGGGCAGGTCGCAACCAAACTATAGTACGCACCCAGTCCAAAACAGGTCGCGCAATCGCGACATCGGCGCAAAAATCAATACCAATTGCCGTAGCCACGCGAAGTGTAAGTCAGCTATCGACTTACACCACGGCGCTCACCGTCGGTGTGGCAGCCTCGGATGGCTATTTCACCCTGGTTCGAATGTCGGAGCGGACACTTTTGCGGTGCCGGCCGACCCCGATGCAGAGCCGAACTACCCAGCCGTTGGCTTACGGATAATCGTCAAAACCGGCAGGGATATGCAGCCGATTTTGGCAATCGCTTGATTCGACCGTGACGCTGCCATCGCCTAGGGGGCAGGCGCCGCTGGCGGCAAGTCGTTTCCCCGTCAAGAGTTTCTGGGCCCGCGACGGATTACGGCCGCTCGGATCGCAAGTAGCTCAGGAAGCTCAGGGAGAAATGACGCGCACGACGATGGCACGGCCAGTCGCGGTCGCGCGTAGCAAGTAAACCGAGAATCCGACGGCACCGTCGTATTTCCACTGCTCGCCGATCCAGCCGCGACCCGCCACGCGCGTGATGCGGTCGGGCGGGCGGAGCTTCTCGAGCACCACGGCTTCCGAATCTCCCGGGCGAACGAGCCCTTCGCTCCCGGCGCCCGCGGTCGTGGTCGGCACGTCCTCGGGCCGCTTCCATTGCCCGGCGACATGCAAGTAACCGAGCTGCTGCAATAGCTTGGCGGCCTCACCCAGTTCGGGTGACAGCCGCACCGATTCGAGAGCGAGCCGTGCGGCGGCTTCACGATCGTCGGCTAAATCGAGGTAATCTTGGGCGAGCCGCAGGCGGGCCTCGGCGTCGCCGGCGATTAACTGCCCCAGTTGCACTTCAAGCCAGTTATTGGTGAGCGATTTCGCGCGGTCCGGTTCGCCCAAGCGATTCCAGGCGGCGCGGGCGCGCTCCAAGTCCGAACGCGTCATGCGGTCGAGCCGCGCGGTGCGCTGGAGCCATAGTTGCACTTCGAGTAGGCGCGCTAGATCGGGTCGATCCGGGAGCGACGCCCGCGACTCATCCAGTAGTGTGGTGAGATTCGTCCCTTCGCGACCAGCTTCTTCCTGAATCGCCTGGCCAACAAGCCAGACCCAGAACGCGCGATGGGCAAGCTGGCGATCGTCGGCCGTTAGTTCATTGTACGTCGCGATGGGATGCTGCTCATACTCGGCCCAGCGCGCATGGGTGTCGGCGCCCAGCGGCACGTCGCTGCCAGGTAGTAGCTTGCGAACCTCGCTGGCCAACTGTCGACGGGCTGATGGCTGTGCAGCCGGCAGCGATGCGGCCTTGAGCCATAGCGCCCGGTGACGGATGCGCGTCGCTTCGCCAGGTTCGAGCCCCAGCGCCTCGCCGCGCGACGCCAGGGCTAGCAGGGCCTCGGCATCCTGCACGCGGGCAATCTCATCCTCTTCCCAGCGAAATGCCTCGCGATAGCTCGTCCAAGCCAACTCCAGCAACGATTCGTCGTTGTACCACCGGCCGCGTTGCCGAACCCAGCGGCTGAGTTCGAAGAGTGCGTCGAATTGCGGCGCGTGCAGCGCAGCTCGGCGCTCAGCGAACCGCTGCGCTTCGCTCGCGACTGGCGCAATTGCGGTGATGTCGAAAGCAAGCCCCTTGCCGGCCTGTCGCAGCCGGCCCGCAAGCTCCACGTGCGTCATGGCGCGGCGCACCGCGCGTGCTTCCGGCAGCAGGTAGAAGTCGATTCGCGAATCGGCCAGGCGCAGCCGACCGGCGCCAAACGCCGAGAACCGCCCCGAGAGTGTGATCGGCCGATCGAGATAGTCAGCGGGGTTGGCCTCGACCTGGTGCACCTCCGGCACTTCGGCTGCCAGCAGCGCGTCCCTACTAATTGCGACGCTCAGGAAACTGGCGAGCATGACAAACAAGACAGTGGCCGAACTGCAGCGCCGGCGAATATGTGCATTCACGGTCTCGCTCCTGCAGCATGGCCGGCCTCTGGCGCGGATAGCAATCGCGATTGTGTAGCCAAGACCGCGCGCCAGCCGGCTTCGTCGGGCCATTGTTGCTGTTCGAGTGGACCGGCGGCCGTGAGCAACACACAACTCTCAGGCACCAGGTGCAATTGCCAGCGAGCTGCGGCGCCGGGCAATCGTTCGAGCCGGTCAATCAATCCACCGAAGATCACCCGGGTTGCTCCCGTTCGTGGCAAACCCTCGAATAGCGTCAGCTCGTCGCTCGCCAACTCGACCACGTAGCCCGGCCCCGCAAGTTGCCAATCGAATTGCCAGGGATTTTCCGCCACACCGGCGTTGGCTTTGCCGGCCGACGCCGAGTTGGCTTTGTCACGCAGTCTAATGAGATCTGCTTTGTCGTCCGGCCGCGCAGGCTGATCGAGTGGCAGGTTACCAGGATCGACGCCGTCGGCGGGCATCGGCTGCCGCGGTTCAAAAGGTTCCTCGCCACCGTAGTTCGCACGACCGACGACCGGTTCAACAAAACCGTCGAACACGAGTGCGCGGCCGGCGAACTGGCGATCAAAAGTACGCGCCGGGTCGGAACCGCCCGACGGACCGTGCTCGCTGAAGAACTCGTCGATCGTGCGCGGCGAGAGGCGGTTCCAAACCTGGGCCTCGCGGTCGAGAGACAAGGCTAATGCGACCTGCGGCGAGTTGCCACCCAAGTTCCGCGCCGCCCGCGCGGCTAGCGACAGCGACGTCGCCGCTTCCTCGAACTTTCCGGCACCAAGCGCTTGGCGTCCGGTAGCCAGGTGGTCGCCAAGTTGGATCGCCGCTCGGCGTCGCCACTCAAAACGAAGTGTTAGCCCGATCACAACCGCACAGGCAACGATCAACAACAACAGGGTGCGTCGCCAACTCGGAGCCCATCCGAGACGGGCCGGGGGAAGCCGACGGGTCGCGTGATCCTCGAACGGACGCTTGCGGCCCACCGTTGCGGGCCTTGATTCGTTAGCTGGCGCAGTCGTCACCGCGCCCGGCGCATTTGATCGCACCGTCACGGCCGGGGGCATCGCCAGCGCCAAGCTGCAGACCGGGCAGGTCATACCTGCGACCGGTTGGCGAGTTCGAACCACGGCGCCGCAGGTGCAAGCCAACTCGAAAACCGTCGGCTCGGCCGGTGGCTGTTCCAAAGGGGGCCGGCTTTCGGCGTCGGCGGATCGCTCAGCGCGGAGGGAGCTCATTGCTCCAGCATTATATCGAATGGATCACCTCGGAGCGCGGCACGCGCCGCACGAGCGGTCGGCATCGGCACAGTCGTTACGCTCGCTGCCGCACGATGGCTCCCCATTTTGACTGTCGCAGTGCTATGAGCTACATGACCTTAGGGCCGAAAGTCGCTCGGCAAATGCGGCCGCGATAGCGGTGTCGCTACCTCCGGTCGAGTCGTCGTCAGCCTCCCACTGTAAGGGCCGTTGTCATCATGGGGCGTCGGAAGTCCGGGAGTAGCGTGATTCTCGATACGGGCGGCCCCGCAGCTCCGCGCGAGTGCCACGCTCGCGATCGCGACAGCGAATCAGGCGAGGGCGCCGACTCCCAGGAAGCCGCTTCGCGTCAGCTCGAAGCGCAAATCGCGGCGCTAGCGGCTCGTCAGGCCGAAATCGAAAACCAACTGCGGCAGCTCGCCGAGCGCGAATCGCGGCTCTCCGAAGCCGAAGTCGCCCTGGCTCAATCGCGTTCGAAGTTTGAGGCCGAACAGCAGTTGAGCGGAGCCCCCACGCCGGATTTGGCGGCAGACGAACTCGAGGGCGACGCCGACCCGGCCGACGACGAAGCGTCGCACGAAACGGACGTCGACGCCACCGACGTCCTCCGCCGCTTGCAGGCCGCTGGCATTTTGCGCGATCCCGTCGATCGCCCCACCGAAGTGACCGCTGAGACAATTACGACGGTTCGCACGACCGAAGTGCGTCACTGCACTTCAACTCGCGAGTCAGAAGACGAAGCAGACGACTTGCCCAGCGGCGAAACGGCCGCGTCAGCGCCTCGCAACGAAATCGTTCGTCGCGAGGAAACTCGATCCGACTCCGTTAAGTTGTCGTCAACTGCTGGGCGTGATGGCGACGAGGACGATCTGCAAGAGTCGATCGATCGCTACATGGAACGGCTCCTCAATCGCTCCGCGTCAAAAGCGACGACTCCGGCGCCTAAACCTCCACAGCCCGTCCAAAACGAAACGCACGAGCCGAGTGTGCCGCGCTGGTCGGCCCCTGCTGCACCATCGGCGACGACCACGCTCGACCTGGAGCCCGCACCGCAACGCAAACCTCTGAAGCCTGCCCGCACCATCGCACCCGAGAGTCAGTGCGACCTGGCAGCGATGCGCGAGCTGGCCAACGCGTCCGCCAAGGCGCACCTGGCGCAGCACGCCCGTGATGAACGACGCAGCATGCTGCAAACCAAGTTGTCGGTGCTGGTCGTCTCGCTCGTTTCGGCCATCTTCCTGCTGGCGATCAGCCCCCGCGGCTCAACTCCTTGGTGCGGCGGTATTGTCTCGCTGTTGGTGGCCGGCTTCTGGGGACTTCAAATCGCGGTCATCACCGGTAAGCTGACGATTGATGCCCAAGGTGGGCTCTTGGTCACGCGGGCTCGCGAAAAGAGCAGCAAGCTGGCTCAGCGGCTGCGCCGGGCAAAGTAGGCTCTTCAACCAACAGTGTTGACGTATCTCAAGCCGCTCCTGCGGCATGAGTTGCCACCGGAGGCCTGATTCCCGGCCTGCCATTCCTGAAGTCCATAGCCTGGCGCCGGCGGCCGGCCCTTGTCCCGCGCCGCGGCTCGTGCGATTCTGCACTCCTACAGAATCGGCAATCGCACCCGCAATAGGCACAGCCATGTCCAAAATCGGCGTCGGCTTACTCGGCAGTCAGTTCATCACCAGCATTCATTACGAAGCCTTGCGCAGCGTGCCCAATGCCGAAGTGCTGGCCGTGGCCTCACCGACGGAAGCGCACGTGCGCGCCTTCGCCGAGAAGCGCGGCATTCCGCACCACTTCACCGACTATCGCCGACTCTTGGCAATGCCAGAGATCGATCTCGTAGTACTGGGCATCCCCAACGACCTGCACTGCGAAGTGGTGTTGGCTGCCGCAGCGGCGGGCAAGCACGTCGTGCTCGAGAAGCCGATGGCGCTCACCCTCGACGAGTGCGACCGGATGATCGCGGCTTGCCGCAAGGCCAACGTCAAGCTGATGTACGCCGAAGAGTTGTGCTTCGCGCCGAAGTACGTGCGTCTCAAGGGGCTGCTCGACTCCGGCGCGCTGGGTCGCCCGCATCTGGTCAAGCAATCGGAAAAGCACGACGGGCCGCATGCCCCTTGGTTCTACGATGTGGCCCGCAGCGGCGGCGGTGTCACACTCGACATGGGCTGCCACGCGATTCAGTTTTTCCGCTGGTTGCTCTCAGGCCCCGATGGCCGCAATCCGCCGCGCGCCACCAGCGTGCTGGCCCACATGCAGACGACCGTGCATGCCGCCAAAACAACCGGCGACGACGACGCCCTGATCATCATTCAGTTTGAAGGAGGCCACCTGCAGGCTCCATGCACGGGCCTGGCCGAAGAAAGCTGGAGCAAGCCCGGCGGCATGGACGACCGCGCCGAGTTGTTTGGTTCCGAGGGGCAAGCCTACGCCGACCTGCTGCGTGGCAACTCGATCCACACCTATTCGAAGCGCGGTTACGACTACGCAGTCGAGAAGGCCGACACCACGGCCGGCTGGAGCTACACAATCTACGAAGAGAACTGGAACTACGGCTTTCCACAAGAAATGGCCCACTTTGTCGAGTGCGTCCGCGACGATCGGCAACCGCTAGTCACGGGCGAAGATGGCCGCGCCACGCTCGAGATTGTGCTAGCGGCTTACGCTTCGGCCGGTCAGGGGCGCAAGATCGAGCTGCCATTTACGACGGACGCCAAGCGGCCAATCGACCTCTGGCGCGGGGTGTGAGCGTCGCTATTCTTGTCGTCAAGCGCCCCGTATTCCCCGATTTCGCCGTATAATGACCTTGATTGCGACGCCGTTCGTTCGCGACTCCGCGCCATCTCGCCTGGGCGCAGAATTGCCATTTTCAAGGCACCGACATGACCATTATTTCTTTAGAAGAAGCCAAGGCCAACCTTGAAGAGTTGGTAAACAACCTGGGCGTCGGCGACGCGATTGTGATCGTCCGCGGCACGCAGCCCGTGGCGCAGCTCGTTCCGCCACCTGTCGCCCCGCGTAAGCGGAAATTCGGCACGCTGCGTGGCAAATTGGAGGTCATTGCCGACGACGACGAGCACTTACAGGGCTTTGAGGACTACGTATCGTGAGGCTGTTGCTCGATACTCACGTCCTACTGTGGTCGGTGTTGGACCCCGAGAAAATAAGCCAGCGCGGACGACAATTGCTGGATGACGAGGCAAACGAATCGTTGGTCAGTGTCGCGAGCCTGTGGGAAATTGCCATCAAAGTCAGCCTCGGAAAGATCGTCGTACACGGCGGGTCGTTCGAGAATACGATTCAGGCAGGACTAGCTGATACCGCGGCCACGCTGCTTCCGATCGAGCTGGATCATCTGGCCCGGCTTGTCGCCCTCCCTCATCACCATCGCGATCCGTTCGATCGCTTACTGGTCGCCCAAGCGCTTGCCGAGGGGGCAGTCTTGCTCAGTGCCGACGCGGGCTTAGACACCTATGGCGTACACCGCGCTTGGTGAGGATTTGTAACTTCGCCTGTCAAGCGGCCAATCGACCTCTGGCGCGGAGCGTGAATGGGCTTCCTCCGTGCTGGCGACCAGCCGCTGGCATAGCCGCGAGTTCGTGTCGAGTGGGCACGGCAAAATGCTTGCCGATTATCGCCAATTTACCCAGCTTCGCCGATCCTTAAATCCGCTTCAAGCGTCAAGGTCTGGCGGCCGAAAAAACTACCGACAAACTAGCCGCGTACAGAGCGGGGCGCACGCGCTGCCGCGCGCCGGCAGTTTGCCTCTCGTCTCTAGCTAGCAATTCAGGTGCAACCGTGGCCACGACCTTCGACGACACGCAGTGGGAATTGCCCCGCCGCCGCTTTCGACCGCTGGCTGCCGCCAGCGAATGGGTCGCCGATCTCGGCAGTTTGATCGTCGATTGGATCGTAGCGCTGGGCAACGTCTCGGTCTTTGGACTGCGCGTCGTGGCGTGGATGTTCACCCGCCTGCCGCGCCGCGAGACGCTGCTCCCCGCGTTTTATCAGATTGGCGTGCTCAGCCTGCCGGTGGTCGCGCTCACGGGCACGTTCATCGGCATGGTGCTGGCCGTGCAGAGCTACGATCAATTCCGCATGCTCAATCTCGAATCGCGATTGGGGGCGGTCATCAATATGTCGCTGGTCCGCGAGTTGGGCCCGGTGCTGGCGGCCACGATGTTGGCCGGCCGCGTCGGGAGCGCCATGGCGGCCGAGCTCGGCACCATGCGCGTGACGGAACAGATCGACGCCCTGGCCAGCATGGGGGCCAATCCGATCCACTACCTGGTCGTGCCGCGATTCCTCGGCTGCCTGATTCTGATTCCCACGCTGACGATCATGGCCGACTTCATGGGCATCGTCGGCGGCGCGTTCTTCAGTATCGTGCGGCTGGGAATCGACTCGCACCAGTACTGGGAGAATTCGCAGGAGTTCATCGGGGTTTACGACGTATTTGGCGGCACGTTCAAAAGTCTGTTCTTCGGCGCGGCGATCGCCATTTTGAGTTGCCACCGCGGCTTCTATTGCGATCCCGGCGCCGAAGGCGTCGGTCGCGCCGCCACGGGCGCGTTCGTCACGTCGTTCGTGCTGATTCTGATTCTCGATCTGCAATTGGGTATCGTGCTCAATTCGCTGTACTACTTCCTCTGGCCGAACGCGGGAAAACTCATTTAGTGGCTAGTGAGCAGTGACTAGTGGCTAGGAATTCCGATTCAGCCAACTTCCACCGTTAGCGCGCCTCTATTCCTGATCACTGATCACCTAGCCACTGACCACTGACCACTAATCACTACCCATGCCTGCCGCCTACGACAATGCCGAATTCCTGGTCGATATCGACGACGTCGATGTCACCTTTGGCAAGCAGCAAGTGCTGCGCGGCATCGACCTGCACATTCCGCGTGGGCAGACGCTGGCGATCATCGGCGAAAGCGGTTGCGGCAAGACGGTGCTGCTCAAGACGCTGATCGGCTTGATTACGCCCACCCGGGGGCAAGTTCGCTTCGACGGCCGCAATCTGGCGAAGCTGACCGAACGCGAACTGTCGGCCGCGCGCACGCGGTTCGGCTTTGTGTTTCAGATGGCGGCGTTGTTCGACAGCATGACGATCGGCCAGAACGTCGCCTTCCCGTTGCGACAGCACACGCGTAAAAGCGAAGACGAGATCCGCGACATCGTGCTGGCTCGGCTCGAAGAAGTGGGCCTCCCCTCGACGGTCGTGACCAAGAAGCCGGCAGAACTCTCGGGCGGTATGCGTAAACGCGTGGGTCTGGCCCGAGCGTTGGCGCTGAATCCCGAGATCGTGCTCTACGACGAACCCACGACGGGGCTCGACCCGATCATGAGCGATGTGATCAACGAACTGATGCTGCGCACGCGCCAGCGCTACCCAGTGACCAGCGTCATCGTTACGCATGATATGCGCACGACGCACAAGGTGGCCGATCGCGTCGTGATGTTCTATCCGACGTCGCGTTTGGAACCGGACGAGCCGCAGATTGTCTTCGACGGCTCGTCCGAGGATATCGAACACTCCGACGATCCGCGCGTTTCGCAGTTCGTGCGCGGCGAGGCGGGCGAACGACTCAGCGAAATGTACGAACAAAACCACTACGCCGAAGAATTTCAGGAAGATACCTAGCACCGACGTCGCGCGCTGGGCATGCGCCGCGCCTCGCAACTTTCGGTTGGGGCCGGCTCGCGTCAACTGACCGCGACATCACCAGCATCGGGCAAGAGCGATCATGGACGAACGCATCGTACAGTTCCGTGTCGGCGTGATGGTGGTGGCCGTCATCATCATCACCGTCATTCTGGTGCTGTTGTTTGGCGAATTGCCGACACTGCTCCAGGGTTCGTACACCGTGTATGTTCACTTCCCCGAAGTCCGCGGCGTCAGCAACGACACGGCCGTCCGCATGCACGGCATCCTCATTGGCCGCGTCAGCGACGTGCGTTTCGCGCCCGAAGGGGGCGTGATGGTCACCGCCCGCATTCAGAGAACCGTTCCCCTGCAAGAAAACGACATCTGCCGTTCAACCGGCTCGCTGTTGGGGGCCTCGGATCTCGAATTCGTCCGCGTCACCGATAAGGGCCTACCTACGGCACCGGTCAAAGATGGGCAATTGATGTACGGTGTCGCCACGCCCGATCCGTTCAAGGTGCTGGGCAACATGCAGGGAGATTTCGCGGTCTTGCTGCGTTCCGTGGGCAGCACGAGCGATCAAATTGGTGAATTGGCGGGCCGCGTCAACGATTTGCTCGAAGGGAACGACGAGCAGTTTAGCCGCATCATCGACAAGGCCGAGTCGACGCTCGAAGGACTGCAAACGGCGGTCGGCAGCGTCAATGAGTTCTTGGGGGACGACAAACTCAAAGCAGATTTGAAGCAGAGTGTCGCCGAGTTGCCAACCCTGTTGCAAGACGCGCGCACCACGCTCAACGGCTTGCAGCAAACGTTCCAAACCGTCGACGACAACCTCGTGAATCTCAAGGGGCTGACCGAGCCTTTGGGGCGACAAGGTCCGGAGATCGTTGGCAATATCGAGCGCAGCACGAAAAAGCTTTCGCTGGTGCTTGACGAGATGGGGCAATTCACCGGCGCGCTGAACAACTCGCAAGGCTCGCTGGGCCAGTTGCTCAACGATCCGGAGTTGTACAACAAGCTGGCCGCCACGATCGACAACGTCGAGCAGTTGACGCGACGCTTACGGCCGATTCTTGACGACGCGCGCGTCTTTACTGACAAGATTGCGCGTGAGCCGGGGCGGCTGGGTGTGCGCGGCGCGCTCGAACGACAGGCGCCGGTCAAGTACAACCGCTAAGCGGCGGTTGCGAATCGGCCAACGCGACGTGTCCCCCTAGCGTCGCACGTTCGGCGACAGCCAACGCACCGGCGCCGCGGCCGTGCGCTCGGCTTCTGATGGAGCCGGCCGTGTTCCGTTGGGCCCACTCGCTGGCGGGCTCAATCCAACCACTGCGCCCGGCGGATCGCCAGGCCGCAGAGGAGCGGCGCCACGAGTCGGCACTAGCGACGCAGTGTCTGGCGCGGTCTGCAAGATGGCCGGTTCGCCGCCCGCGGGCACCAGGCCAGTCATACGGCTCCCGGCGCGCAATCGTTCGGCATTCTCGAGCAACTCTTCGGTCGGCACGCCGCGCAAGGGCTGCATGTTGAACACCAGGTCGCGCTCGTCGCGGATTTCCCACGGCACGAGGTTCTCCGCGACGAAGTCGACCCCGATCACTTGATACCAGGGAAACCAGATTCGCTGCTCGGTCGTGAGCGTTTCGTAGCCATCGAGCACCAGACGGAACTGGCGTTTGCCGTAGTACGTGAATTGCGTCGAGCACGGCGTCCGCCCGATCTCGTAGCCGTCGACATAGACCAACGCGCCGGGCGGATTGCTGCGAATGGACAAGCGACGTTGGACGCACCCGGTGAGCGCCGGCATCAGCAACACGACGAGTGCCAACAGCACCATTCGCGTAGCTAGGCTTCTCGGCGGTCGGTGCGATCTGTGCATGGCGTGCGTGATTGGTACGAGCCCAGACCCGGCGATTTAGCCGGGCTCGGGACGTCGGACTAGGGAACTGGACGAACCGCAGCGGGAGCCGCGAAGCGGGCCGAACGGCCCGGTTTTGACGGTCGGGAGTATACGAACCGCCCCGTCGGCGAACCAGAGCGATCTGAGCAATCGGACGCCCCGCCGGCGATCAAAACCACGGCTGGCGACGCGCCGGCCGCACCGTATCGCGCGACTGCGCGGAATGGGCAGCCCAGGACGCTCCCAGCGAATGCCGAAGGCTTGCCGGGCGTGCTATTGTCCGGCGGATAGGCAGAGTAGAATTTGCTGGCTTCCGACCGTCGTCAAACCTCCCCCCGTGGCTCCTCCGATGACTGCTATCACGCCGAACTGGTCGACCGGCGTTGATTATGCCGTTCAGAGCGACGTCGGTTTGCGGCGGGCCAATAACCAAGACTCGTTCGCCGTGGCGATCGCTAAGTCGGACGAGCAATGGCGCGCGCGTGGCCATCTGTTTCTCGTGGCCGATGGCATGGGGGCCCACGCGGCCGGCGAACTGGCCAGCAAGCTGGCGGCCGACGCCGTGCCGCTCACCTATGCCAAGCTACTTGACGATCCGCCGGGCGAAGCCATTCGCCACGCGGTCGAAGAGGCCAACAACAAGATCCACGAGCGCGGCCAGGCCAATGCCGAGTTTCACGGCATGGGGACCACGGCCAGCACGTTGCTGCTGCTGCCCACGGGCGCGGTCGTCGCCCACGTCGGCGATAGTCGCGTCTATCGATTGCGGGGGCACCAACTCGATCAATTAACCTTCGACCACAGTCTGGTGTGGGAGATGGCCGCCGGCGGTTCGCTGCGCGACGACCAGGTCTCGGCGTTTATTCCCAAGAATATTATTACTCGTTCGTTGGGTCCCGGCCCCAAAGTCGATGTCGATCGCGAGGGTCCATTTCCTTTGGCGGTCGGCGATACCTTCTTGCTATGCAGCGACGGCTTGACCGGCCAGGTGACCGACGAAGAATTGTGCGGGATCCTGGCCTCATGTACTCCGCAGGAAGCGGTCCAGTCGCTCATCGATCTGGCGAACTTGCGCGGCGGGCCAGATAACATCACCGTAATTGTGGCCAAGGTAAAAGATTCACACCTCATTTCCTCCCCCGAAGCGGGCCCGGTCACCGAAGTTGCTGCTGGGCCCGGGGCGTCGCTCTCAGTAATCTTCGGCCTCGTGGCCGCCGGTCTCGCGGCAACCGGTGGAGTGTTGCTCGCGGCTGGGCAGTCCACTTTGGCGATTGCTTGCTGGGTAGCCGCGGCTGCCAGCGCCGTAGGCGCGGTCTTGTCGCGTGTGGCGCGACCGTTGCAGCCGGAGAAGAAAACTCCCACGCCGCAGGTCGCCGGGCGTTATGGCCGTGGCCCGCACCGCACGTGCAACTGCCCGCCCGGGCCAGAGCTGGTAGACGAACTAGCGAACATCAGTCAGCAGCTCCAGCAGGCGGCCATGGAAGAAGGCTGGGACATCGACTGGCAACGCTTCCGCACGCTCGACGACGCGGCCGCATCCGCGGCTCAAGAAAAGCGCTTCGATGTGGCCGTGCGCTCACGTTGCCAATCGATCAGCTTTATGATGAACGAGCTGCGCAGCCAGCGTGGCAAGCAGCGCCGCGCTCCGTAGCCGGCTGGGTGCCTGTCGCCGGCTTCGGAAACTTCGATTTCCCGTCTAGGGCCGCAGCGCGCCTTGTCCTTCGTCGTTCTCGCGCCCGGCCACGCGCGCGACGCCCGGGGTCTCGGGCGGAATCAAGGTCGATAACTGCTCTAGCTGCTCGTGCGTGTCCAGCCAGCACTTCGCACGCTCGGGGGCATGCGGCCAGTCGGCCAGATGCCCCTCGATTTCGACGAAGTTCTGCTCGGCAAGCACCGACAGTCGGGCGGCTGCCGTCTCACAGTATCGATACTTCCGTGCCGCCGGCTCCGGATGGTGTCGCTCGTCGGCCAAGAGCACGCGCAGATACGGCGCACGATTGGCCGTGTAGCGATTGGCCACGCCCGCGGCCAACGCGGCATAGCGCTCGGTAGGAGGGTGATCGAGCGGTTCGGAGGTCAACACCTCAATAAGCCGCGTTTGCTGTTGGGGTGTGCCAAAATCTGCGATCGTGGCCGCCGCTGTCGACCAATCGCGAGCAGGCGCAGAATTCCGCTCGATGATCGCGGCAGCTCGCGCTGCCAAGGGAGCCGCCAACGGTTCGTCGGCCGCGTCGACCAGTCGCGCCACGAGACACAGCGCGAAGTCTACGTCGCCGTTCAATGATCGCAGCAGCGCCGCTTGCAGCGCCGGCTCGGCCCTACGCTGGCGCAAACGATACACCGCCGCTGCAAAGTCCCCACGCTCGGCGGGCGTCAACCAAGGGCTCAGCTCGGCCGCCAGTGTCCCCCACTCCTCGACGCTCGGGCGCGGTCGCGGCAAATAGGTGCGCAGGTTGTGTTCTTGCAAGGGAACGGGGGAACCAAACTTGAATGAGTACATTTCGGCCAGCGCCTGCTCGACCGGCCAGCGATCGTATTCCAGACGAAAGAGTGCGGCCAACGTGCCCGTTCGATGCCGACCTCCCTGGCAGTGGATCACGATCGGCCAGTTTGCCGGATCATCGACCGTGCGAAACCAGGCTTCGTAAATCCAAGGGCTCGGCCAGGGCCAATAGGCTTCCTCGCCAAGAGACCAATGTAGGGCGTGGGCTCCCAGCCGCTCGACGCACGGCGCCTCGGGACCGCCGCTTGGCTTGCCCGGGTCGTACACACCCTTACGCAGCGACGCCGGATAAAGTTGCAGGCTGATCACCGTCTTCACGCCGCGCCGGGCGATGAGGTACTTGAGTCCCAGTTCCGACGGCTGTCCCGAGCGATAAGCCACGCCCGGGCGCAACTCTTGAAAACGCTTGACGTGATGATTCCAGAACAACTGGTTGAGGCCGAACGCGGCCGCCACGAGCGCCAGCACGGCGACAACCCGTCCGCAGAGCCGCCAACGCGATCCACCTGACATTCGCCGCCAGAATCCAGACATGCCGCTCTTTCGGTGACTGATTGATTCGATTGGTCCGCGACGCCCGGTGTGCTTGCGGTCACCGACCGCACGATGCCTCGCCGCGCGCTGACGTCCGGTACGTCGCCCTGCCTCGCCCCATGTGGGGTGGACGATAATAAGTGGATCGGCAGAACGCGGCAACGCGGGTTGGAATTGCCTGCTGGCAATCGCTTTTCACTGCTAGCATTCCCAGGAATCGGTATCGCGCAATGCCGGCCGCGGCTTAACGATTCGTGACGTGGTGTCGGCGGGCCGAGTTTAACGATCGTGCGGCGCCGGATCTCCATTGCCCCGTCGCGCGGCTCTGGGATAGAGTTTGCCCCTGCACATCCGCCGCCCCGAGCCGATCGCGCCGTTGATTGCGCCCGTTGGGGCCCGCCGCGGCTTCCACTTACGGAACGTTCCGATGAATCAAACTGCCACGCTCTCGAACGCTCCGCCGACGGCAGTCGACGCTGCCACCCACGAGAAAGAACCGCTGCGAACGCCCGGCCACCGTCGTGGCCAGAAGCCGAGCCCCGCGCCGCGCTCGCTGAAGCGCAGGCTGATCGGGTGGGTTGTTTACGCCTGTTACATGCTCGTGATCGTCGAACTGGTCTGCCGCGGGTATTGGTGGAAACGCTGGGGAGTTCCGTTCCTGCGGATGGATCAGATCTGGTCGGGCCGCTTCTATCCGGAACTCGAAGAGACGGGCCTGGCCACGGCTGCCATTCCGCGCGGCGACGAGACGTTCGACATCCTGCTGCTCGGCGGTTCGGTGCTGCACGCCAAGCATGGCAACATCGCGGCGCTGCTCGGCGAAAAACTCAACGCCCAGGAGTCGCGCCCCGTCAAGATCTGGAACTGCTCGGCCCGCGCGCTCACCTCGCGCGACTGTCTGCTCAAGTACGAGCGGATGGCTCACCAACATTTCGATCTGGTGGTCTTCTACGAAGCGATCAACGAAACGCGCATGAACAACTGCCCACCGGAGATGTTCCGCGAAGATCTCACGCATTGCTCGTGGTACAAGCGGCTCGACCGCTTCGAGCAGCATCGAGAAATTAACTGGCTCGTCACCCCATTCACGATCGAAGACACGCTGATCGGCGCGCTCGATTCCCCCAAGCTGCACTGGTATCTACCGCGCGACAATCCTCCGGGGGGCGAGTGGAACGACTTTGGCCGCGACGTCAAAACCACGGTCAGCTATCGCAATAACGTCACGGGGCTGATCGAATTGGCCGCCCAGCGTGGCGAGCCGCTGCTGCTGCTGGGATATGCCTCGCACATCCCGGCCGATTACACCAAGAAAAAGTTCGTCAAGCACGAGTTGAGCTACGGCGCCCACTTCGGGCCGGTCGAATGCTGGGGCGAGCCCGAGGCGGTGCGGGCCGGCGTCGCCGCCGAAAATGCCGTCCTGCGTGAGCTGGTTGCGCAGCACCCCGACGTGCATTACGTCGATCTCGACGCCGTGATTCCTAAAGACGGGGCGCATTTCGACGATCCCTGTCATCTGGCCCCCGCTGGCTGCGCGGCCTGGGTCGACGGCGTGCTGCCGACGATTCACCAGATCATGGCGAATTCCAAATGACTGACTTGGAGCACTACCGAACCGACGTCGCAAGCCATGTCAGGCGAGGTCAGCTTGTATCGGTAATGAACGAAACCAAGTGGCGTGAGACCTGTCATGGGATTCTTGCTCTTGGTCCCCCGGTGCCGCGTTTCCGAATCCAGGAAGTAACGACATCGCGCATCAGCGAATGGGACGCCGAATGGTACTACCATCCGCGCCCATACCTGGGTATCGAATGGCTGGAGATTGACCCCATTTGCGGTCAACAAGATCGGCGGGATGAAATCGTCGCTCTGCTCCGGCGGGTCGGTGCACCGTTCACCGCTAGCGCTGGCGTCCTGCGAGTCTGGGGCTACGTGCGGCCGGGTGCGTCGGTGCATTTCGATTAATTCATCGAAAAGCCCGTGATTCTTCGCGTCGCCGGGGGCACAACAGTCCGCCAATCTCTGGCCTTGCCCGGTTTCGCCGGACGGTGCTACACTTCGGCCCTCTTAGGCGCGGTGCTCATGGAAGCAGGGGATTTTTCCGCGCCAAGAGGCGGCATGGAGGTCGCCTGCGGTGCTTGCGCGTTGGCCTATTCGCAATAAGCTTTTGGCCGGTCTCGTCCTGCTGGTCGTCATCGTGACGATCGCATCGGGCACGGGCCTGCATGGACTTTATGCCTACCGCGGCATGGTCAAAAGCCTCAGCTCGCGCGCGAACGAACTGCCGCTGGCCACCACGCTCATTCAAGAGGCCTCCGAGCTGCGGCTGCTGATCGACGATCTGCCGCGGATTCATGTCTCTGAATTCCCCGACAACGAGCTCGGCCAATCCGACGAATCGCTGCATCTCGAAATCGAGAAGCACATCGCGATCATCGTCGACACGATCGACTCCTACCAGGAACAGATCAAGCACAACGAGCAGCTCAAGACGCGTTTCTACGCGAGCCGCAACGAACGGGCTCGGCTCGATGGTTTTGCCGATACGTTTGCCCGCGTGACCGCCATCGCCGGCGACCGCGGCTGGCTGCGAAACCCGGCGCAAACCGCTTCGCTGGCCCGCGAGTGCGCGGCGCTGCAATCGTCGGCCTTCGAACTCCCCACGTCGCTGCAAAAGGATATGCAGCACCTGGCCGGCGAAGTTCGCAACGAGTATCGCTCGCTGATCTACGTCTGCTGGATCACGTCGATCCTCGCTGGCCTGCTGTTGGTGTTGTTAGTCAAGCTGTTCTACGACTGGGTCTTCCGCCCGCTACGAATCTTGATCAAGGGCTCGCGCAAGGTCGCGGCCGGTCACTTCGACTATCGCATCCGGCTCGACAGCTACGACGAAATGGCCGAGCTGGCCGAGGCGATGAACGATATGACCGAACGCTTCCAGCACATTCGCGACGATCTCGATCGCCAGGTGCAAGAGCGCACCAAGCAAGTCGTGCGGAGCGAACAGTTGGCGAGCGTCGGCTTCTTGGCGGCTGGTGTCGCCCATGAGATCAATAACCCGCTGGCCTCGATCGCGATGTGCGCCGAGTCGCTCGAAAGCCGCCTGGCCGAGCTGATTCCGCCGGGCGAAGATCGCGGGGTCGCGCCGCAGTACCTGCGGATGATTCAAGACGAAGCGTTCCGCTGCAAGGAAATCACGTCTCGGCTGCTCGATTTCGCCCGCCTGGGAGACGTGCAGCGGCAAGACGCCGACCTGGTCGAGCTGATCTACGGCGTCATCGGCATGCTCGGGCACCTCGGCAAGTACCAAAACAAACGCATCGAGTTTTTACCCAACCGCGCGCTGCGAGCCTGTGTCAATCCGCAGGAGATCAAGCAGGTGCTGTTGAACCTGCTAACCAACGCGCTCGACAGCGTCGACGCCGGCGGCCGCGTGAAAGTCACGCTCGGCGAGCGGCTCGGCCAGGTTGAACTGATCGTGGCCGACGATGGCTGCGGCATGACGCCCGACGTGCTCGAGCACATCTTCGAACCATTCTTCACACGCAAACGAGGGGGCCAGGGGACTGGGTTGGGTCTGTCGATCACCTACCGCATCGTGGCCGACCACGGCGGCCAGATCGAAGCCACGAGTGCGGGACCAGGCCAGGGAACACAGTTTCGCGTCACGTTGCCGTCGAGCGCCGAAGTCGAGGAGATTCATCATCGCTACCAAGCCGCGTAAGCGCCTCAAGCTGCTCTTCGCCGACGACGAGCGCTCGTTGCAGGAGCTGATGAGCCTGGAACTGCCCCGCATGGGGCACGAGGCAACCGTCTGCCCCGACGGCGTCACGGCCGTTGCCGCGCTCGAAAAGAACACCTACGACTGCTTGCTCGTCGATCTCGACATGCCCGGCCTCACCGGCATCGAAGTAATCGCCCGGGCCAAAGAGCTCAACCCCGATACCGAAGCCGTGGTGCTCACCGGCAAAAGCTCGGTCGAAACGGCGATTGCCGCGCTGCGGCACGGCGCGTTCGACTACCTGACCAAGCCTTGCAAGCTCGTTGAACTCGACGCGCTGTTGGCCCGTGTCGCCGAAAAACGCGAGCTGACGAACAAGTATCGCGCCGTCAAGCGCCAACTCGAACGTCTCGAAGGCAAGTCGGAGCTCGTCGGCGACTCGCCCCGCATGGAACAAATGCGCCGGCTGATCTCCAAGGTCGCCCCGACCAATTCCACGGCCCTACTGCTCGGCGAAACTGGCACCGGCAAGGAGCTGGCTGCCCGCGCCATTCACGATCAAAGCCTGCGGGCTGAGATGCCCTTCGTGGCCATCAACTGCGGCGCGCTCCCCGAAAGCCTGATCGAGAGCGAATTGTTCGGCCATCGTCGCGGCGCGTTCACAGGGGCCGACGAGCACCGCGTCGGGCTATTTGAAGTCGCCAACGGTGGCACGCTCTTTCTCGACGAAATTGGCGAGCTCCCCAAAGGGATGCAGGCCAAGCTGCTGCGATTTCTTGAAAGTGGCGAGATCCGCCGCGTTGGCGACAACACGTCGTTCATTGTCGATGTTCGTGTCGTTTGCGCCACGCATCGCAATCTCGACGACATGGTCGCACACGGCGACTTCCGCGAAGACCTCATGTTCCGCATCAACACGTTCGAGATTCACTTGCCCCCGCTGCGCGAGCGGCTTGAAGACCTGCCGAAGCTTGCCCGGCATTTGTTGCTGCGGTTCCGTCGCGGCTCCAAGGCGGGTGAAGAGCTGATCGCCACCGACGCGCTCAAGGCCCTCGAATCACATTGTTGGCCTGGCAACGTGCGCGAACTGGCCAATGTCCTCGAGCACTCGGCCATTCTGTGCGACGAAGGGCCGATCCGCGCCGAGCACCTGCCGAGCCGCTTCCTGCAGCGCCGCTTGCAGGGCCCGCAGTTCAAGCTCGTCGGTGCGCTCCCCTTGCGCGAGATCGAGATGCAAGTCATCCAGCAGGTCCTCGAAAAGCACGGCGGCAACAAGCCCAAGGCAGCCGAGGAGCTCGGGATCAGTCTCAAGACGCTCTACAACAAAATCAACCAGGTCAATCAACTCGAACAGTCGGCGTGAGCGATTGGGGGCCATTCATTCGCTCGCCGCTCAAATCGCTGTCTTTCAGGAGGGCCAAACTCATGTCCGAATCGATGCTGAACCTCGACGCGCTCCGCGCCGCGCCGCTGGTGCGCGAACCGTTCGATTATCTGATCCTCCCCGGCTTCATCGACCCCGCAGCCTGCGCGGCGATCAATGCCGATTATCCGACCATCGCCCAGCATGGCAGCTTCCCGATCGAACACGTGCCGTGCGGCCCGGCCTTTAACGAAATGGCCGACGAGCTGCGTGGCCCCGAGTTTCGCGAGATTTGCGAACAAAAGTTTGGCATCGACCTCGACGACCGCCCCACGGTCATCACGGCTCGCGGCCAGTGCTGCGCCAAGGATGGTCGCATCCATACCGACACGCCGAGCAAGATTATCACGGCGCTAATCTACATGAACCCTGCCTGGGAAAGCCCTGGTGGGCGGCTGCGCTTGCTCCGTTCGCGCGACAACCTCGACGACTACATCGCTGAAGTCCCGCCGCACGAAGGGACGCTGCTGATGTTCCGCCGCAGCAACAACTCCTGGCACGGGCATAAGCAGTTCGTCGGCGCGCGCCGCGTAATCCAGTTCAACTGGGTGACCGACGACGCCCGCGCCCGCTGGCACGTCTGGAAGCACCGCGTGTCGGCCACGGTCAAGAAGCTCGTCCCATTTGCTTGATGAATGTAGATGGTACTGGTCGAAGTGGGGACTGGAATCGCTCACGGGTGTTCCTCCAGAAACGACTCCTGTCCCCCGCCATGCCATTACCTGTGAAGGCCCACTCCACTGATATGACATCTCTGGCCCAGCGCAACTTCTCCCGCATCCTGCTGATCAAACCGTCCGCAGTGGGAGATGTCATCCACACGCTGCCGGTGCTGGTCAAACTGCGCAAGCGCTATCCCGACGCGCAGATCGATTGGTTCATCACGCCCGAGAACGCCGACCTGGTGCGGGCCCATCCTGCGTTATCGGGCACGGTGCTCTTCCCGCGCCGACAGTACGCGCGATTTGCCTTCAGCCCGACGGCGACACTCGGTGTCGCGCGACTGTTGCGCCAACTGTGGCGCGCTCGCTACGACCTGGTCGTCGACGTGCACGGACAAGCCCGCTCGGCCGTGTTCACCTTGGCGACCGGCGCGAAGTGCCGCGTCGGATACTCGCGAGCCCGCGAAGGGGCCTGGTTGGCCTACTCACATCGCGTGCCAGTGCCGACGATGGATCGCCACGCGGTTGATCGCTACCTGTGGTTGACCGATCTCTTGAACCTTGATCGCGATCCGCCCGACTTCACGGTTCACCTGCCGTCGCAGGTCGAACACAAAGCCAGCGAATTGTTGGACGATATCGGGCTGGCTGGTCAGCCGTTCGCGGTGATTTCTCCTGGCACCACTTGGGAGACTAAATACTGGGCGCCCGAGCGGTTCGGAGAAGTCGCCCGGCACCTCGAAGCGCGCGGCATGCGGACCCTCGTCGTCGGCGCCGCGCGCGATGCCGACCGTTGCCGCACGGTCGCCCAAGTGTGCGATAGCGCCATCGACCTGGCGGGGCGCACGTCGCTCGCCGTGCTGGCCGCCCTGATGCGGCGCGCCGCGCTCTGTGTCACCAACGACTCAGGCACCATGCACCTGGCCGCGGCGTGCGGTCGCCCGTTGGTCTCCGTCTTTGGGCCGACGAGCCCGCTGCGCACGGGGCCCTATCAACGACCCGAAGCGGTCGTGAGGCTGGATCTCGAGTGTTCGCCCTGCTACTTGCGCAAACTGCGGCAGTGCCGCCACGAACATCGATGTTTGCGCGATCTCGAATCCGCCATGGTTATCGAGCGGATCGAACAACAACTGGCCACGCGAGCCGCCGCATAATCGAAAAGATGTCGGGAACGCTTTCCCTCGCGCGGGTGGGAAAGCCAACCGCCCGAAGAATGATCGGTATTCCAAGGTTCACTCCGCGTCCGCTTCTCGAACGACGCGAAACCCAGCATGCCGACGGTAGAGAGTCGGATGCATGGGGTAACGCTGAGCGCTGCGGGCGAACGACCAGTCGTGATACCAGTCGCCGCCACGAATCACCTTCTCCTCCCCAGTTTCCGGACCGCGGGGGTCGATCTGGTCGGTCGTGGGGGGCGGGCCAAACCAATCCGCCGTCCATTCCCACACATTCCCATGCATGTCGTGCAACCCAAAGGCGTTCGCCCTGAACTTGCCCACGGGGGCCGTGAAAACGTAGTGGTCGCTCCCAGCCACTGCGATGCGGTCGTCGAACTTCGCCCTCGCGTCCTTATCAATGACGTTGCCGACCTCGATGACTTTCTCAAAGTCATCGCCGTTGCAGAACGCCGTCTGCGAACCGCCTCGACAGGCATACTCCCACTCCGCTTCGGTGGGCAGACGATAGACGCGATTCTCCCTAGTGCTCAACCAGCGACAAAAACGCAGCGCGTCATTCCAGGTGAGATTCACGACGGGGTGTTCGTCGGTCTGGGGGAATCCGGTGAAATGCCAGGTGTACTTTTTGTCAGGGCCGGCCAGCTGGTCGGTATCGCTGTCGAAGCCGTAGCCGCCGAGTAGGCCGCGTTCCACATCCGACTTGTACTTCGTCGCATCGACGAACTGGCGATATTGCCCGCGTGTCACTTCAAACTGTCCCAACTCGAAGGGACGGGTCAAGCGGACGCGCCGCTGCGGCTCGTCCTCGCGTCGCCCTTTCTCGGTCGCGGGCGAACCCATGATGAATTCGCCGGCCGGGATGCGAACCAGTTTCAAACCAATCGAGTTTTCCAGCGGATCGGCCGCAGCAACCGGGCACGAGATAATTGCGAAGACCAGAGAAGTCTGGATGAAAAACCACCGAGCAGCTAACCGAGCAGCTACTGGCGACGCCAGATGGAATCGCGGCTGCACGTGAGGCGTTACGCGCAATGCAACTCCACGCAACAATGGCAAGTCGAAACCCTCAACTGCATGCTCAAACCGTACGCTCAAGCGCATGCTCGGATCGGCGCTGCGAGCGCGACGTTACTGGAGCCAATACCGAGAAACCTTCCTCCGAGCCATCACGCTGAACGTGGTGATGCTCAAACGACGCCAGGATTTCTACCGAGCAATCCTGACACCAATTCTCGGCCGATGAAACCACACCCTACCGCGGCACGCGGCGCACCACGCCGACCAGCACGCCCAACACCTGGGCGTTGTCGACATAGATCGGTTCCATCGACGAATTGGCCGGCTGCAAACGAATGCGCCCCGCTTCGGGGAACCAGTGCTTCAAGCTCGCTTCGCCGTCGTCGGTCAGGGCGACCACCGTTTGCCCACGCTGGGCGGTCGGCTGTTTGCGGATCACGGCATAATCGCCGTCGCTGATCTGGTCCTCGATCATCGAATCGCCTTTGACCTTCAGCACGAACAGGTCGTCGCGCTGCGAGCTGAACAGCTCTTCGAAATCGAAGCGGTTGTCTTCCTGAATCGCTTCGTCCAGCGCACCGGCAGCGATACGCCCCACCAGCGGCAGGCCGCGTTGTTCGGCCGGCTCGGTCGCCAGCATGATCGCCCGCGACATGTTCGGCTCGCGATTGATCAGCCCCTTCTTTTCGAGGGCCTTGAGGTGGCACATCACGCCGTTGGGCGAGCTGATATGGAAGTGCGTGCCGATCTCGCGCACGGTGGGGCCGTAGCCCCGCGCACGAATTTTGTCGCGGATGAATTCGTACACTTCCCGCTGGCGACTGGTGAGCTTGTCCATCTGCTGACTATGACTCATGGCAAAACACTCCGCGTGGGAGAGCGGACAGCCGGCGAATTGCGGCCGTCCCCCCGAACCTGCACTCCGTTGACGCAGCAACAATATAATATACGTGTGTACAGAAACAATAGCATTTGTACACGTAAATGCCATCGATTTCTGTGGGGGTGCGACTAAAAGCCAATTGCCAGTTGGCCTAACTCGCTGGCATGATGGGGGTTATGTCGCTAGAAATCGCCACGCCCGCGAACGATTCGGCCGCGCCCAAGCGTCGCCGTCGGTTTCGCTTCGGCCTCCGCGGGCTGATCGTGATGGTCACGCTGGCGGCGATCGTCTTCGGAATCCTTGGGCCGTTGATTCGGCCAGGGCTTCGTCAAAGAGCCGCAATCGAGGCGATTACGGAGTTGGGCGGAGTCGTCGTTCTTCGATCACCAGAATCAAACATTGATCGTTTCATACCGTTGCGGCGTGGCCCGTGGCATGTGTACTTCGGACAGTACGGGCGGCGTCAGTTGGTTGACTCGGATCTGGCAACTGCCACCAAGGCGCTTAATGAGATGGGAAAGATCCGCCATCTTTCGATTGAAAGCGCTTTACTGACTGACAGTGGTGTTGCACATCTTCAGGGCGTAACCGATTTTGATGAGCTCGACCTTCGCTGCCCTTTAGTCACCAGCCGTGGCACCGACGCCCTGCAGCAAAAATTCCCCAAGCTCCTTATTCTCGACGACTGAAGTGCAGCGGAACGGTGTGCAATTGTTAGCCGCGGAGTTTACCCCGCGCGCTAGCTGGTCCGACGCCGTTTCAAGACCGAACTTGGGGGTTTAGACCCGAGTCGAGCTAGCGCGCGGGACAAGTCCCGCGGCTAACAGATCGGCAATTCCCTGCTCCACTCCCGATTAAGTCCCCAATTCGGCTCCTTGGAACCGAACCCGGCCGCCCGTAAGATGGTCCGTTTCTAACGTGCCCGCCGGCGCCCTTCCTTGGCCCCCCACAGCAACACCCCGATGGCAATCGAAATCTCGAAAATCGTTCAGGCCCTCGAACCCTCGGCCACCTTGGCGATGGCCGCCAAAGCCAAGGCCCTAAAAGCCGCCGGCAAAACCGTCTACGACTTCAGCGTCGGCGAGCCCGACTTCGATACTCCAGAACACATCTGCGACGCCGCCGTCCGCGCGATGCAGTCAGGCCACACTCATTACACCGTCGCCAGCGGCATTCCCGAGCTCAAGCAGGCGATCGTTGCCGATTACGCCCGCCGGCACGGCATCGACTACAAGCCCAACCAGGTCGTGATCTCCAATGGTGCCAAACACTCGTTGCACAATGTCTTCACGGTGCTGTTGAACCCTGGCGACGAGGTCATCATTCCTGCGCCCTACTGGGTCAGCTATGCCGAACTGGTCAAGCTCACCGGCGCGAAGCCGATCATTCTGCAGACTGAAGAGTCGGCCGACTTCAAGCTCACGCCCCAGGCACTGGCCGCCGCGATCACGCCGCGCAGCAAGGTGCTGCTGTTGTGCTCTCCGTCGAATCCCACCGGCAGTATGTATTCGCCCGAAGAGTTGGCGGCCCTGGCCGACGTGGTGCTCAAGCACAACCTGATCGTCGTGGCTGACGAAATCTACGAGCGGCTAACCTACGGCAGTCACCGCTTCGCGAGTTTCGCTACGGTGCGGCCTGGGCTCGTCGAGCGCACGATTCTTGTCAATGGTGTCAGCAAGACCTACGCCATGACCGGTTGGCGAATCGGCTGGACGATGTCGCCGGCCAATGTCGCCACGGCGATGGGCGATCTGCAAAGTCAGGAGACCTCGAACCCATCGAGCGTCAGTCAGTACGCGGCCGTCGCTGCCCTCGAAGGCTCGCAGCAATGCGTGGCCGACATGCTGGGCGAATTCGCCAAGCGCCGCGACTACGTCAAGAAGCGGATCGCCGAACTGCCGGGCGTCACTTGCCCCGACATGGCCGGCGCGTTCTACGCCTTCATGAACATCAGCAAACACTTGGGCCGCACGTACGGTGGCACCAAGGTCACGAATTCCACTGAATGGTGTCTGGCCCTGCTAGAACAGCACAACGTGGCCACGGTGATGGGCTCGTCGTTCGGTGCCGAAGGCTACGCCCGCGTGTCGTTCGCGACGAGCTTGCCGGTGCTCGAAGCGGGTTTCGACCGCATCGCGACGTTCCTGAAGAGTGCGACGTAAGACGACCCGACTCACCGATCACGTCACCGACGCTGTTAGCCGCGGAGTTTACTCCGCGCGCTAACTTGCGCGGCGCGGAACTCCGGTTGGTGCGACATCGAACCAGCTAGCGCGCGGGACAAGTCCCGCGGCTAACAAGAATCACTCGCGATCGTCAGGGCGTTCAAGCCTCAACCCAGCGGCTTGCCCAGCAACCGCCGTTTCTCGCGCACGAATTTCAGATGATGCGTCAGATGCTTCGCATACGTTTCGACCAGGTACTCCAGCGTCACCGTGCCTGACTCGTTGTGCTCACCCGTGCGGGCGAAGGCATCATCTTCGAGACGCTTTAGTACTTCGCCCGTCATTTCGCGATTCAAGCGAAAGATCTCGCACGCTTTCGCGGCATCGAGGTGCGTGCCATAGAGCCGCCCGGCGAACGCCGTTTCGTCGTAGCCGATCAACATCGGCGGCCGGCTCTCGGCGATCACGCGTTTCATCCGATCGCTGGCGATCAAGTCGCTGTCCATGAGGTGCAGCACGATCTGGCGAATGCTCCAAGTGCCAGGCACCGGATGTGCATCGAGGTCCGCGTCGGTCAGACCGGCGATCGCTTCGGCTGGCTGGTTGGCTCCGGCACGATAGCGATTGACCAGTTCAGCAAAACGATGGGAGAGCATGGGACCTTCCTTTTGAATCACGCGGTGAACGATCGGTCGTTCGCCCATCGCGCCTTCACTATACCGCTTGCCGGCCACCCGTCGCTGGCTCACGAACTGTTTGACGCTGGCGCCAAAGATCATTAACGTATAAACCAGCTTGGATGGATCGCCAGGGCCGCGGCACGAGAGGGAAGTGCTTCGGCTGCCGGTCTATACAAGTTCCTACCTGTTGCTCCCGGTGCTTGGGAGATCTGAATGACTGGGCGGCACCCGCACAAGAATGTGCATGGCCTGCGCCGGCGACCGGCCTATGGCGGTCGCGCTGCGGTACTATCGGCTCTTCGCCTGGCCGGCACGTTTTGCCTGGTTGCCACGCTCGCTGCGACCGCGTCGGCCAATACCGAAGCCCTGCACGCGCGAATCGACCAGCTCATCGCCGCCCGCATGCCGACCGAACCGGCCCCGCCCGCAACCGACAGCGAGTTCGTCCGCCGCATTTATCTCGATCTGACCGGCTGCATCCCGAGCACGGCCGAGGCCCGGGCGTTCATCGACAGTGCCGACTCCGGAAAGCGCACGGCCCTGATCGAGCGGCTGCTGGCCAGCCCACAGTATGCCCGGCGGATGCAGGTCTTCTTCGACCTGGTATGGATGGAACGCCGCCCCGAGACGAATGTGCCCAACGCGGAGTGGGCCGAGTACTTGCGCGCGTCGTTCGCGGCCGGCAAGCCGTACGATCAATTGGTCCGTGAGGTTCTCTCTGCCGACGGCACCGATCCCGCCCTGCGGCCGGCCATGAAGTTCTACCTCGATCGTGGCGGAGACCAGAACCTCGTCACTCGCGACATTGGCCGGCTGTTCCTGGGACGCGACCTGCAGTGCGCCCAGTGCCACGATCACCCGCTGATCGACGACTACAAGCAAGAGCACTACTACGGACTGCTGGCCTACTTCAACCGCTCGTCGATCTTCACCGACAAGGCGAATCAGAAATTCATCGCCGACAAGGCAGACGGCGAAGTGACGTTCAAATCGGTCTTCCTCGACGAGCAGCCGCGGAGCACGCCTCCCCGTTTGCCCGACGGCCCCATGCCCGAGGAACCAAAATTCAATGCCGGCGAAGAGTATGTCGTCGCGCCGGCCGATGGCGTGCGGCCGGTGCCGAAGTACAGCCGTCGCTCGAAGCTCGCGCCCGAGCTCACGAGCGCTGAGCGGCGTGATTTCCGCCGCAACGTCGTCAACCGGCTCTGGGCGATGATGTTCGGCCGCGGGATCGTCGATCCGGTCGATCTGCACCACAGCGAGAATCCTCCGTCGCATCCCGAGTTGCTCGATCTGTTGGCCGATGAATTCGCCGGCGCGAGCTTCGATGTCCGCTGGTTGTTGCGGGAGTTGGCCCTGACTTCCACCTATCAGCGGGCCAGCGATCACCCAAGCATTGATCCGAATCAGTTGCCCCCGCAGAGCTACAGCGTCGCGCTCTTGAAGCCGTTGTCGCCCGAGCAGTTGGGCTGGAGCGTGCTGGAAGCGACGGGCGTGTCGGCGGCCTACCGCGCGGGCGTGCAAGCCGAAATCGACGGTGACACTAAGTTCGCGCACATTCTGGCGAGCGACGACGCCCGGCAGCGGCAAGGCATCGAGATCGCCGAGCGGCGCTTCTACGAACGCTTAGCCCCAAGCCTGGGCGAGTTCGTCAATTTGTTTGGTGGTCCGCCGGGGAGCCCCGCGCCAGGTTTTCAGGCGACTGTGCACCAGGCTTTGTTCTTCGACAATGGTGGCACGGTTCGCAGTTGGCTGGCCCCCTCGGGCAGCAACTTATTGGCACGCACGGC
>CAZBWM010000022.1:0-76927 GCA_964495375.1 uncultured Planctomycetaceae bacterium | reverse complement strand
AGCTGCGTCCAATTTGCGTCCAAGACCACGGACCTCGGGACTGTGAGGACTTGGACCACGAAGATTTGGACCACGGATAACACCGATGGCACGGATGATTGAATCAGGTTTCCGTTCATCCGCGCGAGCCGTGAAATCCGGGGTCAAGGTGATCTTGGTTATCGATTCGCCGGACGAGTCGTGCAGTAAACAATCTCGGTCGTGTCGTCGTGCCGTTGTGGTGAACAAGAAGCCGGCGCGCACCGCCACCACGCAAGTCGGCTTGGCAACGATTCATTTTACGCGTGTCCCAATTGTCCCGCGGGCCATTTTGAGCCACTCGCGCGAAGAAAGTTTGAAAGCAGGAAGTCTCGCGCCACGGTGAAGGCGCGGGCATTGTCTCGCGCAAAGTCGCGAAGGCGCAAAGTTAGTGAAGTGGCTCAGGATCTCACACGCGGCGATTTTCATTTGTGGTTTTGCGATCGCAAGGGGATCTGAGCTTTCAGCCCAGGCGTTGTCGCGCAGCAGTCTTCGTTTTCGCCGCGCAGCGGCGACAGGCCAATGTCGTTAGAGAAGTGGGGACCAGAGCGCTGTGTCGCGCGCGGGTCCAAGGGGGACAGGAGTCCTTCCGGCCGACGCGTGTGCGTTCGTGGATATAGAACGCCGGAACGACTCCAGTCCCCGGCGCTGATCTTCGCCGCGAGAGCGGCGGCAGAGCTTTAGCCGTGGGTGAAACCCACGGAACCGTTCGCGAACACGCATTAAGCCGCGCAGCGGCGACATAGGCTGGTATCCAGTGCTATGTCGCCGCTGCGCGGCTTGGGGCTCGATGGGATCGGTTATCCGGGGGCTTACGCCGCCCGGCTAAGTTCTGCCGCCGCTGCGCGGCTAAGTACGGACCGCTGGTCGCTTCGCGTCCGACGTGCGTTGGTGGGGCAACGTAAACTCTCCCTCGCTGCGCTTCGGGCTAGTGTTTTTGCGCCGCGTCGCGCAAGCTTGGCTTGCGACCTGTCAGGTCGCCTCTCTCGGCACAGGGCTGGGGCGCTAGAGAGAGGCAGCAATCAGCAGATCAGCAATCTCCTCAAGCCCGTCTCGTCGGCACTCATCAATCAGTCCCGATTCATAATCCTCGATGGATAATCGCCCTCCGTTGTCGATCAGCAGCTTCACCATGTTCTGATGGCCAGCTAATGCGGCGCTTCCAAGCGGAGAAGAAGATGTATTGGACGTGCATATATTGGGATCAGCTCCATGTTTCAACAATTCCTCAGCAATCAAACAGTCACCGATTTTAGCGACCTTGTGAAGGCTGGTTCCACCATGAAATACATCGCGGAAATTGACATTCGCGCCAGCTAGTAGCAAGGCACGTACTTCCTCTAGTCGACCACGAGATGCCGCAGCCAGCAGTGCTTCGCCCTTTGCAATCGAAGATTCCATAGCTCCCTCTCGCATTCAACTCTAGTGAACACCTTTAAGGGTGCTTGATGATATCTCGTCAAGCGTTAGCTGCCCGCCTACATGTTGACACATCTGATAGGAATTTAAATAGACGGGGCATGCCGAGCATCATCAACCCCACCGCGGCGCCGATCACGTGGGCCAGCGGTAAGGGGGCGAAGCCCGCGGCGGCCGAGTCGACGAACAACGTGGCGCCGGTCACCAGCTCATAGCCGATCTTGGCGGCGAAGCCTGCGAGCGCGACTGTCGGTACGAGCGCGGCCGCGCGACGACGTTCTACGAGCGCTTCGCGTACCAGCCAGCCGGCCTGAAACACAAACAGTGCCGAGTCGACGCCGCTCAGTCCGCGATAAAGTTCCAGCCCCGGCCGGCAGAACCAAAGCGTCGCGAAAATGGCCGCGGCCGAGACTGCGCACGTTGCCAAAAACGCTCGGCGACTTGTCCGTTCGATCAACGCTCCGAGCACCGCGAACATGACGGCGTCCCACAGCAGGTGATCGGCGTTCCAGTGCGTCACGTGCCCGGTGATGGCGCGCCAGAATTCGCCCGAGGCAATTACCTCGCGACGATACTCAAACAGCTCACTCGCACCGGGAACCAGCCAAATGCCGATCGCCGACAGCGTGAGTGCGGCCGTGCAAATTGGGAAGTTGTGTACTCGCGACCATTGTCTTGGGCGGTTTTCGAGTTGAGCGTTGTACATCTCAATGTTTCCTCGTGTTGGCGCTGAAAGCGGATTCAAGTCCTGGCCGGTTGCTACTCAGCGCCTTTAACCTGTCGATCTGGGTGGCCCGGCTGCTCGCAGCCGGGTGGCGCAGCCACAAGAAGCAAATCTTGCCACGCGGTCCGCTCGCACGAAGTCGATTTCAGAAAGGCTTCTTGTCGCTTCGCGACCCAGCCGGCAAGCGGCTGGGCCACCCATCTTGCACGGTTCAGAAGCGGAACGGTCTTGATTGGCACCTGACATTGGCTCCATGCTGGTTTAAGGCGGTATCTAGCAAGAAGCCGTGGGCTGCGCTGGGAAGCCCATGTCTTCACTCCCAGGCAGCCCACGGCGGTACCCCGCCCCAAACCACGGCAGTACTCTGCCCCAAACCACAACAGCAACCTGCCCCGCCCGCAAACTTTCACTACCGGACTACTTCGTCCGCGATCGCAGGCCGCCGGGCGAGCGTCGTCGTCGCGCACCCCAACCAGCCAGCCCCATACCTGCGGCCACCAGCGCGGTGACCGGGTCGATCGCACCACCACCGCCGGAGCTGCCCCCTGAACTGCTGCCGGACGAATCGTTCGACGAGCCATCAACCACGGTCGGCCCCGGCATACTGCGTTGCATCTCAGGCGTCGGGCTACTCGTTGGTGTCACCGGATTGGCCTGCGCCAACTCGGTCGGCGTCGCAGTCGGCGACTGCGTCGTGGCATCTGGTTTCGCGGACGCACTGGCCAACTTCTCGGCCGGGGTTGGTCCCACGCGCTCGGCCGTTTGCCGGCGCAGTTCCGCCAGTTGTTCGCGTACCGCGGCTTGTGCCCGGCGATCGCGGCCCACCCGCGTCACGTTGCGACGCTCGATCTTCCAGCGCCGGAACTCGGCGTCGTTCTCCAACACGATGAACGACGCGTACTCGCTGGCGATCGAGTACCCTTCGCAGAGTCGGACGATCTCGTCGAACCCGCCACGCGAGCCGGTCCGCCGATCCTGCCCCATCAACCGCTCGACGCGGTAAAGCGCCCACATCCGCTCGATCTCAGGGTTGCTGTCGTCTTGCGGCGGTAGCGTGACGTCAACTGCTTGCGTAAAGGGCGCGCCGAGCACCTCGGCCGAAAGCTGCAGCTTCGCCGGACCACTCTGCTTGTAGCGGCCATAGATCCGGATCGGCTGGCCGTGAAACAAATTGGGGAGCGTCTGCGGCTCGACATCGTAGACCTCAGTGCCTGCGAGCGCGACCTTCAGGTTGCGGGCGGCCGGTCGCGTCAGCTTGCGGCGAAACGCCTGAGCCTGAGCCGGGAAATCGTCTCCCGCCGAAAGAAACGCGGCCAATCCGCCCGTCTCCGAGGCGAGCTGATTCAACAGCGGACGATTGACTTCATTCCCCACGCCGACGCAGAAGACGCTGGCTCCTGAAGGACGCTGGGCGATCAGCGACAGCAACTCGCTCTGTTCTCCCTGCTGGGTCATACCGTCGGACAGTACTACGACGTTCAACTGCCGATCGTTGTCGTAGTAGCGATACGCAGCCTCGATAGCGGGGCGCAGCATGGTGCCGCCAACCGCTTGCTGGGTGCGCAGAAACTCGATGGCGGTGTTCTGGCTCTCGGCCGTCACCGGGGTGCTGGCGCGGAACAACGGTGTGGCCGCGATGTTGAACGTGATCAGCTCGAAGCGGTCGTCTTCGCCCAATTCTCGCACGAACGCTCCCACGGCGTCGCGCGACACGGCCAGCTTGCCGTCGTTGACCATGCTTCCCGAGATGTCGACCACGAACACGTAGTCGCTCCCCTTGAGCTTGCTTTCGAGCTCCTGGCCAGCGGTGACTGTGAGCTGGAAGTAACCGTCTTCCCCTTTCTGCTTCGAGGTGATGAGATCGACGCCTGTATGCGGCTTCTCGACGGCGTAGTTAATCACCACGTCGCGCGAGAGGTCGCCGCCCGCCGTTTCCAGGCTGGCCTGCCAGTAGTGCGGGTCGGCATTGGCGACGACGACAAACTGCCCGGCGTGCGACGGGCTCTTTAGCCCGCTGATGGGGACGGCGCTTTTCACGTCGAGCGAAAAGGAGAAGCGCCCCTTGGTCGTGGCGTTGGCCGCGGCCGCGGTGTTCGTGGCCAGCGGATAGACGTAGGTGGCCCGATCGTGATCGAACTCGAGCTCCTGATAGTAGACGACGCGCACGCGTTGTTCGGCCTCGGCCGCGATCGGGAAGATTCGCATCTCGAAGCGCTTATAATCGACTTGCTCGAGCAAGCCGGGATCGCGCTTCTGTACCTTGTAGCTTTCGTAGATCTGTCGAGCCCGTTCCTTCTCGACGACTTCGCCGACCATTTCCTTCCCGTTGATCCACATGCTGAAGTTGGCGATCGACGCCCGCGTCGGTACGGGGAAGGTGTAGAGCGCTTCGACGATCCGCGGTTCGGTGTTCTTGAAGACCTGTTCGACTTCGGTGACGGCCACGCCGTTGTTGATGGTGACGTGGACATCCTGCTGCTGGATTTCGAGAACGCCGCCGAGCCCGCCGTCGGCGATCAACATTCCGGCGGCCCGGCAACGCGCGGCCGTGGCCCCCAGGGTGAGTGCGACCAGGGCCAACGCGGCCAGGGCGGCCTTGAGCCTTCGTTTCCAGGCGGTCGAAGTGTTCGACGCGCTGTTCATGGCAATGCTCCTAAAGCGAGGACTGTGCACGATCGAAATTGATCGAGCTGGCGGGCAGCTAACTCACATCGCGTGCCAAGGCTGCTTGATATTGCGTAAGATGCATGTCAGCAATCACTTGCGTAGATTTGTGGTCCATGGCGACTCACGGCGTGACGGGTTGGCTGTGAGCATCCAGTGTCCGGTCGATGTACATTGGATGTATAGTCGTCGCCGCAAATGGAACCGGGACAACATCTCATGCCCCTCTTCAATGCCAGCGAAACGCGGTTCGTCGAAGCGGTCGCCGGGCTGGCCCACTGCAATCCGTTTTTGCCCGAGCGGATTGTCTGCGAGCAGGCCGTATTGGGGGCCGACTTCGACGCGCACCTCTCCGACTGGAACGTGCGCTACGAGGACGAGCACGATCATCCCAACCTGCAGCGCGTGCTCGAGCGCAGCGAAGCCGCGCTCGAACGTGCCCGCGAGCGGCTCGCGCGCCATCCCGACACGTACACCAGCGAACTGCCGCTCTACGAAGACCTGCTCTTGGCGGTCCTCTATCACCGGCATCGCTTTGGCTTCGACGAATTGATCGCCACGGCCACGAGCCGCCGCGCCGGCAACCAGGCGGGCAAGTTGTTTCGTACCTTGGCGGGCGAAGCGGAGCGCTACCTCGCGCCGGTCGCCGGCACGTCGACGCTCGCCGAGCAGTTGCCCCACTTGTTCGCCGGCTTCTTCCAGATTCGCCGCGCGTTTGGCAATATCTTTCAGCTCATCATCGGTGTCTCGCGCCCCGCCGTGCAGTTGCGCGCGCAGGTGTGGGAATCGATCTTCACGCACGACATGCGCCGGTACCGTCGCACGCTGTTCGCGCGGATGGCCGACTACACCACGCTGGTTACCGGCCCCTCGG
Source organism: uncultured Planctomycetaceae bacterium (assembly GCA_964495375.1). GTDB lineage: Bacteria > Planctomycetota > Planctomycetia > Pirellulales > JAEUIK01 > JAIESQ01. The sequence continues at coordinate 71,228 of CAZBWM010000022.1, read as the reverse complement.
GCACGGGCAAAGAGCTCGTCGCCCAGGCGATCGGGCTATCGCGGTACATTCCGTTCGATGCCGCGGCCGGGCGATTCACTGAAGACTTCGTCGGCTCGTTCTACCCGATCAACTTGTCGGCCTTGAGCGCCACGCTGATCGAGAGCGAGCTGTTTGGGCACAAGCGTGGCTCGTTCACCGGGGCGGTCGACGATCGGCAAGGCTGGTTAGAAGTCTGCCCACCACTGGGGACCGTATTCTTGGATGAGATCGGCGAATTGGATTCGAGCATTCAGGTGAAGCTGTTGCGCATGCTGCAGTCGCGCGAGTTTTGCCGCATCGGCGAAACCGAGTCGCGGCAGTTCCGCGGCAAGATCATCGCCGCCACGAATCGCAACCTGGCAGCAGAGATGCGGGCCGGCCGCTTCCGCGAGGATTTTTACTACCGCTTGTGCTCCGACATGATCGAAGTGCCTGGGCTGCACGCTCGCGTGCAAGACAACCCGGCCGAGTTGCGGCATCTCGTCGGTTTTCTCGCACAGCGGGCGGTGGGCCCCGACGGCGCCGAGCTCGCCGACGAAGTCGTCCGCTGGATCGACGAGCACCTGGGGCTCGACTACGCCTGGCCCGGCAACATTCGCGAGCTCGAGCAGTGCCTGCGGAACGTGCTGATTCGCCGCTCGTATGTGCCGCCGACGGGCGAGCCGCGCACCGCAGCCATCACGCCGCGCGAAGAGCTCGCGGCCGCCTTGCTTGATGGGCAATTGACCGCCGACGAACTGCTGCGGCGCTATTGCTCGCTGGTATTCGCCGAAACGAAGAGTTACGAAGCGACCGCGCGGCGACTCAAGCTCGATCGACGCACGGTGCGGGCGAAAGTTGACGCGGCGCTGGTCGCGCGATTGCAGGGGGCGTGATCGAAGCGCGAGACTATGATGTCGCACGGTACAAAAACTTTGGACGCACTCGCTACCCCAGCACCTCGGCCAGGGCTTCGATCATTTTGGTCCAGCCGGTTCTGGTGCGGTCGGCCCAAGCGGCCCACTTGGGGTCCATGGCGTGCGTCAGCGTCAGCTCGCAGCCAAAGTCCAACGGCTTGATGTCGATTACGACAACACTCTCGTCGGTTGACTGGCCGGCGACTCCCCAGGTGAAGGCGAGCCGCTCGGGTCGATTGATTTCCTGGTACGTGCCGATGTGGTCGACCTCGCCACCGGGGCGCCGCACCAGGAACGAAAACGCGCCGCCGACGCGCGGGTCGACGTTCAGGTGCAGCACTTGCTCTTCGCGGTGCCGGGGCCCGAACATCCATTGCCCCAGCAGCACGGGATCGAGCCAGGCATCGAAGACCTTGTCGGCCGGGACCAGAAAGCGGCGCGAAACGCGAACGGTCGTCGGCGAAGTCATGCGGAGAGAACCTTGCGCTGGAAACGTGTGCGGCTGGTGCAACTTTGCTCAATCTTACCCTATGGCCGGTCGAGACGATTGCATGTTCAATGAGGAGGCTCCGCCAGCCGCCGTGCCCAAAGGAACCCGCATGTCGACTACGATCCCTTCAACACAGCAGCTCGAACCATTCCTGCGGCCGACCTGGTTTATCGACAGCGATCATCCGGCGATCGTTGATTTCGCTCGGCAAGCAGTCGGCGACGAGCGCGATGAAACGGCCCGGGCGCTGCGGCTGTTTTACGCGGTGCGCGATGGTATCCGCTACACGGCTTACGGCATTCGACTCGATCGCGCGAGCTTTCGCGCGAGCGATACGCTGACGTCGGGGCGCGGCTGGTGCGTCACCAAGTCGTGCTTGCTGGCGGCCGCCGCCCGGGCCAATGGCATCCCCTGCCGGCTGGGGTACGCCACGGTTCGCAATCATCTGGCCACGCGCAAGCTGCGCGAGATGATGGGGACCGACCTGTTCTACTATCACGGCTACAACGAGCTCTATCTCGGCGGTCGCTGGGTCAAGGCGACCGTGGCCTTCAACGCCAGCTTGTGCCAGAAGGCGGGCCTGAAGCCGCTCGATTGGGACGGCACGACCGACTCGCTCTATCACCCGTTCGACGTGGCCGGTAATCGGCACATGGAGTACGTCGACGACTATGGCCCCGTGGCCGATGTGCCGTACGACGCGATCATCGGCAAGTTCCGCGAAGTCTATCCGCTCGACGGGATGTTCGAGGGTCTGAAGTCGGCAGGCGCGACCACGTCCGAGGGGGATTTTGAAGCGGAGATCGAAGCCGAAGCGAACGCCGTCGGCGAGCGAAACCCGGCAGTCTAGGTCAATCGAGCTAGATCACTCGCTGTCCGCTGCTGCTGCCCGTTCCGCTCGCCGGGCTTTCTTGCGGCCGCGCTGTTTGCCTTCGACGGGCGGAGCCCCACCGCTCGGAAAATTTGTAGCCAAAGCAGCCTTACGCTCGGCGAACTCGGCTTGATCGGCGAGGTTCGTCCACTCGTAAGGATCGCTGGCTTCGTCGTACAGCTCTTCGTCGCCATTCTCGTAACGGATGTAGCGCCAGCCTTCGCTGCGCGCGGCGTGGTTGCCGTAGCCGAACGTGGTGACGGCCGGCTGCGACCACGGGGCCGACGGATCGGCCAAGAGCGTGCGAATGCTCTTCCCTTCGACGTGTGCCGGTGTGGCGATGCCGGCCAGGTCGGTGAGCGTGGGATAGATCGACATGAAGTCGACGGTGCGCTCGCAGACGCCGCCAGGCTGCGTGACGCCCGGCGCCACCCAAATCAGCGGCGCGCGCGTCGCTTCTTCCCAGAGCGCGAACTTGCGCCAGTGCTCCTTCTCGCCGAGATGCCAGCCGTGGTCCCCCCAGAAGACAATGATCGTGTCGTCGCGATAAGGAGATTTATCGAACGCCTCGATCAGCCGGCCGATCAGCATGTCGGTGTAGGAAATCGCGGCCAGGTAGCCTTGCACCGCCTCTTTCCAGCGCCCCGACTCAACGATTGCCTGGTGGTCGCCGGCCGGGCGCGCCATCTCGACGCCGGCGGGGGGCACGTCCGCCAGATCGTCGGGCTTAGTCGGCGGCAGCTCGATCTTATCTAGCGGATGCATGTCGTAATACTTGCGCGGCACGTTCCAAGGCATGTGCGGCTTGTGCAAACCGACCGCCAGAAACAGCGGCTCCTCGCGGCGCTGCCTCAACTGCCGGATTCCATACTCAACGCTATGCCAGTCGAGCAGGTCCTCATCGCGGCAATCCAAGGGGGCGAAGCGGATGCCGCCGACTCCGCCGTCGCCGGTCGGCTTGGGATCGGTCTTGGCCCGTTCAAGGTAGTCGTCCCACTCGCTGCGGCGCTCGAAGGCGCCGTGATAGATCTTGCCGGCGCCGCAGACGTAGTAGCCCGCCTGTCGAAAGGTGGTCAGCAGCGTGCGCTCGGGGGGGACAACGTTGCGCCAATCGTCGCCGTTGCTGTAGACGCCCGTCGTCGCGGGGCGCAGGCCGCTCATCAGCGAAGCCCGCGATGGGTTGCAGACCGGCGCCGCGCAATAACTGCGCGTGAAACGCACGCCGCGGCCGGCCAGGCGATCGATGTTGGGCGTGATCGTCTGCGGATTCCGCCCGAGATAGCCGACCCAATGGTTCAAGTCGTCGACGGCGATGAACAGCACGTTGGGGCGCGCTGTCGTCTTGACTGGTTCCGCGGCGATCGCGCGGTGTGCGATGCCAAATGGGAGCAACGCCACGACGAGCGCACTAAGCGCTTGTAGCGTGCGCTGGGAGAATCGCATTTTCGAACTCCGTTCCTTCGCCGACTGGCGTCCGCCGGCCTTCTTCAAGTGCGCCGCGACGGGGGCCTCTTGAAACAGCTTGGTGCAGCGCGTTAGCGCGCCCAGGATATAACGAGCGGCCGTGTAGTGGCCCGCATTGACCCACTTGATCTCCGGCTCACCAAAGGCCTTCCAGAGCGCTTCAGTGCAAGCGGGCGGCACGATCTCGTCGTGGCTGGCGTTGAACATCACCACTTGCCGGCCACGGATATTCGAGCCGTACGTGACCGGATCGATCGGGCGGATGATCTCGACCAACTCTTCGAGCGTGCCCCCCTTCGAGGTCCAGTCGCCGAGAATCTCCTTGGCCTCGGGCGATTCGGCGCCAATCCGCGCGATGTCGCCGCCGGCCAGCATCAAGAATGCCTTCTTGAAACGGGGCTCAGCCGTGAACGCGAGCGCGCCGGTGATACCGCCCAGGCTGATGCCCGTGATGCCCAATTGCTCGGGATCAACTTCGGGCTGGGCGCCGAGCCACGCGGTGGCCTGGCGAATGTCGACCACGGCCTGCTTGAAGCCGAGCACGGTTTGCTGCGGATCGGCGGAGATCATCTTGACATCAACGCCGGGCTGCTCGCGCGGGCCGTAGTAGGGCAGCTTGAGGAACAGGGCCGCCACGTTGTTCGTGGCCAACTGCCGGGCGACGAGTCGGGCCAGATCGAAGTCACCGCCGAGAATGTGCAGCACGATCACGCCGGGATATTTGCCAGGCGCCTTCGGCCGAAAGAACTCGGTGTGGACTGTGTTGTTGTTAGGGTGAGGCGTCGTCATCGGCGAAGGGAAGGTGACTTCGGAGACCGCGATCTTCGACGAGCTCGACGGTAGCGGCTTCATCTCGAAGTCGAACGAGTGCGCCGACAGCCGGAAGAAATCGGGGATCCCCTGCTCGTCGGCCGGCGGTTCGTACTTCACGGTACCGGTCGTGGTGGCCGGCGCGGCGTCGGCCGCCAGCGCGGGCGATCCGACGCGAGCCACGGAGATGAATAGTCCAGCGATCAACAGCCAGCGCGCGGCCGAGCGATAAGCGAGCATGCAATCGTTCCCCAGCAGTCTGCTATTTAGGCGGGCGGGTAGAGACGGGTCTGCCAATCGGCGGGTCGGCGATCCACAAGCGGCCGCGCCAGTCCTGCGGGGGCGGACAACTCGTCCGATCGACGAGCCTTTACAATAGTCGCTCCCCCGGCAAGCTGCAAATTGCCCTTGGAAATGGCAAGCCACCGCCTGGACTTCAGAATCGGGGTTGGGAGGCGAGCGGTCCGGCTCGTAGAATTCGGCCCGGACTTAATTCGTCAGCGGCCACGGACGGTCACGATGATTCAACGCATCGATTCTCCCAGCGAACGATCGCGCCGCGCCGGCAGTGGAGTGCAGGCCGGTGGCAGTGGGCATCTGGCCGATGAAGTGCTAGCGGCCCCGGCATCGCCCCGCCAGCAACCTGGCCGACGGCGGCGCTATGCCCGAGCCGCGCTGCGAGCCGCGCTGGTTCTCACGCTGTTGCTGGCGATCGTTTACTGGCAAGGATCGACGAAGCACCCGACCGGCGCCGCCAGCGGCGCGCGGTTGAACCAGGTGCCAGGGTTGGCCGCGATCGACAACGAATCGGACGCGTCGCAGCGCACAATCCGCGTCGCCAATTTCAATATTCATGGAGGGCGTGGACCCGATGGCCAACTCAATTTAGCCCGCACCGCCGAGCAATTAGCCGGCTATGACCTGATCGGACTGAACGAAGTGCGCGGCCAGCGGTGGCGGACCAGCGTCGATCAGGCGCAGCAGCTCGGCGAGGAATTGGACCTGGCGTGGTTGTTCGCGCCGACCGAGCGGCGCTGGGGTCGCGACGACTTCGGCAACGGCTTGCTCGCTTGCCGCGCGGATGTCCGTTGGCAGCGCATGCCGCTCCCGAAGCCGTCGAGCCGCACGAATCGCAACTTTGTTTGGGCGCGGCTGCCCGTCGGTGATGCGATGGTCAACGTGCTGGTGACGCATTTGGAGCGTCGCGACACGGCCGAGCGCCACTTGCAGTTGCAGTCGCTGGGGCAGCTGTTCTTGTCGCTTGCGGAGCCGGCGATCCTGATGGGTGATTTGAACAGCATGGCCGACGATTCGCAGTTGCGGCAGTTGCTGGCGGCGCCTGGCGTGAACGACGCACTGAGCGCACGCGGTGTTGCCAGCCCGCAGCGCATTGATTGGATTCTCGTGCGCGGGCTCACGGTGCTCGACGCGGGGCTGGTCGATCGGGGTGCGTCGGACCATCCGCTGGCCTGGGCGGAGTTGGAAGTGCCGGATCGCTGATGCGTGGACAGGCTTCAAAAAAAGTCAGAGCTTACTCAACTTCAATTCGATAGCTGACCATCCACAACTCCAATTGATCGAGCCGGATTTTCCAGCGGCTCTTGAACTCCTTCATCCAATCGCGATTGGCCGTTGAATCTGGGACATCGACGACGAGCTTTACCAAATTGTCGCGATAAGCCACTCCGCTGTGTCGCCAGTGGCCTTCCAACTTCTGCGATTCGTAGCTCACGGCTCCGAACTGGTTGACAACTTCGAGTACGGCATCGGCGAGCCAGTCTGACGGAACTTCCCTGCCGTCATTGAATTGGAGTGGGAGTAGCACCTCGAAGCGCCGCCACTTGCTGCTCATAGCTTGCCTTGCCCTTCACCGTGAATGTCACGTTCTGGTCGGCGAGAAACTCCAGCGCTGCCTCGGGCACAAGATGCTCGCCCGTTCGCAGCACGCGCCCGGAGAAACGGCCCAACAGCAGGGCCAGGGCCCGCTTTTCAGTTTCCCGATCAGCGAACGTAATCGTAACCATTGCAATGGCCTGCCAAGAGATTGTGTTTGCGGGGCTCGTAATGTCGGTCTATTTTACCACGCTGTTCGTCGACGCGTTGAAATTGGGCCAGCGTGCCACAATCCGGTTCGCACGCGGCAATCCGCTTAAGTGTGCGGCCGCGTCTCTCCTTCTTTCGCCGCCTGACTAACGACGCGCAGCGCGTCTTCAAAGTGCGACTGCAGTTTGAGAAACCGCCGCATGTCGCCGCCGCGGTCGGGGTGCATCTCTTTGACCCGTTCGCGGTAGGCCTCTTTGACCTGCTCGACAGTGCAAGGCATCTGCAGCCCCAGGGCCGCCACGCAGCTCGGCGTTTCGCGGAACGCCCACCAAGGGCCGTCGCGCCCCACCGGCACAATGCGCATCAACTGCCGCTTCAGCGACCGCAGGTAGGCCCGGAAGTCGGCCACCATGAAAAAGTAGCCCAGCGCCGGCACCAGAAAAAAGAACGACAAGATCGCGACCAGGGCCACGACATCGAGTGTGTCGGGCCAGTCGCGCAAGGACTCAGCAGCCGCGGCGGCAGATTGCGCCGATTCGGCGGCACTCGTGGCAGTAGTTTCCATCGTCCCTGAATCGTACCCGCTACGCCGGTGGCGCGGCCAGCGACCACTGCTTGCGGTCGAGGTCCCTCGCAGCGGTGGCATCGCGATTCTCGCGCGGTGTGAGCCGTCGGCCCGCTTCCGCGCTTTGCCCAAAAACGGGGCAAGGCTTGCCCAAGCGGCCTTCAGGATAGGGCTCGGAGCGCGACATTTCTGTCGAATTGGGCGACGAACCCGGAGCGCGACTGCTTCGAGGAGACGGGTGGTTTTCCATTGCGCCGCCAAGGTTTAGCGCCTGTCTTGAGACGTGGCAATCGATGGCGCGGCCACTCACCCTCACTGCGACGCCCCAGCGGTGGCACGATGCTTGCTCTCGCGATGCCGTGGCTGCCTTCGCGCTCTCCACGGTGCGTCGACAGCCAAGGGGCATCGTTCGATCTCACGGACGAACAGAATCGAGGTGCTGCGCAACGACGGAGCATGCTGCGCTGGCCACGATGGGTCGTTCCCGTCGTAGCAAGTAGGACACTGGCGCCTGGCTGACGCGTGAAGCGCACGGGGCGCTGCCCGCGGCCAGATTGCCATGTTCGGCGGCGACTCAGATGTCGGGACTTTCTCGCACTGGAAACGAGAGCTGCCCGGCTCATGGCGTAGGTCACTTGCGACCAACAGGCGGTACGCAAGGCTGGTGTAGAACGACTCAGTTTTCTCGAAGGAGGTCTCGCATGAGACGCAAATCGGCGTTGACGATTCTGGCGGTTGCCTTGCTGGCGACCGTGTTCTGTTCCCCCGCATTCGCACAAGAGCCGGCGGCCACGCCCGCGGAACCGGCGGCCACCGAACCGGCGGCTCCGGCGGCCGAGCCTGCCGCGCCACCGGCCGAGCCCGCCGCTCCTGCGGCCGATGCCCCGGCTACCGAAGAGGCGGCCGATTCGACAGAAGCTGCGGTGATCACGCCGCCCGAGATCGACTACGGCACTCCCGAGGGCCTGAAGATCGGTCTCGACACGGTCTGGGTGCTCATCGCCGCCTTCCTGGTGTTCTTCATGAACCTCGGGTTCGGCTGCGTCGAATCGGGCTTCTGCCGGGCCAAGAACACCGTGAACATTGTCTCAAAGAACTTCATCGTCTTCGGTATTACCACCCTGGCTTACTGGTTCCTCGGCTGGGGGATCATGTTTGGCGACGGCACCGACTGGTTCGGCAAAGAAGGCTTGCTGATGGTCACCGGGCCCGACAATAGCCCGGCTACTGGGGACTACCAAGGCGTGTACGACGCGATCAGTTGGGCCGGCGTGCCGCTGTGGGCCAAGTTCTTCTTTCAGTTGGTCTTCGCCGCCACGGCCGCCACGATTGTCTCCGGGGCAGTTGCCGAGCGGATCAAGTATCACTCGTTCATCATCTTCAGCGTGCTGATGGCGATCTGCATCTATCCGGTCGTCGGCCATTGGATTTGGGGCGGCGGCTATCTGCAAAGCCGCGGCTTCATGGATTTCGCCGGATCGACACAGGTCCACTCGATCGGCGGTTGGGCGGCCTTGACCGGCATTCTATTCCTTGGCCCGCGGTTGGGTAAGTACAAGGCCGATGGCAAGGTGGGCGCGATTCCTGGCCACAACATGACCGTGGCCTTTATCGGCTGCATGGTCCTCTGGTTCGGTTGGTTCGGCTTCAACCCCGGCAGCACGATGGGGGTCGATGCCTACGCCATTTCCGAAATCGCGTTGACCACCAACATGGCCGCGGCCGCCGGCGCATGCACCTCCACGGCCGTCGCCTGGCTGCTGTTGGGCAAACCCGACTTGGGGATGACCCTCAACGGTTGCCTCGCCGGTCTGGTCGCGATCACGGCGCCTTGTGCGTTCGTCTCTGCTCCCGTCTCGGTATTGATCGGCGGCATCGCCGGCGTGCTGGTCGTGCTCGGTGTGTTGGCCTTCGATCGCCTGCACATCGACGATCCCGTCGGTGCCACCTCGGTCCACTTGCTCAATGGTGTTTTCGGCACCTTGTGTGTCGGGCTCTTTGCCACCGAGGACCGCATCGGTCGCGCCGGCAATGCGGCCGCCCACGCAGGCTTGTTCTACGCCAAAGACAAGGCCGACGGCATCGATCAGTTCATGGATCAGTTAATTGGCGTCGGTCTCACGGCCGGCTACGTCATCGTCGTCAGCTCGATCTGCTGGCTATTGATCAAGGCCACGATGGGCCTGCGCGTTTCGCAGCAGGAAGAGATCGAAGGTCTCGACATCGGCGAACACGGAATCGAGGCCTACTACGGCTTCGTCATGGCGACTTCCAAGGACGGTTAGTCGCCCTGCACACGGACGGTTAGCGACTCCGTTGGGCTCGGGCACGTTGCGTAAGCGGCGTGCCCGAGCCCTTTTTGCTTTATGGTGCGGCGCCGTTGACGCTCGGTTGCTAGCAACCTGAGTCGGCGCATCTGGTACAAGACCGGTGCGGTTGTTCTAATTCTTTTGGCAACGAACGCCGTTTATCGCGCCCACTCGCTGGATATATTGCAAGGAGGACAACATGGCACTCGATGCGCGCAAACGTCAAAAAAAGGTCGAACGTCGCAACGCGAAAGTCGCGGCCAAACGCAAGGCCCTTGCCCGCCAGGATGGACAAAGTGTCGCCGGGCAAATCGCCCGCACCGCCGCAGCGCCAATCTTGCACTGTTGCCGGCAAGACGTTCCCACCGATCAGGGAATCGAAAATGTACTTTGGAGCCGGTTGGCGTCCGATGGTCGTGTCGCCTATGTCGTCTTTCTGGTGGATCGATTTTGCTTGGGGGTGAAAGACACTGTCTGGGGGGTCGCGCGGCGCGTCGACTACGAGGTCGGCGTCTACGGCCGTTTGTTTCGCGACTATCGAGCCGAGCCGCTGGAGCCGGCATACGCGCGCAAGCTGATTGAAGGCGCCGTCGATTTTGCCCGCAGCGTGGGTTTGCCGCCTTGTCGAGATTACGCTCGCGCGTCGGCAATTTTTGGCGATGTGGACGCCAGCACGTGCCGCGAGTCGATCGAATACGGCAAGGACGGCAAGCCGTTCTTCATTGCGGGGCCAAACGATAGCCGGGAGCGGTGTCGTCAAATTGTGGATGCGCTGACCGAGCACCGCGGAGCCGGCACGTTCGATTTTCTCGTGCAGGTGCGCTCGACGGAACTCGAAGGCGACAATACCGGAGAGCTTGCTCAGCAAGTCCTACTCGAGAATCTGGACGAATAAGTCGTCGATCTGCTCGTGTCCCTACGGTTCACCGTCCCAAGGCCAGCCCGCTGAAAACTCGATCTCGATCGTCGCCAGGTGATCGAGCACCTCGGGCGGGAACTTGAAGTTGGCGGTGCTCCGCACGCTGGCTCCCTGGCCTGTCGTGCGCACCCAGGCCGCCGCATCGTAAAAGCCTGGTGCGGCGATCGCCTGGTGCAACAGCGCGCCCGAACGATCGCGCAGTACGAAGCGCACACGTATCGTGGTGGGGCGAGTGGCGTGGGCAAAGGTGATCGTCCCTCGGCAGCCGAGCCGGGAGCTGCGCAGTTGCAACCGCATCGGCGTGACGAACGAGGGGGCGTCGGCCTTGAGCTCGACGTTCGCCTGTAGCGGATCGGGGCGGCGCACGACGACGCGCAGCGACCGCGTCTCGGCAGGCATCTGCCGCGCGAAGCTCGCAGCCGACGAGCATCCCGCGAACAGCCCCGCCAGCGACAGCAGGCAAACGAGTCGCCTCGCGCAGGGCGTCGCGTGCGGCTTCGCCCCAGACCGGCATCGGACATCGAGCCTTGCTTGCCACATAAGTTCGCGCATTCTCGGCAACCCGGAGCACACCGGCAAGCGAAAGTACTGGTGCGCGAACTTAGCCCGGCACCAGCGCCACGGCCCGGCACCAGCCGGCGCTCGCGCCGGCGATCTTCACCGGCAGGCAGCTCACCCAGAAGCCATGCGGGCGGCCGATGCGGTCGAGATTCGCCAGCTTTTCGATCTGGCAATACTCGCGCGTGATGCCCGCGAAGTGGGCCGGCCAGATGTAGCGCCCGTCGCCAGTCCGCTCGTAGTCGCTCATCATGTTGAGAAACGGCCGATCGATCGTGTAGGCGTCGATGCCGATGACCTTCACGCCTTGCTCGACCAGCCACAGCGTGCCGTCGCGCCCCAGCCCTGGCTGTGCGAAGTACGCCGTCGAATCGATGCGCTTATCGGCGCCAGTTTGCAGCAGCACGATATCGAGCGGCTTTAACTGGTAATCGATCTTGTTGAGGGCCGCTTGCAGATCGGCCACTTCGATGAAGTCGCCCGGTTGCTTGTGCCGCATGTCGAGCACGACGCCGGGGGCAAGGCACCACTCGAGCGGCACCTCGTCGATGGTGCGCGCCCTGCGCCCTTCGCTTTGTGGGCCGTAATGATAGGGAGCGTCGACGTGCGTGCCGGTGTGCGTGATCGCCTGTACTTCTTCGATCGCCCAGCCGCGCCCCTGGGAGTAGACGAGATCCTCGGGCTTCACGCCGAAGAACCGTTCCATCTGCTCGAGCCCCTGGCCGTCGTGCCGCACGTATTGAATGCGGGCGGGCATCGGCTCGCTGACCGCGCCATCTTCCAGCGGCACACTCAAGTCGACGATTCGCAGGCGGTCGAGCACGCTGGCGCCTTTCTGTGGCAGGAGAGCCCGCCCGCTCGCCGGCTCAGTCGATCAGCCGATGATACCGCCCCATCCAGTACGGCAACAGAATAAAGGTGCCGTCGTCGCGCGAGCGGCCGTCTCCGCCGCCGTCGAGCTCGTAAGGGTCGCCGTTCCACTTCATCACTCGACGTTCGGCAACCGGCAGCACAAAGCGGGTCCGCTTGTTATCGAAACGGTTCTGTACGACCTCGCCCAGGTCTTGCCGGTCGCTGTTCTTCACTCTCCATTCGAACAGGTCGCTGGGCACTTCGCGGAACCACTCGATGGCCGCCTCTTGATCAAACTCGGTTGGATCGAGATACGCCTTCTCGGGCCGCGCCGCCGGATCGCTCTGCGAGCCAGCCTGCCGGCACGCCGCGTAAATGAAGTTGAAGAACGGACTCTTCTCTGGCCGCTCGATCTGCCACGACCGTTCGAGGCTCGTCAAGTAGATGCGGCGCAGCTTGGGATCGCGCTCATAACGCAGCAACGGGTAATAGGCCAAAAACGCCAGCTCGTCGTCGCTGTGATTCATGGCCTGGGGGGGCCACAACAGCTTCTGCTCAACCGTGTTGATCGCGTAGCTGTGCTCGGCAATCAGCTTCTCAGCCGCTTCGGCATAGCGCTTGCCGCCGACGATGTGGTCGGCCACCTTCAGGTGCGACAAGAGCTCCAACGAGTTTAGCCCGCGGTCATCAATCCAGTCCAAATCCTGATTCAGCTTCTCCGGCGAAAACACTCCCCAACGCGTCGGCTTGCCCGACGGGCCGACGTAATAGTAACCGTGATCGAGAATGTGGTCGGTCATCCGCTGCACGTAGGGGCGGATGATGTCGCGCTGCTCGGCCGTGGCCGCGACGTCGTAGTAGACGGCATACGCGAAGTAATGCCCGTCGAGCTCGTCGCTCGAGGTGTCCCCTTTCCACCAGTAGCGGCCGTCGGCCGAAAGGTGCCACTCGCCGCCATGCCGCTCGGCCGGCTTGAAATCGATCGACGCGGGATAAATGCTCCGCGCGGCGAAGCCGGGGATGCCCGTTACTTCTTCCAGGAACATCAGCGCCTTGAGCGATTGCCAGGCGTTCTCGCGGGCCGCTTCATCGCCTGTGGCGCCAAAACGAAAGGCTTCGGCCGCCACGTACAGGCTCGTCCACAGCCCATCGTTGTCGCTCGATTGCTGCGTCCACTCAGGCGTAATGGTGCCGGGCGTCGGGCCGTCGATGCTGCCGACGAGCCCTTCGCGCACGTGATACTTGCGCAGCGCTTCGTGAATGCCTTGCATCTTTTGTTCGAGCGTTGTTGTTTGCCGCCCCAAGACACCGATGCCAGCGGGCGTGCTCACCCAGGCGCGGCCTTCGGAATCGATCGCCAGATCGTCGACCTGATCGGCTGGCAGCCAGCGGCGCGAATGAAAGACGCGCCACCGCGTGCCACCAGGGGCCAGCCGCATGACTCCCTGCTTGGCGCCGATCCACTGCGTGCCGTCTTCCAAACGAATGCCGACGGTCAGGTCGCGATAAGGGAGTGCCGGCTTGCTATCGGCCAGCCGTGCCAGGTCGTTTGGCGAGAGCCGCGTGCCGACCGAGGCCGGGAGCGCCGTCTCGGTCGGGCGCGTCGCGACCCAGGCCGGATACGGCTCGCTCCCGGTGGCGATCATCAGTGCGGCGCCCAACAACAATTCAAGCATGCGAAAACTCCCTCAACCCGTGGTCGGCGACCGGCGCGATTCGAGAAACTCGACGAACAGCCGCTCCATCGTCGTCAGTTCGAGCCCGCTTTTCAACGCATTATACGGAGTAAAATTGACCAGGCGCACCAGCAGCCGGCCATCGGGCTCGACATCGAGGATATTGAGGCAGCCGGGGTCCTGCTCCAGCGCCCCAAAACCCGCCAGCCCGCTGCCAAATGCGTGCGTCAATAGTACGCGATTGACCCCTCCGTGCGCGACCAACAGCAGCTTCTGCCAGCTTGGGTCAGCCACGAGATTCTGCCAGCAACCCAACACCCGCTCGACCAGCGAGCCGAAGGTTTCGCCCGCTAGAAACTGGGCCTCGGGCGAAATGCCGTGCGAGAAGGCCTTGGTCACCGTGTCGACGATTTGTTCGGCCGGGATGTCGCTCAACTGCCCTGGCATGATCTCGATGAGCTCGGGGTGCTGCTGGATTTCGAGCGGCCGGTTGCCCAGGGCGAGCCGGGCCGTTTCGATGGTGCGCGGCAGGCTGCTGGTCACCACGCGATCGATCGGCACCTCGACCAACAGCGCGCCGGCGGCCGTGGCCTGAGCGCGGCCGACTTCGTTGAGCTCGGCATCGCGGGCCCGTAGCGCGGGCGCACCGCCGGCGAAGTACGACACTTCGCCGTGTCGCATCAGATAGACCCGGCGCCGGGGCATAGTGGAGAATTGCATGGCGGCTCAAAAACGGGGATTCAGTTAGTCAGCGGGTCATTTATAAGGTATTCCGAAGCCAGATTTTGCTTGAAAGTGAATCTGGCCTTGGCTACTTTCAAGGCTGCTCAGCCTGACCAATCTGTCTGGCCCGCCGAGAGTTCCTGCCAATTCGTCTCCTGGTGCCGCTAGTGACGACCATCTAACCCGCCCTTCCGCAGTCGTCGGCGAGTTTCTGTCAGGCACCATCACGTAGACATCTCACGTGGCACGCTCGCATTCGTGGCGTCACGTTGGTTTCTTCAGGTGATCTTCGCGCAGCCGTTTGATGCGCGACGCGCCACAGCTAGCTCCCCTGCTGCCCAAAGTGGCGTCCGCACCAACCGCAATCGATTGCTTTGCAGAGGATGAGCCCGGCCGACCTTCGGGAAGCCGAACACCCTGGTTCAAAGCGTTCGATACGGTTCTTCAGATCGCACTTACAGCAGTGAATTGACATCGGAACAGGGGATGCTCATGCACCGTATCTTGATCACCAATGCGCGCCGAACTGGCACTGCAGGCAAATTCTTCATGGCGTTGGCGCTTCTGGCCGCGCTGCTCATGACTGGCACGAGGGCCCAGGCCGGCCTGCTTTCGCGCGGCGATATTCTGGTCTCGGGCTCGTACGCCGTCTTAAACAAATCTGGACAATACGAAGAGGGTGCGGGGGGCATCTTCCGTGTTGACCCGGTGACCGGCGATCGAACCGTGATCTCCGATGCCACGCATGGCACGGGCCCCGACTTCCAGCCGACCAGCGTTGCCTGGAGTCCCGACGGCACGATTCTCGCCACCGACACCAACGCGCGAACGCTGCTCCGCATTGACCCCGCGACGGGCAATCGCACGGTGCTCGCGTCTGGGCTGCCACTCGCTTTGGGCGGCTTCAATTGGCCGTGGCAGGTCCACGTCGATCCGGCGAGCCGCATTCTCATGTCCGCATCCGACACAGCAACGGGCCAGAAATCGCTCTACGAGATTGATCCGACAACCGGCAATCACACGATGATCTCTGGACCAGGTGTCGGTACGGGACCAATCCCTTCTGGCGGTTTCCAGAGTTACGAGGGAATCGCCGTTTCGGACACCGGCCAGATCTATTTGACCACGCGCTTCGATGCCGACATCTATAGGGTCGATCCGCTCACGGGCAGCCGGGAGGTACTAGAGGGTCAAGCCGAACCGCCCTTCTTGTTCAACCCGAATCCAATAATTATCTCACCTTCGGGACAGTTGCTAGTTGGCGGAGTACTTAGAATCTTCTCACTCGATCCGACCACCGGCTTCCGGACGGCTTACGACCACGCGGAGCTCGGCTTCATCAATGGCCTCGCCTATCTCCCCAACGGTGATTTGGTCGCCTCCGACGCAGGGTACATTGCCATCATCGAATTGACGGGCGGAATAAAGAAAAGCCTATACAGCCTTAGCCCGAGTGGGACGGATCCCAAAATCATCATCAACGATCTCGTTGTGGTCGTTCCCGAGCCCTCGGCGCTGTTGATGGCACTGTTGGGACTGATTCCCGTCGTCGCCGCGCGGCGTTTGCGCGTCGCTCGAAAATGAGCGACCTCGCGGCGCATTGATTCGATTTGTAAGGGCTCGCGTGGAGCACTGCCCCGCTCACCGCACGGCCGGAATGCCCGGGTCGTCGAAAGGGCGTGGGCCGGGGGCCGGCCAATGGAACCGGCGCTCGTCGGCCGAGATCGGCACATCGTTGATGCTCGCTTCGCGGCGCCGCATCAGCCCAGCGTCGTCGAATTCCCACAGCTCGTTGCCGTAAGCGCGAAACCACTGGCCGGCCGCGTCGTGATATTCGTACTGAAAGCGGACCGCGATGCGGTTGCCGGTAAAGCTCCAGAGCGACTTGGTCAAGCGATAGTCGAGCTCGCGCTCCCATTTACCGGTTAGAAACTTCTGGATCTCGGCGCGACCGTGTACGAACTGATCGCGGTTGCGCCACTGGGAATCCTCGGTGTAAGCGAGTGACGCACGCACGGGGTCGCGGCTGTTCCAGGCGTCTTCGGCGGCGCGCACCTTGGCTGTGGCGCTCTCCAGCGTGAACGGCGGGACGATTGCGGACATGGTTTCTGTTCCTCCTAATATCAGGCGGTTCACTGCTCCGTCTTGATAAGCGTGGCGCATGGACACGTCGAGCCGAGAGGTCTGTTGGCACGGTCGCGGTAGCCCACCAACGGTGGGTCGTTTGACTCGGATTGCAATGTTCCACGTGGAACATTGTATGAAATAATGTTACCTACATCACGTTGGATGGACCGCCGAACTCCCTTAATTGCCGTGATTATCTTGATTTGCGTCCGCTTTGTCGTCTTTTATTGAATGCGTGAACTCGCAAGGGTATGCGTGTTTGTGTGCAAATATTCCACGTGGAACATGGCAAATTGCTCCCGGCGAGAGCGGGATTTCACGTTGGTTCGCTGAGGGTGCGCCACTGCTTGCCGGTCAATCGCGTGTGACGCTGTGCATCGCGCGGTACCGGCCAGCAATGCTCCGTCGCGCGAGGCTCGGAGGCGGATAGGTACCTCGTTTCCGCCTGCGCGAGTTGATTCGTGCTGAGTCGCACACCGAAGAATGTACCAGTCCTCGGCACCGCTTGTTCGTCGGCGGATCGCGTCGCAGGGCAGGCACGTTACGCCAGCGCGCCGACTGCCAGGCAGGGACTCATCTCGAAAGAAGCTCAGCAAATAAGCTTGACTCTCATGCAGAATGCATTATTATCTCATGCGTCGTGCATGAAGTATTCCGGAAGGCGAGCGGACGAGCCCCAGGGCCTCGCCTTCGCAGAGCATTGGGTCAGGACGAATCATGGAACCTCGCGAAGACATTACGGCGGCCGAGCGATCGGTCATGGAGGTGCTGTGGGACCAACCCGACGGCGCCACGGTTCGCCAGATCGTACTGGCCATGTATGGCCGACACGAACACTCGCTGCATGGCGGCGTGAAGAGCTTCCTCGATCGCTTGATGGAAAAGCAATTCGTCAAGGTCGATAAGACCGGCTTTGCTCATCAGTTCTTTGCCAACGTGTCGCGTGAGGAATTCGTCGGATTGCAGCTCAAAGGGATCGCGGCCAGCCACTTCAACGGCTCGTTTGTCCCGATGCTCATGTCGCTGGTGAGCCAGGCGAAGCTGACCAAAGCCGACCGTGCGGCGATCGAAAAACTCATTGCCAACATCCCCCAATAAAGGGACACCCGATGTCAAACGCAATTGCTCTTCTGGGGTGGAGCCTGGCCATGGCCTTGGCGCTCTACGTGGCCGTTGAGTTGCTTTGTCGCACGAGTTGGTTGCGGCAGCGGCCGGCTCTGGGTCATCTGCTGTGGTTGCTGGTGCTCGTGAAGATGGTGGTCCCCTCGTTCGTCAGCGTGGCGGTGGTGCCGATGCCAGCGGCGCCGGAAGCGAGTTCAGCAACGCGTGCCGACACGGTCGCGCCGGCGGAAGTTGTGCTTACCAGCTCTTCGGAAGCCGCGGCGCGGGCCATCGATGAGCTGCGGATCACCGCCGGAGAGACGCCCCCGGCGCCGGTCGATCGCGAGGAAGCGTTATCAGCGGTTGCCGAGACGCCGAACGTTGCCGCCTCGAGTGATCACGCCTGGCTCTGGGGCGCACTGTCATTGAGCGCAGGCGTTTCTGGACTGTTGGGGATCTTTGCGCTGCTGCGGTGCCGCGAAGTTGATCGGCAGGTGCGAAGCTGCCCGGCGGACACGGGCCGCGCGGCTGCCCTACTGCGTGAGGTAGCCGACACCTGGCAAGTGAAGCATCCGCCGGCGGTGATCGTGGTGAATGCCAATGTCACGCCGATGTTGTGGGGGGGCGCGCGGCAAGCGGTGATTATCCTCCCGAGGCCGCTGGTTGACGCGCTCGATGACGACGCGGTGCGCAACATTCTGGCTCACGAATTGGCCCATTACGTGCGCCGCGATCATTGGTCGAACACGTTGGCGTTTTGTGTCACGCTGCTCGTATGGTGGAATCCGCTGGCCTGGTTGGCGCGCCGTCAATTGACGGCGGCTGCCGAGTTGAGTTGCGACGCCCTGGTCGTCGAACGGTTGTCGGGATCGCGCCAGGGCTACGCGCAAACCTTGCTGCGCGTCGTCGATTTCGTGACAGGGCACCCGCCGCGCCGATTGGCCCTGGCCGTGACCTTCGGTGAGTCGCGGTCGTTGCGGCGACGTTTCGAAATGCTGGCCGACGCGCGGACGACGTCGCAGGTTTCGCGCTGGGGTTGGGGCCTGCTGCTGTTGGGCGCCGCTCTGTCGGTGATGGTGCCGGCACGGGCCGAGCCGTCGGCGACCACTTCGACCGCTCCAGCGACTCCCGCTTCGCAGACAGCTTCTGAGCTGCCGACAACCGCGCCGGCAACGACTGATCCGCCAACAACCGTTCCGACCGCGGCCGACGCGGCGACCGGCACGCCGGCCGAGGCCGAAGACGGCGACGCAGCCACCGAGCCCAGCGCCATCGATCCCGAGCCAAGCGATACCAAGCCGGCCGAGCCCCGGCAGATCGAAGGCTTCGGAACCGTCGTTGACCCCGATGGCGACTGCCAGTTCAAGCAGTACGCCAGTGGCGTGACGGTCACGATCCCCGGCACCTGGCATGACCTGACGTACACGAAAAGTTACACCAAGCAAAATGCCCCGCGGATTCTCCAGGACGCGAAGGGAGATTTTTCGCTCGCGGGGAGAGTCGAGGTGTTTGCCTTGCCGACCGGCAAACGTAACTCGGGGGGCGCGTTCAGTTTTGTGAGCGGCGGCCTGGTCCTTTGGCAGGACGACAAGAACTTCATCCGCCTGGAACGCGCCGCGTACGACGACCGGCTATTTATTTGGGTGGAGCGCTTCGAGGAGGGAAAATCTAAACCATCCGCGCACCAGGGGATTGACGACCGGGCCGCCTATCTGCGGGCGACGCGAAGCGGAGACATCTTCACGTTCGAGGCGAGCGAGGATGGCGAGAAGTGGGTGCGCATTCATCGCGCCGAGACCAAGCTGGCCGAGAATCTCAAGGTCGGCGCCTTGGCCATCAACACCACGGCCGAAGAGTTTGCCGTGCGGTTCAAGGGGCTGAAGCTCACCGCTCCGGTCGAACCCCGCGAGATGGCAGCCACGGCCGACGGGGGACCCGACGAAACGGGCATCTACCTGATGAAAACCGATGGCACCGAGGCGCGCAAGCTCGTGACGGTCGACGGCTACGCGTTCCACGGCTCGCCGCGCTGGTCGCACGATGGCCGCCGAGTGGTGTTCGATGCGGTCAAGGGCGAAGGAGGGAAACGAAAGTTCTTCGTCGTCAATGCCGATGGCAGCGATCTCCGGGAGCTGGGGGCCGAGGCCATGCCCGACTGGTCACCGAACGACGAGCAGTTGATCTTCCAGGATCGTGGGAGCATCTGGATTCAAGACGGCGCGGGGCGCCGGCGGCTGACCACAGGCGGCTGCGCGCGGTGGTCTCCTGACGGATCGAGGATTGTGTTTACCGATCGGCAGACGATCAAGATTTACAAGTTGGCCGACGGCGCCGAGGAGGCGCTCGTCGACTTTTCCTTCGACGAATTTCCACACGGCTTCGATTGGTCGCGCGATGGCCAACGGATCGCGTTCACAGGCCGGCGCGCGGGAGCGCAGCAGCGTGAGCTGTTTATCCTCGACATGACGCAGTCGCCACCCCAAGCGACGGTTCGATTCGCCCACGACGCGAGCCTGGCGAAGCACATCCATTGGTCGCCCGACGGTAAGCAATTGGCGATCACGATTGGAGGCCTTGTCCATCTGCTCGACGTGGAAGGGACGAGCGAACCACGGTTGCTGCCTGGCGACAACAAGAACTGTCGCGAGCCGACGTGGTCGCCAGATGGCAAGTGGTTTGTGTTTTCTCGGCGGCCGCGCTAGGACGTGCGGGAAAAGATCGTGGGCCGCGCACTGCGATGCAGCGCAGGATGGCGCGCTTCAGTAGGAGCCCTTCCGGTCGGCGCTGCAACATCTCGCAGCGATGAACGGCCGGAACGACTCTCGTCCTCCAGCGCCCCCGTGCGACGCTGTGGAGCCGCGGTGTGCCACTGCTTGCCGATCGATCGCGCGGAGTTATTCATCGCGAGGTATCGGCAAGCAGTGCTGAGGTTCGACCAGCCGCCTCGACACTGCTTGTTCGTCGGCAACTCGCATCGTTTGGCAAGTTCAGCACGCCTCGCGCCGACTGCCAAGCAGTGGCACACCTTGAATAAACTCGACGTGGGTATTGCGAGTCTCGCCTACCGCGCCGTCGCCTCGCGGCCAGCCGCTGACAGTCGCTCTTGCACCGACTGCACGCCGAGCTCGCCGCCGCGTAGCGCTTCCATCGCGCGCACCACAGCATCCGCGGCTTGCATCGTGGTGATGCAAGGCACCCCGTGCTGCACGGCCGCCGCGCGAATGCGACCCTCATCGGTGCGGGCGCCCTTGCCGCTGGGCGTGTTGATAATCAACTGGATGCGACCGTCGATCAGATAGTCCAACAGGCTGGGATGCCCCTCTTGCAGCTTTTTGACGGTCTCGACTTCGATGCCGCTCTGGGCGATCAGCTTCGCCGTGCCCATCGTGGCGAACAGCTTGTAGCCGAGCGCCGCCAAACGTTGGGCGATCGCAACGATCTGCGGCTTCTGCCGAACCGAAACACTGAGGAAAATGTTCCCCTCGCGCGGCAGTACGACACCGGCCGCCAACTGGCTCTTGGCGAACGCCAGCGGGAAGCTCTCGCTCACGCCCATCACTTCGCCGGTCGAACGCATCTCAGGCCCGAGCACGATGTCGACGCCGTGGAACTTGACGAACGGGAAGACGCTCTCCTTGACCGAGAACTGCTGCGGCACCGGTTCGCTGGTCCAACCCTGATCGTCGAGCGGCACGCCGACCATCACTTTGGCGGCCACCTTGGCGACTTCCATGCCCGTGGCTTTGGAGACAAACGGCACGGTGCGGCTGGCCCGCGGATTGACTTCGAGCACGTAAACGATTTGCTGGCCGTCCTCGCGTTTGACGGCGTACTGAATGTTCATCAGTCCGCGGACTTGCAGGTTCTCGGCCAAGAGCACCGTCTGGCGGCGGATTTCGTCGAGCACCTCGGCCGGCAGACTGAACGGCGGGATCGAGCAGGCCGAGTCGCCCGAGTGGACGCCGGCCTCTTCAATGTGTTCCATGACGCCGGCGACGATCGTGCGCGGGCCGTCGCTGACGCAATCGACGTCGACCTCGATCGCGTCTTCCAGAAAGCGATCGATCAGCACCGGCTGCCCGCCGGCGGCAACGAAGGCCTCGGCGACGAAGCGCTCAAGCTGCACCTGGTCGTAGCAGATTTCCATCGCGCGACCGCCGAGCACAAAGCTCGGCCGCACCAAACAAGGGAATCCAACCTTGGCCGCTTCGGCCCGCGCTTCAGCCATCGTGCGGGCGATGCCGTTGGCCGGCTGCCGCAGCCCGAGTCGCTTCAGCAGGCGGGCAAACTTCTCGCGGTCCTCGGCATCTTCAATGGTGTCGACGCTGGTGCCGATGATCGGCACGCCGGCCGTGGCCAGCGCCCGGGCGAGGTTCAGCGGCGTCTGCCCGCCGAACTGCACGATCACACCGTCGGGCTGCACGCGGTCGCAAATGTTGAGCACATCTTCGGTAGTCAGCGGCTCGAAGAACAACAGATCGCTGGTATCGTAGTCGGTGCTGACCGTTTCGGGATTCGAGTTGACCATGATCGACTCGATGCCCAGTTCGCGCAGCGCGAAGCTGGCGTGGCAGCAACAGTAGTCGAACTCGATCCCCTGGCCGATGCGGTTGGGCCCGCCGCCGAGGATCATCACGCGCTTGCGACCAGGCTGCTTGTCCGGCGTTTCGTCTTCGTCTTCGTAGGTCGAATAGAAGTACGGGGTGTACGCCTCGAACTCGGCCGCGCAGGTATCAACCGATTTGAACGTGGCGACGACACCGCGCGCTTTGCGCTCGGTGCGGACATCGACTTCGGGGCAGTCCCAGATCCAAGCCAATTGCCGATCGGAGAAACCGGCGCGCTTGGCCCGCCGAAACAGATCGGTCGAGCAGTTCTGCAAACCGGCGACGCCGCGCAGCTCGTCCTCGAGCTCGACGAGCGCTTGCAAGTTGTCGAGAAACCACGGGTCGATCTTGGTGACTTCGTGAATCTCTTCGGCCGACATGCCCGACTTGAAGGCGTAGCGCAGATACCAGACGCGATCGGCGTTCGGCGTGGCGAGCTTGGCGCGAATTTCTTCGGGCGAGGGCTGATCGGCTCGGCCCCAGCGGTCTTTGTTGTCGCAACCGAAGCCGAAGCTGCCGACTTCCAGACCGCGGAGCGCCTTCTGGAACGCTTCTTTGAACGTACGGCCGATGGCCATTGTCTCGCCGACGCTCTTCATTTGCGTGGTCAGCGTGGCGTCGGCTTCGGGGAATTTTTCGAAGGCGAAGCGCGGAATCTTGACCACTACATAGTCGATCGTCGGCTCGAAGCAGGCTTGCGTTTCGCGCGTGATGTCGTTGGGCAGCTCATGCAGCCGGTAGCCGACGGCCAGCTTGGCGGCGATCTTGGCGATCGGGAAACCCGTGGCCTTCGAGGCCAGCGCGCTCGAGCGGCTCACCCGCGGGTTCATCTCGATGACGATCATGCGGCCCGTCGCCGGGTCGACGGCAAACTGGATGTTCGAGCCGCCGGTTTCGACGCCGATCTCGCGGATCACGGCCAGCGAAGCGTCGCGCATGCGCTGATACTCTTTGTCGGTGAGCGTCAGCGCGGGGGCGACCGTGATCGAGTCACCCGTATGGACCCCCATCGGGTCGAAATTCTCGATCGAGCAGATGATGACGACGTTGTCATCGACGTCGCGCATCACCTCCATCTCGTATTCTTTCCAGCCGATAATCGACTGCTCGATGAGCACCTCGTGGATCGGGCTGGCGTCGAGCCCGCGGCGGACCAACGTGTCGTACTCTTCGCGGTTGTAGGCGATGCTCGAGCCCGAGCCCCCCATCGTGAAGCTGGGGCGTACCACCGCGGGCAGGCCGATCTCCGGCAAGAGCTGCCGCGCCTCGTCGAGCGAGTGAACCGTATCTCCCTTGCAGACCTCCAGGCCGATCTTCTCCATGGCCGCTTTGAACTTGTCGCGGGCTTCGGCCTTGTCGATCACGTCGGGGCGCGCGCCGATCATCTCGACGCCGTATTGTTCGAGCACGCCATGGCGCCAGAGATCCATCGCCAGGTTGAGACCGGTTTGCCCGCCGAGCGTGGGGAGCACGGCATCGGGGCGCTCGGCTTCGATCACCTTGGCGACCATCTCCCAGGTCAAGGGCTCGATGTAGGTGCGGTCGGCCAGATTGGGATCGGTCATGATCGTGGCCGGATTGGAATTGACCAACACGACCTCGTAGCCTTCTTCGCGCAGCGCTTTGCAGGCCTGAGTGCCCGAATAGTCGAACTCGCAAGCCTGGCCGATAACGATGGGGCCCGAGCCGATGAGCAGGATCTTCTTCAGGTCGGTGCGACGGGGCACTGTGGCGGGTCCTCTCGGGCTGGCGGATGATTGGCGGTGGGCGTGAGCGCGAGCTGGCCGTTCGGGGCCCGCGCGCAGTACCACCCGGGAAGCATCTGTCGACAATTAAGGCCGATCTGGCCGGGTGGCGTGCGGGCGTAGGCCCGAAACCGCTCGAAGATACCACGGGGGGTAGGCTGCTTTCAAGGATCAAGTGAGCCACGAAAAGACGGCCGCAAAGCGACTTATGGCGACAGTTTCAACCGAAAAGCTTGACAGTCTCGGCGAGACTTTGTAATACAAAGCATAGCCGCCTGCCGCCGAACGGCTTTGAGCAGCGGCTCTTTTTTCAGCGACCAACGCTTTGTGCCGCAAAGTTTTTCGTGGTTTTTCGAGACCTGAGGAGCTACCCTCGATGACGACCAATCGACTGCCGCGCGCCATGCGCGAGCCCCCATCGCTCGACAAGTCTTGTCGCCCGCGAAAGGTCGCACCCCGCACGGCGCTGCTCCTCAATCCCTTCTATCCCAAGGACCCGCACGCCAGTTTCGGCAAACACGTGCTGACGCCGAGCCTGGCCCTGACGAGCATCGCCGGCGCCACGCCCGACAATTGGCAACTGCGCTACTGGGACGAGAACCTGCTCAATGGCCCGCCGCCGAGTGATCCAATTCCGCAGGTGGTTGGCATCACGGTGCACCTGACGTTCGCACGGCGCGCGTACGAGCTGGCCGATTGGTATCGTGCCCGGGGGGCCAAAGTGATCTTGGGTGGGCTGCACGTGATCTCGTGCCCCGACGAAGCGGCGCCGCACGCTGACGCCCTGGCGATTGGCGAAGGGGTGCAGCTCTGGCCGCGGATTCTGGCCGACGTGGAGCGCGGCGAGCTGCAAGCGGTCTATCGCGGCGACTTCCGCGTGCCGTATCGCAATGATCCGCCGCCGCGCCGCGCGCTGTTGCCGCGCCGCAGCTTTCTGACCACGACGAGCCTGATCGCTACGCGCGGCTGCCACAATCGCTGCGGGTTTTGCTATCTGTCGACGCGCGGCCTGCACATGCCCTACCTGATGCGCGACGTCGAGCAGGTCGTGTCCGAATTTCGCGCCGACGATCAGCCGTATGCCGTGTTCGTCGACAACAACCTCGGTTCGCGCCCCGACTATCTGCGGCGCTTGTGTCGGGCGCTGCGGCCTTTGGAAAAAATCTGGAGCGCGGCCGTGACGATCGACGTGACCGACGACGCCGAGCTGGTGCGTGAAATGGCGCTGGCCGGCTGTACCGGCGTGTTCGTCGGTTTCGAATCGCTCACTGGCGAGAATCTCGACGACGCCCACAAGAAGACGCCGCGCCCCGAAGACTACGCCCGGCGCGTCGAGATCCTGCATCGCTATGGCATTCAGGTGAATGGCAGCTTCGTGCTGGGCTTCGATCACGATGGGCCCGAAGTGTTCGAGCGCACCTGCGATTGGGTTGAAGCGTGCCGGCTGGAGTGCGCGACGTTCCATATTCTGACGCCGTACCCTGGCACGCCGCTGTTCGATGACATGGCTGCCGCGGGGCGCATTCGCCATCGCGACTGGACCAAGTACGACACGGCGCACGTGGTGTTCGAGCCGCGGAAGATGACGGTCGAGGAATTGGAAGCAGGGTATGCCTACTGCTATCGCCGGCTGTTTAGTCATGCGTCGATCTGGCGGCGCCGCCCGGCCGATTGGCGCGCGGTGCCGGCCTACCTGGCGATGTCGTACTTGTACAAGCGGTCGAATCGCTTCTGGCACTGGCTCATCCGGCACGACCTGACGCACGCGGTGTGGCGCCCCCTGGTCGAGTGGACGCGCACGCGGCACGTGCGGTTTCGCAAACAGTTGCTGGCCGACGATCGTGAGTTTACGGAGAGCATGCCGGGCGTGGTGACCTCGGCGGGGGTGTGAAGGGGCTGTGGTAATCTGTCGTTGGTTTACACGCCTCGGTTACACATGGCTACCGCCAACGAAACGCGATGGCTTGAATGAGCAACAGCTTCAAATCGATGCGACGTGCTCGGCGGTTGCTTATTCTCGGCATCGTGGTATTTGGCCTCGTGGTCGCGGTTGTTTCGATGGCATTCGTCGGTGTCTTCTTGGTGAATCCATTCGCTGAATTCGCGGGCAGCGAAGGATTCAGCAACCTATCGGGCGAAAGCGCCAGCAAACGACTGGAATCCGTGTGGCCCAAAGATGTCGATCCGGCGACCGTCGAGGAAATCAGCTACCAGACCGATTGGTCCAGGGATAGCAGCTCTACTTGGTATCGCATTCGTCTGCCAGCGGGCGCGGCGACAACGTGGCAAAATTCCGTCCACTCGGACCAGCAAAACTCCTCGCAGACTCTGCGAACGACGAACGATCTGGAAGGCGTTAACCGAATGATCACGGGTCCTCCATCGCTACGTCGCAAGACTGGCGAAACTCCCAGTTGGTGGTCGCCGCCTCACGTTCCGTTTCGAGCGACCGAATTGATGATCTGGTATTCGTCGCCGGACTCAGGCGTTGCCAGGGCGACGTATTCCGCGTTCGACGAAGCGACGTCCTTACTGTGGATCTACGAATGCACGTGCCAGCATGACCGTCTCTGGAAACGTGGTGAGTTACCATCGGGCGAGCGAATTGTGGCCGGGAACTAATTGGCATGCTCGGAGCACTCGCGAACCTAGTCTGTTCCGCGGCCCCCAACTCATCTGGGCAAGGTCGGCCGTCTGGCGTAGGCTAGCCGGGCAATGACCCAACCCAGCCCCGCCCAGCCTGCCACGCCCGTGACTGCTCCACCACGCCGAGACGCTGCTAGCGGCCGTGATTCGCGCGGCGCACCACCCGCCTCGTCGGTCACGCTGTCGCGCGTCAGTGGCCGATCGTCGGCAGCCCGCGGTGAGCACTCGACAGCTTCGCGCAGCAGCGCAACGTCAACACCGCGCAGCCCAACCACACCGCGCAGCGGCCGCACGCTTTATCTCGCGCTGGCTTCGGCCGTGGCCCTCTGGGCGTCGCTCCCCCCGCTGAACCTCTGGCCGCTGGCCTGGATCGCACCGGTCGGCTGGCTGTTATTGGCGCGGCAAGAGTCGCTGCCGGGCCGCCGACCTTACCTGGTCCTTTGGCTGTCGGGCTTCGTCTTCTGGCTGGCCATGCTCCACTTTTTGCGCTATCCACATCCGGCGACGTCGATCGGCTGGGTCGCGCTCTCCGCATATCTGGGCTGCTACATCCCGGTCTTCGTCGGGCTGACGCGCGTCGCCGTGCATCGCTGGCGGATGTCGTTGGTGATCGCCGCGCCGGTCGTGTGGACTGGGCTCGAGCTGGCTCGCGGGCACCTCCTCTCCGGCTTCACGATGGCGAGTCTCGGGCACACGCAAGCCACCTGGCTGCCATTGGTGCAAGTGGCCGACCTGGCCGGCGCCTACGGGGTCGGCTTTGTGGTGATGTGCGGCGCCGCATGCTTGGCGCGCATGGTCGCTTGGGATGGTCAGCGCCGCGCGTGGTGGCCCCTGGCTCCGGCCGCGGCACTCGTCGGCGCGACGCTCGCTTACGGATTCTGGCGGCTGAACGATTTCACCGCGCGCCCCGGCCCGGCCGTCGCGATCATCCAAGGCTCAGTCGATACCAAGGTCAAAGCTGATCGCAGTCTGCTCGACGTGATTCAGGAAGAGTACATGTCGCTGTCGCGCCAGGCCGTCTCCGAGCGCCGTGGGCTCGATCTGGTGATCTGGCCCGAGACGATGTGCCGACACTCGCTGTTCACGATCGATGACGATGCCACGCCGCCGCCGGGGGCCGACTGGACCGTCGATCGGTTGCGGCAGTTCGCGCAGTTGAACGAAGAGCTGATCGGCGAAATCGCCCGCGAGCTGGGCGCGCCGCTCTTGCTGGGGGTCGACATCCATCATCTTGGCGCCGGCATCGAGCAGCATTTCAACAGTGCGATTCACGTGGCCGCCGATGGGCGGATTCTCGAGCGCTACGATAAGATGCACCCGGTGATGTTCGGCGAGTACATCCCGTTGGCCGCGTGGTTCCCAGTGCTCTATCGCATGTCGCCGCTGGCGGCCGGGCTCACCTCGGGCACGCAGGCGGCCGCCTTCGATGTGGCCGGTTTTCGCGTGCAGCCTGACATCTGTTTTGAGAACGTGCTACCGCATTTGATTCGCCGGCAGGTGGTCGACCTGCGCCACGCGGGGCGCGAGCCCGACGTGCTGGTGAACCTGACCAACGACGGCTGGTTCAACGGCTCGAGCGAGCTCGACCTGCACCTGCTGTGCGGGCTGTTCCGGGCGATCGAATGTCGCAAGCCGATGTTGATCGCGGCCAACACCGGCTTCTCAGCGTGGATCGACGCGAGTGGCGCGATTCAGAAGCAAGGACCTCGCCGCGATCGCGGAGTGATCATTGCCGACGTGCAGCTCGACGACCGCACGAGCCCGTATCTGATGTATGGCGATCTACCGGCCGGCGCGTGCTTGCTGGTGTGCTTGGGTCTGGCGGTCTCGGGTGCATGGGGGTGGAAGAAGGGACGAAATGTTAGCCGCGGGATTCATCCCGCGCGCTAGCTCGCGCGAGTCGGAAATCAGGAATTTCTCGATACCGCGCCGCACCCGCTAGCGCGCGGTGCAAGCGCGGCTTACCGCGTACCGAGTGCCGCGTCGGCCGTGCGATCGGCTTCGTCCGTTTGTCGCTGGCTATCGAGCAAAGCCAGCGCCGCGTTGAGCTCTTCGGCGAAGTCGCCCCAGTAGTCGCCGTCGCGGAGCTGCACGTTTTCGATCGCTCCGTTGGCGGCCACGTTGCGCAGCGTGCGCCGCATGCGGAAGATCGGCCCGGCAAATCGGTTGCTCAGCCGCAGCATGTCGTAGATCACCAGCGGCAACACCAGCAACGCGCCGATTGCCAGGCGGATCATTGCCTGTAACGTGTGCTCATTGAACAAATAGGACCAGAAGCCTGGTTGCTCGGGGCCAACAGCGATCTGCCGCGAGATATTCAGCAGCTCGACCGTCATGACGGTACAGAGCCAGTAGAACACCACGTGGCGCACCAAGGTCAATTGCACGCGCGGTTCGACGAGTAGTCTGCTTCGTTTGTACGCCACTGTTTAACTTCCGTTGCCATTGCCGCGGCCATTGCCGCCGGCATTGCCATTGCCGCGGCCATTGCCGCCGGCGTTGCTACCGCCGCCGCTACCGCTGTCTGATCCACCACCGGAACTACTGCCGCCGGCCGATTCGCCGCCCGAGCCACTGCTACTGGAGTCGCCGCTACCGGAGTCGCCGCCGCTCCCGCTTCCACTGCCGCCGCTCGTCGCTTCGTTGAGCGAATTCGAAACGCGCGAGAACGTCGAGGCAGTGCTGCTGCCGAAACTGCGGATACCGGCCATCGACACGGCCAGGATCAGGCTGAGCATCACGGCGTATTCCACCGCCGTAGGGCCGTCGTCTTCGCGCAGAAAGGTGCGGATTGAAATCCAGAGCCTTGTCATACTCAAGGCGTAGTTTTGTCGGCACACTATGTCAAATCGCCTTTGCTGCTCGATCCGATTGCACTGGCAGGGCGCGGTGAGATACGAGCGCCTGTGCGTCGAGTTCGAATGACAGGGCGAGCTCGAACTGCGCACACGCGGTGCACAATCTTCCGGAGCTCGCTTCAAGAAGCGTACGGACTGGGGACCGCGAACCTGGCTCTCCAATGACCGCGCGCTGAGCCCGCGCGACCGCACGACGCGCCAGTGGCTGAACCGCGGCCGAAGTCGCGCAATAGCGAGCCGCCGAGTGGCCGTTGGGTTGTGCGGCCGGTTATCCTGATTGGCATGGACGACAACCCTTATCAAACCGAAGCAGAAGACGAGGCTGCCCGGGCGAAACGCTTCGAGCGCGGGGCCGTGCAGTTCGCGAAGTTCGCGTTCTACTTTCTGATCTTCGTCGTGTTGGTGTTCGCGGGTCTGGCCGCCGTAATCTTCTCGGTGTTAGCCGGACGTTGATCGCCCCAGCGCTACGTGCTTGCTCGCAACGCTTCGCCTGGCGGTCCCGCTTTGCTCAGGATCACACGCCTGAGTTCGGCATTGCATTTGCTTCACATACCAGTGGCTACACGGGCGCACGCGTAACCCGGCTCGCTACGCGCGTCGTCCAATGGGTATCGGTTGCTATACAGCCAAGGAGGTTGCCATGCTTGCTTCCACGGTCCAACGCGTGCCGGCGCACACCAGCGATGCTGTCAACGAGCGGATTCTGCGGAACATCGAGAAGAACATCGCGCACTATGTACACGCCGGCGAGAGGGCCATTCAGCGGCGGCTCGATGAGCTCGACCGAGAATGGGATATCGAGCGGGCGCTGGAAGCCAATGCATCGACTGCCTGCCTGGTCGGGCTGACGTTGGGGGCGACCGTCGATCGCAAGTGGTTCGTGTTTCCCGCGGTCGTCGCCACGTTCTTGTTGCAGCACGCGCTACAAGGCTGGTGCCCGCCGCTGCCGGTGATGCGGCGCCTGGGCTTTCGCACGGCGGCCGAAATCGACTACGAGCGTTACGCCCTCAAAGCGCTGCGGGGGGACTTCGACCAGGTTGGTTCGGGCAAAGCCACCACGAACGACCAAACGGCCTCGCGGGCTTTGGCGGCGGCGCGGCGTTAACACGCTGCCGATTTGTCCCCACCTAAGCAGACAGAGGGCAAGCGCATGCTCGCGCAAGCAAACGGCCCGCGACCCTTTGGGCAGCGAGCCGTTTGCCAGGACGGACTGTCATCCGGTGACATTCTTTCGCGGGAGGGTCAAAAGGCAATGGGCCTGGGCGGTCCGCGCGTTGCCGATGTCTGGGCGCTACAATACTGCGGATGGACGAGAACCCATACCAAGCGCCGGAACGGGATGCGAAACCGGATCGTCCGCCACCCACGCGCGTCGACCGCTGGACGAGTATTCAATGGGGAGGGCTGTGGTTCACCGTCCTCGGGGCGCTGGGGTTTGTGCTTGGCGGCGTGCTGTTGGGGGCAGATTTTGAATCGCAATTCGTGCGGGTGTTCGCACGTTCGTTGATGGCGATCTGTCCACTGTTCAGTATCGCCGGGGTATTGATGTGGTTGACTGCCATCATCATGGAATACGTCAGTCGATGGTGGCGCTAGCAGCCACTGGGGGAGCAGCCGCTTTGAGCCCCGTTTTCGGCCCTTTCTCCTGACGAAACCCCGCAAATGGCCGCGGTTCTTCGCGCAGGCTAAGATTGACACTTGACGACCCGCGAGTTTATACTTGACGGGTTAGCCCAAGCTGCCTATCTCTCGTCTGTATAACCGTTTCAGTCGTTGGGCCCATCAATTGTCGGGTAGGGGCCTCGTTTGGCGATTGAGTCGGTCGAACGGGTCGGGCAGCGACGGGGTTAATCAAAAATCAGTGGTATTCGCAACAGGTGGGCGTAGCAGTCGCCCGCAGGCTGTCCGCAGGAATCGGTCAGCCGGGCCCCCGAGACGACGCATCGGAACCGTCGCCGCGGCAGGCCGCCGGTAAATCGGCAGATCACAACACAGTTTTAAGAGGCTCCGCAGCAACCACGTTCGCGGCGGCCGTCGACAAGGAGGTTCAACGGTCGCAGCCGCGCTCGATTCTGGGAATTCGCCGCCATGAACATGTTTGGCAAGATCCTGATCATCGGCAACCTCGTGGCGAGCATCGTCTTCATGGCCTGGGCGATGGTCGTCTACTCCACGCACAAGAACTGGAAGGACGAGGTCGAGCGCACCCAAGCCGGGCCAGGGCAGCAGGTGGGCTTACGCATCCAGGTGCAAGATGCCCAGCGCCGCGAGTCGGAGTTGCGGGCCCAGGTGGCCGGTCTCGAACAAGAGATTCAGAAGCTGAGCGAAGCCCGCGTGCAGGAAGTGGCCAAGCTGCAAACCGAGAAGGACAACCTCGACCGGCAGTTCAACGAACAGCGCAAAGAGCACGAAACCTTGGTGGCCGAGAATCGCCGCCTGACCGCCGAGATCGAAGCGACGCAGAACAACGCCACGGCCCAGCTCAAGGAGCTCGAACAGCTCCGCGCCAATATCGTCAAAGTACAGACGGAGAAAGAGCAGAACTTCACCCGGGCCGTCAAGCTGACCGACGACTTACATCGCACCGAAGGAGAAATCCGGCTGCTGAAAAACCGCAGTCAGCAGTTGGCCGCCGATCTGGCCCGTGCAGTGGCGGTACTCAAAGCCCATGACCTCGACGAACATGAGCCGGTCGACGGCGTGGCTCCCAAGATCGACGGTCGAGTGCTGGCGGTGAACAGCGAAGGGCTCGTGGAGATTTCGCTCGGCTCCGACGACGGGATTCGCCGGGGGCACACGCTCGAAGTCTTCCGCCGTGGCGCCAGCAACAATAAGTATATCGGTCGCATTGAAGTGATTACCACCCGCCCCGATAAGGCGGTCGGCAAGATGCTTCCCGAGTTCCGCAAGAGCTACATCCAAAAGGAAGACCGTGTCGCGACTCGACTCAACTGATCGCCCGGCCAGCGCGAAGCAGAAGCCCGACATCTACTTCATGATGCTGGTGCTGTCGTTTTTGGCGCTGGTGATCGGCTCGATCTGCCTGTTCTTGGAAGTCAAATCGTACGACCTGGACATCAAGGCCACCGGAGCGCAGGTGCGCGCCTGGCAGCGGCCGGCTTTTGATGCTGCGACCGGGCGGGCCCTGGCGGCTGGCCATCGGGCCGATGTCGCCCAGTTCACAGTCAGTTAGGGAAACGACTTGAGTTTTCGGCTCGCACGGATGCGTAGCCTGACGGATCGATCTCGAAACGTTCTCTAAATTCCATTCCCGATTCCAGAAGAGCACGGATGCTCCGCCACCTGGTAGCTCGTTTCCGCCCCGAGTTGGCCATCGACTTGGGAACCGCCAACACGCTGATCAGCGTGGTCGGCGAAGGTCTCGTGTTGAACGAGCCCTCGGTCGTCGCGGTCGAGCAAGGGACGCGCAACATTCTCTCAGGCGGCTGCGCCGTGGGGCACCTGGCCCGGCAGATGCTGGGCCGCACGCCCGGCTCGATCTCCGTGGTCCGCCCGCTGTCGGCCGGCGTGATCACCGACTTCCAGCTCTGCGAGGCGATGCTGCGCTACTTCTTTCGCAAGGCGCAGCGACAAACCGGCTTCGCGCGGCCGCGGGCTTTGGTGGCCGTGCCCGGCTGCATCACGCCGGTCGAAAAGCGCGCGCTCTTGGCCAGCACGCAGCGGGCCGGCGCCGGGCAAGTGTTCCTACTGCCTGAAGCCAAGGCCGCGGCGCTAGGCGTGGGGCTGCCGATTGCCGAGCCCGTGGCCAGCATGATCTGCGACATCGGTGGCGGCACTACCGAGTTGGCCGTGATCAGCATGTCGGACGTGGTGGCGAGCCGCTCGATCCGCGTCGGCGGCGACACGTTCGATACGGCGATCGCCGACACACTGCGCCGCCGCTACAGCCTGCGCATTGGCCCCTCGGCCGCCGAAGAGCTGCGCATCGAAATCGGTAGCGCCTGGCCTTTGGATCGCGAGCTGGCCGCCGAAGTGCGCGGTGTCGACACCGTGACGGGCCTGCCCCGCAAGAGCAGTGTGACGAGTGAAGAAATTCGCGAGGCTTTGGCCGAACCGCTCGAAGCGATCGTCGAAGCCATGCACGGCGTGCTGGACGACTGCCCAGCGGAGCTGGCGGCCGACCTCGTCGACAACGGGTTGGTGCTAGCCGGCGGCGGGGCCCTGCTGCGCGGCCTTGATCGCTACTTCACCGAACGGTTGGGCGTGCCGACGCGGGTGTCGCCCGACGCGCTGGAAGCCGTAGCACGCGGAACGCTCAAATGTCTCGAAGAGCTCTCGCTGTGGCGCGGCAATTTGGAATCGAGCGATGACGACGTTTAGCCAGCGCCGCTCGGCGGGCCGCAGTGCAGGCATCGCGTGCCTGGTGTGTGGCGCTGCGCTGTTGTTGCTGCCGGCCAGCGCGACCAACGCTGTGCGCTGGGCCTGGCAGCAGGCGATTGGCCCGGCGCAAACGGTCGTGTCGCAGTCTTGTGATCGTTGTGTCGATTACACCCTAGCGCTGGCAGGCACCTGGCGCGACACGCGCGACGCCGCACAGTTGCGGTTGGAAGTCGATCGGCTGCAGCGGCAAGTGGCCGAGCTTGCGGCGCGCGAGCGCGTGGCACTGCTGGACAAGCCAGCAGTGGCACTCGACGGCGACCTCGAAGGCGCATCAGCGAATCGTAGTGATCCCCTGTTGCGGCCGGCACTGGTCGAGGCGCGGGTGCTTGGCCCGTTGGCGCAGGCGTGGCTCGTCGAGCGGCGGCTGGTCGATCGTGGCAGCCGAGCCGGCATCCAGGACGGGGCGCTGGTGCTCGCGCCGTCGCGTCCGCTGTTGGATCGCGGTCACGACGCCGAGATCGCGCCGGATCATTTCGTGCTGGCCGGCGGACGCGTCTGGGGGCGCGTGGTGCGCTTGAACCAGTGGACCAGCGAGGTGCGCCGCGTGACCGACGAAGGTTATCGCGACCTGGTGACCCTGCACTCGCCGCGGAAACAGCCGCAGAACGGTTTGTCGAATGACGCAGGCTTTGCGATGAATACAACTGCCATCGCGCCGCGCGGAATTCTCGAAGGCAGCGGCGGGCCGCTTTGCCGAGTGCGCTTGATCACCGCCGACGAACCGGTGGCCATCGGCGACGTGGTGCTCTCCGCATCGGCCCAGGGTTACAGCGACGGGGCCCTTGTCTACGGCGAGGTGGTGCGGGCCGAATGCCCGGCGGGCGCGAATCACTGGGATGTGTGGGTGCGGCCAGGGCTCGATCCCGACGAAATGCCCGAGGCCGTGGCGGTGCTGCGCGTTGAGTTCAACCCGGCGCGTGTGGCGAGTGGGGAACGATAAGCAGGTCACCAGGATCAGCGAACCGCGCGATGCGAATCATCACTCTCCTGTTGTTGCTGGCGGCCGCGAGCGTGCTCGAGGGTGCGGTGACCGCGCGGTTGGCGATCGGCAATGTCACTCCTGACGCGTTCCTGGTCGCGCTGGTCGCGTGGTTATTGTTGAATCGCGGCACGTGGGCGCTGGCGGGCGCGGTCGCGATTGGTCTGGCGTGCGATCTGTCGGCGGCCAGTCGGCTGGGAATCGTGATGCTGGCGTATAGCGTGGCCGGCCTGGCATGCGGCTGGACCGATGAGCGTTGGCCACAGAGCAGGGTTGCGCGCGTCGACACACGATTGGCAGCCGCGCTCGGCGTGCCGGCAGTGTTGTCCGTGGCGCTAAAGATGACTGGCGACGTGAGCGCGGCGTGGTTGACGCTCGGCGGGCGAGCGCTGGCCGTCGGCGGTTTTAGTTTCGCGCTCGCGCTCCCCGTTACGTTGGCGATGCTTTGGTGTGGCGAATTGTGGGGCCGCGAACAGTCGACGCACGAGTACCCGACGAATCGTCGCGCGACGACGTTTTGATGTGCGCCGCTTCAACAGCGACGCTCTCGGGTGGCCCAGCCGCTTGCCGGCTGGGTCGCGACAGCGACAAGAAACCATCGGAAATCGACGTTTCTACAAGCAGCGGGGCGATATGAGCAGGTTCTTGTGGCTTCGCCATCTATTGCTTTATTCGCAGAGCGAGCGTGCTGCAAGCAGCCGGGCCACCCAGACCGAGCTTCTGTAGGGTAGGCAATGCCGCGACCCGATCGACAATTCGACTGGCATCGCGTTTCGCCTGCCGCGGACGATGCGGCGGTGATCGATTCGCGTGCGCGATTGAGTTTGTGGCCTGTCGCGGTGGCGATCCTGTTGGCGCTCGTCTGGTTGCGGATGGCCTGGCTTGAGCGCCGCGATGGCCCGGCGTATCGCGAATTGGCCGATCAACCGCTCGAGCATCGCGAACTGCTGCCGGCTCCGCGCGGCCGGATCCTCACGCGCGATGGCACCGTGCTGGCTCAAGATGAACAGCACTTGGCGCTGGCCGTCTCTTATCGCTGGCTCGAAGAGCCGCCGCAAGAAGCCTGGCTGCGATACCAGGCCAAGGCAAAACTCACGGCGACCGAGCGGCGCGATGCGCGGCGCGTCGCCCGCGAGATTGCGCAACTTCGCGACGAGCGAACCCGCTTGCACGCCGAGCTGGCCGCCCTGTGTGGTCAGGACGTTGACGCGTGGCGCGGCAGCGTGGCGCGCGTGCAATCGCGCGTCGAAGCGATCCGCCGCAACGTGAACACGGCCCGTCGCCGCGCGTACCTGGCTGGCAGTGACATGTTGGGGACAACGAGCGATGCGCCGCCGACCGCACGAGCGCGCGGCGCCGGCGATTGGCTACGGCGTCTCTTGGTTCCGCCCGACGATCGCCGGCCGCCGGTCGACATCGCCGTGGCCGAGGAGCGCGAGCATCACACGATCTTCGAAGGACTCTCGCTCGAAGCGGCTGCCGCCATCGAAGCCCGGCCCGATCGATACCCCGGCGCCCGCGTGGTGCAAATGCCGCATCGTCGCTATCCGCAAGGAACGTTGGCGGCCAACCTGATCGGCCACCTCGGGCGTGCATCCAACGATCCATCAAGCGACGAAGCAGGCGCGACGCCGCAGGCTGCCGCGCCGGTCGGCGTCATGGGTATCGAGCGGCAACTCGAAACCCGGTTGCGCGGACGCTGGGGAGAAGATGTCGATGTCGTCGATCGCGCCGGCCATGTGCTGGCCAGTTTTCGCCGTGCCGAGCCAGTTCGCGGGCGCGACGTTGTGCTGTCGATCAATGCCTCGCTGCAAGCGAGTTGCGAACAGTTGGTCCAGCGGGCACTTGCGCGGCGAGGCACGACAGCCGCTGGCAACGCGACGCACGGCGGCGGCGCGATCGTCGTGCTCGAAGCACATAGCGGCGCAATTCTGGCGGCGGCCTCGGGTCCGACGTTTTCGCCCGAGGGGTTCACACATGGCGATCGCGCTATGGTTGCGGCGGCGCTCGATGACCCTGATCGGCCGCTGGTCGATCGCACTTGCCGGATGGCACTGCCACCGGGGAGCGTGTTCAAAGTGCTCTCGGCCGTGGCCCTGCTGGAGTCAGGCGAGTTGCGCCCGCAAACTTCGCACGCTTGCCAGGGCTATTGGAAACAGCCCAACGAGCTGCGCTGCGCCGTTTATCGCCGCAGCGGTCAGGGGCATGGTGAAGTCGATCTGGCCGGGGCGCTAGCGTGCGGTTGCAACGTCTACTTCTTCGAGCATGCGGCGCGGTCCGGGGCCGGGCCACTGATCGATTGGGCCGATCAGTTCGGGTTTGGGAAGCGAACCGGCGTCGATCTGCCCAATGAGGCGACGGGCCAATTGCCACGCATCGATCTGGAATCAAGCGACACAAACCCTGGTCGCGCACAAACCGCCGCACAGTTGTTGGCGATCGGACAAGGCGAGTTGACGGCCACGCCGTTGCAGGTCGCCCGCTGCCTGGCCGCGATTGCCAACGGCGGACAGTTGGTGACGCCGTACGTCGTCAGCACGTTGGGGCTTGATGCGTCGGCGCCGCATGACGAGGACCCGAGCGCCGACGCGCACGATGAAGCCAACCGACTGCCAGAGGATGAGTTCCCCGAACTGGCCGGTCGTGCCCCACGCAAAATCACCGGGCTCGACGCCCGGCATCTCGCCGCGGTGCGCGAAGGACTCGAGCGCGTCGTCGACGACCTCGATGGCACGGCCCACGATTCGCTCGGCAACTCGCAACTGGCAATCGCCGGCAAGCTGGGCACCGCGCAAGCCGGCGCAGGTGTGGCCGATCATGCCTGGTTCGCAGGCTACGCGCCGGCCGACGCGCCGCGCGTGGTGGTGGTCGTCGCGCTGGAGCACGCCGGCGAAGCAAGCGCGGCAGCCGGGCCCGTGGCGCGCTTGGTCTTCGAGCGGCTGGCCGAGTTGGGCTACCTGCACCCCGACGCGAATTGAATTCGCGTCGCGCAAAGTGAGACAAGCTCACGCGGAGCCGCGAAGGTCGCGGAGCTTCTCACACATCGTCCGCGATGAGGTAAGAGCGAGGGCGATCAACGGGGACGTACACGACACCGGCGTGGTGATGCGTCTCGAGTCCGCCTTCGTTCTTCGCCGTCTGGTATTCCTCTCTGCGCCTCCGCGATCCGCGTGAACTCTTGCGTCTTTGCGCCTTAGCGCCTTTGCGCGAGATTTCTCCGTTCTTTTCAGTAGTTCCCCAGCTCTGTGCGAGACGCTCGTTTCGACGCCTGGGAGCGGCCAGTTTTCGGGGCGGATTGGTGCGATCATTTCGACCGCTAAGTCGCTTTTGCAAGTGATTACAAATCCAGCACTTGCGATGCGGCCGGCCCATTGCGAATCCACCCCGAAAACGCTATCTTTAGGGGGTCTGAAACAAGCCATTTTTTCGCCCGCGATCCCGACGATTCGCGGGGCTTCGGCCAAAGGAGTGCAGGTTGTCCAACGACCCTACCGACCCCGACGATTTCGAGCCCTCTGACGCCGATGAAACCCCCTCGGGCGGTCTACCGATCGGCGCCCCCAGCGGCGACTCGAACGCCGGCAAAATCCTACCGATGTCGATCGAGGATGAGCTCAAGGACAGCTATCTCACCTACGCGATGAGCGTGATCGTCAGCCGCGCCCTCCCCGACGTGCGCGACGGGCTGAAGCCCTCGCAGCGGCGCATCCTCGTCGCGATGAACGATCTGAACCTGAGCCCTGGCGCGGGCCGGGTCAAGTGCGCCAAAATCTGCGGCGACACGATGGGCAACTATCACCCGCACGGCCAAGAGGTGATTTATCCCACCTTGGTGCGCATGGCCCAAGAGTGGAACATGCGCTACGTGCTGGTCGACAAGCAGGGGAACTTTGGATCGATCGCCGGGTTGCCGCCGGCCGCCATGCGATATACCGAAGCCCGCATGGCCAACTTCGCCTCGCTGCTGTTGGAAGACCTGAAGCTCGACACTGTCGACTTCGTGCCAACCTATGACGAGGAGCGCAGCGAGCCCTCGGTGCTGCCGGCGCGGTTCCCCAACTTGCTGGTCAACGGCGCAAACGGCATCGCGGTCGGCATGGCCACCTCGATTCCGCCGCACAACCTGAGCGAAGTCTGCGACGGGCTGATCAAAGTGATCGACGAGCCCGAAGTGTCGATCGACGAAATCATGGAGATCATCCCGGGCCCCGACTTCCCCACCGGGGGCATCATTTGCGGCCGCGTCGGCATTCGCCGCGGCTATTACACGGGGCGCGGCAACGTGACCCTGCGCGCCCGGGCGACGATCGAGCAATTCGGCAAGAATCGGCACCGCATCGTGGTGCACGAAATCCCCTTCCAGCAGGCGCGCGACACCGTCGAGCTACGGATCGCCGAACTAATCAACGAAGACAAGATCAAGGGCATTTCGAGTCAACGTAACGAGAGCGATCTCAAAGAGCCGGTCCGGCTGGTGCTCGAACTGAAGAAAGACGCCGATCCCGAGGTCGTGCTCAATCAGCTCTACCAGTTTTCGCCGCTGCAAGACACCTTCTCGATCATCTTGCTGGCTTTGGTCGATGGCCGGCCGCGGTTGTTGAACATCAAGGAAATGCTGGTCGAGTTCGTGCGGCACCGCACGACGGTCATCCGCCGCCGCACGCAGTTCTTGCTCAACAAGGCCCGGCAGCGGAAGCACACGGTCGAAGGCCTGCTGCTGGCGTTTGCCAATATCGACGAAGTGATTCAGACGATTCGCACGTCGCGCACGCAGGCCGAGGCCAAGGGGCGCTTGATGGGGCTCGAAGTGCCCGCCCCCTTGATGGAGCGGGCGCTGGGCGCGGCCGGCTTCGCCGACTTTCAGTCGGAGCGCGGCGTGCGCGAGGGGTACACGCTCACCGCCGTGCAGGCCGATGCCATCCTGCGGATGACCCTCGGTCAGTTGGTCAACCTCGAGCAGGAAAAGCTCGGCGGCGAGTATCGCGAATTGCTCGACGAGATCACCGAGTATCTGCGAATTTTGTCCGACGAGAAGAACATCCTGGCGATCGTGCGGGCCGACTTGCTCGAAATCAAACGCCGCTATGGCGACGAGCGCCGCACCGAAATCAGCGGTGAAGAGCTCGGCAGCATCGATCTCGAAGACCTGATCACCGAAGAAACCATGGTGGTCACGATCAGCCAGCAGGGCTACATCAAGCGGACGCCGTCGAGCGTCTACCGCGCGCAGCGCCGCGGCGGCAAGGGGCTGATGGGGGCCCGCACCGACGAAGAAGATCCGATCCGGCACTTGTTTGTCGCCAGCACGCACGACTACCTGCTGTTCTTCACTAACCTCGGCAAGTGCTACTGGCAGAAGGTCTACGACCTGCCGCAAATGAGCCGCGAAAGCCGCGGCCGGGCCGTGGTCAACCTGCTGCGCTTTGCCCCCGGCGAGAAAGTGGCCGAGTGCCGTGCCGTGCGCAACTTCCTCGAGCCGGGCAGCTCGCTGATCATGGCCACGAGCGGCGGTATCGTCAAAAAGACTCCGCTTGAACAGTACAGCCGCCCGCTGAAGGGGGGCATCATCGCCATCAAGCTCCGCGAGGGAGACGAGCTGGTCGACGTAGCGATCGCGCGCCCCGGCGACGAAGTCGTGCTGTCGACCGCCGCTGGCATGGCCATCCGCTTCAGCGAAGCGCAAGCCCGGCCGATGGGGCGCAATACCACGGGCGTCAAAGGCATCACGCTCTCGAAGGGCGACCGCGTGGTGGGCATGGTCGTGGCCGACCCCGAAGCCACGCTGTTGACTGTCTGCGAGAACGGTTACGGCAAACGGACCTTCTTCGGCCCCAATAGCGCGGTCGCCGAAGCCGATACCGACGCGACAACCGACGCGCTTGCCGACGATACGGTCGAGGATGCCGCCGTGCCAGCCGTGGAGGAAGCCGACGATGCCGGCGAAGGGGATGAAGGCGAGGGCTCGTCGAGCCAGCGCTATCGTGCCCAGCGGCGCGGCGGTCGCGGCTTGCGCGACATCAAGACACAGCCTCGCAATGGGCCGGTGGTCGGCGTGTCGTCGGTCACCGACGAAGACGAACTGCTGATGATCACCGCCC
Organism: uncultured Planctomycetaceae bacterium; assembly: GCA_964495375.1. Classification (GTDB taxonomy): domain Bacteria; phylum Planctomycetota; class Planctomycetia; order Pirellulales; family JAEUIK01; genus JAIESQ01. Next base: position 30,469 of record CAZBWM010000022.1, on the reverse strand, counting down.
GCGGCAAAATTCAGCGCCTGGCCGCCCGCGAAATCAGCATTATCGGCCGCAACACGCAGGGGGTGCGGATCATGAGCCTCGACGAGGGGGATACCGTGGCGGCCGTGGTCCCCGTGCCGCGCGAAGCGGGTCCGGCAGACGAAGAAGCCGGCGCCACCGACGCCGCGCCGCTGGCCCCGGGCTCTGCGGCCCCGCCGAGCGAACCGCCCGCCGGCGATGCCGATACGCCACTGGCCGGCGGGGATGCTGACGAAGCGTAAATGCCGGGCGGAATGTGCTGGTTTTCGGGCATTTCCGGTAATGGGTCAGTCGAACGAAGTCTGCCCTCCAAATGGTGTCAGGAGCCGATTCAAGTGGCAATTCACCAATTGCTGAGCGGGTCGTCCAATCGGTTCCTGACACCGTTTGGGCCACCCGCGCAATTCGACTGACCCGAAAGGGCCCTTGCGCGCCACTTGGAACCGCGCAATCTGCAAGCGACAATGGCACTCCTATGTCGCGGCGCGCACTCATCACTGGCATCACCGGGCAAGACGGCTCCTACCTGGCCGAACTGCTCCTGGCCGAGCAATACGAAGTCCACGGCATTGTGCGCCGCCCCTTGGGCGAGGGCTGCTGGCGCATCGCCCACATCCAAGACCGCCTGCAACTGCACCACGCCGACTTGCTCGACGAATGGTCGCTGCTGCGGCTGTTGGAAAGCGTGCAGCCCGACGAAGTCTACAATCTGGCGGCGCAGAGTTTCGTGCCGACGAGTTGGAGCCAACCCCTGTTGACCGGCGAGGTCAATGCGCTGGGCGTCGCGCGGCTGCTCGAAGCGGTGCGGCAGGTCAATCCGCGGATTCGCTTCTACCAGGCCAGCAGCAGCGAAATGTTCGGCCGCGTAAGGCAAGAGCCCCAGAATGAAGACACCCCCTTCTGGCCGCGCAGCCCTTACGGCGCGGCCAAGGCCTACGGTCACTGGATCGCGGTCAATTACCGCGAGAGCTACGACCTGTTCGTCTGCTCGGGCATCCTGTTCAATCACGAGTCGCCGCGGCGCGGGCTGGAGTTTGTCACGCGCAAGGTGACCGACGCGGCCGCCCGCATCAAGTTGGGGCGCGCCACCACGCTGCGCCTCGGCAATCTTGAAGCCCTGCGCGATTGGGGATTTGCCGGCGACTATGTCCGCGCCATGTGGCAAATGCTGCGGCAAGACAAGCCAGGCGACTATGTCGTGGCGACCGGGGTGAAGCATTCCGTTCGCGACCTGGTCGAGTTGGCGTTCGCGCACGTCGGGCTCGACCCCACGAAGCACGTCGAGACCGATCCCTCGCTGTTGCGCCCCGCCGAAGTCACCACGCTCTGCGGCGACGCCAGCCGGGCCCGCGCCGCGCTCGGTTGGGAGCCGCGCGTCAGTTTTGCCGAACTGGTGCGGATGATGGTCGACGCCGATCTCCAGCGCGTCGAGAGCGGCAGCTAGCCGCCAAAAGCGCGAAGGAGTGCGATCGTGCTCACCGTCGACGAAGCGCTCGAGCTGGTCTTGGCCCGGGCGGCGGCGCGGCCGCCGCGGCGCGTCCCCTTGGCCGCCGCGCTGGGGCTCGTGCTGGCCGAAGAGATCACCACCGATCTCGATTCTCCACCGTGGGACAAGTCGATCGTCGATGGCTATGCCGTGCGCGTGGCCGATATCGCCACCGTGCCCGCCCGCTTGCGCATCGTCGATGAAGTGCTGGCCGGCGGCGTGCCGCGCCGATCGCTCGGGCCCGGCGAAGCAACGCGTATCATGACTGGCGCGCCGATCCCGGCCGGCTGCGAAGCCGTGGTGATGGTCGAGCACACGCGCCCCGTCGCGGCCGATTCCGACATTCGCGCGACGACCGGAGGCGCTTGGGGAGATCGACACACGGATAATTCGGACGAACTCGGTGAAGTGTGGATCGATCGCGGCGCTGTGCAAGCGGGACAAAACATTTTGCGGCGCGGTTGCTCGATGCGCGCCGGCGACATTGTGCTGTCCGCCGGTCGCGTGCTGCGCCCCGTCGAGCTGGGGTTGGCCGCCGAAGCGGGGCACGCCGTGCTCGCGGTGATCGATCGCCCGCGCGTGGCCGTGCTCTCGACGGGCAACGAATTGGTGTCGCCCGACGTGCAGCCTGCCCCCGGTCAAATCCGCAACTCGAACGGCCCGATGCTCGAAGCGCTCGTGGCGCGTGCCGGCGCCGCTCCGGTTTCGTTGGGTGTTGCCCGCGACGAACGAGCCGATCTGCTCACGCGCGTGGCGGCCGGCTTGCGCGCGGCGGACGTGCTGGTGCTTTCCGGCGGCGTTTCGGCCGGTGCAGTCGACCTGGTGCCAGCCGTGCTGGCCGAACTGGGCGTCGAGCAAGTGTTTCACAAGCTGCGCTTGAAGCCGGGCAAGCCGCTCTGGTTTGGCATGCTGCCGGCCGAGCGCGCGGCGGGATTCCGCAAAAGCACCGACGACACCGGCAATGTCGCCATCGAAGCCGAGACCGCAGCCTGCGATCGGCTCGTGTTCGGGCTGCCGGGGAACCCCGTCAGCTCGCTGGTCGGCTTCGAGTTATTCGTGCGGCCCGCGATCGACCGGCTGGCCGGGCGCATGGCTGCGGCGCGCAAGCGCCAATCAGGTCGACTGACGGCAGACTTCGTCCAGAAAGGGGATCGACCGACGTACCATCCGTCGTTGGTGCGCGACACGCCTGCGGGGCTCGCGGTCGAGCCGCTCCGCTGGAAGGGTTCGGCCGATCTGCGCACCGCGGCCATGGCCAATGCCTTGGCGCACTTTCCCGCGGGCGAACATCGCTACGCCGCGGGGGACACCGTCGAGCTGCTGTTGCTCGACTGAAATCCCCCGCGACGCGCGATCGTTCGATCAGTTAACGCGCCGCGCGAGCTAGCGCGCGGAGTAAACTCCGCGGCTAACAAGCTTCTTGCGTCGCCGCAGTGCCGCGCCAACCGCCACGGCCAATCCGCAACCGAGCATCACCATGCTCGCCGGCTCCGGCACGGCCGCTGCCCACAGCTCTCGCGCCGCCACGTCGACGGCCGGATTGGGGTTCAGCGGATCGGGATCAAAGCCTGGTGTGGCGAACACCGACATGATCCACGGCGTCGACTCGAACGCCGGGCCGGTCGGGTTGTCCTTGGTGCCGGGTCCACCGTTCATGCGATACATCACGCCGTAGACTCCGTCGGGCAGAGCGCCGGTCGAAGTGAGCCGAAAGATGAACTCATGGCTCGTGCGGCCGCTGATCGGAAATCCGCTGACAAGTCCGTCGTCACCATCGAGATCGACCTGCCCGCTGAAGCCAGCCTGCTGACCGATGAGCGTCATTTTGATGCCATCGGCCGCGGGAACCGCCGCTCCGCCGTTGGAATACAAGAGCGGCCCAGAGAGATCGAAGCTGAAGTGGCGGTCCACAATAAACGCGGCGCCACCGCCGGCTCCGCCATGCCCGGCTTCAAGATTGCCGAGCACGTCTTCGAGCGCGGTCACGAAGACCAAGGGGTTACCGTCGCTCGGCGGCTCGGGGCTGGTCGCTACCAGGGCATTGCCCACGAGCGAAAGACCAAAACCATGCCCCCACACGCGGGAGGGCTCAACTACTGTTACCAGGGCCAGTGCGCACAGCGCAACAATGCGATACGTCATAAATAAATATCCTCAATGTTTGGTTGGTATTGAACGTGAATGCGCGAGCGTTATTGCTCGGGCATGGCGAAATTCGTGCCATTAGCAGAGTCCTCATCGACCCAACGCTGGACGGTTTCGACAGGAATCGTCTCTACGTGGGCGTCGGCAAAAAGGTAGTTACTAGTTCCATAATGACGATCGGGCTGAATCTCCTGGAGCATGTACGGCCAGACCAACTTGTTGTCGATCTTGTACTGCGTGTACCACGTCGAGCAGTGCACGTGCTCCTGGTTGACGTTGCGTTTGTCGGCGCCTTCGAAGACGACGATCAATCGCGACGCGTCGATCAGCTTGTTCAAAAAAACGAGCGATCCTTCGACATCGGGGTTGGCGACGTACTCGTTGATGACGTAGCTCGTCCCCTTGGCGCCGTCCAGCAGGCGCTCGTCCCCCAGGGGGTCGTCGGCACAAATGCGGATCTTGTCGACCCCTTCGATGTAGGGGCCAAGCGTGTAGATCCACGACTTGCCCGCGCCGGCATGAATCGTTTGTGGGAAGCGTCCGCCGTTCGTTTGGGAGAACAACTGCACGCCGATGCCGATCTGCCGAAGGTTATTCAGGCAGCTCGTGCGGCGCCCTGCCTCGCGGGCGAACTGCACAGCCGGCAACAACAACGCGATCAAGACGCCGATGATGGCGACGACCACGAGCAGTTCGACCAGTGTGAAGGCAGCCCGACGACGCATGGCAGCTTGCCGCGCGCATACTCACCGACAGAATGACCACCCCGCGCGCTCACGAAAGCCCCACCGCCTGATGTGATGAGGATCGAGCCGTTGAAGCCAATCGTGAGCGCACAGGGTGCCACGCTATCGAGCGCAAGCACGCGGCGTTCCTCCCGAAACGAGTAGCGGGCGCATAGGCCCACAAATGCCAGCGAGCAACGTCTTGCGTTAGCCGGGCAGCTTGGGAGGGGGATCGGGCGTTTCGGCGATGGCCGAGTCGGCAGCGAGCGAAACTACGAAAACTGTTCCAGAAAGTGCTGGTTGAGCGACAGCCGGTACCGGCGGAGGAAGCGGCGCTACCGCGCCGCAAGAAACCCAGAACGTCGAGATGCCACGGCAACCCAGCGCGTGAAAGCCGATGACTCCGCCGACAGCATCCGCCGGCTCAGCATCGCACGCGCCAGGGTCGTGGCGATGATCGTGTCCGCAACCATGTACTTGATCGTGCTTGTGTTCGTGCTGATGATCGCAGCAGCCAGCGGGTTTGCCATGAACATCCGCCGTGCAACACGCGGTGGCATTGGTGGAAGCGGTGCGGTCATGTGCGGCGAGCGATGCGTTGGCAGGGGTGGCGGTCGAACTCTCGTCGGCAACCATCAGTTCGGCGGCGGCCGCTTCGGCTTCGACACCATGCGCTCGAGCCCAGGCGCGGCGTTCGGCCGGCGAAAAGCAGCAACAATGTTGCCAGCACTGTTCGGCTGTGCGGCATCCACAGCGGTGCTGCTGGCAGGGGAACGGGCGCGAATCGCGACTTGCAGTGTCACGGCTCACCGTGGGCGCGGGGAGCGGAATCCCTCCCGCGACGGCGAGATACGAACCCAGCGCAGTGACAGCAATCAATTGCCGCCACGCGGGGAGTCGCAGTTTATGGCGCTTGTTCAAACCCATCGAATGCCGTTGGCACATAGAGCCAATGGCTCGACCCTCATCGTTTGCAGATACTAATGCCCCGCGCGGCGCGAGTCAAACCAGGCAAATTGTCGCGGTTCTGCCGGCGCTCGCTTCGCTGGCAGTGGTTCTTGTCCGCCGATGGTCCGTGAGGGGACGCGGGTCGCACGCGGGCTCAGACGCTTCTGACCGCTGTTCGGGCCCCGTAATTGGTCTCGACTAAAACCTGAATCATCGATCTTAAGGTATTGCTGATCAGCGAGTTAGTGGCTGTCGTGGCGGCGTCCTTGGCGTGCCCATCGACCGCCAGCATCCGCACGCTACCAGCGTTAGATTCGTCGAATTTTCGCGCCGCGACCGGACGATGAACTACGAGGGTTCTCGATCGCACGATCGGTGGACCCTCGGCCGATCGAACGGCACCTGCTTGGACGCAAGCCACCCGCCAGACCACTCACCCAGACTCGCCCACGAAACCAGAGGCAGCGTGCGACCACTTCGGCCGGCGATAGCTCGCTACTCGCGCCGCGGACTTCCGCCCGTGTTTGCGCGCGCCGCGCGTTTCCTGCTGTCGTTCGTGTTGGCACTCCCGCTCGCCGTGCTGCTGCTCGGCGTTCTGTCGCTGGGAACGACCACGATCGCCCGCGCCGACACGTTGCGGCTCCTCTCGACGCACCTGGAAGCGGGTCAGGCGCGCATCGATCTGGTGCAGCAGGCGCGTCACGAGATCTCGCTGGCCACCTACACGCTCAAGTACGACAACTACGGAGTCGCCACGCTCTCGCTGTTGCGCGACGCTGCCCGCCGGGGCGTGCGCGTGCGCGTGGTGATGGACGCCTATCGCAGCAACCTGCCCGACGCGCTCGTCGCGCACCTGGCCGAGTGTGGAGTCGAGGTGCGCGTCTACCATCCGCTGACGTGGAACCGCGTGTTCGATTCAAACCGCCGCTGCCACGACAAGCTGCTGGTGATCGATCGCCAGCAAGCGATCGTCGGCAGCCGCAACGTCAACGATCCGCACTATGGCCTGTCGGTCAACAACTTCGTCGATCGCGACGTCTACGTGCGCGGCGCGACGGCCGGCGCCGTGCAAACTTATTTCGATCAACTTTGGGCGAGCGACGAAGTCGATCCGATCAAACCGTCGGATTTTAAGGCGCAAGCGCCCGATGTCGCGCCGGGCCGCAATTGGTTGGCGCCACCGCTGCCGCCGGATGAAATGACAAGCTCCGATGATCGCGCGGCCGGCCTGAGCTGGGCCGCCGACGTGCTCGATCATGGGCGGACCGTGCTCGCCCGCGGTCAACTATGGCGGCTCGATGGGCGAACCGACTGGGGAGCCGGCCGCGCCGCAGCGGCCGACACGCGCTTCCTGTTCGACACCGGCGGCGTCAAGCAGAAGTCCGATCCGATCACGACCGAGCTGGTGCGCGAGATCGATCGTGCGCGGCAGTCGATCGTGCTCGAAAGCCCGTACTTTGTGCCGCCTGAGATCATGGAACAGGCGCTCACCCGCGCCCGCGCGCGGGGCGTGGCTGTGACGCTGCTAACGAACTCGTTGGTCAGCACGAACGTGATGTTCGCGCATGCCGGCTACACGAACGATCGGCCCCGGCTCTTGGCGCAGGGGATCCAGATCTACGAGTACGCCGGCCCCGAGCACTTCCATAACAAAAGCGCGGTTTTCGACGAACGCGTGGTGATGGTCACATCGCACAATTTCGATTCGCGGAGCGAGAAGCTCAACACCGAGGTGGCCGTAGTGGCCGTCGATCCGCAGTTAGCCGGTGAATTGCTGGCCTCGTTCGGCCGACTGCTCGAAGAGTCGGACCACATCCAGTCCGACGGGCTGCCACGCGGCGCGAGCGATCCGTATCCCACGGCCGAGCCATCGCGCGTGCGCGATCTGGATCAACTGCGTTTGCCGGCGCGGCTGCTCCGGCGCCATCTGTAAAGGCAGCTCGCCTGCGACGTTTGTAACTAGCTCATCCGCTTGCTGAACACGACCATATCGTCGCCGTCGGCATAGAAGTCGCGCAGCACGGTCGCCGTGTCATAGCCGTGCTTGACGTAGAACTTTCGCGTCAGGTCGTACTGCGGCAGCGACGAAGTTTCGATCAATAGCAACCGCCCGTCCGCGGCGCGCACTGCCGCTTCGCAGTGCTTGAGCAATCGACTGCCGGTGCCTTGGGCCTGTAGCGCTTTGCTGACTGCAATCCAGTAGAGATACCAGGTGCGATCGGTCATGGCGGCCGGCGCGATGTAAGCGAAGCCGATAATCCGCCCCGCGTCGTCGAGCGAGGTGACCGATTGATGCCCCTGCGCGCGGTTGTGCGCGTGGTAATCCGTCAGCACTTCTTCGAGCGCGGTGATTTCCAGCGGGCGGAACACGCCCGTCTCGCGCGCGAGTTTGACCAGCGCAGCATCGTCGGCAGGTTCGGTCGGTCGCAGCATGCCAGAGCGTAACCGAAAGCGGCCGGCGTGGGGAAGCCGCCGCTCTCTTGTAGTGGGTCAGTTTAAATTAATTGAGGACACGCTTTTCAAACTGACCCACTACCCCGCTCACTTGCGCGGCGCGAACGTCGAGCGGATCTGCACGCCCCAGTGTCCGTCGACGCGGGTGACCACGTACAGCGCGTCATAGGTGGCGATCTTGCTGCCATCGGCCCGATAGCGCGTGAACCGCACCGCCACGTGCGCTTTGTCCGGCCCCCGCTGCACGACCTGTTTGCGATCGTAGCTGCTGTGATGCCAGCCCGTGCGGCGGGCGAACTCGGCGAAGTCCCACTCGCGCTCGTACTCGTCGGGCGTGTTGGAGACGACGACGGAGCCTTCGGCCAGTCGCACATGCGGATAGTTGAGCGTGCGACGCCAGGCCGCCATGTCGCTGCGGTTGAAGGCTTCCATGAAAGCGTCGCAGGCGGCCAGCGCCGCGTGGTCGATGGCGGCTTCTTCGGCAGTCGGCGGCTTGTCGTCGGCGAAGCAAGCGCCTGCCGTCAGAACAAGTGCGACCCAGGCGAGTACCGCAGCCGTTGCCCGCCGTGCGCTTAATGCGCTGGGCAATTTTTGAAGAATCGTGGGAACCGTAGGATCGAAGTTCGCCATCATCGCCGGGTTACTCCGCGGTGCCGCGCGTCGAGCATGCCGCCACCTTGGCGTCGGTCAACCGCACGGCCAGCAGCTTAACTCAGCGCAGGGCATTGCAGAATAAGCCGCGCCGCGCGCCACTACGGAAACGGGAAGGCGGAAGCTCGACGGCTGAAATCAGACGATGGCCCCGGGCGAAGCCGCGGCTTGAGACGCCTGCGGCGCGCGAGACGCTGCGTCGGGCGTTCGCATTTGCTCGAAGAGCACGACCAGGTGCATGCTGCGGGCTTTGGCCTGTTCGGCCAGCTCTTCGGCGCGGCGATCCGACATATCGAGCGCGTGCGTGGCCGTTTCGCCAGCCCCGGGCCGGCGGACCACGGTCGCCAGCGGCGAGAACTCGCGCATCAGCTTGGGCAACTGCGGAGACCGAAAGCCGCTGATATCGTCGGGAGCGTACACGGTGTCCTTGCCTTGTCGGGGGGTGCTATCGGTGCCCGCTGGCGGAACCGGCCCCGTGGCCACGATCGACTCGGTCGGCGCGCTGGCCAGCGGCGCGCTGGCGACGGGCCCGCCATTGGCCAATGCGCCCTGAGCCAGGGCACCGTCGGGTGGTGCTGCCAAGCGATCGGGCGCTTGATCGTCCTGCCAGGGACCATCCATGCGTTGTCGATCTTGCCAAATTTGGGGGGATTGCTTCGCGTCGCGCGAAGCTACGGGGGTGGGTTTGCAAGCCCTGCAACCGGCGGCCAGCGTGGGCGCCGAGCTACGGGGCGCTAACTATTACGCTGGCTTGCGAGCCGTGGATTTATGGAATGCAAAAGATTTCTTTCCCAGCCAAACGGTCGCAATCCGCGCGGCCGATCGTTGTTGCGACCCACCGCCGGGCAAGCTATTCTCAGCGACGGACAGTAGTGGCCAGGTTCCAGCGCAGCGGTTTCAACCGCAGTGGTCGTTTCGGCCAGCGCCTGGCAAGAGGCGGCCCCCCACAATGACCGATTCGCAAATGCTCGACCGCATCGCCCAGGGCGACCAGCAGGCATTTGCCGATTTCTACGACCGCCATGCGCCGCGCGTGTTCGGGCTGTTGATGCGCTGGTTGCGCGTGCGCGTCGACGCCGAAGACACCCTGCAAGAAATCTTCTGGCAGGTGTGGCGCAGCGCCAAGCAATACGATCCGGCGCGCGCCGCGCCCGAAGCCTGGCTGGTGCTATTGGCGCGCTCGCGCAGCGTGGACTTGCTGCGCCGCCGCCGCCGCCACCTGGCGCCCACTGCTCAAAACGCTCCTGAAGCTGTCGATCCGCTGGCACGGTTGACACTCGACGAAGCCACGGCGCAGGTGCAAACCGCGCTGGGGCAGTTACCGCGCGAACAGCGCGATGCCATTTGCCTGGCGTTCCTCGACGGCCACACGCACGAGCAGGTCGCGCGCGAGCAGGCAGTGCCCTTGGGCACCGCCAAGACGCGCATCCTGCTCGGCATGAAGCGACTGCGTGCGCTCCTGCACGCGGAGAAACAGGTTACGTTGTAATGTCAAATCACGATTGGATTGGCCAACCCGCGGAACTCGCGGCGCTGTATGTCTCGGGCGCAATGAGCGTCGACGAGCATGCCGCGTTCGAAGCGCACCTGGCGCAGGGCTGCGCGCTGTGCCAGGATGAGTTCGAAGCGCTCGAAGCGGCGACCGCCGCTTTGGCCTCGCTCGCGCCCGCGGTCGAACCTCCGCCGCACGTGCGCGCCGCGCTGTTGGCGCGTGTGGCCGGCGACAAGATTGACGAATTGGACGAGGCGGCAATCAAAGCGGCAATCAGTCGGCAATTGGCCAGGCAACAAGAATTCGCCCTGGCCGAAGCCAGTGCCGTGCCGAACTCGTACGCCGCCTCGTTGTCGACCAACGGCCAAGCCTCCGGCACCGCGGCGCGGCGCGAGCCGAATTGGTTTATCACGCGCGACTCGGAGAATGACTGGGTTTCGGTCGGCGGGGGCGGCATCTCGATGCGGATGCTGTTCGTCGATCCGCGGCGTCGTTCCATTACTTGCTTGATGCGCGTGCCGCCTGGCGCATCGATTGCCGGTCACGTGCACCAAGGATCGGAAGAGTGCTTAGTGCTCTCAGGAGACTTGCAAGTGGGTGACGTGACCCTGATGCCTGGCGACTTTCAGCGGACGGCGCCAGGCTTCCCGCAGGGGGATCAGTCCAGCGCGAGCGGTTGCCTGTTGCTCGTGACGTCGCCGCTCGAGTAGCCTGGCACGCGATTGGCGTGCATCTACAGCCGGCCGCTCACCCACAGGTACGAAAGTACGCACAGCACCGGAAACAGCACGAAAATCAAGGCGTACGTCGCCAACGTGGTCCAGGTGTTTCGCGGCCAACGGGCCATGGTGCGAGCTCAAGCGTGAGAGTTAGAGTTCGAGTGCAGTTAGTTTTCGAGTGCGCTGTCAACCTGGCCGTCAATTGCGCGGTCGGGCGCTTTGCGAATTTCTGTGGCGCCTGCATTCGCGGATTCGGTCTGCGCCACCACGGTCGAGAAAACGACTCGCACCGCAATCGCCTGCTGGGCGGGTGACGCCAACCGCACGTCAAACCTCGCGCCGTGTACATAAAGTTCGGCGACTTTGCACGTCGCGATGCCACTCTGCTGCGGATCGATCCGCGCTTCGACCGTCGGTAGCGCCGCCAGCGGAGGGCAGAACGCCACGTGCAACGCGGCAGTGCGCTGCCCGGGCGAAAAGTCACAGCGAAGCCAGCCGTCGATCCGCTCTGACGTCGAAGTCTGCCGACGCACCAGGTGCTGCACGATCTCAAGGTCGTCGCTATCTCCGCGAAGTTCGTCCGATGGTTGAGCAGGACGCGCACGCGGGGCCGGCTCTGCCGTCGATCGCCGCATGGTCCGTTGTGTGCCTTGCTTCCGCGCGGCGTCAGGCCCACGCGCCCAACCGCTTCCAAACCGCTCGCGAGCCAGCACCGCCAGGGTCGTCAGCAGCCACGCACCCGTGGCAGCGCCCAGTGCCAAGACGCTCGTACCAGGAACCGCCAGCGCCAGAATGCCCACCAGCGCCAGCACGAGTATCGCTGATGCCGTGCCGCGCCGGACGAGAAGCGGGCCCGGGCTCGACTTCACACGCGAGTCGTTGGCACCCGGCCAGCACGTCGCCGCCCAGCCAGCCAAGAGCAGCAGCGCCGCGGCAGTCGCCAGAAAAGCGCCAGCGCCTAGCGGCGCTAAGAGCGCGCCGGCCAGCCGCCGCTCGATGACCAGCATCACCGACCCCAGCAGCACGCCACCGGGGACTGGGCCCGTCAACAACAGCGAATTGGTCCGCACGCCCCCACTCGCGGCAGCCAACGGCGCACAAACGAACGACTCGGTTTTCACGACACGATCGTTGGTTGGAATGGCATTTCGCGCGGTGGGTCTGTGGAGCGTCGCGCTCGGCGCAACTCTGTTCAGCGAGGTTTCGACTGGCGGCGCGGCCTTAGCCGGTGGCCGCCGCGACTCCGGCCGCTTCGGTCAGGCTGGCCGCCTTGCTGGTGGCCTCCCAGGTGAAGTCGCGATCGTCGCGGCCAAAGTGCCCACCCGCCGCCGTCTTGCGATAGATCGGCCGCCGCAGGTCGAGGTACTTGATGATGCCGCTGGGGGTGAGCGGGAACGTCTCGCGCACCAGTTCGCAGATGCGGCTGTCTTCAAGTCGGCCGGTGCCGAACGTGTCGACGTGCACGCTCACCGGATCGGTCACGCCGATCGCGTAGGCCAACTGCAACTCGCAGCGATCGGCCAGGCCGGCCGCTACGATGTTCTTGGCGACGTGCCGGGCCATGTACGCGGCGCTGCGATCGACCTTTGTGGGGTCCTTGCCGCTGAACGCGCCACCGCCGTGCCGGCCCCAACCGCCGTAAGTATCGACGATGATCTTCCGCCCGGTGAGCCCGCAATCGCCGTGCGGGCCGCCGACGACGAATCGCCCGGTTGGGTTCACGTGATAGGTGACCTTGCCGCGGATCAGTTCCTTCGGCAGCGACGGCTCGATGATCTGGCCGATCACGTAGTCGCGAATCTCTTTTTGCGACACTTCGGGAGCGTGCTGCGTGGAGACGACCACCGTGTCGATTCTCACCGGCTTGTCGCCGTCATACTCGATGGTGACCTGGCTCTTGGAGTCGGGCCGCAGCCAGTTGACTTCGCTCTTCTGCCGGGCGACGGTCAAGCGGTTGATGACGCGATGGGCCAACGCGATCGGCAGCGGCATCAACTCCGGCGTGTCATTGCAGGCGAAGCCAAACATCAAGCCCTGGTCGCCGGCGCCAATGTCCTTGCCGGCCGAGCTGTTTTCGTTGACGCCCATCGCGATGTCGGGGCTTTGGGTGCCCAGCGACAGCAACACGGCGCACGTCTCGCCGCAGATGCCCATGCGGTCGTCGGTGTAGCCGGCGGCGGTGATGGCTTCGCGGGCGACTTCGCGGTAATCGACCTTGGCGGCCGTGGTGATCTCGCCGGCCAGCACGGCCAGGCCGGTGGTGACCATCGTTTCGCAGGCGACGCGGCTCATCGGGTCGACGGCCAAGAGCGAATCGAGGATGGCGTCGGAGATCTGATCGGCCAGCTTATCGGGATGCCCCATCGAGACCGACTCGCTGGTAAACAAGTACTTGCCGTTGGACACGCGAGACCTCCTCGATTGGGCAGGGCAGTGAAAGGGTTGGGCGGGTGACAACTGGCCGAGGCGAGAAATCGCCTGACCAGAACCTTCAAATATAGGCACCGGGGCGTGGGGCCTGCAACTGGGCGGGGGGAGGGTGGCTGGGCGTTACTACGGGTGGCTGTACCAGCGGTACGCGATTAAGAAAGAAATGGGAACACAAGCAGCATAGAGGGCGAATAGCCACCACTTGCCTTGATAGGCGCAAAGGCAAGCCACGATGAAATTGAGCAGGCCGCCCGTAAAAAAGAACGCTCCCACGATCTTAAAGGAACGCTGCCCTCGAAACGTCCGGGGTGCAATGGGCCTCTCGTCCATGCCATTCAGAGTACCAGCCGGCGGAATTGCCAGCGAATCTGCGGGGAGTGGTAGCCGGCCAGCGACACCGAGACATTCTTTTCAGCAGCCGCTGGCCTGCTCGTCTCGCGCGGCGCGAGCGTGCCGACGCGCCACGATGGCCAACACTGCCTTCCAGGCGAGGAAGGCGGCCAGCGCGAGCGCGGGCCAGCGTAAGTCGCGATTGACAAACCACGACGTCTCCTCTGAGCGTATCGGAGTGTAATAGGTGTAAATAGCAATGCGCCAGGGCCAGCACGCCATCGCCCAGGCTACGATCGCGGTCAGGATCAGGACCGTCGAGAGACGGAAGCGGAACCATCGGCGTTTGGGCTTCTCGTCCATGCCGTCAGAATACCAGCCGGACAAATTGCCAGCGAATTTGCGGGGAGGCCTTTTGAAATCTCTGGGTGGCCCGGCTGCTTGAAGCACGCTCGCTCCGCGAGAACGCAACGACCGGCGCAGCCACAAGAATCTGCTCCTGCCGCGCGGCCGCTTTCAGCCGTACCGCTACTCGAAGGCTTCTTGTCGCTGTCGCGGGGGGCTGCAACTGGGCGGGGGGAGGGTGGTGTCTTAATTTGCCGGGGGATTCTCAGTCCGCGTTCCCCAGGATCGCTATCACAAACGCGGCTAAAGGGAATGCACATGCCAGAATTAGTATTCCGGCGGAGTAAAAGCGAATTGCATCCGCGTCGGCGTTGTTGGCGAAGCCAGAGCACCAGGCGCTTCGTGCGACGGCGAGCAACACAATCGCAACCACGAAGATTGCTCCAATAGTGAAAGGCCTCAAGCGGCCTGCGATCGGCCTTGCTAAGAATGGCGAACTCGCGACGAGAGCTATGCCCACGGCCGGGACGAGAAGGGCTATGACACCCTCGAAATAGATGCCGGCCCAGAGCAAAAGCAGAATCCCGCCCAAGTATACGAAAGCCAGCGTCACCAATAGCCTCATCCCAACCACCCCCACCCCCGCACGAATCGCCGCTGTGCGCCGCGCTATCGGTCGTGCCTGAGCTCATAACGCGCCGGCGTTCCGTCCGCTCCGGGAAACTCGAAGAAGATATTCTCCGAACCTTGATCGTTAAGCATCTGGACGGCTTCCTGCAGCGTTAAATCACGCCTGAGATCGCGGACGATAAGAATGCCAACCGTTGCAATCACGATCACGATCGGTAGGTAGCTTGCGAACCAGCGACGTTTCAGCTTCTCATCCATGCCGTCAGATTAGCACGCCCCAATGATGCCAGCGAATTCTCGGGCGGCCGGCCACGTAGACCGAGACGTCGAGCGGCGAGGATTTAGGTTTACCGCTCCCGCCGCGCTTCACTCCCACGCTGCGGACGTACCCGCGGGCCAGAGGGCGGATCGGCGCGGAACGTGGCATCTGAGGACACCGATACGGTCGGCGTCGAGTTGGTCACGCCCGAGATAAGGGGCAGCAGCAGGTCGACCGTCGCTCGGGTGGCTCCCTGCTGCGAAAGGACGAGCCGCTGCGCACGGCGACCCAGCTCGTCGGCAAAGGCCGGCTCGGCCAGGCAGCGCCGCACAAGGGCCGTGAGCGCAGGCCCATCGTTGACGACGACCGCCCCTTCGGCACTCAACAGCGCGGCCACGATGTCGCGGAAGTTGCGCGTGTTGGGACCGAACGACACGGCCGCGCCGTAGGCCGCCGGCTCGATCATGTTCTGACCGCCGCGCGTGCCCAGGCTGCCGCCGACGAACGCAATGCGCGCGGTCCCCCACCAGGCGCCCAGCTCGCCGATCGTGTCGACCAGAAGGACCGGCGGGAAGCCACCGTGAGTTGTACTGTGGGATGCACTCGCCGCTGCGTCGGTGTCGCCTGCCGCGGATTCAGATTCAGCAGCGACCGGTGACAGCAATGGAAATGACTGCTCCAGGTGCGTTTCACGCACCCTACTTTCGGCAGTCGGTGAAACGTTCCTCGCGCCCTCCCCCAGCCGGCTGCGGCGCACGAACGGCACGCCACGATCGCGCAGTAGCGCGGCCACGGCGTCAAACCGCTCGGCATGCCGCGGCACAATAATCAGGCGCAGACGCGGCCAATGAGCAACCAGCGAGCGCCAGACTTCGACGGCGGTTTCTTCCTCGGGCTCTTGCGTGCTGCCGGCCAAGAAGACCACGTCATCGGGGCCGATGTCAGCCAGCGCAGCCAACCGCTGTGTGGCCGCGTTCTGGCGATCGCTCTGCACGCCATCGAACTTCATCGAGCCGGTCGTCTCGACTGTGTCCGGTAGCGCGCCGAGCGTGAGAAAGCGGTCGGCGTAGGTCTCGTTCTGCGCGGCGATCAGGTCGATCTGCCTGAGCAAGTGCCCCACGAGCGGACGAATCCGCCGATAACCGCGAAAGCTCTTCTCGCTCAGCCGGCCATTGACCACCGCCACGCGCACGCCCGCGCGGCGCGCGGCGCGAATCAGGTTGGGCCACAGCTCGAGCTCCACCAGCACGAGCAAGTCGGGGCGCAGCCGCGCGAGGGCGCGCCTAACCGCCCAACTGAAGTCGAGCGGCAGATAAAACACGGTCCGCTGCGGATGGCGCTTTCGGGCCAATTCATAACCGGTGACCGTGGTCGTCGAGATGACGAAGTCGCAATCGAGCTCGCGGCGTTCGAGCTCTTTGATGAGCGCCGAAAGCAAATTGACTTCGCCGACGCTGACCGCGTGCAGCCACACACAGGGGCGCAGCGAATGCCGCCACGGAACCAGGCCCAGCAACCGCGCGCTCCAGCCCGAGCGGTTCTTGCCTTGAAACACGGCTCGCCAGACGAGCCAGGGCACACTGGCCACGAAGGCCACCAGATAGATTGCATTGAGCAGGTAGCTCATGCGGGCATCCCTTCCCCGCGGTGGGCGTGCTCAATCCCCTGAGCGAGCGCGCCGGCCAAAATCACTCCATCCATCGATCGCTACATCACACCCGACTTGCGCATGCAGCAGTTCTTGAACTTTTTGCCGCTGTTGCAAGGGCACGGGTCGTTGCGCCCCACGCGTTGACCATGATGGCGGATCGGTTCGACTTTCACCGTGCCGGCTTGCTCCGAGCCCTCGACCGCTTCACGCTGCTGCTGATTGGCGATTTCGGTCGCCGTCGAGCCGGCTTCTTCGTGACGGGCTTCGCCGCCGACCCAGAGCGAACCCACCCAGCCCTCGTCCAATTGCTCCATGCGGTAGACCAGCTCGGTGACGCGCTCGCCGACGGTGTCCCACATCGTATCGAACAGCTTCATGCCTTCGCGTTTGAACTCCACCTTAGGATCGACCTGAGCGTAGCTGCGCAAACCGACGCTGCTGCGCAGATGGTCCATCGCCAGCAGGTGGTCTTTCCAGGCGGCGTCGAGCAGTTGCAGCACGAGCGAACGCTCCATGCGGCGCATCTCGGGGCGATAGCGATCGTCGAGCGCTTCGCTGACTTCGCGCTCGAGCTCGCCGCGGGTGAGCGCGGCCAACTCGTCGGCGGGCAGGTCACGCCCTAGTTCGCCGCGGAGCCAATCGGCCAGCGAGTCGAGCTCGCCATTGGCCACGGCCCCCACGGTTTGCTGTGCATCGCGGTCGCCAAAGAGCTGCGCCAACCGGGCGTGCGCGGCTTGCCCAGCGGCTTCGGCCCGCTCGTGAGCGGCGCGGCTGTGCCGGATCAACAACTCCTGGATTTCATCGCGCTGGCGGTTCTTGAATTCTTCGCTATCGAGCTCGATGCCGAAGCGCTCGCGGGCCCAGGCCAGCAGCTTCTCGCGATCGTAGCGCTTCTGACCCTGAGCATCGCGCGTGGTGAAACGGTACATGCCGGCCAGCACGGGGAACTCGATCTCGCGCTCGGTGTAGGCCTGCTTGGCGCGCTCACGAACCAAGTCCTTCAAAGCCGTGGCGTCCAACGAGCGGACCGCTTCGATATCGAGCGCCAGCCCGAACTTGTACTGCACCCAGCCGAGCGCCGTGCGCAGGCCGAAGTCTTCCTGCAGGAAGCGGGCCCCTTCGGCCATATCGACGCGGCCGATCGCTTCGCGGGCCCGCTCCATGAGCATTTCGGTCACGCCTTCCCGGCCGACACGCTTCAGATCGCGATCGCGGAGGTTGAGCCCCCAGCGCGTGTTGGCCAGCTTGGCCAGCGCTTCCCAATTCCATTGATCGGGCTCTTCGTCTTCGGGCAGGTTCTCTTCGAGGGCCTCGAAGAGTTGTCCCTCGGCGCGGCGCGTGGCTTCGTCGCGGGCCAGGGCCACGGCACTATCGAAATCCTGGTTGCGGAAGTCCCCCGGCTCGAACTGCGCGCCTAGCAAGTCGCCGGCCCAGGTGGCGAACGAAGCGGTGCCGTAGTCTTTGACGAGGAATTGATCGAGATAGCGATCGATCTGGCGATCGAGCATCTCGAAGACCAGCTCTTTGCCGCTGCGCCCTTCGAGAATCTGCTGTCGATAGCGATAGACGCGCTTGCGCTGCTCGTCCATCACCTCGTCGTATTCCAGCAGGTTTTTGCGAATCTCGAAGTTGCGTTCTTCGACCTTCTTCTGCGCCCCTTCGATGCGGCGGCTGACCATCCGGCTTTCGATGGCTTCCCCTTCTTGCATGCCCAGGCGGGTGAGGATGTTCTTGACCCACTCGCCGGCGAAGATCCGCATTAGGTCGTCTTCCAGCGACAGATAGAAGCGGCTGCTGCCGGGATCGCCCTGGCGACCGCAACGGCCGCGCAACTGCAAGTCGATGCGGCGGGCTTCGTGCCGCTCGGTGCCGATCACGTGCAGGCCGCCCAGCGCCGCGACTTCGCGCCCCTCGGGCTTCATTTGCTCGCGCTCTTCGATCTCGCGGATCAGCGCATTCCACTCCTCCTGCGGAACGTCGAGACGCGTGGGATACTTGTGCTGCAACTGGGCCCAGGCCATCGTCTCGGGATTGCCGCCCAAAATGATGTCGGTACCGCGGCCGGCCATGTTCGTGGCAATGGTCACGGCCGCCTTGCGTCCCGCCTGCGAGATGATCTCGGCCTCGCGCTCGTGATGCTTGGCGTTGAGCACTTCGTGCTTGATGCCGACGCGCTCAAGCATGGCCGAGATGCGCTCGCTCTTTTCGATCGACACGGTGCCGACCAGAATCGGGCGCCCGCGGCGACCGATCTCGACGATTTTATCGCGGGCGACCTTCTCCTTCGTCGTGCGGCGCTTGCCGCTGGTGAGATCGGTCGTTTCGATTTCGACTTCTTGATCGTTTTCGCTGGTGATCTGGCCGACGAGCTCTTTGCCCCCTTTGACTTCGATGATGTCCCACTTGTGCATCCGCTCGATGTCGTCGACGATCGCCTTGTACTTCTCGGGCTCGCTGCGATAGATCACATCGGGATGATTGATGCGCGACATGCCACGGTTGGTCGGAATGGCGATCACGTCGAGCTTGTAGATCTTCCAGAATTCGCCGGCCTCGGTCATGGCCGTGCCGGTCATACCGGAGATCTTCTTGTAGAGCTTGAAGAAGTTCTGCAGCGTGATCGTGGCCAGCGTCTGGTTCTCTTCTTTGACGCGGACCCCTTCCTTGGCTTCGACCGCCTGGTGCAGGCCGTCGCTCCAGTTGCGGCCGGGCATCAAACGCCCGGTGAACTCGTCGACGATGATCACCTCGCCGTTCTGCACCACGTAGTTGACGTCGCGCTTGTAGAGGTGATGGGCCTTGAGCGAGTTGTCGATCAAGTGCGGCCATTCCATGTTGCCGGCCGTGTAGAAACTCTCCACGCCCGCCAGCTTTTCGGCGGCCCGCACCCCTTCGTCGGTGAGGTGGGCCGAGTGCTCTTTTTCCTTGATCTCGAAGTGCTGGTCGCGCGTGAGCTGCCGGGCGATGCGGTCGGCCTTCGAGTACTTGCTGACGTCGTCGTGCGCGGGGCCCGAGATGATCAAAGGCGTGCGGGCTTCGTCGATCAGAATGTTGTCGACCTCGTCGACGATCGCGTAGTTCAAGGGACCCTGGCACTGCTGATGCTGGGGCGGATACTTGCGATCGCCGCGGGCCGCCGGCTTCATGTTGTCGCGCAGGTAGTCGAAGCCGAACTCGTTGTTCGTGCCGTAGGTGATGTCGCAGGCGTAGGCCTTCTGGCGCTCGTCGCCATCCATGCCCGACTGGATCGCGCCCACGGTGAGCCCTAGCCCGATGTACAGCGGGCCCATCCATTCCATGTCGCGGCGGGCCAGGTAGTCGTTGACCGTGACAACGTGGACGCCGATCCCTTCGATGGCGTTGAGGTAGGCCGGCAGCGTGGCGACCAGGGTTTTGCCTTCACCGGTGACCATTTCGGCGATGGCCCCGGAGTGGAGCACCATGCCGCCGAGCATCTGGACGTCGTAGTGGCGCATGCCCAGGAAACGGCGTCCCCCTTCGCGGCAGACGGCAAAGGCCTCGACCAGGATGTCGTCGAGCGTTTCGCCCGCGGCCAGGCGCTGGCGGAAGAGCGCGGTTTGCTCGCGTAGCTCGGCGTCGCTCATGGCCTGATACTTCGGCTCTAAAGCACTGATAGCAGCGACTTTAGGCTGCAGGCGCTTTACGTAGCGCGCGTTCGACGAACCGAACAGCGAGGTCAGGCTGCGCTCGATCGCCCGGGCGAAGCCACCCATGACTTCGCCGAGGATTTCCCAAATACGTTCTAATACTTCCATGGCGCGGCTTGCCTGGCTCGAAAAAACGGTTGCCGGGGAGAGAGGGCGCGGCGGCGCAAGTTGCTGGCAGGGTGGGAGTTCTGTGCGCGCAGTCCGTGCGTGTCGCGTAATCTACGCCGTTTACTACGGAGGGTCAATAAGGATTGTTCGGCGCCCGGCCGTCGGGGGCCAGGGGGAGGCCCCCGATGCCTTGGATCTGCTGTTAACTTTCACTAGGGTGGCCCGACTGCTCGCAGTCGGGTGGCGCAGCCACAAGAATCAGCTCATGCCGCGCGGCCCATCTCCGCGTCATGGATTCTAGTTGGTTTCTTGTCGCTGTCGCGACCCAGCCGCAAGCGGCTGGGCCACCCGTAACGATGGCCGTGCCATGATGTAGGCGCTGACGGGCCCTGCGGTGGCTTGTCGCGGGCTTGCGAATCTGCGACCCTCACGACGCCCGAAACCACCCAACCGCTAGCGCAGGCATCGCGCCCGTGACTCGTATCCCTAAATCGACCGACATCCGCGGCCAGCTCCTGTTTCTGGGGACAGGCACCTCAATGGGGGTGCCGGTCATCGGTTGCGACTGCGCCACCTGCTCGAGCGGCAACCCGCGCAATCGCCGCACCCGCACGAGCATCGCGCTGGGGCTGCCCGAGGGGAATCTGCTCGTCGACACGCCGCCCGACTTGCACGCGCAACTGCTGCGCGAGGGGTTGGGCATGGTCCACGCCACGCTGTTCACCCATGCGCACGCCGACCACCTGTTCGGCTTCGACGACTTGCGGCTGTTTCCTTATTACTTGGGGCGCCCGCTGCCGCTGTATTGCGAGGCGGTGGTCGAGGAGCGAATCCGCTTGTCATTCGACTACGCCTTCGATCCCCGACTCGCGTCGATCGCCGTGGGCGGAGTGCCGCAGGTCGAGTTTCAGCGGATCACCACCGAGCCGTTCGACGTGCTGGGCACGACGGTCACGCCGATTCGGTTGGGGCACGGCCGCCTCGACATCCTGGGCTTCCGCTTTGGCGACATCGCTTACTGCACCGACACGAACCGGATTCCCGACGAAAGCTGGCCGCTGCTCGCCGGGCTGAAGGTCTTGATTCTCGATGCGCTCCGGCATCGCGAGCATCCCACCCACTTCAGCCTGGCCGAATCGATTGCGGCGGCCGAGCGGATCGGCGCCGAGCGCACCTACTTCACGCACATGTCGCACGAATTGGAACACGAAGCGACCTGCGCCGCGCTCCCGGCCGCCATGCAGTTGGCTTATGACGGCCTGCGGCTACCACTCGAGTAGCTGCGATTCTCCTTCGGTGCGCTAACAGCTCTTTCCAAATGACAATTGCTTCCCACCCGCCGGTGCCCCGCCGCGCCCGTTTCTTCTCCGATTTGCCCAGGCCGGGTAAGCTACGGCGGTGAACGCACCAATCGAACCCGACCGCAGCGCGCTGGCCGAGCAACTTCGCGCGCACGACCAGCACCATTTGCTGACGCACTGGGATCGGTTATCGCTCCCCCAGCGGCAGCAACTCGCCGAGCAGATCGACTCGATCGACTTCGCATTGCTCACGCGCTTGGCCCACGGTCACGAAGCTGCCATCGATTGGCCGGCCCTGTTGGCCCGCGCCGCGCCGCCGCCAGCCATTCGATTGCGCGGGCCCAATCCCTACTCCGCAGCCGACGCTCGGGCGGCCGGCGAACAGGCCCTCCGCGCTGGCAAAGTCGGCGCGCTATTGGTCGCCGGTGGGCAAGGGACGCGGCTCGGCTTCGAGCACGCCAAGGGTATTTATCCCATCGGCCCCGTCTCGCGAGCTTCGCTATTTCAAATCTTGTTCGAGAAACTGTTGGCCGTGCGGCGGCGCTACGGCGCCGCGATCCCGCTGTTCTTGATGACCAGCCCGGCCACGCATGCCGAAACGGTTGAGTATCTCGATCACGTCGGGCGATTTGGTTTGCCGGCTGAAGACCTGTTTGTCTTCTGCCAAGGGACGATGCCGGCGATCGACGCCAAGTCGTCGCGCGTGTTGCTCGCAGCACCTCACGAGATCGCGCTGTCGCCCGATGGTCACGGTGGTATGCTCGCCGCGCTCGAGCAAAGTGGCGGCCTGACCGAGCTGCGCGGCCGCGGCATCGAGCAGTTGTTCTACATGCAGATCGACAACCCACTGGTCTCGGTGTGCGATGCCGAGTTTGTCGGCTACCAGCGGTTGGCCCACGCCGACGTGGCGACGCAAGCGGTCTGCAAGCAAGACGCCCGCGAGAAGGTCGGCAACATCGTCGCGATCGATGGGCGGCTGCAAGTCTGCGAGTACAGCGAGTTCAACTTGCTCGGCGACGAAGTGATCGCCCGCCGCGCGGCCGACGGTTCGTTAGCCATCTGGGCCGGCAGCACGGCGGTCCACGTGTTCGACGTGGCGTTTCTCGCGCGCATGGCGGCCGACGCCGAGCGGTTGCCGTTCCATCGCGCGCACAAGAAAGTGCCGCACGTCGATAGCGCAGGGAACGTCGTTGAACCGGCGGAACCCAACGCGCTCAAATTCGAGCGCTTCATCTTCGATCTGTTGCCGGCGGCCGAAACGGGGCTCGTGGTCGAAGTCGACGAGCGCCTGGCGTTTGCTCCGCTAAAGAACGCCTCGGGCGAAGAGCGCGACACGCCCGAGAGCGTGCAAGCTCAAATGTCGGCGCTCTATGCCGATTGGCTGCGCTCCGCGGGTATCGACGTGATGCCTGGCACGCCGGTCGAGATCAGCCCGCTCTACGCGCTCGACGCAGCCGAGCTTCGCTCGAAAGCCATCGAACTGAAGTCCAAAGCGGCCGAGCTGCGCGGCAAGCTGGGATTAGGCCCGACCGATAAGCTGACCGAGCCTGCCTATCTTCGCTGACGGGCAGAATCGCCGCGCGACCCGGGGACTGTCCCGTTTTTCGGCGCGCGACATCGCGCCGATCAAGTTGCCGATTCTTGCGAACCCGCTTTCGGTCCGTGCGTCTGTCTAGGGGGCGGCCAGCCCGATCGGTGTCAGGAACCGATTCTGGCGTCCGGTCACCAATCGATGGTCCTCACCGGAATCGGTTCCTGACACCGTTCGGAGGCGCGGTTCAGCGGCGCGGAATCGGTACGCCCCCCTGCTCCTCCGCGTCAAATTGTCTCCCCCTCTGGCCGCCGATTAGAATGGCCAGACGCGAACCGCAAACCGCCGGTTCGCCCTCTCGAAAGGTCCAGGGCATGAGCGTTGTCGATCAGGTCATCATCGAAATCGAAGAGCGCGGAGCCAACGTCGAAATCCACGTCGTGCAAGGCGTGCTCGATCATTGCAGCCACCTCGACGCGCAGGGGGTGGTCGAACACTTTCGCCGCGTGCGCGATCCGCGGCGCTACCTAAGCGAATTCTCACCCCGGCAGATCGCCGACCACGTGTCGGGCCTATCGCTGTTGAGCGACTCGCGATTGGTGCGCGCCGAGGTGCGCCACTTGCCCGACGAGGCCGAGTTCGAGATTCTCGTGGCGGGCGTCGACCTCGTCGGCGTCAGCGCCTGCATCACCATCGCGCTGGCCTCGCTGGGTTTGATGATCCGCCAGATGGACGTCGTCACCTACGAATCCGAAGGGGAGCCGCTGGCCAAGCCCGGCAGCCAACCGCAGTTCCAGGTCGAGAATAAGTTCGTGATGGTCTTCCGCGCCACCGGTGGCGATCCGCGCCGCTCGGCTGCAAAGATCTGCGCCGATCTGAACACCCGGCTGCACGCCTCGTACTTTCACCTGGTGCGTGGGGAGATGCCCAAGGCGCACCAGCAGGCGCTTGGGCAAGACGAGCTCGTCGGCACCACGCTCGACGGGCGCTTCGAGCTCTTGCGCCCGTTGGCCGATGGCGGCATGGGCGTCGTCTATCTGGCCCGGCAGATCGATCTCGATCGGCTCGTGGCCGTCAAGCTGTTGCGCGAAGATTGCGCCACCCGCGAAGGTTTCGTCGAGAGCTTTCAGCGCGAAGCGCGGCTGCTGGCTCAGGCGCAGCACGTTTCGCAGTTGGTACACGTTTACGCGGCCGGCGTGACTGACGAGCGCTGCTGGATCGCGCTGGAATACCTGCCCGGCGGCGACCTGTCGAACTGGGTTGAAGTCTACGGTACGCCCCCCGTGCCGCTGGCTTGCCGCTGGTTGCGCGACGCGCTCGAAGCGCTGCGCCGCATCCACGACGACTTGGGCATGATCCACTGCGACATCAAGCCGCACAATTTGCTGCTCGACGCCCGGCAGAATCTCAAAATCGGCGACCTCGGGCTGAGCCAACTGTGGCGCTTGTCGCACGTGCTGGGCCCCGATGGCCGCGTCCGCGGCACGCCGATGTACATGGCCCCCGAGCAAGCGCGCGGCGAATTGCTCGACGCGCGGAGCGATCTGTTCAGCCTGGGGGCGTCGTTCTTCTACCTGGTGTCGGGCGATATTCCTTACGAAGCGTCGAACCCGGCCGAGCTGTTCGCCAAGGTGGCGGGCGGTCACTTCCGCCGCCTGGCCGATCGCGCGCCCGATTTGAAACCCCCATTGGGGCCGATCGTCGAGCGTTTGATGCAGCCCGATCCGCGTGCCCGCTACCAGAGCGCGGCTGTCGCTTTGGCCGATCTCGAAAGCTATCGCATGGCTTGGGACGAAGCCTATGCCCCGCCGAGCCGCCAGGTGCGCGTGGTGCGCGAGTCGGCCGCCAAGGACGATCTGCCGCGCGAAGTCGCCCGCGGCGTGCGGACCGACTTTCGGCACGGCTCAACGGCGATGCCGTGAGGCTGAGAGTTGCCTTGGTCACCGCATGGTTTGCGGCGATTGATTTGGTTTGCGGTGAATACAGGCCTTATTCGCCGCAGATTTTGCGGTGAATAGATTGCCGGGTGCCACTAAACGCCGACTAATCAGTGATTGGGTGGCCCGGCTGCTCGCAGCCGGGTGGCGCAGCCACAAGAATCTACTCATGCCGCACAGCCAACTCGCGGCTCGTCAATTTCAGAGGGCTTCTTGTCGCTTCGCGACCCAGCCGGCCAGCGGCTGGGCCACCCGCCAGTGCGCGGACGTGACGATACCACCCAAGCGTGAGGGTAGCTTCTACGATGACCACCGACGAAGCAATCCTGAGTTTTGCGCGTCAGCTTGGCTGGACGCGACTCAAGCGAAAAGTCCACGTCGTGCCAGCGACCGGCGATGAACCGCGATTCACGGGGATCTGGTACGAGTGCGGAAGCATCGCCGACATCTGCCTGCTGATCGACAGAAGTTATTCGGCGGTAGTCTATGCCATGAGGTTTCGAATCTATAGCAAGCGACACTCGTTTGTGCCGTACCGAAGTCCAGCTCGACTTGCGAAAGAGGTGAGTCGTCTGGAACTATGGTTACATAGACGATGGTTCAAGGAAGCCAAGAGTCGTCGCGAGTATCGGCAAATGCACCCTGAATGTGCGAACTGGAGTTGGAAACGACTCGAACAAACGCCGCTCGCCATGCGCCGCGTGAGCGCGATGACCGAGTGAATCCTGGCTGGGTAGTGGGTCAGTCGAGTAAGGTTTTTCAATGAGTTGGCGTGTACAGGAATCGGTTCCTGACACCGATCGGGCTCCGATCAAACCAGACTGAACTACTACCCCTGGCTGCGGGTAATCGCCAATCCGCTTGGGCGAGAATAGAATAGAAGGTCCTGGGCATTCCTCGCTCAAATTGAATTGGCGCCACCAGCCCCATGCCCAACCCCACGTCACCCCTGTTCGCCCAGCACCAGCGCTCGTTCGAGCACAATCGGTTCGTTTACCCGGTGGTCAGCCGGCGTTCGCGCGGGGTGTCGATCGGCGTCAATCTCAATCCCGACAAGGTCTGCAACTTCGATTGCATTTACTGCCAGGTCGATCGCGTGCAGGCTGCCGAAACAAAGTTCGTCGAGCTCGACGCCGTGCTGGCCGAGCTCGACGAAATGCTCCGGCTAGTGACCACTGGTGAGCTGTTCCGCACCGAGAAGTTCGCCGCCACACCGCTGGCGCTTCGGCGCTTGAACGACATCGCCTTCTCCGGCGATGGCGAGCCGACCACTTACCGCAACTTCGATGAGATTGTTGCCCGCGTGGCGGAGCTGAAAAAGCAGCATGGCCTTTCCGACGTCAAGCTGGTGCTGATCACCAACGCCAGCATGTTCCACCGCCCGGCCGTCGAGCGAGGGCTGGCGACGCTCGATGCCAACCAGGGTGAAATCTGGGCGAAGCTCGAAGCGGGGACCGACGACTACTACAAGCTCGTCGAGCGGACCGCCGTCCCCTTCCGCCGCGTGTTGGACAATATCACCGCGGCGGCCCGCGTCCGCCCGATCGTGATTCAGTCCCTCTTCATGCGGATCGTTGGCCAAGCGCCGTCGCCTGCCGAGTTGGCGGCGTTTTGCGAACGGTTGAAAGAGATCGTCGCGGCCGGAGGGCAAATCCGCCTGGTGCAGGTTTACACGGTCGCGCGACGACCAGCCGAAGCAACGGTAGCGCCCCTATCGAATGCCGAAGTCGATGCGATCGTTGAGCTGGTTCGCAGCAACACGCAACTGCCAGCGGAAGCGTTTTATGGCTCGACCACGGCGGCGCCGTCTGAAACGAACACGACCGGCGCGCAATCCGCCGACAGCGATTCTGCGTAATCGTTAGCATAATGCTCGCCACCTCGTGCCCCACAAATCGCCGCGTTCCGCCAGGGAGTTTGTTCATGTTGTCGATACCCGTATCGCGCCGCGCCGCGCGAATTCTGTTCGCCACGGCCTTGTTGTTCAGCGCGACGACTGTGTACGCGGCCGATGCGCCAGCCGCTGATAATCCGGCTACGGATAAACCAGCCGCGGCGGCCGACGCCGGCGCCACCATTCTCACCGTCGATCGCACGACCAAGATCGCCCACCCGCTGATCGCTGGCGACGACCTCTATATCCCTAAGGACGAAGTCGCTGCCGCCATCGGCTTCGACATCAAGCCTGAGGGGGCCTGTCGCGGCGGGCTCTGCATTCCGTTGGATCGCTCACCCGAAGCGGGCTTCTTCCGCAAGGTGGATGACCGCGACTACTTCAATGTCTCGAAGCTGTCCGCGCGGCTCAAGCAAGCGGTCGTGGTCGATCGCGAGCATAAAGTGTGGAGCTTCGGCCCACTTGCGGAAACGAGCTCGTCCACGGCTCAAGCGAGCGGGCCAGACTCCGCGCTCGCCCCCGATTTCGCCTTGGCCGATAAAGATGGCAAGCTCGTGAAGCTCTCCGATTTCCGCGGCAAGAAAGTATTGCTGCTGACTTGGGCTTCGTGGTGCGGCTGCAGTCAGGATCTCCCCGGCTGGCAGAAGATCTACGAAGAAATGGGCGCCAAGAATTTCCACATCGTCGCCGTCGCGCAAGACACCGGCGGCGAAGCGGTCGCCCGCAAGTTCTACGACAAGGCCGGCGCCACGTTCACGTCGTTGGTCGATCCGCATCACGCCGTCAGTGGGCTGTATCAAATGGTCAATGTCCCCAGCGGCGTCTGGATCGACGAAGAGGGGCGCATGGTCCGCCCGCCAGAGGTTGCTTACTCGCACACCATGCAGGTGCTGACGGTCAAGCTGCCAGGCGATGAGTACGTGGCCGCGCTCCGCGACTGGATCGAGAAGGGGGCCGCCAGCAAGTACGCACTTTCGCCGGAAGAAATGCGTAAGCGGCTCGCCCCGCCCGACGATCAGCTCGCGCTGGCCGAAGCCAACTTCAAGCTCGGCGTTTACCTGCACGAGCTGGGAGACGACGACGCGGCCAAAGGCTATTGGGCCGAGTCACAGCGTCTGGCCCCCGACAATTGGAACTACCATCGCCAGGCCTGGTCGTTCACCCCCAAGGAAGCGAACAAGCTTTGGTTCCAGAAGGTGCGCAACCTGAACGGCAAGCCGTACTACGCGCCGCTGGAGTTCGAGCAGGATTTTGCCAAGCCGAGCAAGTAGCAGCGCCGCGTGCAGTAACGATCGCGCGTCATGTTGCGCTGCGTTTCGGTCCACCGAGATGGGCAAGAACTGCGCCCGCTGCAACGCCCGCAAGCATGCAGCCGATGCTGATGGCGGTACCTGCGTAAATCTCTTCCGTCGTGTGCGAACCTTTGAAATGCGGCCCTGGAAAGAGGATCGCGTCGACAGCCAAGCCAACAAACATGCCCAGCAGCGCTCCGGCTAGCGTGATGCCGATGCGGCGAATTGAAAACAGGTTACGAGAGGGCGTGTCTGCCATACCGTCATTGTAGTCGGCTGGCAATCTGAGGGTCAAAATCGCCCCGCGCCGGATTGCATCACTTCGAGCGTTACGGCGGCTGCATGTTTGGCCGCAGGCCCGTGTATAATCGCCCTCTCATCTCCGGAGGGCCGACGATGGACAAGACCTATCGCGTGGCGGTGATCGGTAGCACGGGGCGCGGCGACTACGGCCACGGTCTCGATGTGATGTGGCGCGACGTGCCGCGCACTCAGGTGGTCGCCGTGGCCGACGACAGCCCGCAGGGACTCGCCGCCACGGCCAAGAAGCTCGGCGTCGATCGCACGTATGCCGACTATCGCCAACTGCTCGACGAGATAAAGCCCGACATCGCGGCCATCGCCATGCGGTGGATCGATCGTCACGCTGAGATCGCCACGGCCTGCGCCGAGCGCGGCATCCATATGTACATGGAGAAGCCGTTCTGCCGCACGCTGGCCGAGGCCGACGCGGTGATTCGCGCCTGCGAAATGACGCATACGCGGTTGGCGCTGGCGATGATCACGCGCTACAGCCCCAAGTTCGATCGCGTGCGCGAACTGCTGGCCGGCGGCGCGATCGGTCAGGTGTTCGAGTTCCGTGGCCGCGGTAAGGAAGACCCGCGCGGCGGCGCCGAAGATCTCTGGGTGCTCGGCTCGCACATCATGAACCTCTCAGCCGAGTATGGCGGAAAGCCCGAGTGGTGCTTCGCCCAAGTCAAGCAACAGGGGCGCCCGATCCGCCGTAGCGACGTCATCGAAGGAAACGAAGGGCTGGGCCCCTTGGCCGGCGACGACGTCCGCGCGACTTACGGATTAGCAAGCGGCGCAACCGCCACGTTTCAATCGACGCGCGGCGCGGCCGGCAATCCGTCGCGCTTCGCGCTACAGATTTACGGCAGCCGCGGCATTCTCGAAATCGCCACCGGCTATCTGCCGACCGTCAAGCTGTTGGAAGATCCCGGCTGGTGCCCGGGCCGCAGCGGCGCGACGTGGAAAGATGTCTCGAGCGCCGGCGTGGGCGAGACCGAACCGATCACCAACCCTGCCGCGAGCGCCGGCAACGTGGCGGCCGCCAACGACCTGATCGCCGCCATCGAAGCCCAGCGCGAGCCGCTTTGTAATGGGGTCGCGGGCCGCACCGCGATGGAGATGATCCTGGCGGTTTTCGAATCGCAGCGCGCCGGCGGACCAGTCTCGTTCCCGCTGCCGCGCGGCGAACATCCGCTCTTGGGGTTGAAGTAGTGCGCTGAACTAGCGCGGCTGTGGGCTGTTCCATGTTGTGACTCGAATGGGTGTGCCAGCTTGGTAGTCGGCCGTGATCGCGTCGTGATTTCGAGTACGTGCTGGGCCGACGAACAAGCAGTGTGGAAGCCCCTCGAAGAAACTCAGCACTGCATTGCCGGTGTGTGGACACGCGAGCTTCGCGCACGACCGACCGGCAAACAGTCGTAGGGTGTGCGCAGCAAACCAGCACTGCAAGCCGTGTGCGTTGTTTGCACACGGCAGTCTGGTGCGTTGCACGCACCTACAAGTGACGTAGCTACCGCGGCGGCGTCTCGTCTGGTCGCGTGGCCAGGCGCTGCTCGCCCCCACCTTCGTAAGCGCTGAACTCACCCCACACCGGCAGATGGTCCGAGATGGCCAGCGCCTGCTCGAGCGACAGACCGAACTCCGTCCGCAGGTTCAGCACGCCCGAACGCCCGTGGAATTCGCTCGTGGCGTTGCGATCGAACAGCAGGTTGTCGTACATGTGATTTTGCTGCGTGTTCGTCGGCGTGCGCGACAGGGCCCACGTCAAATCGTAGACGCCACGCAGCGCGCCGTAATGATCGTCGTCGGCGTTCAGATCGCCGAGCAAGATCACGTCGTCTTCGCCGCTGCCGTCGCTGCGCACGGCGCGGAGGGCGTCGGCGAGCGCTTCGAGCTCGGCAGGCACTTCATCGGGATCGGTGTGAATGTTCATCAGCTTGAACGTGAAGGCCTCGTTGGCCGGCAGCCCGCGCACGCGGAACTGGGCGACGAGCGGTTCGCGGTGCAGCCGATCGTCGGGATCGCTCACCGTGTAGATCGTGCGGCGATCGACTTCGATCCGCTCGGTGTCGAACAGAAAGGCGTACTGCTCCTTGCTCGACGTGCGCCCCAACCGCGGCGGCAACATAGACAGCTGGATAATCGAAAAGCTGCTGCGCCGCGT
>CAZBWM010000021.1:10652-79695 GCA_964495375.1 uncultured Planctomycetaceae bacterium | reverse complement strand
GGGTGACTTCGAGCTGGAACGGGCAGTTCGGCAGATCGAACAGCAAATTGGCCTTGGGCCGGGCCGACAGCGTGCGCTTCGCGTCTTCGCACTCGCGCCGCAATCGTGCGGCCACGGTCGCTTTGCCGCGCGGATCAAAGCCATGTTTGTCGGCGAAGCGCAAGGCCACGAACTCGATCAGACGATCGTCCCAGTCGCGGCCGCCGAGCCGCACGTCACCGTCGGTGGCCAGCGTGCGAAACTCTCCTTCGCGCAGCTCCATCACGGTGACGTCGAACGTGCCGCCGCCGAGGTCGTACACCAACAACTTCTGCGGGGCGACGCTCCCCTCGCGCGGGTTGACGAAGCCCTGCTGATAGCCGAAGGCGATCGCCGCCGCGGTCGGCTCGTTAACGATGTCGAGCACGTCGAGGCCGGCCATGTAACCGGCATCTTGCGTGGCCTTACGACGAACTTCGTCGAAGTAGGCCGGTACCGTGATCACGGCCTGGCGAAAGTCGCCGATTTGCATGCGCACGTCGTCGCGCAGCTTGTGCAGAATGCAGGCTTCGAGCACCTCGGGCGGGACCGGCTGCCCCTCGAATTTCTGATGGAAAGCGGTGGCCCCCAACTCGCGCTTGGCGCACTCTGCTACGTGGTGCGGCTCGCTCAGTAGCGCCTTGACCGCCTCCTTGCCGACGACGATATCCGCACCGTCGAAGAGCACCACGCTGGGGGTAAGCAGTTCCCCTTCGGCGTTGACGATCGTGGTCGGCCGGCCAGCGTCATCGACGCGCGCGACCACCGAGTAGGTCGTCCCCAGGTCGATTCCCACGGCAGGCAAGGGTTTATCGGGCATGGGCCCATTATGACTGGCAGCCGGCGGTCACCAAGGGGGCCTGCCGGAACGCTTTGCGCCGTCGCGGCAACTGGATGCTACATCGTATCGCAGTACGTCGCGAAGTAGTTTTTTGCCGGTTTTGCTGTGTGATTGCGACCGCCGGCGGACACTATAAGGGCACATGAGACGACCACTCGAATGAGGCAGGGAACCCTGCGAATGGAATTGACGCCGTACATCGACGCCTATCGCGGGCCGCTCATCGGGCTGATCGCGTCGTGGGGCGCTCCATGGACTGACGCTGCCGAAATCGCTCAGGACAGCTTCGCCGATGCGTGGCTCAACCGCGCGAACTGCCGTGGCGACTGGCGCGACCCCGAACTGTTCGGCCACTGGCTGCGCGGCGTGGCCCGCAATCGTTTTCGCAATTGGCGCCGTGCGCGCCGGCGGCGCTGGCTGCGCGTGTTGAATGTTGAGCCGACGACGCTCGATCAAGTTGCGGCGCCGGCCACCACCGAGTTGGCCGACGACTTTGAGCCACTCCGCAAGGCCATCGAGCGATTGCCACCGCGGCAACGCCAGGTCGTGCTGATGCACTATCTCGAAGAAACCAGCGTTCGGCGTGTGGCGGCGCTATTATCGGTTAGCGAGCGGACGGTCGAAGGCCGGCTCTATCAGGCCCGCCGCGCACTGCGCCGCATGCTTGGCAACCATCCCACCTGGTCCAGAATTGCACGGGTGTTTCTATGTCTGTCGATTTGATGCCAGAAGCGGATGTACGCGCAGCCTTACGGCCGTGTCGAGTTGCGCGAGCGGATTTCGAGGCCGGCGTCCGGCGGCGGTTGCGCGAGCTGGCTTTACAGTCGGACGAACCCAAGATGCGGATGTCGGACTTCGACCGGGCCGTGGCCGCACTCGTGCCGGCGCCGCTCCTCGCGGGGCCACAAGCCAATGCCCTTGCCGCGTCGTTGCCCGTGGCCCGAGGACTCAACTCGCTGGCATACCTGGCAATGCCGGCGATCAGCATGTTCGTGCTGATCGGCGCGGCGCTGCTCAGCGCAATGAGAATTCGTCAACTACGTCAACAGCAGCCCACCCAAGACCGTAGCGCCGACGCACTGCGCGACGGAGTTACGCAGTGGTGGCGGCAGCATCGGACGAAGGCCATCGTGACCTATATTGCCACGATCGCCGCGCTCGTCTGTGGGGCCAGTTGGGCCGTGTTTGCCGTGTTCATCCTCTCGTTCGGGCTGCTTATCCATATACTCAAATTGTTCGCCAGGCTCGGCGTCGGAAACCGCGCTTTGATCGGTAAGTCGTGCGCGATGGGCCTGGCGCTGCTCGGACAAGTGGCACTGATTCCGCCGCTTGGTTTCCAGGGGATTCACCTGGTCGATCCTTCGCTGGCAGGGGCAATTCTCTGGATCGGCGCGCTACTGGTGGCGCCGCTGGCTATCGGCGGCGGTCCGCAATTCGGCGGACGAATCGAGCCTTTGCCACGCTGGCTGTACGCGATCGTTCCCGGGCAACTGATCGTGGCCTTGATCCTGTGGCTCTTCTATCCGAACTGGTTGATTCTGGCGACGCTGCTCGGCGCCGTGCTCGTCACCGCGGGAACGCTCTACTACCGGGCGCGCATGTCGGGGCAGATCGTCACGAGTCAACAGCAGCGCTGGGGGCTGGCGCTGGGGGCTGCCTTGGCTCTGACCATTGTCGCCTGGCACGTCTACCCCATCGCGCGACCGGTTACACCAGGGCGGGTGAGGAACCATGTCGCCACCTTCCACGAAGCGCCCTACGGCGCTGCCAGTTGGCAACGGTGGGAAATCGTCAGCAGTTGGGCAATCGACCGCCGGCTCGATCCCAATTTGTCTGGAGCGCGCAGGCTATTGGCCAAGGAAATTGCCGGGCAGCAGAATCCGTTCGTGCTCGGCACGGCGTTTCGGCTCGGCTTGGTGCAGCCCGAACAAATCGCACAACTGCGCGATTTGGCGGCGCGACGCGCGGCGCTGGTCGACGACCCACATCATGTGCTCGTTGAGCGACAGGTACCGAGTTTGGAACAGGAAGACTGGGTCATTCGCGCGTTGGCGTCAGCCGGGCAGTTGCCCGAAGCCGAGCGCGACATGCTGGCCACGCGGTTGCGAGTGACGCTCGATGAGCTGTCGCGACAGAACTATGACCGGTTGCGCATCGCGCTGCGCGCCACGCAACTGCTCGACGCCATCGATCGATCTGTCGATAAGGCGAGGTACCAGGCTCGCATTCATGACTGGCTGCGAGACCTGCACACTCGACGCGGCGGCGGCTTCGAATTGCCGGGCGGGTTCAAGTTGTTCCCCGGTGCTTGGACCAGTTCGCTCGAAGCCACGTCGGATGCAGTCGAGTTGATGGAAATCTATGGCAAGCCGTCCGACCTGGATATCAACTGGGTACGCTCGTATCTGCGACCACATGCGTACCGGTTTGGCGATCAGCAATGGATTGCTGCGGTGACACTTGACCGCGTTAACCGCCTAACGGGCGTTGAGCCGGTGCGTTGGTTCGAGCTGCTGTACTACGAGCGCAGCCTGATCGCCGCGGCAGTTTTGGTTGGTCTTTGCCTGTACGCCACGCTGATCTCGCCGCGTGCCGCGAGCGTGGAGACGACCATGTGACGCGGCCGCGTGACTAGCGCCGCGGATCGCTGGGGCCCTGCTGCAAGCCCGGCAGCTTGAGGTTCAAGAAGTTCGCGTGCGGGTTCAACCACACCAGCACGTAGTAGCCGATCGCCAGCCCCAGCAGCGAGAAGATCACATGCCCCACCAATGTGACCGCCGTGGCGCTGCGGCGATTGACACGGCGGGCGCCGCTGGGGGCCCACTGGCGCGGCGGTTCGTCGGTCGCCGCAGGCGTTGAGTTTCCATCAGGTGTGGTTGACTTGTCAGCTACCGCCGTAGCGCCGCCCGCGGTCGAGGTTTCCTTCGCAGGCTCGGCTGGCGTCTGTTCCACTAGAGTTGAAGTCGGCGAAATTGCCGCGCCAGACGAAGCGCCGGCGTGCCCCGCGACTTGATCGCCAGGCGAGTATCGCGGTGTCGTGGTTGTCGGCGATGCAGCGACCGCGGCCGCCGCACTAGGGCCGTGGCCCGCTCTTCGCAGCTCTTCGGCCATCATGCGTTCGAATTCGTCATCATCGCTGCCGCCGGCATCTTCGAGCTGACGGTTTGACAACGGTTGCTTCGGCGCTGGCGATGTCGGCGCTGCGGAACCGCCGCCAATCGGAGCGTGCCCGGTGTTGGCCGGACTTGTGGGTGCCGCAACTGCGGGCCGCGCGGCTGAAGCACTCCCCGCACCATGACTGCCACCTCCGGTGCCCTTGCGCTGGGCGGCGCGCAGTTCTTCGGCCATCATGCGATCGAAGTCGTCGAGCCCGGCCTCCTCTTCGACGAGCTTCTTCCAGCGCGCGGCTTTTTCGGGGGCCAGCCCGGTGTCGCGTTCCAACTCGAGCTTCACTTCGCGCTCGGTTCCTGGCACTCGGGCCCACACATTCAAGCGGCCGTTGACACCGTACTCGTAAGTGACCTTGATCGGCCAACCCTGCGGCAGCGATGGCGGCAGATCGTGAATGGTCGTACGGCCGATCGTCGTACACTGCTCGGGCTGCCGACTCTCCCCTTCGAGCACGGTGACCGCGATCGTCGATTGCCCGGCGACTTTGGTGACGAACTCGCGTGTCTTCCGCGCCGGCAATGGAGAGTTACGACGAATCAGCACGGCCGATCGCGGCGTGCCGGTCTCCGGATCGACCCCTTCGATGCCCAAGCTGTGCGAATTGACGTCGGTGATTTGCAATCCTGGTTCAGCGGTTCGGGGCGCCGCGATTGAATCGCCACCCGCGGCGGCGTCGCTCGTGTTGGTGTCAGCTCGCGACAAGCGATAACGCGCATAAAGCGCGGCGCCGCGGGCGACCGCTTCGTCGGGGTGTACGCCGCGGTCGGGCGTCAGATTCGTGAGCTCTTGCAAGCGCCGCGAGACCGCCGGCATACGCGTGCTGCCTCCGACCAGCAAAATGCGCGAGACGTCACTCCATTGGCAGCCGCCGGCCCTGAGCACCTCGCGCGTGGTCTGCAACGTGCGCTCGAGCAGGTCGCCCGTGACGTCTTCAAACAGTTCGCGGGTGATCGGCACATCCATCCCCTGACCGGCGTGCTCGATACGCAGCTTCGTCTGCTGGCGGGCGGTTAGAGCGCGCTTCGCTTCTTCGGCGTCGAGCAGCATGCGCTGCCAGACGGCGCGATCGCTGCGTGGGTCGAGGCTGAAACGCTCGACGAACTTGTCGGCGGCGTAGTTCGCGAGGCGTTCGTCCCAATCGCGCCCGCCGAGGAACACGTCGCCGTCGGTTGCCAAGGTGCGAATGTCGGCCGGTCGCAGCTCGACGAGCGTAACGTCGAAGGTGCCGCCCCCGAGATCGTAGACGAGCACGCGCTGCAGCTCGCGCGGCGCCGACGATTCGGTCAGGTAGCCGAGCTCTTCACCGAAGGCGAGCGCCGCGGCGGTCGGCTCATTGACGATGTCCAAGACCGGCAGGCCGGCCAGCTCGCCGGCGTCGGCCGTGGCTTTGCGGCGTGGCTCGTCGAAGAAGGCCGGCACCGTGATGATCGCTCGATAGTCGTTGCCGACGACGCGCTCGATGTCGGCCTTGAGCGCGCGAAGGATATACGCCTGGATGACTTCGGGGGGCAGATACTCGCCGCGGATCGTGCGGTTGTAGAATGGGCTCCCCATGTCACGTTTGACGCATTCGGCAAAGCGATCGGAAGCCATCGCCGCGCTCTTGCGGGCCGCCTTGCCGACCAGGGTGCCGGCGTCTTCAAACAGCACCACGCTCGGCGTGAGGATTTCTCCTTCGGCGTTGGCGATCATGGCCGAACGACCGGCGTCGGCCACCCAGGCGACAGCCGAGTAGGTTGTTCCCAGATCGATTCCAACAGCGCGGGTGGGCATGAGGCGAACGTGAACGCAGGCGGGGTAAAGCGGGCTGGCGAACGTAAACCACTAGCGTATTCGACAGGGGGGCGGCTGACTATTGCCGTGTCGCGGAAACGGGCATATCTCGCGTCGGTTTGCCGACGGAAACCCGTGCGAAGTAGAATTAACGTCAAGGAGAACCACCCCATGGCAACCGATCTGACGCCTGAATTGCGAGCGGCATTGGCCGCGGCCGGCGGCGGCCCGCTGGAGCTAGTCGACCGCGAGACGAACGAGCACTTTGTCGTGGTGCGGAAAGCCTACTTCGAGCAGCTTGTGAGCTTCGTGAAGGTGATGGATGACGCATGGGACGACCCTGATCTCGACGTTTATAACGAACTTGATCAACGCCGGATCTCATGAATTCCAATTCGAATGAGTAAGTGGCATTTGAATCGGGTTCAATATGGCCGAACTCCCCGACGTTTCGATCGACGTCACCCGGACTGCTTCATTGCGGCCACGACGCCGCGGTCTACTTCGGACACTTGGACTTGCCAGGCCACTCGTAGCGCTGATCGGAGTCATTCTCTGCTTCGCGCTGGTCGGCAACTACGCGCTGTTGTTGGCAGCTATCGTAGCGATTCCCTTTTTATTGCCGCTGGTTGGCTGGCCATTCGAGCGTCTTTGGAAGTATACCGCGGTAGCGCTGGTCTTGGCCGTCGGCTTGTTCCTTGTCCTTGGCACACCGCACAGTAATCCGGGGCCGCGTCGGCGCATCGTCTGCTTGAATAATCTTTCGCAGATTGCCAAAGCGTTGCTCTTGTACCACCAGGAACACGGCTCGCTTCCGCCTGCCTATATCGCCGACGCCGACGGCAAACCGATGCATAGTTGGCGCGTGCTGATCTTGCCTTATTTGGAACGCCAAGATCTGTACGAGTCGTATCGTTTCGACGAGCCGTGGGACGGATCGAACAATCGAAAGCTCCATGCGCATTCACTGAATGTCTTCTGCTGCGCTAAGGACGGAGAGCCGCTGCGCGCACCCAAGACGAGCTATGTCGTGCTGACCGGTCCGAATGCATTGTTTCAGGGCGCACGGCCCCCGAGTCTCTCGCCGCTGAGCGAGCAGGCCAGGCAAACCCTTCTGGTCGTCGAGGCGCCGGACTCGGGGATTCACTGGATGGAGCCGCGCGATATCACGCCCCAGGCGTACCGCACGATTGTGCAGGCGCCCCTGACTTGGTCGCGACCAAGGAATCACAAAGGACGGGGAAACGTGGCTTACGCGGATGGCCATGTCGAATCGCTCCCCGATCGCATCACGGACGCAGATCTTTACGCGCGGATGACGATCGCCGGCGGCGAAGGGGTCGTACCGCCGTAGGCACGGTCGATCGACTCCACCGCGCACCCCCACTTTGGGACCGCCGCGGCCCCGCTTAACGTCCACGCTGGCAACCACTTTCATGCCATTTGTGCCGCACGCAACGGGCAATTTGACGGCAGCGCACGGGGGGTACTAGAATCGGGCTGTTCGCCCGGCGTGGGGGCTAACGTGCCGGCACCCTTCTGCGGCCTGGGCGACGCCCTCTCCCCCGCATCCAGCCCGCCTTCCGCCAACCGAGCTGACATGGCCACGCTGCAAGTCGTCAAAGGATTGAACCCCGGCCAGATCTTCGCCATCGAGGGGCAGCGCGCCGTGCTGGGCCGCCACCCCGATTGCGATATTGTGCTCGATGTGGGGGCCGTCAGCCGGCAGCACGCCCAGATTTCGGTCGACGCCGGCGAGTACTTCGTCGAAGACCTGCACAGCCGCAACGGCACCATGG
The DNA here is from genome assembly GCA_964495375.1 of uncultured Planctomycetaceae bacterium. Lineage (GTDB taxonomy): Bacteria > Planctomycetota > Planctomycetia > Pirellulales > JAEUIK01 > JAIESQ01. The sequence continues at coordinate 72,093 of CAZBWM010000021.1, read as the reverse complement.
TCAACGGCAAACTGATCGAGGGGCGCTATCGGCTGCAAGAGAACGACCGGCTGAAAATCTGCGATCTGTTGTTCACGTTCCACCGGCTCGAGCCGAGCGACGATCCAGAGGAAAAACGCCTCGACGACGGCGCCACCCGCTGGTTCGAGGACGAAACCTCGTCAAGCAGTTCGACCGTGATGTCGACGATGGACGTCTCCCGGCTCGACCACGCCCTGCGGCTGAATGTCCGCCCCGAGGTTAAGCTGCGGGCATTGCTGGAGATCACCGACAATCTGGGTCAAACGCTCGAGCTCGATACGGTTTTGCCCAAATTGCTCGACAGCTTGTTCAAGATTTTCGCCCAGGCCGATCGCGGGCTTGTCGTGCTGCGCGACGAACGCCGCAACCTGCTGATTCCCAAGGCGGTCAAGCATCGCCGGCCGGGGGACGAAGACGAGCTGCGCTTGAGCCGCACGATCATCAACCAGGCGATCAACAGCCGCGAGGCGATCCTCTCGGCCGATGCGACGAGTGACTCGCAGTTCGAGATGAGTCAGAGCGTGGCCGACTTTCGCATCCGCTCAGTAATGTGCGCGCCTTTATTGGATACCGAGGGACGCGCGCTCGGCGTAATCCAACTCGACACGATGAATCAGCGCAGCGCCTTCCAGCGCGAAGATTTGGACGTGCTCGCGAGCATTGCCCGGCAGGCGGCCGTGGCGATTGAAAACGCGCAGATGCACGAGAACCAGATTCGCCAACAGCGCATTCAGCGCGATCTGGAGCTGGCGCACCAGGTACAGCGCGGGTTTCTGCCGGCCGAACCGCCGAAGGTAGAGGGGTACGAGTTTTTCGACTACTACCAGGCGGCCCAAATGTTGGGGGGCGACTACTACGATTACGTCGAGTTGCCGGGTGGGCGATTGGCCATTGTCGTGGCCGACGTGGCCGGCAAGGGTATTCCCGCGGCCATGCTGGCGGCGCGATTGTCGGCCGACGTGCGGTACTGCCTGGCCCTGGAACGCGAAGCGGCCGCCGCGGTCAATCGCATTAACGCCTCGTTCGCGCGCAGTCCCTGGCAGGACCGTTTCATCACGTTCTTGCTGGCGGTGCTCGACACGACGGACAAATCGGTGACCATCGTCAATGCAGGGCATCCATTGCCGCTGCTACGCCGCCCGGATGGGAGCGTCGTGGCGATCGGTGACGCGGAAACCGGGCTCCCTTTGGGGATCGACGCCGACTCGAATTATGAAGCCGTCCACATGCGGCTCGAACCGGGCGAAGCCTTGACGATGTTCACCGACGGTTTCACCGAGGCCATGAATTCCGCAGGGGAGCTGTTCGGCACCGAACGCCTGATTGAGTACCTCTCGGCGCCGGTCGACGGGGTGGCCGGGCTCGGCCGGCATGTGCTCGACAACGTGAAGCGCTTTGTCGGCCAGCACCCGCAGAGCGACGATATGTGCCTGGCCTGCATCGGCCGTGTCTCCTAGCGGCCAATAGCGACGTCCCAGGCCGGTTCGTGGTCACGGCGCACCCTTCGCGCTTTCCGCGGCCGGGCGTGCCGGTTAAGCTGGTGCGACTGGGAAGCCGCTACGGGGAGCGCGCAAGTGGGCGATGCCGGCCGACATTCGAGCGAAGCCAATTCGGCGACCGACTGGTCGCAGGTGGAAGCTGGCGCGCAGTTCGAGAGCCCCGCGGGGCGCGAGGCCCTTAACGCGCTGCTTGCGCGGTACGTGCCAGCCATGCGGGCACATCTGCGCTTCAAGCGGCGGATCGATCAGGACATGGCCGAAGATCTGGTGCAGGGCTTTGTGTCCGACAAGATCCTGGCGCGCAATCTGCTGGCCTACGCCGATCGCAAACGGGGTCGCTTCCGCAATCTGCTGCTTACGGCGCTCGATCGCTATGCCTATAGCGCGCTGCGCAGCCGGGCCCACAAGCAGGCGTCGCAGACAAGCAGTTGGGATGACGCAGTGCAACCGGCCTCGGCCGAACCGGTTACGAGCGACGTGTTCGACGAAGCATGGGCTTTGGAGGTCTGGGCCGAGGCCCTGCGGCGCACCAAGGTGCACTGCGCGGCGGGTGGGCGCGCCGACCTGTGGGGAGTATTCGAGGCGCGAGCGCTCCGCCCGGCGATTGAAGACCGCCCCCCGTTGGCCTACGCCGAGTTGGTCGAGCGGTTTGGTTTTTTGTCACCGGTGCAGGCGGCCAACGCCTTCAACACCGCCAAACAAGTCTTCCAACGAATTCTGAAGACGGTGGTCGCCGAGTATATCAAGGACGACGACGAAATCGTCGTCGAACTGAGCGATCTGAAACGCGTGTTGGCGTTCTCAGGCGGCACGCTGAAGACACTGGGCCAAGGGATACTCGATCCGTAAGGGGAACCCGTCGTGGACGATTCCATTCAATTCGACTCGCGCCGTCTGGCGCACTTGTTCGAGGCCGACGATCCAGATGCCATCTTGTGGCAGCAGGAAGAGTTCGAGGCGATCCTGCTACATCAGCTCGATGCCCGGCTGGAGACTGACATTCACCCGGCAGCGGGTCAAACGACGAGCCAATCGGTGAGCCGTACCGCGCCGCTGCGGTTGACGTTTCGCGAAGTACTCTGCGGCAGTCAGGCGTCGCTACCGGCGATTGAACTGATCAAGCAGTTCTCGAAGGAACAGATGTCGAGCCGGATGGGCCTGCCCTACGACGTGGCGGCCGTGCTGTACTATGCCAGCATCGGCGCGGCCTTGGTGAAGCTCAACAAAAAGGTCTCGTCGTTGGACGACGCCTCGCTGCGCACCGGCTTTGACTGGCTGCTGGCGCTTCCTTGGATCGATCCGCCGATCCGTGAATTGGCCAAGCAGGCCGTGGCGCGGCTCAAGGCCGCCTAATGCGTGTGGGTCCAAGGCGGCGCTACTGCCCGCTGGCGCCGCGCGGATCGAACTCGCCCCGCAATTGCTTAAGCTCCGCGGTGTCGCGAATCGAATCAAAGAACGTGTCGCGGTCCAGTTCTGCCCAAAAGGCCGCTCGAGTGGGGGCGTCGGCCTGCTCGAAGGCGCGGCGCAACAGTGCGACACTCTCGGCCAGCCAGGCGGCGCTCAGGGCCGCTCGATCCGCCGCATGCGGGTCGCGCTCGACCAGCGGTCGGGCTGCCGCATAAACCGAGGCCGCGTTGTAGAGCAGGCCCGTCACCGGAGGGCCGATTTCCACCGCCTGGGCGGCGTCGGCAATCGCCTCGCGGTATTGACCCAGCGTGATGTAAGTCGAGGCGCGACCTGTCAAGGGCTCTCCCTGGAACGCACCGTTCTGAATTGCCTTGTCAAAGGCCTCGATGGCGCGTGTGCCCTTGAGCTTCGCTTGCATGAGCAAGTAGAGCCAACCGCGGCGGGCATCGAGCAAGGCGAAGCGATCGCGATCGGCAGGCGTGAGGCCTCCCATTCGTGGCCTGACGAGACTCGCAACCACTTCGGCGTCGGTCAACCCACCTGAATAGTCTTCGGTCAATAGGCGCGCGAAAGCGCGCTCGCGCAGAAAGACCGCCAAGCGCACGGCTGCGTCGACATCTTCGCCCTGCGTGCTCGGCCCCGCAGAGATACTTCGACTAGCGCGCGCCAGGACATCGACGGCCGACAACGGGGTTGCGCCGGGCGGCAGTTCGGCGCCTCCGTTTAAAAAGCGATCGAACGCCAAGAGCGCTTTGGCTGGCTGTGCAGTATCCCTGAGCACCAGGGCCTGCAGGTACCAAGCGTCGGCATAGTCTTCGCACTCATCGATAGCGGCCTGGTAGTTGGCCAACGCCTCGTTGAAATGCTGCTGCAAATGCTGCACGCGGCCGAGTTCGCAAAGTACGAGTGCCCGCTGCCGTGAGCCGGGCGGCGCCCCGCCCAACGCGTGACGGAAATCCTGCGTGGCCGCGGCCAGATTGCCTTGCATACGGTGCAACCGTCCGCGCGCTAGGAGCGGTTGCGGATCGCGCGGCGCGAGCTGAATGGCTGCCGTGAGCAAGTCGAACGACGTCTGATTCACAGCCGCTAAAGCATCGATAGCCGGCAGCGCAGCGGGCGCGGAGGCATGGGCCACGATTCCAACCTGGCGTGCCAGGCGGCGGTGCGCTTCAGCCAGGTTGATGAGCGCTTCGACGCGCGAGCGATCGAACTGGTGCGCGTCTTCGAAATCTTCGATCGCCTGCTGAAACCGCCCGGCCCTCAAACGCGTGATGCCGCGGTTCAAATGCAGGGCGTAAAGATCCTGCACGGGCGCCGCGGGGCCGAACAATTCGAGCGCTCGCTGATAGTCTTCCTCGGCCCGCGCTATTTCAGCCAACTCGCCATGGGCCAGTCCGCGGAGCAGATAGCACCAGGCGAATTCGGTGCGCCGCGAAATGCAGGCCGTGAGGTTGGCCAGCGCATCGCGAGGTTGCCCCATCTGCAACTGTGCGGCCGCCAGGAAATACTGCGCCCAAAAGCGGTTCGGATCGAGCTTCAGCGAATCGGCAAAATGCTGGGCGGCAGCGGCGTAGTCGTCATCCGCCAACTGCTCGTCGCCGAGCAAGAACAAATCGAGCGACTCTTGCGGGGTGGTCGATTGGGCCTGGCGTTGATCGGCCGATGCTTGTTCCGCATTGCCGGCCAGAAGGTGATACCTGGCACGACGCTGATAAAAGGCCCGCAGTGGTGGTTCGTCCGGCACCTCGGCCAAAAGCGCCAAGGCGGCCTGCGCGCGGGAGGTAATGTCCGACACATGCGGATCGATTGCCGCAAGTTCCGCGGCGGCCAGCCCAAACTCGCGGGCTTTTCCGGCGATCTCGGCGCGTTCGGCCGGCGAAAGCAGCTCGACGAGCGGCGCCTTGCCTGGGGCCGGCTTCAATAGCGCTTTGGCCGCCTGCAAACCTGCCTGCGTGGCCGTCTGGGCCGATGCGAAATCGGCCAGGTTTGTCGCCATCGAAGCCTGTCGAAGCTGATCGGAATTCGATCCGTCGCCACGCGCGCCGCGGCTGGCAAGCATTGTGCGAAACAAGGCCTCGTCGTATTGCCGACGCAGTTCTCCGAGTTGCTGTGTCGCTTGATCTTCAGCCCGCTTACGTTCGAGCTTTTCGGACACTTGAGCACGGTCGTGATCGAGTTCGGCCAGTCGCGTTTCTTCTCGCGGCACGCGCGCCAAAATCAAGTGTGCCTGGTCGAAGAGGTTCTTCGCCGTCTCCAGTTCGTTTTTCGCGAGCGCGTCGCGAGCCGCGATCGTAAGCTGCACAGCCTGCCGGACATTACGTGCCGCATCACGGCGTTCTTTCTGGAGCCAAGCGCCGTAGACCACGGCGAACACCGCCGCGCTGGCCGCTGCCGTGAGCACCACGGTGCGATGCCGTTTGATCCAGCGGAGCGAGCGGTCATACCACGGCTCGGGATAAGCTCGCACGGGCTCGCCCGCCTGGTAGCGAACGACGTCGTCGGCCAGCTCGAGCGCCGATTGATAGCGGTCTTCGGCCTGGCGCGCCATCGCGTGCAAGCAAATCGCCTCCAGCGCGCGAGGCACCTGCGTCGACACCGAGCGCGGGCGGGGCACTTTGCCACGCTGTACGCGGCGCAACACGTCGCGGCGCTCGCCACGAAACGGCGCCGAACCGGTGAGCATATCGAACAGGATGGCGCCCAGCGCGTAGACGTCGCTCCGCGCATCGAGCGGTTGCGCTAACGCCTGCTCGGGCGACATGTAGGGGATTGTGCCGACGATTGTGCCGGCCCTGGTATGGGCTGCGTCTTCGGCGGCTGTCAGGTCGTCGCTGAGCTGGCTGCCGTTGGTGGACGCCCCCAGAGACTCGGCACGCAACGTCGTGTCGGTCGCGCTGGCGAAGTGCTTGGCCAGGCCCCAGTCGACGACAATCGCCTCGCCGAAGTCTCCGACGATAATGTTCTGCGGCTTCAGATCGCGATGTAGCACGCCCCGTTGGTGAGCGAAGGCCATCGTGCGACAAATGCTGACAAACACGGTGAGCAACTCGCTGAACCGCTGCGGCTTGGAGCGGTCGGCCGAATCCAAGCGATGATACTCACGAATCGCCTGCGACAGCGTGCGGCCGCCGATCCGTTTCATCGCATAAAACGGGTTTCCCTGCGAATCCAGCCCCGCCGAATAGACCGGCACAATGCCGGGATGCTCGAGCTGCCCAGTGACGCGGGCTTCGTCGAGAAAGCGGCGAATCTTCTCCGCGGCGTGCAGCGATTGCGGCAGCAGATCCTTGACCGCCACCTCGCGCCCTAATTGCTGGTCCAACGCCAAGCGCACGCGCCCCAGCCCACCACGCCCGAGTTCGCTCATCAGCACATAGCGCTGGCGGGCCTCGACCTCGGGCGTCAGCGACTTCGCCACGACTGGCGCGTCTTCGCTGGGCAAGGTCGGCCAGTCGTCGGCCTGCTGACCGCCGGCCGGCGCAGGCGTGAAGTCCTGCGTGTCGGCCGTGGGATCGGAGCGAACGGTCGAGCTGCGGGCCATGCCGCGGGTGGTGCGGGCGCCAATCTCGGAGACCGGCAGTGATCCGGCCCGCGAAGTCGCTGGCTGGCGGCTTTCGAATCGGCTCGACTCGACAAGAGCCGCGATCTGTTCTTGGCTCAACAGGCCCAAGCTCTCCAATAGCAAGGAAAGCGATGCGTTATCGTCCTTGCCTAACTCGCGCAGCAAGTCGGAGATTTGCTCGACGGAGACCAATTGATTGGTATACGCGCGTGCGAGAACGCGAAGTTCGTCAGCGGCTGGCATCGCTGGAGCCCTCGGCGGTGGATGCAGTGGCGGCCGCGATGGCCTCGGGGCCTTCTTGACCTGCCGGGCCTGGTACGGCGGGGATGTTCGCAGAGTCGCTCGTGGGCGCGGACGAAGACTCGTCTGGCGCAGATTGCCGGAGAGGCATTAGTCCGTCGCGCTGTGGACTGTGGTTCCGCTGCGCGGCCTCATCGCTCGTCGCAGCAGGTGGCGACTTCTGGTCGCGGCGGCGGCCTGCGTTCTCGATGACGGGCTTTTCGACTGTCGTTTGCTGGCCAGTCAGTTGGCGCTCGATTTCCTGGATCGCGACCATGATGCGGTGCTGTCCAACGATGTCGCTTTCCTTCAGCAGCGACCACTCGTCAATTAAGCGTTCGATGGCGGGGAGCCACCACCGATGCTGTGGCGAACTCGTAATTCGACGGCGCACACTGAGCAATTCCTGAAAAAGTCGGCCAAGTTGATTCTCGCCACGCCGGCCCACGTGACTGGCCATCTGCGAGAGCGATCGGAGCACTCCGCCGACGCCGAGTTCTCCACCCGCCGAGGCGAGCGCCCGAATCGCGGGCGAGAGCGTCGAACCGAGCAATCCACCGGCCGAACTCGATCCGGCCCGCAGTGCGAAGGCCGCGGCGGCCAGTGCTCCCCCGGCGTCGAGTTCGCCGCCACCGCCGCCGCCAGGGGGATTGGACGTTCGAGGGCCGCCTGGTAGTCCGAAATTGATCTGAGCCACTAGGTTCGAGCCGAACCCTAATTCCCCTTGCACGGGCGCGAACAAAGTATTGGTGCTAACGCTGAAATTCAATGCACCGCGATAGGTTGTGCCTACGCCCGTGAGTCCCAAACTGTAATCTCCCGCGGGAGCGCCAGACCACAGGAGAATGCCCGTGGCCCCGTTGAACTTGATGGCGCCATTCGCGGGGGAGCTCTCGACCGTCCCTCGCCTGACTTCAAAGGTTCCCAGGCTCGTGGCATCTTGTAGCACAAAATCGACCGGGTCCATCCAGCCCCACAGCAAACTCTGCGTGAGGGCATTCAAAGGACCAAAAACGCTTTCGACAAGTCCTTCCACGTGCCTGTTGATCGCGTCGATATTAGGGTCGATGCCATTGATCGTCGGAGCTAAATCGACTACTTGTGATTCGAATTTCAGCTCGCCCGTTTCTTTGGGGTCTTCCGTGAAGACAACTTTTCGATCGACCTGGCCCTCGTGGACTAGCAGGTAGCCCGCTTGTTGTTTACCGGAGAAATCTTCAAGCTCCAGGGTCAGGCGGAAGTTCGGCGAGAAGAGACCTCCTTTGCCGTCAGTAACGCGTTCGTTTCCGATCAGTCCCGTCCGGGGATCGATGGGGAGAATTACCAACATCAGCGGTCCGTCGGCAGTTTCAACCTGGACGAGCGTGGCGCCGGGAATTTCTTGAACTAGCAAGTCGTTCGCGTTCCGACCAACGCGCCGATCGGCCCCCATGGCATTCTTTGTCGAAGGATCGCCGACGACAAAGCGCGCCTCGCGCGCCCAGACCACCACGAATTCGCCTTGCTCGGCGAGTTTGTCGGCTTCGATGCCCAGCAAATGTCCTTCAATCAGGGCTTCCAGCCGTTCATTGATCCTGCCAGCAACGACCGCGGCGCTCTCATTCGGATCGCTTGCCAATTGCAGCTCTTGTAGCAGGCGACTGGCGAAGTCGACATTTGAGACCGCCTTGCGCGAGTTCGCTGAGTCGAGAATCACCTGATTGACGAATCGGTTGAGTGACTCGAATCGATCATTGAGCAGGTTTTGGAAAGTAACGAGCTCGCCCATCGTGACATCCAACGTGATATCGCCGGGTTCGAGCACGCCACCAGGCCCGAGCAAGGGAAAGCCTGCCAGGCTGTTGATTCGAGGTGCAGCGATCGTCCCCGCGCGGATCGTCAGCGCATAGTTTCCGGTCGCGAGGGGTTCAGACAGTTTCAAAACCACCCGATCGGTGAGCGAGTCGTACGATACCGAGGCAATCGCGACTGGCTGGGCCGGAGCATCGAGACGCACCAGCACGTAGTTGGCAAGACTCTCGGCCTGCGCTTTGACCAGGTCCGGACCAATCAGTTTCAGCACGATGAGGTCAACTTGCGGCGTCGCGTCGTTGATACTCGAACTGGCGAACTCCGCACCGGTGATACGCGCTGGCGTCTGGGCCGACCATTGGATCGATTCGAGCCGATCCTCGTCGAGCACTCGACTACCCACGCGATAGTCGCCGCCGACAAGCCGATTACCAGCGAGATCGATCAAGCGCTTACCATCGACGATAAGCTGATACAGGTCATCGGGGCGACCGGTCAGATCGAAGGTGACGGTGACTCTTGCCAGGTCGCCGGATTCAGTCGCCTGCTCGTAAACGCGCGAGGTGATGGCATCGGTGTGGTCGGTCGCTGGATCAGCAGAGTAGAGATTGCCGTCGCTGCCGGCGCTCACCAGTCGATAGGTCCGTAAGTCCTCGGCCGCCGCCTGCTCCAGGTTTTCGCTAAACTCCAACGTGACGGTCACTATGCCCGTGGGTGTTCCGCTCGAGTTGCGCTCGACGTTGACCTCTGTCGCCACCATTCTCGGCCCAAGTCGATCGACCGTGAACTGAAAGTCTTCGATAGCCGGGGCCACGTTCCCCGCCGCGTCTACTAACCGGAACCGTGCGTTGTAGGTCCCATCGATCAAGAGACGATTGACTTGGATCGCCACGGTTTCCGGCGTGCCCGATTCACTGAGAGCGAACGTCGCGCTGCCGTCGTCGAATGCGTCGTCGTCATCGTCGTCCAAATCGATCGAAAGCGTCATTGGCGAATCTGCGGACGCGCCAGGGAACGCATCCTCAACCGACACCAACAGGGTCGTCTGGACCGCGCGGGTATGGTTCGTAATGCCGGGTGCATCCTGCAGTTTCACGCTCTCGATCGTGGGTCCGGTGCGATCAACGGTGAAACTGCCAATAAAGTCATCCCCAGGCGTACCGTCGAAGTTGCCGTCGAGCAACAAGGGGTCCGTGGCTTCAAGCTCAGCATTCAACTCGGCCGGAGCCTCGACTCGAGCCGGCTCCGCGGAGTCTTTGCTGCTGGCAACTAGTTCGGTTGTCGCCGGGCCGGGCGCGAAGATTCGGCCAACGCCGGTATGAACCGACAGCGTGTAGACCCCATCGGGCAAGTCGTCGAGCGTGAGCTCCACGGTACGGCCATCGGCCAACACGGCAATCGCGGCGATTGTTCGATCAGAAATCGTGTAGTTCGCCACCTGATCGATACTCTGCAGATCAGCGCGGCTGAAGCTGACGAGCACCTTGCGGTCGCCGTCCGCCGCGCGCACATCGGTGACGATGGGCAAGTTGGTGTTGATCGTTCGCGTATACCGCCCCGACGTATTGCCGCGGGCGTCGACGAACCGCACCGCAATCTCGCGCTCGCCGCCGCTAAACGGTAGTGCAGTGATGGCCGTCACGCTGAACGATGTGGCGCCGTCCGCTTCGAGCGGCCAGGTCGAGGAACCGTCGTCGAACTCGCCATCGCCATCGATGTCCAGCTCAACGCGCACTAGTTCGCCCGCGGTGGCCGGCGCCGCGTCGTCTAGCTCGCCGACCAGGCGATACAGCAACCCCGCAGCAGTCGAAGTGGCTCCGCCGACGCGCAAGGTGCTGTCAACCAGGACCGGCGGAGTGGTGTCGACCGCAAACGAGCCCATAAAGGCGAAATCGTCGGCCGGCGTCGCGCTGCGGAGTTGACCGCCTAGTATGCTCTTGATGCTATTGCGGACGCCCAGGTAATAGCGCCCATCATCCAAGCTGCCCGGGATCGGCACGAGAATACGGTGCAGATTTGACAAATACTGGGGATCGTCGAGTACGTCGTCGATTGCGGAGAGCGCCTTGGTAATCGGATCCTCGAATAACAGCTCGAACGCTTCTTGGAGAACGGTCGTTAGGTCGACGTCCACGTCGTTCAAGAACAACGTCAACACCGTGGGGCTGCCGTCGACCGTGTTCCCCGGTGTCATACGGTCGACCACCGGCGGCGCGTCGAGGTCGATCATCAAGCGATAGGGGCCGCGGGTTCCCTGCGCGCCCGTCACGCCGACAACGTATGTTCCCTCAGTAAGCTCGAGTTCAATCACCGGGTCGCGGCCAATGGTATCGTCGTTCGTGGCGCGAAGGCGATACTTGTTGTTGCTATCGAGCGAGAGGAGAGCCAGCACGGCGTCGAGAGCACTGGGCGCACCGCCGAAAAGTGGCAAGCGCTCAGCGATGACTTCGATCCGCACAATCGTCGGGCGTTCGAGAGTGAACCGGACAAAATCCCAGGCACCCGTTAGATTGTCGAACGGCTGTTGAGGGTTCGCCAGTAGTTCCGTCAGCAACAGGTCGACGAGCTCGCCCGAGCCACCATTGCTGCCGCCATTGGCTCCCCCGATTTCGCCTTCGATCTCGGCATGACCTCCCTCAAAATCGACAGGTTGAGTATTGACCGGGTCGTTGATGGGGTCGTCGTCGACGATGGTGGCGCGGCGCACGGGACCGACGCGCTCGTTGCGCACGTCGTATAGTCCGACGAAGAACGTCTCGTTGCCTTCGTCATCGTCGTCGGCCGCGACGCTGACCGTAAAGCTCTGCTCCGTCACGCCTGGATCGAATGTCAAGAATCCGGCGCCAGTCACGTAGTCGACGCCTGGCGTCGCGGTACCGACCGGAATACCTAATAGCGGATTCTCTCCGACCTGATAGAGGACGGTAATAACATCGTCGCTCCGCTGTGAGAGCCGGACCCGAAAAGTAAAGTTTGTGCTGCCGCCGGTGCCTTCAAATCGCTGTACGTCGTCCAGCAGCAGGTCCGGCGCGTCGTCGTTGAGAATCGTCCCGATGCCAACTGTCTGACCTAGCTGCACCGGCTCCGAGACGCTCGTTAACTCCACACGAAAAGTTTCGTTGAGCTCCGGCAATGCATCGCCACGAACTAGCGCGACTATGCTCTGCGACTGCGGGCCGGACGCCGAATCGAAGGTGATTGAACCAGTAAATGGGGTGAAATCCTGACCGGGCAACGCGGCCGAGTTCCCCGTCCCGGCAATCACTCGATAATAAACCGTGACCGGTGCTTCGATCGCGCTCGACAGGCTGACTTGGAAGGTGAACGGAGTCTCGCCGTCGTTCCCTTCGACTTTGGCGGGGGCGTTCGCGATGCTGACGACCGCCCGGGCATCGTCGTTCTGGATTGTGCCCACGGCAGTCGCTCTCACGACATTGCCAGGCCCCTCGATCCCCGTAATCTCGACGTGGAAGTTCTCGTTGGTTTCGAAGTACGAATCTCCCATGAGCTGCGCAACGATGTTCTTGACGCGCACTCCTTCGGTCGGCGTGAAGGTGATCGATCCTGTCTCAGCAACGAAATCGACATCGGCCGTGGCCGTGTCGCCAACCGACGAGAACACTCGGTAGAAAACGGTGACCGGCGCGGTCGGCACCTGGGAAAGCTCAACTTGGAAGTTGATGGGCGTTACCCCATCGTTCCCTTCGGCGGTTGCCGTCGCATCGTGCAGCGTGATGTCGGGAGCCCCACTATTGGCCGCCACGACGTTGACCGAAGTGCTGCCGAAGTCGACCCGATTGGGGGGCAGGCTCCCTGTGAGCTCTGAGAGCCGCACGCCATGCCCCGCGCCACCGGCGGCATTGGCCGTGAAACCCAGTAGCCCTTCGCTCGTCGCCACAAACGATACGCTAACCAAGCGTCTTTCGGCGCTGCCCAGCTCAACGGTCGTCGCGGCGCCGAACTCATCGAGCAGCCCTGCGACGATCGTCGACAGCGAACGATCCAGTGGAAAATCGTTGGAAAAACTGGCCGGCCCCAACAGACTGGCGCGGGCTGCGGTGTAGACGACATCAGCATACGCAGCCAGGATGCTTCCGGAGATTTCGCCGCGGAGATCGTCCACCCAAAGTTCGAGGTTGAACTTCTGGCCCACTGTCACCTGAGGCACAACGTTGCCGTCGATATCGGTGACTTTCAGCCGAATGGCTGCCAGTTTTTCTTGACTAGGCTCGTTGTCGCGGTTGACCAGCGGCGGGCGGACGGCGGTCAGGCCAGCGTACGCGAGATCCTCGCTCACGACGTGTAGGTTGACGAAATACGAGATATCGCCGTCGGCCTCAAGATCGTCGACGCCGGAAACGGTAACCGTTTGCAGTTGGTCCCAATTGTCGGCGGTGAACACCAGCGTGTTGCCACCGGTCGAGTTCGTTGCGGTTCCTTCGCTGCTGTCGGACGTACCCAATTGAACAGTCACCGGCGCCGTGGGAGCCGAAGTCAGCTTCACACCAAAGGTCGCCGTCTTGCCTGCTTCATCGGTGAAGAAGTCCGGCGTGGTTTCCACGACGAGTCCGACCTGCTGCGGCACGACACCCAAGAGATTGGGCAACGAACTGTCCAGGCTGAAGTAGGTCGTGCCTGAGCGATTTCCCTCGAAACTCGTGAAACCTCCCGTACGGCTTGGTGACGCGATCACCGACAACGGCTGGGTGACGTTGCCGAATTCTCCGCTCAGATTGAGCCGCAACAGGTTCTCGATGTCCGCTGCGCCAGTCACAGCCAGCGCCACGGCGACCGTCGAGTAGTTCGGAGTTGCGTCAACCTGCAACGTGCCGAAGGAGCTCTGCACATAGTTGCCGGCTACCGTGAGTGCTGCCCCCGTGGTTGCTCCCGTCAGGGCTTGCAGTTGGATCAAGCCCTCGTTGTTTACATTGCCACTGATGGTCCCCCGGCCTGTTAGTTTGCCATCGGGCAAAACCTGCAATCCCGATTCCTGCAACAACGGACCGGGCAAGAAGGGAGTCGCATGATCAACCCCCTCAATGACACTCGTATCAAGGAACTGGATCGTGGCAGGGTCCGACCCGTTACGCGACGTGAATTTGGCCACCAGCTTGCCGCCAAAACTCGCCCGTAGCGAACCAGGTGCTTGCGCCTCGGCGGTGAAATTGCCAAACGGCGCGGGCGCAGTGCCCGAGATCGTGAAGTCGAGAAACGTTTCCTGCGGGTCGACGATGAAGTCGAATTGATTCTCGAGTGTGGTGAAGTCGAGAGGCTGTCCCTGCACCCCTACGTCGGCGTAGGCGACGAGCTGGCCAGGCCCGTCGAAACGGATGCGAAGACTGGTGTCAGGCCAAAATGGGTACGTGGTCCCAACGAAGGGAACCGGCACCTCGAAGCGAAGCTTGCCCGTGTTGATGTCGTAGCTGAGCTTGGCATCGTCCAAGCCAGTGGCCGGAAAAAACTCCGGCACGAGGTCGATCGTGGTCCGCGTAGTCAGGAAGAGCACGTCCACGCGCGCTCCCTCGACCCAGCTCGACTCGATGCCATCGGTGCTAAAGGTGCCCGTTGCTTGATCGATGGGGACAGGCACGCTGCGCCAGGCGACATCGATATCGCGCGCGGTGACATAAATCAGGCCGCCAAATTTTGCTGCCAGCAATCCGGGGGCCAGTAGTTCTTCCAGTGCCTCTTCGGCGGTGACGCCGACGAAAACACCCCCGTTCGTGGCATCGACGTTGCCGGCCGCCCCCAGGTCGAGTGTCTGGCCAACCAGCACGACACCACCGCTACTGGCTACCAGCGACGAAGCCCCCGCCAGCGTCATCGTGGTCGTCGATTCGAACCGTGTCGTATCACCCTGTACGTTCAGACTGGCGGCATTGAGCGTCGTCTGGCCAGCCTTGAGCAGGCCCGTGCCAACAAGGGTCACCGTGGCCCCGCTCTGAAGAATCAGTTCATCGACCTGCTGATCAGCGCCAATGGTGATCGTGTGATTGCCGGCGCCGAAGACGGCTGTATCGCCCAGCTCGGGCACTTCGTTCAGCGCGCCACCGATCCAGTTCGCGGGGTTGTTGAAGTTGCCGTCGCCGCCGACCCAGGTCAGTACGTTGTGAGTGCTTACGCCCTCGGCGCTAATCAAATACTCGCCGGTGTTGTCGCCGTTGCCGCTGACGATCAGGTGGTAGGTGCCCAGTTCCGACGCTTGCACTTGGGTCGTCGCACTGCTCAGCGAGGCATCAAGCAGCGTGGCGCCCGAGGGGGCAATCAGTTGCCAATGCAGATTGCCCACGCCGTGCAGCGCGGCGAAGCTCAATAGCGTGGGCGAGTTGATTGCCAAGTTCCATTGTTGCGAAGCGCCGGCGGTGGCGATGTTGCCGGCGACTAGCGAGCCGAGCGTGATGGGGCCGGGGGGCGTGGGCGTGACGTCCCAGACCTTGAATTGGTAACCGGCGGTGACATCGCCGCGCCCATCGATAATGAGTGTGTAAGTGCCCGCCAGACCGAGCGTCACGGGACCTTCGTCTCCATGATCGCCGAAGCTGGGATTCCCCTCCGAATTAAAAATCGTCGCGTCGTTGGAATCCTTCAAAATGAAGTCGACGAAGCCGCTGCCCGTCAACTGTTGTACATCAAGAAAGATCGACTGCCCGGCTGTGGCCGTGAACTGGTATTGCTTGACCGCGCCAGGTACGGCGAACGCGTCGGCGACTGTCTGGCCAATCGTTATGGAATCAACGGACGTGGTCGGCACATCCCAGATCTTGAACTGGTAGCTGCCAACTGCATCTCCCTCACCTTGCACAGTGACCGTGTAGACTCCCGAGCTAGACAATACGATGGGTCCGCGGTCCCCCTGAAACGGGAAGCCGAACTGCACCAGGGATGAGAAAACTTCCGCACCGTTGGCGTCTTGCAGGCGGTAACGCAGGAAAGCGGCGCTGGGTTCTCCAGTCGCCTGAAGGTCAAAGTAGATCGACTGCCCGGCCGTGGCCGTAAACTGGTATTGCTTGGACGAACCAGGCGTGTCGATCGAGCCGGCAACCAACTCATCAAGTTCGATCGCAAGCGGAGTCGCCGCAGGCACGTCCCAGATTTGGAACTGGTAGCTGGCGGTGACATCGCCCTGCCCATCCACGACCAGCGTATACGTGCCAGCCAAGTCGAGCGTCACGGGCCCCTCGTCACCGTGGCCGAAGTCTGGATGCCCTTCGGAATTGAAGATTGTCGCGCCGTTGGCATCCTTCAGGATGAAGTTGACGAGGCCGCTGCCGGTGAGCTGTTGCACGTCGAAATAGATCGACTGCCCGCCCACGGCTGTGAACTGGTACTCCTGGGTGGCGCCCGGCATATCAATCGAGCCAGTTACTACCTGGCCAATGCTGATCGTCTGTGCCGGCGCACCTGGCGCCACGAGGGTACCGCTGACTGGCGTGGATTGGCCGTTACGGGCGACAACTCCCGAAAACGCTACGTTGCCGGATGCGACGATATGCGCCAATTGAATGACGTCGAACTGGCTGCCCCCGCCCGTGCCGGCGGTGATCGCGTAGGTAGTAGCGGTCTGCACGACGCCCGGACTGAAGGTATTGTCCGTCCAAGGCGTGAAGAAATAGCTGTCGGTAAGTTTGCTGTAGCCACCGACCCCATTCAACGACGTGGCAGCCTGATTGTCGTTTACGGGGATGGAGCCGGGTCCGCTGACCTGATTGATAGCGCCATTGAACTGAAAGCTATCCGCGAAGTACGAAAGCAGCTGGTTATTCGGATCGTCTAGATAAACATCGTAGGCCGTTAGTCCGTTGCCCAGATCAGTCGCTACGTATTTGACGAACGGCCCCGCCGAGACGAATGGCAGCACCACATTGACCGTCGTGCTGCCGAAATCGACGAGATTGGGGGGCAGGCTGTCGTTCAACTGTGAGAGCCGCACGCCGTGCCCCGCGACGCCGGCCGCGTTGGCCGTGAAGCCCAACGCCCCTTCGCTCGTGGCCACCATCGGCACCCGCACCAGACGCCGCTCGTCGCCCCCCAGTTCGTCCGTCGTTCGGGCGCCCAGTTCGTCGAGCAAACCCGCCGTGCCCGTCAACAGCGATTGATCGAGCGAATAGTTGCTCGAAAAGATCGCCGGTCCCGACACGCTCGCCCGGGCAGCGTTGTAGACAATATCCGCGTAGGCGGCCAGCACGCCGCCAAAGACTTCGCCGCGCAGATCGCCGACCCACATCTCGAGGTAGAACGTCTGACCGACCGAGACCTCGGGCAAGACGTTGCCCGCGGCATCGGTTACTTTCAGAAGAATTTTCGCCTGTTTCTCCTGGCCGGTTTCGTTGTCCTGGTTCACGAGCGGTTGGCGGATGTCGGCCAGACCGGCATAGGCCGGGTCGGTGCTGACGATGTGCAGGTTGACGTAGTAGGAAATGTCACCATCGGCCAGCAGATCGTCGACGCCGGTAACGATCACCGTTTGCGGCACGTTCCAATTGTCGGCGGTGAACAGCAGCGTGTTGCCGCCGGTCCAGTTGGTCGCCACGCCTTCGCTGCTGTCGCTGGTGCCGATCTGCACGGTGACCGGCGCGGTGGGGGCCGCCTTGAGCTTGACGGTAAAGGTGGCCGTCTTGCTCGTCTCGTCGGTGAAAAAGTCCGGCGTCGTTTCCACTACCAATCCGGCCTGCTGTGGCGCAACGATCGCGGCCGAGCCGTCAAAATAGTCGATTCCGAAGTAAAGGCTGCCGGTGCGGTTTCCCTCAAACTCGGTGAACGTACCCAAGAGATTTCCCGGGGCGTAGGTCACTACGAAGGGGTCGGTTCGATTGCCAAAATCACCTTCCAGGTTCAAGCGCAGTTTGTGCTTAAGCGTCGCCGTTCCTTCCACGGCCAGCGCCGCGGCCCCGGAGCTGTAGGACGCCGAGACGTCGATCTGCAGCGTGCCAAACGCGGTTTGGGAGTAGTTGCCCGAAATCGTTAGCGAGGCGGGCGCCACTACCGTGGCCGCCGCGATTTGGATCAGTCCGTCATTCGAGACGTCACCAACAACAACGCCCTTTCCGGTCAGAGTCCCTTGCGGAAGAATCTGCAACCCCGAAATGCCTACTGCCGGACCAGGAAAGTAGTTAGTGGGGTGATCAATTCCTTCAAGAACGCTGGTCTCCAGAAACTTGATGGTTGCGGGCTGCGAACCGCTGCGCGAGGTGAAATCTGCAATCAGCTTGCCACCAAAGCGCGTAGTGAGCGATCCCGGCGATTGCTCTGTAGCAACAAAGTTACCAATAGGAGGCTGCGTGAATCCCGAAATCGTAAAGTCGAGTAACGTCGCCTGGTGATCAATCAAGAACTCAAACTGGCGGTCGAGGGTCGTGAAGTCGAGTGCCTGGTCAGGTACGCCGACATCGGCGTAGGCCACGATTTGACCGGTCGCCTCGAACTCCACGTAGGTGTGCGTTAGCGGCCAGAAGGGATACACCCAGCCAAAAAACTCCATCGGCACGTCGAGTCGCAATTTACCCGTTGTCTGGTCATAGCTTAGCGTGGCATCGCCCAAGACGTTTTGCACCGCCCACTCGTTGGGCAACTCAATAGACTCTCGCTCCGTAACGAGCAAAGCGTCGACACGTGCCCCCTCGTACCACCTGGCTTCGATGCCGCTGGTGCTAAAGACCCCCGTCGCTTGATTGATATTTACAGCACCGCTGCGCAAGCCGACATCGATGTTGCGGGCCGCGACGTATGCTAGTCCGCCGATCTTGCCGGCTAGCACGGCCGGTGCGACCATATCAGAAAAGTATTGCTGGGCAGTAATGCCTACGTAAATGGCGCCGTCGCCGCTGTCCACGGTGCCTGCGGAACCAAGGTCGAGTCGCTCGCCAACGAACACCAACCCGCTGTCGGCCGTGAGTTGCGCGGCGCCGCTCATGACCAGGCTGGAGGTCACTTCCAACTGCGTGGAAGCACCCTGTACGATCAAACTGGCCGAGTCCAACGACGCTTGACCAGCCTTGAACACGCCGCTGCCGGTCAGCGTGACGTTCGCGCCCGCTTCGGCTGTGAGAGCTCCGACTTGTTGCCCGTTGGCGAAAGTAACTCGATGGGTGCCGCCACTGAACAGTGCCGTATCGCCCAGGCCGGGCACCTGTTGGAGGGAGCCGCCAACTTCCTGCCAGTTTCCGGCGTCGCCGTAGTTGCCGTCGCCGCCGATCCACATCAGCACCGTCAGCAGATCGCGACGTTCCAGCCGTTCGAGCGTGAGATAGTGCTTGGGCTGGCGCGCAATCCGACCGCGTGAGCCCTTGGCCCGGCGGCGACTGCCCAAGCTGCGCGCGTACTGCTCCATGAGAATCCTGCCCTCCCGCGGCAAGTCGGCCATCGAACCCGGCCGACGAGCCTTCGTGCCACGACCCGAGTGCCGCGTCCTGTCTGGCACTATGCGCTGCGACTCATGCTAGTTGCCGGCAACAAGGGGGTCAAACGGTCATTCCATCGAGCCCAATACGCCCAGGGGCGGGCCCTTGCGCCGCGCGATATCACGGTTCAAGACCGGCGATTTGTTCGCCGGTTTACAGGACGGCCGGGGCGTCCACTCGCCTTCACCGACCGCTGCCAGTGATACGCCGCGCGTACGGCTCGCTTGGCTTGTCGCCAGAAAAAAGTGCGGCCGATGGATTAGGTGATTTGGACGGACTCAAACGGTCAAAGACCTAGCGTGATGGCTGCGCCACGCCAATCGGCAGGCATCGCCGACGCAGACCATTCCGCCTGCTGCTACGGCTGAAAGACCACGCGACGGTTCTTGGTGGGCTCAGGCAATCGGGCCGCGTCAGCGACGGCCACCAGCGGCACGTATTCCCCGCGTGCCCAACGCGAGATCTGATCGGCGTAATGCGCAGTCGCCGGTGACTCACTCTGACCACCGGGAAAGATGCCGACCGATCGAGCGGGCTGACCGAAATCGACAATCAACCGATAAGACGCCCCTGAACCGACCGTGCCGCCGTTGCTCCCCGGGTTGAGCGTGTGCGCGGTGCCGACAACTGGGCCACCTTCGCGCGCCAGTTCTGCCTGCCCACCCAGCGAACCGATGTGCAATTTGTTGATATTACCCCAGCGCCATTTGCCGATATCGTCGCCGAACTGCGCTCGCAGTTTGGCAATCGCCGCGGCGAACGAGCGCCGCGCGATGTCGTCGCGCGACTCGCGCTCGGGCGTACTGCGATCGTCGAACCAGGCTGACAGCGGAAACTCGCGAGTCAGGTACTCGAGCACTTCGAGCATCGGCTCGCGACGGTTCATGCCGTTAAAGCCCCACGATCCTCCCGGCTGGTCGATGCCCAGGTACTTCCATTCGTCGCTCCAGACGGCCGCGCGATACTCATCGAGCCAGCGGAGCCAGATCACCGGCGCGAGGGAGTCGGCGTCGGCCACGTAATCCCACTCTCGGAGTTCGAGCATGGCTTTCGCATTGGATCGGTCCTCGACCGGCTCATTCGGAAGCGCGGCCAGCAGCGTCGGCAGAAAACTCGCGGCCGCTTGGTCGTAGGCATCGAGCTGGATCGCTTGCATCGACTCGATTGTCAAATCCGTGGCGGCGATCAATAAATCGTCGATGCGCCGCTTGCGATAGCTCGGATCCCACATGAAGCCGAGATAGTGGGGATAGCCCAAGGGCGCCGGGCGGTTATTCGCCGAGGCGACAAAATGCTCGGGCGGATCGAAGGCTAGCGGTAGCTCGGCACGTGGGATCATCGCGGTCCAGTCGTCGCGTCCGCTGGCACCGTCGAGTGGCACGCGCCCCGAGCCAGCGAGCCGTAGCGGCAGTGCCCCGCACGGATGGATGGCGATGTGGCCCGATGCGTCGGCGAGCACGACGTTCAAGGGAGGGGATTGCAACTTGTCGAGCGCGGCGAGCGCTTCGCCAAGATTCTTCGCGCGCCTTAGGCTCCAGAACGATGCCGAATCGGCACTCGGCTCCAGGCCGGTCCAGCAAAGCGTGATTGTGCGCCCGTCGCGGCTGATGACCGGGCCGTGCACCGTCGATTCGATGACGAGCTCGTGGTCGGCTTGTCCGCGAACGGCGACCTTCTCGGTGACTCGCTGCATGGCGTGCCACTCGCCACGGTGGCGATAGCGCGCGGGATCCGACTTGTCGACCTCTTCGACAAAGTAGTCGACTGCGTCCGATTGCATGTTGGTCACGCCCCAGGCGATGTGATCGGTGTGCCCGATTACCACGACCGGGCCGCCGGCAAACGTGCCCCCTGCGGCGTTTTCGCCGGCGACCGACAGATGGCACGAATACCAGATACTGGGCAGCGAAAAGCCAAGGTGCGGATCGTTGCAAAGCATGGGCTTGCCCGAGCGGGTCTTCGTCCCGTCGACTGCCCAGTTGTTGCTGCCGAAGTGGAGCCCGTGCCACTGCGTTGCGCCGGCAGCGGCTGCGTTCGACAATGTTCTTCTGGCGGCGGCAAACGCGTTGGCACGCTCGGCTCGCTCGGTCGTTGAGGCGATCGAATCGCGAAACAATTGCCAGGTTGCGACCTGTACCCCGCGTGGCGCGACGCGCTCCACGGCTGCCGACTTTGCAACACTCGCGCGCGTGGCCTGGAGCGTCACGGTCGGTCGCTCAAAAGGACGATCGAGCGGCCACAACTCGTCAAATACTTCGCCACCGAGCTTCTCGAACATCATGCCGAACCACAGGTCGTCGTTCGTGCCCGACTGATCCCAGCCCATGTATTTGGAGAACACGAGCGAGTCGACCGGATGCCAAGGCTGTGGGCGATATCCGAGGGCCGAGAAGTATGGCCCGAGCTCATCGTCCGACAAAGCCTTTAGTCTGGCGTTCACACCCGCGGCGTACGCTTCGAGCTCGGCGCGAAACTCCGCCGGTAGCTGGCCACCATCCCACATAGCCTGGCAACCGCGGCGGATGCCCAACTGCCGCATCAGTATGTCCGACGGCAGCCGATCGGGGCCCAGCACTTCGGCCAGCGTGCCCGACGCCTGGCGTCGGAACAAATCCATCTGCCACAAGCGATCGCGGGCGTGAATCCAGCCCAGCACTCGGGCAGCATCGGTCCACGTATCCGCATAGAGATGCGGTACGCCGAACTCGTCTTCGTAAACGGATACCTCGCCGCTCAGGCCAGCGAGCTTGACGGGTGAGTCATCGCCGGCGGCCACACCGATCGATAAGCAGCCGGCGATCGCCAAGGCGATCCCGAACAAGAAGCTACGGCGAACGACAATCACAAGTGAACTCCTCTGGGCTTGGGCGCAACGCTCAAGCGGGAAGTTTACTCGGGGGGCTTGCCGTGTGCCACGCTCTATGGCTACGGAGCGAGCTTGCGCAATTTGCGCTGCAGGGAGCGGCGGTGAATGCCCAGCAACCGTGCGGCTTCCGAGAGATTGCCGGCGCATTCGGCCAGCACGCGATTGATGTGGTCCCACTCCGCCTGGGCAAGCGTCGCCGGCTCGAAGTCGGTCGCCTCGGGCGACGGCGCGCCGTTCGCGCGCGGTTCGAAGGCCGCCAGCACTTCATCGGCGTTGGCCGGCTTGATGATGTAGTTCGTCGCGCCCAGCCGCACGGCCTCGACCGCGCCAGCGATGCTGCCGAACCCGGTTAGCACAACAACTTTCGTCGCCGGATCGATCTGCTTGAGCGCCTTCAGCACCTCGACGCCGGAGCGCCCCGGCATGCGCATATCGACCACGGCCAGCTCCGGCGATTCGCCCCGGGCCGCGGCTACGGCCTCGTCGTAGTTGGCGGCACCGCGTACCGCGTAGCCGCGCTGCTCGAACGCCTGGCAAAGCCGCGTGCGCAGCGCTTCGTTGTCGTCGACCACGAGCATCGTGGCGACCGCTTCATCTCCGTTAGGAATGCGTGACATCATGACGCCATCGGACTGCCAAGGAGCGCCCACGAGTTTATTGTCTGCCTGAATAGTCAATTCTACTCCGCAGGAGCGATTTCGACACGTCTTGACAACGACGAAAGCCCCCGCGTTGACCGTCCCAAAGGCCCAAACCACTGCAAAAACGGCCCGGACGGTCGGTTAACCGGTCGCCAACGGTAACTGAATGACGACCGTGGTCCCTACGCCCGGTTTCGACTCCAGGGTCAATTGTCCACCAAGCCGCTGACAGACGGTGCGTGCCAGAAACAACCCCATGCCCATCCCTTTGCCAGGTTCCTTAGTGGTGAAGAACGGGTTTCCGGCGCGGGCCAGCACTTCGGCGGCCATGCCGGCGCCCCGGTCGATGATGCGGATTTCGAGCTGCTCGTCGCGCCGCGCCAGCGTGACCGTCACCGCTTGCCCGCTCGTCGAGACGTCGAGCGCGTTCTGGACGACCGCCCTAAGCGACTGGGCGACTTCGTCGAGCGGCACGTCGACGATCAACGGGCCGGGGGTGAGCGAGACGATCTGCACACGATCGGCGCCCGGCCAGTCGACCAAAGCGGTGCGGACGAGCTGCTCGGCTTCGATGGTCTGGAGGTCCTGCGTGCTGCGGCTCGATTCGGCCGACATCAAATCGAGAATACCCCGGCAGCGGTCGACTTGCTGGCGAATGAGTTGCGCGTCGCCGAGTGCCAAAGGATTCGTGGGCTGCGTCGCGAGCGCTAGCTCGAGCTCGCGCGCCGCCACGGCGATCGTGGCCAAGGGGGTCGCCAGCTCGTGCGCAGCGCCGGCCGCCAAGGTGGCCAGCGCGTCGATCTTTTGCGATTGCGCCTCGCGCTGCTGGGCCGCGGCCAATTGGGCCTCGCGGCGCTGTAGCTCGCCGGTGAGCCGGGTGATGAAATAGACGATCACCGCGACCGATCCACCGAAACCTGCCCACAGGCCAGTCAGCGCCAGGCCGAGCGGTCGCACGCCACTGGGCGACTCGGGTTCGGCCTGCTCGACGCGCAGCGCGTTCTCGACGAGTCGCTCGATCGGCTCGAGCGGCTCGTGCCACACGAACAGCCCGGTGTAGCAGGCAAACGCCACGCCAGCGACCAGCCACGCATAGGCCGGTCGCAGCACGACCGCCGCCAGCGCTACGTTGATCAGATAAAAACTACTGAACGGATTGAACTCGCCACCGGTGTAGTAAAGCAACGCCGTTAGCAGCAGCAGATCCAACAACATCACCAGGCAAAGCAATCGCTCCAAGGCCGCGGCGTCGCGCTGGGGCACCAGGTGCGCTCGATGCCGATACCAAACGGCCAAGAGCGCATTGCTGGCCAGTTCGATGGCGACGATCACGGCCAGCGGCCGCCAGGCCAGCGGAATCGCCAGCGGCAGGCCCACGATCAGGATCGTCAGCGTCTGCCCCACCGCGGCCACCCAGCGCAACGTGATGATCCAGGAGAGATTGATCTCCCAGCGATCGCTCACTTGTCGCGCCGTAGGTAGGACAGCGACGTTCGATCGGCTGTTCGTCAAATTCGTCCCCCTTAGTTTCATCACACTGGGTCGGGGTCGCGTTGCCATGTCGAGTCGCCCGCGCTCCCACACGAGTTGTTGAAGTCAGTGCTCGCGCGAAGTCGGCACGCCGAGGCCTTCATCGTCAGCGGCTTCATCGACAGCACCTGCACAGAGTTGCCACCAAGGATAACGACTGGGCCCGCCTGCCAGCAGGTAGCAGCTAGCAGACGTGCCAGCCTTTCATTTTGTTCAGTTCCAGGGCGCCGACGACAGCTAGCAGGCAAGTTTTCCGTTCATAACGGATAAGCCGGGAAAGCTGTACGGCCGGTTGGTGCGGTGGTTGAAGGCCCCCAGCGCCGCGGTTCGATGAACCCAGTCGAAGGCATGTCCGCGCCGGCCAAGCATTTGCGCCCACCTGGCTGGCCGACGCGGCACAGAGCTTACCCGCACCGACGACATCCCGCCCTGCTCGTTGCTTCGAGGTGCCGATTGCGCCCCTGGCCCGCTGAATCGCCAACTGCCGCCGGGCGCCGCCGCAAGGGTGCGCCTGGGGAGCTTTCGATTTCCGCCATAATCACCAAACGCCGGCGCCGACGTGCCGCCAGCCTGCGCCGCCTCACGGTGCTCGCCGCGGCCGTGCTCGGCTGGGCGACTTCGCAATTCGTCGCCACGCCGGCGCTGGGCGAAACGCGCGCCAGTGAATCGCGCCGCAGCGCGATCGTCGAGGCCGTCGACCGGGTGAAGTCCGCCGTCGTCAATATCCACGGCGAGAAGACGCTCGCGCCCGGTGAAGTGCCAGCCGGCTCCGCCGACGGAGATCGCCGCGTCAACGGCATGGGGACCGGCGCGATCATCGACGAGCGCGGCTACATTCTCACCAATCACCACGTCGTCGACGGCGTCAGCGAGATCCACGTCACGCTCACCGACGCCCGCCAATACACGGCCCGCTTGATCTCGCACGACCCCGCGACCGACCTGGCGATCATCAAGATCGACGTAGCGGCCAAGCTCGACATCGTGCCGATCGGCATTTCCAGCGATCTGATGACCGGCGAAACCGTGATCGCTATCGGCAACGCCTTTGGCTACGAGCACACAGTCACCCGCGGCATTATTAGTGCGCTGCATCGCACCGTGCAGGTCGGTGACTCGCAAAAATACGAAGATCTGATCCAGACCGATGCCAGCATTAACCCCGGTAACTCCGGAGGACCGTTGTTCAACATTGACGGCGACATGATCGGCATCAACGTGGCGGTACGCGTCGGCGCTCAAGGGATTGGCTTCGCGATCCCCATCGACAAGGCCCTGGAAATTGCCACCGACTTGATGAGCTCGCGGCGCATCGCCAACACCTGGCATGGGATCGTCGCCGTACCCGCCGACAAGACCAACTCGTCGGCGGGCGTGGTCGTCCGCGCTGTCGATGTGCAGAGCCCTGCCGCCAAGGGGGGACTCAGCGCCGGCGATCGGCTCGTGCGGATCGGCGATGTGGCGATCGATCGGCCGATCGACGTCGAGCGAGCCGTGCTGGGGCGTCATGCCGGCGAGCAAGTCGAGGTCGAGGTCTCGCGAGACGGTGAAGAGCAGGTTGTCGCGCTCACTTTGGTCGACCTGCCCGAACAGCTCCGCGAAGGGGGCGGCGCCGCCTGGGAACTGCTGGGGCTGAAGCTGACGCCGCTGTCGGCAAAGCAGTTTCAGCGTTATCGTTCGCGCTATCGCGGCGGCCTGAGCGTGACCTCTGTGCGGCCCGATAGCCCTGCCGCCAAGCAGGGGATTCGTCGCGGCGACGTGCTGCTGGGGCTGCACGTTTGGGAGACTATCACGCTGGAGAACGTCGACTACGTGCTCGGTCGCCCCGATTTCGAGGAACTCTCCCCGCTGAAGTTCTATGTGCTCCGCGGCAGCGAGCTGTTTCCCGGCTACATGAATGTTGGGTCGACCAGCCGTCCCGCGACTCACTAAGCGACTGGTCGCTTGATACGTCGCCGCTGGCGGTCGCCCCCCCGATCGTGGCACGGCCATCCTGGCCGTGGGGCCCGCAGCCTGTGGCATCCCGCTCGCGGTCGCCGCGCCTCGCGTGGTACGATCGCTTCTCATGGAAGCGGAACTGATTGACTGGCTCGGGCGCCATTTGCCATCGCATCGCGACCTGACGGTGGGCATCGGCGACGACGCGGCCGTGCTGCGCTGGGGCGCGGGCCCTGGCTGCGTGGTAACCGTCGACGTCGTGATGGATGGCGTCGACTTCCACCTGGCCGAGGTTGCCGCCGGGCGGATCGGCCACAAGGCGCTGGCGGTCAATCTCAGCGATCTGGCGGCGATGGCCGCCCGGCCCCGGGCGGTGGTTGTCGGGCTGGTGCTCCCGCGGCAAGGCGGGCTGCAACTCGCGAAGGAGCTCTATGCCGGCATGCTTCCCTTGGCCGGCCGGTACGATGTGGCCCTGGCTGGTGGCGACATCAACAGTTGGGATGGTCCGCTCGTCGTCAGCGTCACGGCCATTGGCGAAGTAACCGCCCGCGGATCGCTGCGGCGCAGTGGAGCCCAGCCGGGCGACGCGGTCGTGGTGACCGGTTCGTTGGGTGGGAGCCGACTCGGCAAACATCTCGACTTCGAACCGCGCGTCAGCGAATCGCTCTTGCTTGCCGAGCGCTACAAACTGCGCGCCGGCATCGACATCAGCGACGGGCTGTCGCTCGATCTATCGCGGCTCTGTTCAGCCAGTGGTTGCGGAGCGATTATCGACCTGGCCCGCGTACCAGTCGATCTGGCCGCGGCCGAGTGGGCGCGGCAATTGGCCGACGGTTCGACGGCGCTCGATCACGCGCTGTCCGACGGCGAAGATTTCGAGCTTTTGCTGACGCTGTCGGCCGACGAAGCGGCGCGGCTCCTGGCCGATCAACCGCTCGACATCCCCGTGACGCGGATCGGTGAAATCGTCGCCGAGCGTGGCCTGTGGCAGCGCGACGCCGATGGCGATGTCACGCCGCTGCCGTCGCGCGGCTTCCTGCATGAGCTGGACAATTCATGAGCGTATTGGTCGTTGAAGCGGCCGATGAACGGGCAACCGCGGCGCTAGCTCGAGCGCTCGCAGGGGCGCTCGTGGCCCGGCCCGCTGGCGCTGTCGTGGCGCTCAACGGTCCGTTAGGTGCTGGCAAAACCCGTTTCGTCCGCGAACTGGCCGCCGCGCTTGGCGTCAACCCGGACGAAGTCGCCAGCCCCACGTTTGTGCTACTGCACGAGTACGCCGGTGTGCGGCCTATTTTTCACTGCGACGCCTACCGCTTGCGTTCGGCCCGCGAGCTGTGGGAGCTGGGCGTCGAAGAGATGTTCGACTCCGCGGCGATCGTGCTGATCGAATGGGCCGACCGCGTGGCCGACGCCTTACCTGCCGAGCATCTCGAAGTGCGCATCGAGGTGACCGGCGACACGTCGCGGCGGTTCAACCTGCGGGCGATCGGCGACACCTACAACGCGGCAATGGATGCGCTGCGGATCGGCAATTCGCACTAGCGCAGCGACTCACGCCGCGCCGGCCTTACGCCCCGCGCCGTCGTTGCCGGTAGTACTTCAGCCCCGGCACAAAGAAGCAGGCCGCCGACACCACGCCAAAAATGGTGTGCGCCACGCTGGGCAACCAAGCCATCAAAAAGGCCGTCGCGAACATGGCTGCCGCCTGCACGTAGAACGCGCCGCTCAAAATGCCCGCCTTGATGAAGAAGTCGATCCCGCCGATCAAGGCCAACACCGGCGCGAGCGCCAACACGGGGAGCCCCAGCAGCATTTCCACGCCGAATAGCAGCGTGCTGCACAACACGCTCGACGCCCAGATGTGCGCGATCTGCCGTTCGACGAATGTGACCGGCCCCGCCCTTCTCCGCAGCGCCCAGAAGATCGCCGCCCAGGTTCCCAGCCCCACGGTCCACAGCATCAGATACGGCCAGGCCGAGCGCAGGCCGCGCCACTGGAACCAGTTGGTTGCCACGCAAATGACCAGCAGCACCACGCTGTGCCACATCCAGAGCAGGCCCCAGTTCTCGAGCACCGTGGCATGGTGCGTTTCGCGGAATAGTCGGCCAATGACTTGGGAGAAGCCCCCCGATCGCGCCGCGACGGGCTCGCCGCCGAGGTACGCTTCGAGATCGTCGGCCAGCGCGGCCGCGCTCGCATAACGCAGATCAATCGGCTTCTGCAAACAACGCAGCACGACGAGCTCGAGATCGCGATCGACCTTGGCGTTCAACAGCCGCGGCGGCAACGGTTCCTGCTCGAGCACCATCAAGACGGTGTCGACGGGAGAGGCCGCCTGAAACGGCGGCCGCCCCGTGATCGCTTGATACAAGATCGTGCCTAATCCATAAATGTCGCTCGCCGGGCCGATCTGCCCCCGATTGCCGGCCGCCTGCTCGGGCGCCATGTAGCTAGGGGTACCGACAATCATGCCGGTGCCGGTCAGCGTGTCGTCGGTCGTCAGTCGTTTGGCCAGGCCGAAGTCGGTGACGTGCGGCCGGCCGTCGCGATCCAAGAGAATGTTCGACGGCTTCAAATCGCGATGCAGCACGCCGCGCTGATGGGCGTAATGAATCGCCCGACAAATGGGGGCCATGAGCTGCGCGGCCTCACGCGAACTGAGCGGCCCCGCGGCCAGGCGATCGGCAAGTGTCGTCCCTTCGACATACTTCATGCTGAAGTAGGGCTGCCCCTGGCACTCGCCGACTTCGTAGACGGGCACAATATGGGGATGGTCGAGCCGTGCCGCGCTCGTCGACTCAGCCTGAAATCGCGCCAGGTCTTCTGGCGAGGCGAACTCGCGCCGCAGCAACATCTTGATCGCCACGTTGCGGCGCAGGCTGTGCTGCCGAGCCTGGTAGACGATCCCCATCCCGCCGCGTCCAAGTTCATTAAGCAACTGGTAGTCGCCGAACTCGCGCGGTAGCGCTCCCGACAAACTGCTGGAACTTCCCGGCGAATTCTGCGCCGCCACGTCGTTGGCCGCGTACAGCGGCAGGTCGAGCGTGGCGTCGTCGCCGGACCTCGGCGATTGGGCGGCACGGGGCGACGCTTCGCGGCGGCCCTCCCCCGGCATCGCGATCTCGCCGCGTGCTAGCCGAGCCGCCTGGCTCCCCAGCCCTTCGGCCAACAGCAGCGCGGGCCACAACTCCCGCAGCTCGACAGCTAACTGCGGGTGGGCCGCGATCATTTCATCGACATTGGGGAACCGCCCGGCCCGGAGCGATGCGACAAGCTGATCGACGAGCGATGCCAACAGCGCGTCGGAAGCATCGGACGCGGTGGTCATGCCTCGGGCTCCGGCGGGGCCATTGCGCCGATCGTTTCGCGCAGGCGCTTGATCGCCCGCAGATGCCGCATGCTGGCGGCCGCTTCCGAAAGTCCAAGCGCGGCGGCCACTTCTTGATTGCTGAGTTGTTCAAAGTGCCGCATCAAGAGCACCTCCCGATCAGTTTCGTCGAGGCGGGCAATCGCGTCCTGGAATCGGCGCGCGGCTTCGGCCTGCAGTGCCGCCGCGGCCGGCGTCAACTCACGATCGGCGAGCCACGCGCCGGGTTGCAAATCGGCAGTGCTCGAATCGTCGCCGCCGGCCAGCGGTTGCTCGCGGTCGAGGCTCCGCCGCGCCGCTTCGCGATGCCGGCGATGGGCGTCGATCAAGCGATCGCGCGCCATCGACCGCAACCAGAGCGCGAACGGCATCACCGGCCGCGCCAAGTAGTCGGTCAACCGCCGATTCGCTTCGATCAATACCTCTTGCACGACGTCGCTTGAGTCGACCCGCCGCGCCAGGGCCGGGTCCATCCGCAGTTGCACCATCCGGCGCAGTGCATCGCGGTGGCCAGCCAACAAACGCTCGACGGCCGCGGCGTCGCCCTTGCGGGCTTGCGCGAGCAGGTCGTCGGTCTCGGCGGATTCAGGCCACATGGGTTTGCCGTGCGCGGCCGGTGATGTCACTCGCGACCGCCCTGCGCGGCCCAGTCGCTTAGTTCTTTTTCACGCTGACCGCGTCGGTGTCGAACACACGCACCTGCTTCCAGGTCGAACGGTTCTCTTCGATGAACTTGAGGTGATCCGGGGCGGTCTGATAGCGATCGTGGTCGGCGCGGCTCGCGAACACTACGTGCAGGCCGACATCCCAAGCGCGATCGTTAACGGGTCGATCGAGATCGGCCGGCGTGCCGCAGGCAAACAACACCACACCCGGATGATCGACCAGGTACTTCTTACACGCGGCCAGCAGTTTCTCCCGATTCTCGGGCGTGCTTTCCTGGAGCGTGAAGTAGACGTCGTGGACCAGCATCGTCGATTGCTTTTCCTCAGCCGCCATGACCGGAGTCCCTCTTTCCAAAAGTTGCCAGGTTGCCGCTGCCAGCGCCACCAGGGCTACGACCGCGAACAAGCGATGTATTTTCATGGTTGGTTTCTCCTTGCACGGTACGCGCCGCGCGGTGGGCACACCGTGGGCCGGGCGCTCGCGGAGCGTAGTGCCAAGAGCATAACACAGCCGCCGGCAGAATGCTGGTGCCGATCGACACGAGCACGCCGCAAATGTGGCGGCGTCAGAGAGAGCGACGAGAGCGGGGTATCCCGCAATTCGGCGCCAAAACGGCCATTAGAAATGGTCCGCGCGAATGACTTTGACCTCTTCCACCGTCACCGTCACCGCTTGCGAGCCCAGGACGTCGCTGCGCAGGTGGTCGACAATCTTTTGGGCTGTGTCGACATTGGCGATCACCTCGATTCGTACCAACGGGCTACGGCCAAAAAAGTCCTGCAAGACGGCCCGTGAACCGCCGCCGCGGGCCTCCACCAGCGTGTAGCCCTTCGCGCCGAAATGAGTCACCTTTTCGAGCAAGTGTTTCTCGAGCGCAGAATCGGCGTAAAGCGTGATCCGCTTGACCGAGGCGAGTTTCTGCATCGCGGCTTCCTAGCAAAGGTTCTTCGACTGGTCGACGGCACAGCATTGACATGACATGCCGAACTCACACCGCGGGAGTTACCGGGAAGTTGGTGATAATCGCCCGCGCGATTTCCAAATACACGGGAATTCCGATCGTGACGTTGTACGAAAAGGTCAGGCCCAGCGAGGCCGCCAAGGGGAGCGTCGGACTGGCCTCGGGAATCGCCAACCGCTGCACCGCCGGGACCGCGATATACGAAGCCGCCCCGCAGAGCACCGCAAACAACGCGTACGTGCCCAACTGAAACTGGTAACCAATCAGCGTCGCATAGATATGACAAACCGTCATCCCAAAGATGGCGAAAATGTTGGGAGCGATTAGCCCAAAGGCAATGAACGGCAGTCCCGCTGACTTCAAGTCCCGCAGACGCTTCGAGGCCGTCATGCCCATCTCGAGCAGGAACAAACAGAGTATGCCCGGAAACAAGTCCAGGAAGAGGGGGTCGTCGGGCTTGGAGACCGAGGCCCCCTGATAGCGGCTGATGAAGCCAATCAAGATGCCGCCAAACAGGAGAAAGAGTCCCGGATTCAAGAACACCTCGTGCAGCAGCTTGGGACTGAAGATCCCCGGCGGCTTTGAGGGGATTGGGTGGCCGTTACCATTGCTGTCGCCGTTCTCCAGTTTCTCGAGCGACATCTCTTTCTCGAGTTCGATCGCCTGCGTGTCGTGGCTATGCGAATCGACTATCAACGCCGGTGCTGCCTCGGGGTTGTAGCCCGCCTCCTCGGGCATATTGCCCAAGCGGTCCATGCCACTCGTCCGCAATCGTGAAACGAGGAACAGCGCCACCAGACAGCCAGGTACTTCCATGACCGCGAGCATGACCGGCATGTATTCTTCGTAGGGAATCGGTACGTGCACGCCGTTGACGATGGTGCCGGCGGTCAGCACACCCAGGCAGGTGACAAACGTGCCTGCGGAGTCCGAGCCGTAATATCCGGCCACGGTGGCGCAGTCGATGCGTCGCAGGCGAGTCAGGCCGCGAAGCATGAAATAAGCCGCGCAGCCGATGATGAAGTTCGTGATGAAGCCGACCACCATGAAACCCGCCGCGTGCGAGAGCAAGTGCGGATCAGTCGTCACACCGTGCGCGGCCGCGATTGAGGGATCAAAAATCTCTGCCAGCTTTTCGCCGCCGTGCCAGCCGATCGCCACCAGCAAGTAGATGGTCAGTCCCTGGTAAATGACGTACGGGAACTCGAACTCGACCCGCAAGATCGGGACGAGAAACCCCATGTAGAAGAACAGCAACAACGGCTTGAACAGGTTGTGGCGAAAGTTCTCCCAGAAGGATTCAAGCATTTCCATGACGGACCGTTCGTGGGGGGCCAGGATAGAAGGATTTGAAAGCGAGAACTCATCGCCGGAGGATGGTTTTCGCTACGTGGTCAGCGGCGGTCGCCGAGGGGGAAGAATCCTGCAAATGTCTGGGCGGGAGCATCGAGAGTTTGCGATCACCAATCCGCTCCGCTGCTTTCCGGACCAGCACCCGCGGATGCGTCGATCCCATCGATGCGTCTCGAACCGTTGGTCGAGAATTACGCTGTGAGGCATATCTGCCGAGTATAGGCAAGCCCGCCGAGAGGCTACTAGCTCAGGCGAGATTACGTTTCTGTAAGCCGGCTTCGCTGGAACTTGTGAGCACGCTGTGCGACGCGCGTACGTTGCTTGAACCAAGCGGATTTGTTGCATTTGCCCGAGACTTCCTTGGCGACCGCGTCCGGATTTGCGGTCAGATCCACGATCATCAATCGGGAGTGTCTGCCGCGACAAAGCAGGGTAGAATGATTCTGTGACGCCGAATGCACTGACTTCGGCCGTGCAGTTTGCGCCTGCAACCCCTCGCGGATGCTCGCAGAGGAACAACTCGCTCATGGACCTCCTGGTCATTGAAGACGATCCCGTTATTGGCAAAGCGCTCGATCGTGGTTTCGGCGAAGGTGGGCACCACTGCGTGTGGGCCAAGGATGGCGCGCGTGGTCTGTCGCTTGCGAAGACACAGCAGTTCGACGCGCTGGTGCTCGACTTAATGTTGCCTGGGCTCGGCGGCATGGAAGTGCTGCGCGAGCTGCGCAGCCAGCGCAACCGCACCCCCGTGATCCTGCTGACGGCGCTGGGCGCGGTGAACGAACGCGTCGAGGGCTTGCAGGCGGGGGCCGACGACTACGTCGTCAAACCGTTCGACTTCGACGAGCTCATGGCCCGCATCGAGGCCGTTTGTCGGCGCTCGAATGTTCGCCCGGCCGCGGTGCTCGAGGCCGGCGACGTCACGCTCGACTTGACCACGCGCCGCGTTCGCCGGGCCGACGCCGAAATCGACCTCACCCCCACCGAGTTCAGTTTATTGGAAATGCTGATGCGTTATGCAGGGCAAGTCGTCACGCGCAAGATGCTCTGTGAGCATCTCTGGGACGCCAATTGGGAGGGGGCCACCAACGTCATCGAAGTACACATCAACCGGCTGCGTGGCAAGCTCGATCGCAATTTCTCGCAATCGTTGATCCAGACGGTGCGAGGGCGCGGCTATGCGTTTCGCACCTCCTGAGGAATGGCGCAGCTCGCTGCGCGTTCGGCTGGCGGCCTGGAACACGCTGGTCGTCTTGACCACCGTCGTGCTGGCGCTGTTGGCCGTCCGCGAGGGTCTACGATTAACGCTGTTGCGCGAACTTGACGAACGGCTCGTCGAGGAGATCACCGAAGCCGAACTGATCGTCGCGCGTTTCTACCCCGATACCGCGCAGATTCGCGAAGAGTTCAATCGCAAGGCAATCAGCCACGCGCACGAACGGATTTTTCTCGAATTGCGCGACGTGTCTGGCCGCGTGCTGGTCAACAGTCTGAACGATCCGTCACGGCAGACATCGCGAACTGACGTTGCGCCCGATATCGCGCCAGTCGACTCACCCGGTGCGGTGCCCGCAGACCAACCCGCCTCGCCAATTGACGCGCCACTCGGCGCCGCCCGGGCCGAGCAGCCCGTCGCGTCCGGGACGAGTGATATCGCGGCCGCTCTGCCCCACGGCTCCGCGGCATCCATGCCGGTAAATTGGAGCGAATTCCGCGTCCTTGAGCGCCCGCTCAACCGTCCGCAACTTCCCAAGCTGCGACTGCTGGTTGGCAGCACCCGCGCCCTGATCCAGGCCGATGTCGCCGCCGCGACGCGGCTGATCGTGCGCGTCGGCCTGGTGTTGCTCCCGTTGGCTACTCTCGGCGGGTACTTTCTGGCGGTGCGGGCCACGAAGCCGTTGCGGCGGATCATCGAGACTGCCCATCGCTTGCGCCCCGCCAAGTTCGAAGAGCGGCTGCCCGTCAGCCGGGCCGGTGACGAGCTCGATCAACTGTCACTCACCATCAATCATTTGTTGGATCGTATCGCCGAGTACTTGCAACGAAATCGCGAATTTCTGGCCAATGCGGCCCACGAGCTACGCTCGCCGCTGGCCGCCATCCAAAGCTCGGTCGAGGTGGGCCTCAATGCGGATCGCTCGCCCGAGGAATACAAGGAACTGCTCTACGAACTGGTCGAGCAGTGTTGGCAATTGCGCGGTCTGGTCAATCAGTTGCTGCAATTGGCTGAAAGCGATGTCGACCGCCCGCTGCTCGCCGCCGACCGCGTACGCCTCGATCTCGTCGTCGCCAAGTCGCTCGATATGTTCCGAGCCGTGGCCGAGGAACGGGGCATCGACTTGCAGTCTTCGTACCTGGTGCCGACCGAAGTCCGCGGCGATGCCGACCAACTTTGGCAGGTCGTCAATAACCTGATCGACAACGGCCTGAAGTTCACACCGACCGGCGGCCGGGTCACCGTTCAACTGCACAGTGTCCCCGCCTCGCGCGAAGTGCACCTAAACATCTCGGACACGGGCTGCGGAATTGATGCCGAAGATTTGCCTCGGATCTTCGATCGCTTTTTTCAAACCGACAAGTCGCGGCAGCGCGATCGCCGCGGCAGTGGACTAGGGCTGAGCATCTGTGAAGCGATTCTCCATGCGCACGGCGGGAAAATCAGTGTGACCAGCAGCCCCGGTGCAGGGACGCAATTCTCGATCATGCTCCCGGCCTTCACGGCCGATGAGCGCGAGCCGCAACTTGCCGAAGTGCACGCGTAATGACTGCCGTCCTGCTGGCCGCGTCAACTCTCAGTAGTTACTACTTGGGTTTGCGTCGTCGTGCGGGCTCGGCGTCGCGTGGCGCGAGCGTCAGCAAATCGGCCCGCCATCGCGCCTCGAACTTCGCCAGCGGCATGCCGACCAGTTTCTCGAATCGCGGGACCGCGCCACTTGGTTCGCCCGCGCGCGACAGATAACTTTCCAGCGCAGGCGTCCCCAAGAGCGGCTGATCAAACGCGAGGTACCAGGCCAGTCCCCAGGCGTATAGATACAATCGGGCCGACTCCTCGGCCGGTGCGTCGTGAGCGACGAGAAAGACGCGCGCATCGGCTGCGAGCAACTCGGCCAAGGGGAGCGGCTGGGCCCCGGCCAGATCGGTCTGTAGCCGCGCCAGCCACTCCGGCGGCGGTGCGTCAATTCGCAAAGTGCCGGCTTCCAGCAACCCCGACTCGAACACCTGCGCCAGCCCCTCGTAGAGCCAGCCCGGCACGTCGTAATCGTCGGGCGGAAAGACCGCGTTGCGCAAATAAGCGTGGCACGCCTCGTGGAATAAGCGGGCAAAGGTGCGGCGCGTCACTTCATCGAACAGCGTCGCGTTGCGGCGGTCATAGTCAGTCAGGCGTTGCTCGAGCGCCGCGATCTCGACGTCGAACTGTCGCCGCGTGCGAGCCAGCAGCCGGCGAATCTCGCCGGACTCGACACCCCGCGCTTCGAGATCGCGCCGCTCGCGCGCCAGTTGCGCCGCGAGCTTTTCGCGCAGCGCGTCGTGCTGGCGGCGCTGTTCGTCGTGTGCCGCGCGAATCTGGCTCACCTGCGCCGCGTATTGATCGAGATCCGTGGCCGCGATAATCGTGTTCTCTTTGGCGAGGTAGACCGCCGGATTCACGATCCGCAACCCCGCCTTCTCCAATCGCGCACGATACTCGGCTGTCGAGGCGCACAGCACGATGTCGAGCGGCCGTGCCGGCTGCGTTCGCGCCGGCAGCACTCGCATGAAACCCGCAAAGGCTTGTTCGATCCGCACAATCGCGCGGCGCGTGGTTTCCTCATCGGCGTGACTTTCGACCTGGCACCACGGACCGCGATACTGCCAGCCCGCCTGCGTGGCCTCTTGCCAAGGGCGGAGCGTGATGCTCTTCATCGCACCGGCTTCGATGCCCGCTCTGCGCAAATGTTCGTCGATACGTCGGGCCAGGGCCGCGTGCCCCGGCGCCGGCAACCTCACGAGCTTGGTGATGTGATCGCGCGGAAATCGCCGGCCGATCAGGTACATCGGTTTACCTGGTTGCCGCCGCACCTGGCGCAAATAGACCAGTTCGGCGTCTTCGCGTTCGATCAGGCCGTCGTATTTTGCACCGTCAGCCAACTCCACATGCTCGAGCGGCCAATCTTCCCCCGCAGGCTCGGCCTTGTCAGTCCCCGGCTCCGCCGTGCTGGACGCTACGGAACCCGCCGCCGGCTGCCGTCGCTCAGCGCGCGCGGGCACCGCCACCAATAGCGCCGTACTGAAAGCGATAGCCAGGGTTCGCAGCAAACCAAGCGCCCTTCCTTGAACCGGCGCAAGCCTGGCACGGGCGGCGGCCGTCGCACGCCTCTCGAACGCTGTACCAGGCAGTTGACGCCGGAGTCGGCGCCGTGGGTCTGCTGCTCACCTTCGCATTCGGCGGAAAAGAGGTCAAGCAAGCCAGCTCGGGTAGTGGCCGCCGAGATTGCGCCAGCAAATTGGTTCGCCGCCAAAAAATCGCGACAAACCGGGGCCTGGCTTGCGGTTGAGCCCCTTTGCGGTGCCGCCCGCTCCGATCACAATACGGCGAACCGCCGCCGTCATGACGGTGTCCCATAACGGCAGACGTTGTAGAAGAGCCCGCGTGTCCGACCTCAGCCTGAACATCGTGCGCATCGACGCCACCCGCGACGACCTCCCCGCGGCGCTGGCCGCCCTGCGCGCCAAACTCAGCCCTCAGGGAGACTTCGTCAGCGAAGCGGGGCGCCGCCGCACGATCGAGGTTTTCGGCGAGCCCCTGTCGCCGCAGGCCGTCGTCGGGCGGATCTGCCGCGACGTCCGCACTCGCGGGCTATCAGCCCTGCTCGAATACACCAGCAAGCTCGACAAGGCAGACATCAGCGCGGCCACGCTGCGGGTTTCGGCCGACGAACTCGCGGCCGCCCACCGCGCGGCCGACACGGGCTTCCTGAAAACCGTCCGCCGCATCCGCGATTCGATCCGCCGTTTTCAGGAGGTGGTCCGCCCGCGAGATACGCGACTCGAACTGGCCGGCGGCGGCTACCTGGCACAGCGCTACCTACCGCTGGCTCGGGTGGGCATTTGCGTCCCCGGCGGAGCGGCCGCGTATCCATCCACGGTGCTGATGACCGCGGTGCCAGCCCAGGCGGCCGGCGTCGCGCAACTGGCGGTCGTCGCGCCGCCGACAAAGTTCGGCGCCAACAATCCCGATCTGCTGGCCACCTGCCATGAGTTGGGCATTCGCGAAGTCTATCGGGCGGGCGGAGCCCAGGCGGTCGCGGCCTTGGCCTATGGCGTCGAGGGGCTTCCCAAGGTCGACAAGATCGTCGGGCCGGGCAACCTCTTTGTCGCACTAGCCAAGAAGCACGTCTTCGGCGAAGTGGATATCGATTCGATCGCCGGCCCCAGCGAAGTCGTGGTGATCGGCGACGACGACACCCGCGCCGATTGGACTGCCGCCGACCTGATCGCCCAGGCCGAACACGCGCCCGGCTCCGGCGTGCTCGTCACGTGGAGCCGGCGCTTGTGGGAACAAACCGCCGTCGAGCTCGCGCGGCAATTGGCAACGCTCGAGCGCGGCGATCTGGCCCGGCAAAGTCTCGAAGATTTCGGCGCGCTCATTCTGGTGCGCGATGCCGACGACGCGTGCCGCGTGGCTGACTTGCTCGCCCCCGAGCATTTGCATATCGCGACCGCCAATGCCGAGTCGCTCCTCGCCAAGATCCCGCACGCTGGCGCCGCGTTTCTCGGGCAGCACAGCCCCGTGGCCGTAGGCGATTATGTGGCGGGCCCCTCGCACGTGCTGCCGACCGGCGGCACCGCTCGCTGGGCCAGCGCCTTGTCGTCGGCCGATTTCGTCCGTAGCACCAGCGTGATTGCCTACTCGGAGGAAGATCTCGCGTCAGCCGCCGACGATCTGCGCAACATGGCCGACAAGGAAGGGCTCACCGCCCATCGTGCGAGTGTCGATATCCGACTACAGAAAGAATAACCGATCCGTTCAATTTGTTAGCCGCGGGATTCATCCCGCGCGCTAGCTTGTGCGATGCATAACCATAGAAAGTAGCGATGCCCTTACGATTCGCCGCTGTCGCGCGGGGCAAGCTCCGCGGCTAACTGAATTCCATCCGTGTCATCCGTGTCATCCGTGCAATCCGTGGTTTGAATTCCCCACTGTCCGTGCCATCCGCGGTCTAACGCATGTCCTACTTCCGTCCCGAAATATACCGCCTGGCCGGCTACACCCCTGGCGAGCAGCCCCAGGCCGGCAAGTTCATCAAGCTTAACACCAACGAGAATCCCTATCGTGCGTCGGCAGCGGTCGATCGCGCGGTGCAAGCGGTTCTCGAACGGGGGCTAGAACGCTATCCCGATCCACTGGCCACCGGCTTCCGCCAGCGCGCCGCCACGCTCTTGGGCGTCGACCCCGACTGGATTCTGGCCACCAACGGCAGCGACGAAGTCCTCACGCTGGTCACCCGCGCCTTCGTCGGCCAAGGGCAATTGCTGCGGCTTCCCTATCCCAGCTACATCCTCTACAAGACCTTGGCCGAGATCCAAGGGGCCGCCGCCGAAGAGGTGCGCTTCCATGCCGATTGGTCGCTCGGCAACGACTTCGCTGCCCCGCGCCCCGATCTGCGGCTCGCCTTTCTGCCGAATCCCAACAGCCCGTCGGGCACGCTGCTGCCGCCCGCCCGCGTGCTCGAGCTGGCCCGGCAGCTCCCTTGCCCGCTGGTGGTCGACGAAGCGTACGTCGACTTCGCCGACACCAATTGCCTTGACCTGGTGCGCCAATGCGACAAAGTGCTCGTTTCGCGCACGCTTAGTAAGTCGTACGCCCTGGCCGGGCTGCGATTCGGCTACGTCGTCGCTCAGCCGCAGATCATTGCCGGGCTGGTGAAAGTCAAAGACTCGTACAATTGCGACGCGCTCTCGATCGCGGCAGCCACGGCGGCCATCGACGACCAGGCCTGGCTCGCCAGCACCCGTTCGCGCATTGTCGCCACGCGCCAGCGCCTGACCGAGCGGATGCGCGCCTTAGGCTTCGCGGCGGTCGACAGCCAGGCGAATTTCGTCTGGTGCCCGCACCCCGAGCGTCCGCTGAAACCGCTCTTCGACGGCCTCAAGCAGCAGCGGGTGCTGGTGCGCTACATGAATTATGAAGGCTGGGGAGACGGCCTGCGCATCTCGGTCGGCACCGACGAGCAGATCGACGCGTGCTTGGCGATTCTCGAAGGACTGATGCGCAAGTAGACCATTTCCAAGGCAAAAGTAATCTCGCGCCAAGCCGCAAAGGCGCAAAGAACTCGGTATCCGAACCGCCATCATACGCACGAACTGGACTGGCGTATCCTTTGCGCCTTGGCGACTTTGCGCGAGATGTTGCTGCCCGTGTGCTACGATTGAGGAACCATGCCCCGCACTGCCCAAATCAAACGCGACACCGCCGAGACGCAGATCGAGCTCTCGCTTGATCTCGATGGTTCCGGCCGCGCCGACCTTGTGACCGGAGTCGGCTTCTTCGATCACATGCTAACCTTGCTGGCCAAGCACGCGGCCATCGACCTCAAGGTGCACGCTAAGGGCGATCTGCACGTCGATCAGCACCACACGGTCGAGGATGTCGGCATCTGCCTCGGCCAGGCCCTGCGGAAAGCCGTCGGCGACAAGGCAGGCATCCGCCGCTACGGGCACTTCACCTTGCCGATGGACGAAACGTTGGTCACCGCGGCCGTCGATCTCGGTGGGCGGTACGCCATGCACTTCCAAGCGCCGATGCCAACGCCCAAGATCGGCGACTTCGATAGCCAGCTCGTTGAAGAGTTCTGGCAAGCCGTGGCAGCCAACGCCCTGATGAACCTGCACGTGCTGCTGCACTACGGACGGAACACCCACCACATCTCTGAAGCGGTCTTCAAGGCGACCGCCCGAGCGCTGCGGATGGCCCTGGAAACCGACCCGCGCATGCCCGGTGTTCCGAGCACCAAAGGGACCTTGGCGACGTAGCTTGTGGAGTGCGTGAAACGCTCCGAGTGCTTGCGCTGGTTCTTGTTCCCGCCTGCTCCCCTCTCTAAAATCAACCCCCTGCGCCGCACGTCGCTCGTGCCAAGCAACCAGTAATCCAGCGACCTTCCCTCTCCGGAGCCCACCCACGTGCCAGCCGATAAATCCGCCGCCAAACCGCTCAAGATCGCCGTCATTGGTGGAGATGGCACCGGCCCCGAGGTCGCGGCCGAAGGGATGAAAGTGCTGGCCGCGGTCGCCAAGCTCGAAGGCTTCACTTATGAGTTGACCGAGTTGGATTTCGGCGGCGATCGCTACCTGCGCACCGGCGAGATCCTGCCTGAGGGGGCCGTCGATCAGTTGCGCAAGTTCGATGCCATTTACCTTGGCGCGATCGGTCACCCCGACGTCAAGCCCGGCATTCTCGAGAAAGGCCTGCTCCTCGAGATGCGCTTCCAGCTCGATCAGTACATCAATCTGCGGCCGGTCAAGCTGCTGCCGGGGGTCGAAACGCCGCTCAAGGACAAAACCACCAAGGACATCGACTTCGTCGTCGTCCGCGAGAATACCGAAGACCTCTACTGCGGCGTCGGCGGCTTCCTCAAGAAGAACACGCCCGATGAGGTCGCCACGCAATCGGCCGTTTACACCCGCAAGGGCTGCGAGCGCTGCATCCGCTGGGCCTTCGAATTCACCCGCAAGCGGAACAGCCCGAAAAAGAAGCTCACGCTCGTGGCCAAGACCAACGTGCTCACCTATGGGCACGACCTCTGGTGGCGCACCTTCCAGGATGTGGCCAAGGAGTATCCGGACATTGAGCCCGACTACAACCACGTCGACGCCTGCTGCATGTGGATGGTCAAGAATCCCGAGTACTACGACGTGATCGTGACGACGAACATGTTCGGCGACATCATCACCGACCTGGCCGGCATCTTGCAGGGGGGGATGGGCGTGGCCGCCGGCGGCAACATCAACCCCGAGCCGGGGGGTACCAGCATGTACGAACCAATGGGGGGCAGCGCTCCGAAGTACACTGGCAAGAACGTCATCAACCCGATCGCGGCGATCAACGCCATGGCGATGCTGCTGGAACACTCGGACCAGCCCGCCGCTGCCGCGCGGGTGAACAAAGCCGTGGCCCACGTGACCGGCACCAAGATGAAGAGCCAGGCCGCCGGCAAGATGGGCTTCAGCACCACGCAAGTCGGCGACCTGGTGGTGGAGAATTTGTAGGTGAAGGTTGCACGGCCGGAGGGGGTGTCCTGCTACGCGGGAGATTTCCTTATGCTGGTGCGCGCTAGCTCGCAGCTAAGGCTCCGCCTTGAACGAATTCAACACCTTGTCGGGCACAAGGTAATTTGCTCCGAAACGCTCGTTGCAGCCCTCGCTTCTCCATTGGTCGAACAACTGCTGCGGTTTCTTGACCACTTGCGAGACGCAGCGATCCGCAACTTCGTTCGCCGAAGCGTGTCGCATGAAGGAGAGCTTCACACCGTTCGCCTGACATCGAAACAGAAGCGTGCGGAACTCGTCGGCCGAAAACAACTGCGAATCACATTCGTTCAAACTGACCGGCTCGTCGCTCTCAGGGTGTAGGCCGGCGAATAGCACCTGCATCACGTAAGCCTGCCGCCGTGATTCTTTGCGACGGGCCTCGGCGATCGTACGTTGACGTTCGGCCTCTCGCTGTTCCGTCGCGAACACGATCTTGGCCGCCTCCAGGTCGCCAAGCCCTTGCTGCTTGAGATAAGTCTTGGCGAAGCTTGGGAATTGCACCCTTCCGATTAGCTCGCGCAAGTCCGGCAATTCCATGTCGTCCGCCGTGGTCGACGCCGTCCCGGCAGGCACGTACTGAGTTGCGCAGACGGGGCAATCATATGGTTCTGTCGGATAGTGCCGCTGCCATCGCTTGATGCGCGCTTCGGCTTTGCAATACGGGCAGTGTGGAAAGACTGTGTAATAGCCGAAATCGGTATGGCCGGGCACGCCCATCTCGACATGCAGACTCAGTTGGTGTTCTTGTGCAAGTCGCAGGGCCTTCACGAAAGTCTCGAGCCTATCGATACGATGCTGCGGTCTGCCACTCGAGCATTCTTTGTCCTCTTGAAGCTTCTCCGCAAGGATTCGCCGCAGCAGCGACGATGCTTGCGGCGATAGCGGAGAACGAGGCCAAAAGCTGAACCACCAGAGTTCCATCTTCGGAAACACTTCGGCGACGTCCGCCTGTAGCTCCAAGCCGGCAATGATGCGTTCCAGTTGCTCCTGCAAGTTCGCGGATTCGGGATCCTCCCAGAGTAGACCGGCACACCCTGCCAGCCCTTCAGGTGTCGCATTTGCCGGGCACGCACGACAGAGCTCGGTCAGCCCGACGACGCCGCCAACGTTCCGGAATTCCTGACTGACGATGAACCCTGAGCTCGGATAACGAAGGGCATCGCCCATCGATTGGCGCTCAGGTGTCTGAACAAGCTCACAGGAAGTGACACAAATATCACCC
Organism: uncultured Planctomycetaceae bacterium; assembly: GCA_964495375.1. Lineage (GTDB taxonomy): Bacteria > Planctomycetota > Planctomycetia > Pirellulales > JAEUIK01 > JAIESQ01. The sequence continues at coordinate 29,305 of CAZBWM010000021.1, read as the reverse complement.
TGAACGACCAGCCCGTGAGTATTCCGCGACAGGCCTTCGGCGTAGGTTCGCGCTTGCGAGGTGCAAGCGATCGCCTTCCCCGGATCAGAAACCGCCCCTTCGGCTCGGAGTGCACAATTCTGAGCTAACGTCCATCGCACGACTTGCAGCGTATCGGACATGCTTTAGCTCGTGGCGGTTGGCGACAGTCAGTTGCTTGCCTCGCGCTTACTCCGCCAGCGCGTGCGCGTACGCGATCGCGTGGCTCCGGCAGTGCGAAATGCTCACCAGCATCTGCGTGATGCCGAGCTGGTCGCTGGCCTCGAGCGCGCCGCCATGCAAGTGCACGAGCGGTTGCCCGCCGCCGGCGTTGCGCACCTCGACGTCGCGCCAACTGATCCCTTTGACCCAGCCGGTCCCCAGCGATTTGAGAATCGCCTCTTTGGCGGCCCAGCGCCCCGCGAAGTGCTGCGTCGATTCCTTCCGGCTCTGGCAGTACTCGATTTCGTCCGGCGTGTAGACGCGATTGATGAACAGCTCGCCGTGTCGCTCGATCATCTGGGCGATTCGCAGCGTTTCGGTGATGTCGGTGCCGATGCCGATCGTGCGCATAAAGAAAGCAAACTCAACTAGCGAAAAATGGATTGATGCGGCGCGTGGCTACGCGGCCAGCGGGTTACAACACGCGGCTCGCGCCCTAAGCCGAAGCGGTCGGGCCGGGCAACCGGGGCCGCCAGAGCAAAACCATCGCCAGCGCCCCCACTAAAACCAACATAGCGTCGAGCCCCCAGGAGAGCCAACAGGCGACCCCCTCGGCGCGCCAACCGCCGACGAGCACGCGACCCGTGGCGGCGTCCTCGCGCAAGAACTGCCAGACGTTCGCCGGTGGCTGCGCGCCCGCCAGGGCCAGCGCGCCGGCCAGCGGCGCTTTTGCCAAGAGCGCGGCTTCGCGCTCGCGAAATTGCTCGAGCACCTGCCGATAGGCGAACCAGTGCTGCATCGCCACGCATAGCATGCCTGCGATCAGCGTACCCGCGACCAGCAGTTTGAGATCCGCCAGTCGACAGAACCGCGCCAGCCAGGCGAGCCCGGCCCCCAGCACCACGCCGACGAGCGCGGGAAAGACGAGCCATAAGGCGAAGTAGGGCTCAACGCGCAGCGATGCCCAGGCGACAACCGCCGCGAGCCCCAGCGCCGGCGGCAACCAGCTCACGAGGCGTTGCCAGGGGCGCTCATACATTCAGGAACCCTTGAACTTTCAACCAGCAGGGGAAGTTTACCGCGCGAAGATTTCTGCTTTGTGCCCGCGGAGGCGCGGAGCACGCAGGGACGATCGAGCGCGAATTCGAAGTTTCGGGAAGTCGAAGACACCACGAGTTTCGACTCAGCCGGCAGTGACACTTGCGGCGGGCACAGGACGTCAGGGCTTCGTCGTGCGGCAGGGATAAACGCATCAAATGATTTGCCGGATCGGCTCGACGTGTTCGACGCCGACCAGTTTCTGGTCGAGCCCGCTGTAGAAGTAGGCGAGCTTGTTGGGGTCGAGCCCCATCTGCTGCAGAATCGTGGCGTGCAGGTGCTTGACGTGGAACGGGTGTTCGACGGCCGCCGCGCCGAGCTCGTCGGTTTCGCCGACGTGTTGCCCCCCTTTGATGCCGCCGCCGGCCATCCACATCGTAAAGCCGAAGGCGTTGTGATCGCGGCCCGTCCCCTTGGCGTACTCAGCGGTCGGCTGACGACCGAACTCGCCCCCCCAGACAATCAGCGTTTCGTCCAGCAGTCCGCGCTGTTTGAGATCGGTGAGCAGGGCGGCGATCGGCTGGTCGGTGTTGCCGGCGTGGAAGTTGTGGTTTTTCTCTAAGTCGCCGTGGGCGTCCCAGTTGGCGTCGTTGTGCGATCCGCCCGAGTAAAGCTGAATGAACCGCACGCCGCGCTCGACGAGCCGGCGGGCGAGCAGGCAGCGGCGGCCGAAATCGCGCGTGCGTTCGTTGTCGAGACCATACATGTCGAGTGTCGCTTGCGACTCCTGCGCGAGGTCGATCGCCTCGGGAGCGTGCTGCTGCATTTTGTAGGCCAGCTCGTAGCTGGCGATGCGGGCCGCCAGGTTGCTGTTGTCGGCATGCAGGGCCAGGTGGTCACTGTTGGCCTCGTGCAGCGTGTCGAGAAGTTGACGTTCGATCGGCCGCGTCATCCCCACGGGTAGGTTCAAATCGAGTACCGGCGCACCCTTCGAACGAAGTAGCGTCCCCTGATAAGTGGCGGGCATGTAGCCGCTCGACCAGTTTTTGGCGCCGCTAATCGGCCCACCGCTGGGGTCGAGCATGACGACGAAGCCGGGGAGGTTTTCGTTGACGGTCCCCAGCCCGTAGTTGATCCACGAGCCGAGCGCGGGGCTGCCGCTGAGGATTTTGACGGAATTCATCTGCAGCATGGCCGAGCCGTGGATCGGCGAGTCGGCGGTCATCGACTTGATGAAGGCGATGTCGTCAACATGTCGGCTGAGGTGCGGAAAAAGCTGCGAGACCCACTGCCCCGACTGGCCATACTGCTTGAAGGTCCACTTGGGGCCGACGACGCGCCCTTCGTTCTTGGCGCCTCCGCGTCCCTTGGTTTTCACCGGGATCGTCTGGCCATCGAGCTTGTAGAGCAACGGCTTGTAGTCGAAGGTGTCGACGTGGCTTGGCCCGCCGTACATGAACAGGAAGATCACGCTCTTGGCCTTGGGGGCAAAGTGCGCGGGCCTGGCCGACAGCGGATTGGCGAACGAGGTTGCTCCGTCGGCGGCGCGAGTCTGCGAGGAAAGGAAGCCGTCCTGGTCCAACAGCGCCGTGAGCGCGACCGAGGTGAAGGCGCCGCCAGCCTGCCAGAGAAACTCGCGCCTGGTGCGGCGGCAGAACGTGCCATGCGGTGTTTGATCGTGCGTCATGAAGTGGAGCCTACGCGCCTTTAATCCAGAAAGACGAACTCGTTGAGATTCAACACCACCAGGCAATAGCAATCGAGCGCTCGCTCGGCCGACAACCCATGCTGCGACTGGAGCGAATCGATCAAGCGCAGACCGCGTTCGACTTGCCGCGATTCGGCCGGGCCCGCCGTGGCCAATCGCACGGCGCGGCGCACCTGGCTCTCGACGTCGCCGGGGAACTCGCGGCGCAACCGCTCGGCCAGCGCGGCGGCCTGCCCGCGCGCGAAATCGCCGTTGAGCATGGCCAGGGCCTGGGTCGGCTGGGTGGTCGAGAAACGCACCGCGCAACTACTGTCGGTGTCGCAGATGTCGAACTCGGCCAACAGCGGCAACACCAGCGAGCGCTTCACGTGGACGTAAATGGTACGACGAGACTGTTCTTCCGGCGACGAGTTTCCCCAGCCGCTACCGGGCATCGATTGGCTTTGGAGAACTTCTTGCGACATCGTGGGATAGATGCCCGGGCCGAACATAGTGAGATTCAACTGACCGCTGACGGCCAGCATCGAGTCGCGCACTTCTTCGGCGCCGAGCCGGCGCATGTCGAAGCGCCAGAGTGAATCATTCTCTGGATCTTGCGCTAGCGCCTGCGGATCGGCGGCCGACGACATGCGGTACGCGCCGGAGGTGACGATCAAGCGATGGAATGGCTTCAATCGCCAGCCCTCTTCGATCAAGCGCAGTGCGAGCCAATCAAGCAGCTCGGGATGCGTGGGAGGAGTTCCCAGGCTGCCGAAGTTGCTCGACGAGCGGACCAGCCCTCGGCCGAAATGATGCTGCCAGATGCGGTTGGCCATCACCCGCGCGGTGAGCGGATTGGACGAAGACGCGATCCAATCGGCCAGCGCTCGGCGACGACCAGAACTCTTTGCGCCCGCCGAGCGCGGCGCGATCTCGGGTGTTCCACCTCCCAGGGCCGTGAGAAAGCCGGGTTCGACCTTAGCGCCGGGGACATGCGGATTGCCGCGCTGCAACACAAACGTTTCGGGAGGCTCGCGCAGGGTTTTGACGCCCAGCACGGTTTCACGCGGCGGCAATTTGACGGCGTCGAGTTCGGCGAGCTGCGACGTTAACTGCTGATACTCTTGCCAGGCTTCCGCGGAAAGGGACGACTGCAGCTTCTCGCCGAGCACCTTGTCACGCTCGGGGCCCTCCGTCTTGCGCTGATCTTCGGCCGACAGGGTCTCGATGCCGGTCTGCTCGATCCGCCGCAGCCTGTCGCGAACGTCTGTTTTGCGAGCGACCAACTCGCCGTGCTGCGCGGCCAACTCCGGCGATGAAACATCGAGCTGGCTGCCGTGGTTGTTGTAGCGCTCGATCTCGCTGAAGAACGACACCAGTCGGTAATAATCAGCCTGCGGAATGGGATCGAGCTTGTGGTCGTGACAACGCGCGCAGTTGACCGTGAGCCCCAGGAAGACCTGCCCGGTCGTGGCGACGATGTCGTCCAACTCGTCGAATCGCGCTTGAAGCGGATCGGCCGGTTCGTCGTCCCACAGGCCAAGGCGGTAGTAGCCGGTCGCGGTCAGGCTGTCGGGAGTCACTGGCGGCAGCTCGTCGCCGGCCAGTTGCTCACGAATGAACTGATCGTACGGCTTGTCGTCGTTGAAGGCGCGAATGACGTAGTCGCGAAATCGCCAGGCATTGGGCTTCACCGCGTCGCGTTCGAAGCTGTTCGTATCGGCGTAGCGGACCAGGTCGAGCCAGTGACGGCCCCAGCGCTCGCCGTAGTGTGGAGAGGCCAGCAACCGGTCGACCGTTCGTTCGTAAGCATCGGGCGCGGTGTCCGCCAGAAACGCGTCGACTTCTTCGGGCGTGGGCGGCAGACCGGTCAGGTCGTAGTAAACCCGCCGCAAGAGCGATACCTTGCTGGCCGGAGGGGCCGGCTGCAGCTTGCGCGCCTGCAACTGGCTGAGTATGAAGTTGTCGATCTCGTTGTGGGGCCAGTCGGAGTTCTCGACGGTCGGCACGGCGACTGGGCGCAATGGATCGAAGGCCCAATGGTTCTGCCAGGTCGCCCCGTCGGCGATCCAGGTCCGCAGAATCTGGATTTGCTCGGGTTTAAGGGGCTTGCCTTCAGGGGGCATGCGCAGACTATCATCGGTCGCGGCGATGCGGGCGAGCAACTCACTTTCGTCAGGTTTGCCCGGTACGACGGCGCGCTGTCCGGAGTCCAGCTCGGCCAACGCGGCCTCACCACTATTGAGCCGCAGCCCCCCTTCTGCCTGGTCGGGACCGTGGCAGCGAAAGCAGCGCTGCGCCAATATCGGCTGTACGTCGCGGCGGAAATCGACCGGCGCGGTGGGGGCCGGTATAGAATCCGCCGCACGCGCGTCGAAGGAAACTAGCCCACCGATTGCCAGCCCAAACGCGCAGATCCGCAGCATCGGGCCCAGCGAGTTTCGGTTGCGCGGCTGCGAAGTCATGCGAGGGTTGGTGATCAACAGGAGGGGGCGATGGCGCCGTGGCGGTCGAGCGAAAGCAGTCCCTAGAATACAAGAAATGTCCCATGGAATCTCCGGTCGCGGGCAGACTGGGATGCTGCGACGGTAGAACTCCCTTTATATTCCACAATTGCATCGGCCGCCCAGTTTCCGCGGTTCACTCGACCGCAGTCCGTCACCCGAGCCAAAAATGCCCATGAAACCTCGAATCTGCTTGCTAGTCGCTTCGCTCGCTGGCCTTCTGACCTCCGCCGCTAGTGGGCAACACCGGCTTCTCACCCAAGGCAACGACAAGCTCGTGATCGTCGGACGCGACGGAAAGGTTGAATGGGAAATGCCCTGGGGCGGAATTCATGATCTGCACGTTCTGCCCAACGGCAACCTCATGACGCAGCAAGGGAGCAGCAAGGTTGTGGAAATTGACCGCGCTGGGCGAAGCGTTGTTTGGAAGTACGACTCGGCGACGTCCAATGGCAACGCTGGCAAGCCAGTGGAAGTTCACTCCTTTCAGCCGCTCGGCGACGGGCACGTGATGATTGCCGAGAGCGGGCCGGCGCGGATCATCGAGATCGATCGCTCGGGAAAACTGTTGCACGAAGTCAAGCTCAAAGTCGACCATCCCCATCCTCACACCGACACTCGTTTAGCGAGAAAGCTGAAGAGTGGCCATTACCTCGTTTGTCACGAAGGGGACGGCGCAGTGCGCGAGTATGACGCCGCGAGCAACGTGATTTGGGAATACTCGGTCCCCTTGTTCGACAGGGAACCCAAGCCAGGACATGGTCCCGAGGCGTTTGGCAACAAATGCTTCGCGGCGGTGCGACTGCCGAACGGCAACACCTTGATCACCACCGGCAACGGCCACAGTGTGCTCGAAGTGACACCGCAAAAGGAAATCGTCTGGCAAATCAAGCAGGCGGATCTGCCGGGGATCATGCTGGCGTGGGTCACAACAATCGAGGTGCTTCCCAGCGGTCACTACGTTATCGGCAATTGCCATGCCGGCCGCGGGCAACCGTTGTTGATTGAGCTCAATCCAAAAACAAAGCACGTCGTTTGGACGTTCGACCAGTATGACGCGCTCGGTAATTCCGTCTCAAACTCGCAGCTACTCGATGCGGAAGATGGCGTGCTGCGCTAAAGCCTGGCATCGATTGAGACTCTCGACTAGCCCGCGATTGCATCTCGCACAAGCTCGTTCACCTGCCGAGAAGGACACCAGCACGATGCCTGCCGAACCACGCTCCGCGGCCGCCTGTATTCTGGTGCGTGGTGACGCTGAGCCAGAAGTGCTCTTGGCGCGGCGCAGTCCGGCGCTGCGCTTCATGGCGGGGCACCACGTCTTCCCGGGCGGGCGACTGAACGAAAGCGAAAGCGCCCGCTCTGTGGTCAATGCGCAGAGCGAGGTCGATGCACGCGCGATCCTGGCAGCGGTGCGCGAGGTTTTCGAGGAAACGGGCCTGCTTTGTGTGAGTGGGGAACTACCTTCGCGAGAACCGTTGCGGCAAGCGCGGCAGCAACTATTGCAGGAGAGCCTGAACTTCAGCGATTTTCTCACCAGGCATGCGCTGTCGATCGACGCTCAGGAGTTTGAGCCGGCCGGGGAGTGGCTGACGCCGTCGTTCGCGCCGGTGCGCTTCGCTACGCGGTATTTTCTGCATCGATTGCACGGCGACCAACAAGAAGAGTTGATCGCGGGCGAAATCGTCGGGCTTGATTGGCTCACGCCGGCCGCGGCGCGAGCGCGTTGGCATCGTGGCGAGATGCGGATTTCCACGCCCGTGGCCTACACGTTGCGGCAACTGGCGGCCGCCGGGTTGCCTGGCGCACTGCGACTGCTTACGCGTGGAACGGAGCGATCTCCGGGCGAGCACAATTGGTTTGAGATTCGCCGCGGAATTACCCTGGTGCCGGTCGAGAGCGCGACGCTACCGCCGGCGACGCACACGAACTGCCTGATCATTGGGGAAGAATCGCTGTTCGTCATCGACCCGGCCGCGAAGAACCCGGGGGCACTCGACCACCTGGTACGTCAGATCGATCACTTGCTCGAGCTGGGGGGAAAAGTCGAGGGAGTTCTTCTGAGTCACTCGCATCCCGACCACGTCTCTTCAGCGGAGGAGTTGCGCAGCCGGTACGATGCGCCGATCATGGCCCATCCGGCCACAGCTTCGCAAGTTTCCTTTACGATTGATCGTGAGCTGCACGACAACGAGGTACTCGTTAGTGGCCGCGATCTCCAATGGCGATTGCGGTGTATCCACACGCCGGGTCACGATCCCGGTCATCTCTGCTTTCTGGAGGAATCGACTGGGTCACTTCTGGCCGGCGACATGGTGGCCAACCCTGGTTCGATTGTCGTCTCGCGGAGCTTTGGCGGAGATATGACGGCTTTCATGGGCAGCCTGGAACGACTGCTCGACGTCCAGTGCAAGCTGATCATCCCGTCGCATGGCCAACCGTTGGGAGACGTTCGCGAGTTCCTCACCAAACAGCTAGCGCATCGCCAGTGGAGAGAAGACAAGATTCGGCGCGTGTACGACGAAGGGGCCACGACATTCGACGAACTGCTGGCGCGAGCTTACGACGATGCTCCCCTGCAGGCATTGCCCTGGGCGCGCCACTCGCTCGATGCTCACCTGGCAAAGCTGGGCATCGATTTACCTGCCGAACCTTGATGCCGAAGCGATCGCAGCGGGCGGGTCGAGCTGGCGCGTGGTTATTTGTCGCTACTGGCCGGCGACGAGTGCCCCGGCCGCGGCCCGCTGGAACGCCTGGCGATATTCACTCGCGTCGCTGTTGGGCTACGGGAATGCCCCCGCGATCGATCGCAGTCGCACCAAGCAAGGGAGCACTTGATCGATACGCGCAGGCGTTCGCATGCTTAAGTTGTCGAACCCGATTGGCCGGTTGCGTTGAGCTCTTCAAGCGCCGCCGCGAAGGCACCGAAGGCCCTGCTGTCGAAGAGCACGAACCTCACTAGCGCCGGCGCGCGTTGGTCGCGTAAAAAATCGATCGCCGTCCCCAGTGCCACGCGGCTCGCGCGATCGAGCGGATAACCATAGGCTCCCGTGCCCAGCGACGGCAGCGCGATCGATTGGCACTCGTACTCCAAGGCAAGGCGGAATGCCGCGAGATAGGCCGCCGCCAGCAATTCAGCTTCGTCGGCCACGCCCCCGCGCCAGCGCGGCGCAACCGCATGAATGACATATCGCACGGGGAGTTGCCCACCGCCGCTGATGACCGCGCTGCCGGTCGGGCAGCCCGTCGGGTAGCGGCGCGCGGTCTCGGCCATGATCTCGGGGCCAGCCCGCCGATGGATGGCGCCGTCGACTCCGCCGCCACCAGCCAATTGGCTGTTGGCCGCATTAACGATCGCATCGACGTCCTGCTGGGTGATATCTCCCTGCGTCAGCTCCAGGCTCTGGCCGGCGATCGCGATACGCATCGGCAATTCCCCTGGCAATCCTCATGAGTCGATCGGTATTATAACCCGCGTAACCGGCATTCTACGCGAGCGTGCTAAACTTGAAGACTACTCGCACGCAGTCCTATAAACCTTCCGGAGAGTTCGCGTGACCTGCCGTTTGATGCGCGTACTATCGCTATTCTGCGCCGTTGCCTTTGTTGCCACGCCATTGACCGCTCGCGACTGGTTCGTGAACAACTTTGGTGGAGACGACACTTTCAGCGGTCTCGTCGCGACCACGGGGACGCAAGATGGCCCGTTTCGCACAATCGGCCGGGCGTTGCGCGCTTGTGGAGCCGGCGACCGAATCGTATTGGCCGATTCTGGGAAGCCGTATCTCGAAAGTGCGAGCCTGGTCGGTGGCCATCACAGCGGTCTGCCGGGTCACCCCTTTGTGATCGAAGGCAACGGCGCCACGCTTGATGGTCGGCTGCCGATTCCGCCTGAAGTGTGGGAGTCAAACCAGGGCGCGGTGTTCCGATTCAATCCGCGACGGCTGGCCTATCAGCAATTGTACTTGAACAACGTGCCGGCGCAGCGGCATCCCACTGGGCGCGGCGGAGCACTGCCGAAATTGGCCCCGCTCGAGTGGTTTCTCGACGGCGGCTACCTGTACTTTCGCATCGAAGACGAGCGGATGATCGACGACTATGCACTCTCGTGCGCAGCGCACACGACCGGCCTGACCCTCTATAAGGTGCACGACGTCGTCATTCAGAATCTCACGATTCAGGGCTATCAGATCGATGGCATCCAAGTGCACGACGCGGTTGATTGCCTGCTCGGCGGGATCACTTCGCGCGGCAACGGCCGTAGCGGCGTGGCTGTCGTCGGCGCATCGCTCGCGACGATCGATCAGTGTGTGTTGGGAGACAATGCCGAGGCGCAGCTCTTGGTCGAGTACCCGGCCCGTGTCAATGTGCTCGATAGCGACCTGCTGCCGAAGACCGCGCCGGCCATCGTCAACCACAGCGGCGATGTCACGATTGATGGAAAGCCGCACGCCGAGTGAGCCGCTGCACACGGTGCACAATCACTTTGCTAGCGCATGGCCAGGCAAGAGAAACCGCTAGCCGCCACGGCCATGACGAGCAACGACAACAGCAGCATTGTGCGCGTGCTTTTCTTGCCATCCGCCTTGGCTCCGTGCTCACCCGCTCGTTTTTCCTGGGCGATCGCCGCGTCGAGCGTGTTCATCTCGCCGCCGTGAGCGGCCACGTATTCAGCTTCGTGCATCAGTTCGGTCACCTGCCGGCGGCTGTACAAGTAGATGGCACCACCGACCAGGGCATTGAGAATCTGTATGACGCGAAACACGACCGAGATCCGCAAGACTTCACCGACGCCAAGTTTCGCTGTGACCGGTACCTGGGCGTAGAGCACCTTCAGCGCCGCTTCAACAGCGCCCAACCCCATCAGTGGCAGCGGCAATGCAGAAGCCACCATCGCCAGCGGTACGATCACAAAATGCTCGGCTAAGGTGGGCGTCTCCGCGATCAGACCCCGAGCACTGAAGTACACGCCCAACGTCCCCAGGCCATGCACGGCCACGGTCAGCAAGGTGACCCAAAATAGCACTCCCACTTTGCGGCGATAAATCCGCACGGCCACGAGCAGCTTGCCGATCGTCGGGCCGACCTTGGGGAGATTGCTGAGAAACTGTGACAAGCGGCCATCGGTGAAGCCCGGCACCAGCAGCATCACGATGCCAATCGCCCCACCGACCACCGATACCCAGGTCAACCAGTTGATGGCCTGAATCTCGCGAACCGGCGAGTCGGTCAATCCGTTGTACACCAGGGCCACGGCAGCGATCACGAACAGAACGTAGAGCCCGATGATGCGATCAATCAGCACCGTGGCCACGGCCTCGGCGCGATGCTCGCGCGCTTCGCGCGCGATGAAAATCGCGCGAAACAAGTCGCCACCGACACTTCCGAGCGAAACAAAGTTAAACATGTAGCCGAGGAAGCCGAGCCGGAAAGCGTCACGCAACCGGAACGGGATATCGAGCGCTCGCACGAGCAGGTACCACCGTACAATGGTGATCACCAGGCTCGAGAACATCGCGGCCCAGGCGGCCCCCAGCAAGGGCCAACTGCGCGGAGGTTGTCTCGTCCAGTCGAGACCGTTTCCCTGCGTTTCGTTTACGGCCTGATAAACCAATGCCGCAACCAGGCTGGCCGAAGCAGCGAACTTGACGACGGTCCAGATAGTCCTACGTGACAAGTCGAAGTGCTCCGAGCAGCGACCGGCGTTCTTGACAGTCGGCGAGGGGGGTGATAGGTTTGCCTGTTGTGGTGAGCCACTTGGCCCGATGGCAAGCATTGAGGTAGTATGGGCTTAGATCGATTCGAGCCTAGTTGCCTGAATGCCCGGCCGGCGGGTGGTTTCGGATCGTCCGATCACCTGCAAGGCCGTTGTTCGCGTCACTTTAGGTAACCGGACAATTTGCCACAAGGTCTGCCTTGAGGCTGGCCGAAGGAAGCGAGTACCAAGGCAGTATTTGGTCGTGGCCCAGCAGCGATTGACCGTGATCATACCATCGGGGGATTAGCTCAATTGGGAGAGCGTCTGGCTGGCAGCCAGAAGGTCAGGGGTTCAAATCCCCTATCCTCCACTTAGTCAAAGAGCCTGGCTTTCGCCAGGCTTTTTTTATTGTCCGCGGCGACTCGATCCCGACAATTCTCGGCCTTTCAATCGATCACATCATCGGCGATTCGACAGTTTATTAAATTGACCGAAAGGTAGCGAGCCATGCCCCACCCTACTACGCTCGAAATCGTCTCTCTCTTTCGCGTGCGCGGCGGCTCACAATACGGTCACGAAGCCGTCACGCAACTTGAGCACGCACTGCAGGCCGCCCTGTTCGCTGAGCGCGACGGGGCCGACGCGCCGCTCGTCGCCGCTGCCTTGCTCCACGATGTCGGCCACCTGGTGCACTCGCTCCCCGACGACGCTCCAGAGCAAGGCATCGACGACCACCACGAGACGGCTGCCGCCAACTGGCTGGCCAAGCGCTTTGGGCCCGAAGTGGTCGAACCGGTGCGCATGCACGTTGCCGCGAAGCGCTACCTCTGCACCGTCGAACCAACCTATCGCGAGCTGCTCAGCGGACCGTCGCTCGTGAGCCTCGAACTACAGGGCGGTTTGCTCAGCGACGCCGAACGTGCGGACTTTGAAGCTTCGCCACATTGCGCCGCCGCGGTGCGTCTCAGGCGCTGGGACGACGCTGCCAAGGTCGTCGGTCTCGCCACACCGCCGCTGGAGCATTTTGCCGCCCACGTCGATCGCTGCGCAATCCAGTAGGCCCTTTTTTTCCCGTCCACGGACATCGTCGTTGGACGCTTCCCAGGGCCCATTGCGCCGTATAATTGTGCCGCAACCCCGAATCGTACCGAGCAGCCCTGCCATGACATGCGAGCACTAGTTTTGAGCACTGCGGCCAGCATTTCGATTCTGTGCGTCGTTCGACGGCACCGCTCCATTCTTCGCGGCACGGCGGCCTGCCTGTTCGTCGCGGGGCTTCTAATGTTTGTTGCCGTGCAAGCCGCGCGGACTGCTGAACTGGCTCCGGCAGCAACGAGCGATGCAGCCAGCGCTGATGCGGATACCGTTAATCTGACACCCGAAACGAACGCGATGCGCGGCTACCGCCTGTTGACCGGCAAGCCTTATCAGCCAGTCGACTTCACCGCGGCCCAGTTCGACGCCCTCTGGACCGTCTGGCCACCTGAGTTGATATCCGCCGCCGAAAAGGCCACGCCCGCCGAGCGCCGCCGCATGGCCTTCTCGCGCTACGGGCTGGTCCCCAATCCCGACTCACCCGACGGCGCGCCGCTAGGCGTCGTCGATGCCGGCGCTGGCTGGGCCATGAACTGCCTGAGCTGCCACGGCGGCAAGGTGGCCGGCCGCGTGATCCCCGGTTTGCCGAACTCGCACTACGCCTTTCAGACCTTAATGCAGGACGTGGCCAAGGCCGAGGTCGCCGCGGGCCGACAGCTCACGCCCGGCAGGGCCAGCGGCGCGATGATACCGATGAGCCGATCGAACGGCGCGACCAACGCGCAAACTGCCAGCGTACTGCTGTCGGCCATGCGCGACGACAACCTCGATCTGCTGAAAACTCCGCGCCAAGTCCCGTTCGAACACTACGACCTCGACGCGCCGCCGTTCTGGAACACCAAAAAGAAAACCCACCTCTATATCGACGGCTTCGTGCCGAAGACCGCGCGGGTGATCATGCAGTTCGTGCTCGTGCCTGCCAACTCGGCCGACACCATCAAGGCCTGGGAATCGGACTTTCAGGAGGTGCTTGCCTGGATCGAATCGGTCGAGCCGCCTAGGTACCCGTACGCGATCGATCGCGAGTTGGCCGAGCGCGGTCGCCCGATCTTCAACCACGCGTGTGCCGAGTGCCACGGCACGTATGGTCCCGGCGGCAGCTACCCCGAGAAGCGCGTCGACATCGAAGAAGTCGGCACCGATCGCGTGCGGCTCGACGGCATGCCGGTCGAGCATCGGCGGTTCTACCACAGCAGTTGGTTCGGTGAGTTCGGAAAGCTGAACGTTGTCGAAAAACCGACCGGCTACGTCGCTCCGCCGCTCGGTGGCGCTTGGGCCTCGGCTCCATATTTTCACAATGGCTCGGTGCCGACGCTTTGGCACGTGCTGCATGAGACGAAGCGCCCGACGGTCTGGCTGCGCAGCGAAGATGGCTTTGACCAACAGCGCGTGGGACTCGATGTGCAGGAGTACGACGCGCTGCCGCCCGACGTGCGCCGCGCCGACGACAAGCGACGCTACTTCAACACGCAACTACGCGGCAAGAGCGCGGCCGGGCACAGCTTCCCCGAGCAGTTGAGCGAAGACGAGAAGCACGCCGTGCTCGAATATCTCAAGACACTGTGATGGGCCGGCCTGGCAGCCCAACGTGCCATGCCGTGAATTGCTGACGACCCTGGAGCCCAGCCATGCGAGTGCTGTCGGTCAATGTCGGGATGCCTCGTGAGGTCCCTTGGCAAGGTGCGCTCGTCAGTACGGCCATCTTCAAAGACCCAGTGGCCAGCCGGATTGCACTGCGCACCCTGAACCTGGTCGGCGACGTGCAAGCTGACTTGACCGTTCATGGCGGGCCCGACAAAGCGGTCTACGCCTATCCGTCGGAACACTACGCCGACTGGGCAACGCGAGTCGGCCGGCAGCTCGCTCCCGGCGCTTTCGGCGAAAACCTGACCACCGAGGGGCTCGTCGAAAACCGCGTGCATATCGGCGACGAGTTCCGCATTGGCACGGCCCGGCTGGTCGTCACGCAGCCAAGGCTTCCCTGCTTCAAGTTGGGGATCCGCTTCGGTGACCCCACGATGGTCAAAGCCTTTCTCAAGGCAGGCTGGCCGGGCATTTACTTCGCGGTCGCCGAAGAGGGAGAGGTCGGTCCTGGCGATTCGATCGAGCAGGTCCACACCGACGAACGTCGGATCACGGTCGTCGAGATGTTCGCCCTGATGCTCAATCGCGATGCCAATCCGGACGACTTACGGCGCCTGCTCGAGGTCCCAGCGCTCGCGAGCGTGTGGCGCGAGGAAATCCAAGATCGGCTCGGCGAATGATCGCGACTCTTACAGACGCGGGCTCCGCACGCGCTACGTGGCACGCGGAAAACCACCGACTGTCACATCACAATCTGGTTTGGCAGATTGGCTCATTACGCCCGGCTGGAATCGAACCAGCAACCTGCGGATTAGAAGTCTTCAACGTCCCCTACGATCCACTATTGCAACCCGCGCGACCAATTGGTTTCGCGGGTTTTTTCTTGCGCTGACGGCCGGGCGCCGAGATCAACATCGTGGATCGTCGCGGAGCGAAGTAGTGCATGCGTAGTGTTTGCGCGGCCGCGTCGCGACTTCCGGTGTCCCTCAGCGGGGGACAGTCTCTCCGCGCCCTTGACAATCGCCACGCGGCCCCTAGTTTCCGGCCGGAACGAAATTGGCGGTTTGGAAGAACGTCGCACTTGCCCTTAGTTTCGGCGATAGGAGGACCACACTATGTCACGAACTTGCGTCACGATCGCTGAGGCCGGCAGACTGCTCGGTCTGGGGGACATGGCGATCAGAGGTCTCATTGCCCGCGGATACCTCGATACAGTGCCCTTGCAAAGCAATCGCGTGGGTCCGCGGTACCTGGCAGCTATCCCCGCTAGCCAGGTTCTCGGCGCCGGCATCGGTCGGATGTTCATGCATTTCGGCGTGGAAACAAGCGACGTCGGGCGGATGCTTCGGGTGTTCCGCCAGCACACCGACGAAGAGCTTGAGGCCGCTCTTGCGAAGGGTCAGCGATTCATCGTGCGCGATGGTCGCCAAATCCGCGCCGTTCTGGCGACGGAAGCCGAGGCGAACGCCATCAGTCGTCAGGGAGCCGAGACCGTTGACCAGATTGCCAGTCCGGCGTTGGGTTTGATCGACGTTCAAGAGGCATGGAACAAACTGTGCGCGTGGATCGAGCGTCAGGACGCGCAAAAGGCGGAGCCGTGCAAGGCAACCTGACACTATCGGCCGACGAACGCCGAGAGCTTGCCCGCGAGGTGGTCGAAATGATGGCCGCCGCTAACGCACAGCTTGGGCAAGCCGATCGGCTGGCATTCACCGAACCGGAAGCGGCCGCGCTTTGCGGTATTCGCTCGCACGTGTTGCGCGATGCCAGGCGCCGTGGTGAGGTTGCGGGCTGCCTGGTTGGCAAGCGAATCCTGTACGAACGGGCCGAACTGCTGGGGTGGCTCGCGTCGCGACGTCAATAAAAAAGGCCCCGGCGCTCGAGATCGAAGCAAGCGCCGGGGCAAAACACAGTTGAGGGAATTCATGCTACAGGATGGCGCCGAATCAGCCAACAGACGGGCGACAACCAGTGGTTGTCAAAAGCCGCTCGATCAGCCCCCGCAAGATGCGGAATCCGAACGGCTGCTTGTCGGCTGCGCGCTGCTTGACCCTGCGTCGGTGCTGCCGCACGTCCTGACAAACGATCTATTCACGCCAGCGCACCAATTCATCATCCACGCCATGCTGGCGCTGCGGGCGGACGGCGCGACCATCGATAAGGCCGCAATTGCAGCGAAGCTTCGCGAGCAAGGCACGCTGAAAAAAGCCGGCGGCACAAAGTACCTCGCGGAGCTGCACCGCACCGCGCCCGACGCCGCGGAATGGCAATGCTATCGCGACCAGGTGGCCGACCTGGCGCGTCGTCGAAAGCTATGGGAAAGCGGCAGCCAGTTGAGGAGAGCCGCGCACAACGGCAAGACAGTTGACGCTGCCGTTACCGAGGCCCGCGATGCGCTCGAGGAAATTGGCCGCGCCGAAACCGAGCCGCGATTCAAGCCGATGACGAGCCACCAACTCGACAGCGGCGACTTTCGATTGAGCTACGCCATCAATGGCGTGCTGGTTGAGCGACAACCTTGTGTCATCGCCGGACCGCCGAAGTCGCTAAAAACTTCGTTGATGGTCGACATGGCCATCGCGCTGGCCATTGGCGGTTGCTTCCTTGGCCGCTTTCACGTCGCGCGAGCGTACCGCGTGCTCGTGATGAGTGGCGAATCTGGCCTGGAGACGTTACAGGAGACCGCGCGAAAGATCTGTGCTGTCGCTGGAAAAGACATCTTTCTGACTGACCTGGAAAACTTGTTTTGGGAGCGAAAGCTGCCCCGCCTCGATGACCAAAGCGACTTGGCCGCGCTACGCGAATTGCTCCATACCACTGGTATGGAAGTCCTGATTTGCGATCCGCTGTATTTGATGATTCCAGGCGACGATGCGGGCAACCTCTTCAAGCAGGGTCGCTACCTGCGCGCGATCGGCGAAGTGTGCGAGCAACTGGGCGTCACGCTTGTGATGCTGCACCACACGGGCAAGCGAGCCGGCGGCGCAGCGACTGGCTTTGAACCGCCCGAGCTCGCCGACATGGCATGGTCCGGGCCCGCGGAATGGGCTCGGCAGTGGCTGCTGATCGGGCGCCGGGAAAAGTACGACCCCGAAAGCGGCCTTCATCGCCTGTGGCTCAACATGGGCGGCTCAGCGGGCCACAGCGGCGGTTGGGCGGTCGACGTCGACGAAGGGACCGACCATCAAATCTGGGGCATCGAGGTCGTGCCGGCATCGCAGGCCCGGGCCGAAGCGACCGAGCGGGACGCCGAAGCCAAGGCCGAGAAAAAAGAGCGGATGGCGGCCGCCGCGCTCGAAATCGATATTCGCAAGACGATTCGAGCGATGCAGGCCATGCCAGAGGGCGAGACCCAAAGCGTCATCGGCAACCGGGCCGGGATTGGCGGCAAGCGAGCGGGCATCGTGTTGGCCGCCATGGTCGACCAGGGGCTTGTCACGGAATGCACCATAACCAAGGGCAACAAGCAGAAGTATTCGGGTTATCAGCTGGCCACTCAGACACTCAGAGAAAGCCACTCAGATAACTCGTCTGACTGACTGGGGCCACTCAGTCAGACAACAACCCTATAGGGGTTGTCTGAGTCTGAGTGGTGTCCCTGGCGGGGCAGCGGTGGCACTCAGAGAACAACGGTTTGTCTGAGTGAGATAGGGATAGCCCGAGGCCCGGGCGGGGTGCCGGGGCCACGGTGTCGCGGGGTGGAATGCAACCTGCGGATTCGCTATCCGCAGTTGATCGACTTGAACGAGTGAAGCGATAACGACTTACATGAACAGCGACGAGCAGCACAACGCCGACACTACTCCCGTCATTCGTGTCGCGCCTGAGACTGGGGCCGACGTGAGACGTCGTGCGCTGCGAAGGGGCCACGTGGCGGAGTTCGTGCAAGGTCGGTTGCCGCGTGGCAGCGGATGGGCTCAGCGTCACGTCAGCCGCTTGCTGAAGCTGTTGGAAGCCGAACTGGTCAAGCGACACCGCGAGCTATCACCGTGGCAGCGTGCGGTCCTGCAATCGTGTGGCAGGCATGAAGCCAGGGCACTGCTGTTGCAACAGTTGCTGCGAAAGCGGGCCGACGAAATCACCGTCAGTGAAGTGCTCGCCGTGACGGCAGCGATCACGAATTCATCCGACCGACGCGATCGCTGCTTGCGTGCCCTGAGTCTCGATCGCGTGCCATCGGTGCTTGACATGCTCTATGGCCAGCGGGGAGCGACGCCATGATCGACCCCGCAACCCTTGAAGCCATGTCGACCGACCCCGCTCTATTCCAGGCCGAGTTAATCATCCCGATTGGCGGGGGCTCGCGACGGTTCGGCGACGTGATGGCGCCGCACCAGGCCGAGACGTTCGATGCGTTGAACCCATCGCTGCTGGCGGTGGCCCGTGGCGAGCGGCCACCCATCCCCCGATTCTGGATTGAGCGGACCAAGGGCGGCTCGAAAGACAGCGACCTGACGGTTGCGGTGTTGTGGCTTCTGGTCTTCACCCGTCGCGCGTTGCTGATTCACGTCGGGGCCGCGGACCAGGACCAGGCCGGCGAGATGCACAAGGCGGCGGCGGACCTCTTGGAGTTGAACCCGTGGCTGGCCGAGCTGGTGAAGCTCACGACCAACAAGATCGCGTGTCCGCACAACCGGGCGACGTGTGAGATTCTGGCGGCCGACGTCGCGGGCTCGCACGGTTCCCGCGCTCAGGTGACGGTCATCAACGAACTAAGCCATATCCCGAAGCGGCAATTCGCGGAGAACCTTTCCGACAACGCCATGAAGAACCCGTTCGGCCTTGCGATCATCGCGACGAACGCGGGCTACGAAGGGACTTGGCAGCATGCGTGGCGAGAGATTGCCCGCACTTCCGATCGGTGGAG
>CAZBWM010000021.1:0-10642 GCA_964495375.1 uncultured Planctomycetaceae bacterium | reverse complement strand
TTCCATCGGCTGGCCGAACCATCGCCCTGGGTTGAGCAGGCGGACCTGGACGAAGCGAAGCGACGCAACCCCGCGAAGCGATACCGCCGCTTGTGGTGGGGCGTGTGGGCGATGGGCGGTGACGGAGACGCCATCGACGAGAACCTGATTCGACACGCCTTGACGCTGCCCGGTCCGCAGGATCGCGAGCGCGGATTCGTGTATGTCGGCGGCCTCGACTTGGGGTGGAAGCGCGATAGCTCAGCGTTCTGTGTGGTCGGTCGACACGTCGGGTGGCATGAGCGTGTCGAGAGCGATGAGCCGAAAAGGTATCTCGACTCGACACTCCGGGCGGCGATTGACGTGGGCTTGTTGATCGAAAGTGACCGCTCGCGTTATCAACAGAAGATGGTGCATCACGCGGCGACGCATCGCCTGAAGGTGTGCCACCTGGAGCGCTGGCGCCCTGAGTCTGGCGAAGTGGACTTCGCAGCGATCGAAGCGGCGGTCGCGGCGGCGCATCGAATGTATGGCTTGGCATCGGTCGCGTTTGACCCGACGCAGGCCGAATACATGGGGCAGCGATTGCGGGCGATGCGTGTGCCGGTAGTGCCGGTGCCGTTCACCGGACCGAGTATTCAGGTGATGGCCCAAGAGGTGTTGAGCGCGTTTACCGACAAGCTGATCGACTTGTTTCCGGATGACGATTTGTTGGCCGATCTATCCAGAATTTCAGTGATCGAGAAAGCGTATGGGATCAAACTCGTGAGTCCGCGCGACGAGCGCGGCCACGGCGATAGCGCGACCGCTCTCGCCCTGGCCCTGCTGGCCGCGAAACCGTTTCGCACCGCAGTGTCTGTGGTAGATCGACCGTTAGTCCACTGGCCGCCGGCCAGATAACCATAAGGATCTAGCTATGTTTTCGATTCTCACCCCGGCGTTGAATGATCGGCTCGTCGCGCTTGGCATGAAGGATGGCTCGTCGCTCGAAAAGGCGCGAACGTTCGTAGCGCAGAAGCTGGCCGACGGCACGATCGACGAAGCGGAGTTCAAGGAACTGTGCGAGCTGGGCAGCGCGGCGAACAAGCTACGCATGGTGGTGAAAGATGCGATTCGCGAAGAGCTGGGCGGCGGTTCTCCGCGGCGACGTGGCGGCGCGATGACTGAGGCGCTGGGCTTCAAGGCGACGACGGGGGGCCAGCATATTCGCGTGAAGGATGAGTCTGAGAAGTATTCCGACCACAGCTACTACTTGAAACACAACACCGGCGATCCGGTGTTCATCGATGACGGTCCAGTCTATGCGCCATCGGATCGCGCGAAGCGCCGTGCCGGGGTGTGGTTCAAACAGTGGCTTCGCAAACAAACGATTGGCGCCGGCTTGCCGCCACTGGATGCGGGCGAGCAACAAATTCTGGTTGAGATGTCGCACGATTCCCACTTCTGCGGAGTCGATGAGAATCATTCATCTGGCGGGTGGACAACAGGACGCAAACTGTTTGACTATGAGCGCAAATCTCTCGTCAATGACACGACGAGCGGCGGCGCGTACCTTGTGCCGCAAGAATTGGACGAGCTGTTGATTGCCACGCCGCTGGTGCTGGGCCAGGTGTTCCCGTTCGTCGATTTGCGCAGCGCGAGCCGCGACAAAATCACGACGCCGAACATCGCTCATCCGTCGATTCTGTGGAGTGATTCGACGGATACCGGCTCGCCAGCGACGCTATTCGACAGCGCCGATTTGGTGAACGAAGTCGAGACCAATTTTTTTCCAATTTCGTGCTTTTTGCCCATCGGTAGGGACTGGCTCTCCGATCAGGCGTTCAATGCGGAAAGCGTGCTTCAAAACCTCATCGGCGAGTCGCTGCAGCGCGAGCTGGATCGAGTCGTCATTCTCGGCAACGGCACCACGCAACCGCTGGGCGTTGTCAACGCGAGCGTCACGAGCGTGCCGAGCGCCAACGGTATAGGTGGTCCGTTGACCGTGAGCGACATGCAGCGAATGTGGTTCGGCGTGGGCCGAGCGCATCGTGAGCCGTCCATGCGCGTGCGGTTCGCCGGGACGGACACGACCTATTCGCGATTCCGTGGCATCCCGGTCGGCACGAACGACCAGCGAACGGTCTTGGGTTTCGAGACTCAGGCCGACTACAACGTGATGACGAACGTGCCGTATGGCACCGTGCAACAGTTGGCCGACAACCAACTCGTCTGCGGCGCGTGGGCTCGCTACCGTTGCTGGAGAAGAATGGGTTTTGAATTCTTCCTCGATATCACCGGCTCGACAAATCGGCGCCAGAACCAGGCTCTCCTGGGGGTTCGCGGGCGCTTCGGTGGTCGACCGCTGTACGGCAGTGCGTTCACCTACATGGCCGACGCGGCCATCATGGACAGCTAGTTCGCTTACCACCGGGGCGAGGCCGCGCCGCACGCTTAGTGATTTTCTCGTGCGGTTCGGTGACCAGCGGCCACCCCCGGTTTTTTCATACCCGTGTTTAAGTGGAGAACCATCATGGTCGAGATCGAAATCACTTCCCCGCAACAGGGCGAAGTCGCGTTCTATCCTTTGCGTCGCAATTTGCGCAGCCGGTTCGATGCACGGCTGGCGAGCGACCGCCAATTGGTCGATCGCTGGCCGGTGCCGATCCCCGGCCAGATTGTCGGCTTCGATGCCGCGACGGGCGAAGCGTGGATTCGCGAGCCCCTATTCGACGCGCAGCATGAGCAGACTCGGCAGCGCATCGAAAAGCTCGGCAGGGCGTTGCCGCCGGCTAAGGAAGTGTTCTCAGGTGTCGACGTGCCGACGTGGGCTTATTGGATGAACCGCATGGTCGAGAGCAAGTGCGCCTCGATCGTGAGCGGCGCCATGCCGACGGTCGATGGCGAGCCGCGAAAGGATTGGTTCAAGACCGAACCGAATCGACTCACCAAGATGGTCGACAAGATGCTTGACCTGTTGGGCGGTCTCGTCAAGCTCACGCCCCAACAGCGCAAGCAATTCGCCGACGCGCTGGCGAGTGAGTAATGCGCTGGCTGTGGAGATTGATAGCCGGCGCTGCCGCGCGGGCGGTGATCGCTCGCGTGGAGCAAGAACGCGACGTGGCCCTCGCGCGTGCGGCCGTGGCCGAAGCTCAGAACCTCGAATGGGCCAAGGTGCATGGCCGCACGATCGCGCGACTTGATGCGGAGTCGGCGGAGTTCGTGGCGCGCCGGGCGGTGCTGACGGAGGCCAAGCGGTGAACCAACTCGCAAAAGCAATGGCGGACCTGGAGACCATGCGGGCTGGCGCTGCGCTCGTGGTGC
The DNA here is from genome assembly GCA_964495375.1 of uncultured Planctomycetaceae bacterium. Classification (GTDB taxonomy): domain Bacteria; phylum Planctomycetota; class Planctomycetia; order Pirellulales; family JAEUIK01; genus JAIESQ01. The sequence goes on along the minus strand of CAZBWM010000021.1, from coordinate 7,360 downwards.
GCGAGTCTCGTGGTCGAGATCCGATCTGGGGCGGGGCACCTGGCATCGCGTCGATGGTGTCGGGCGGCGACTTCCATCGAGCGCGAGAGCTGTATGAAGGGTTCCACGATTGGCCATTCGCCTGCATCAGTGCGATTGCCAGGCGCATCGCTGAGCAGCCGGTGCGCGTGTCTCGATTCAAGGGCAGGGCCGTCGACCCGAAGCGATCGAAGGCCGCGACGGCTGACGACAACTGGGCGCCCCTCGATTCGCATCCGTTTCTCGACGTGATGGCAAACCCTAACGAGTTGATGACCGAATGGGCCATCAAGTACGTGACGGCGGTATCGATCGAGCTGACCGGCCGCGGGCTGTTGTGGTTGACCCCGGAGAATCAGTTGTGGCCGGTGCCCCTTCACTGGTGCCGAGTCGAAAGCGATAGCGATCGCGTGTTCGCAAAGTGGCTCGTCACGCCGGAAGGATCTGCGCAGACGATCGAAGTCGATGCCGATCGAATGATGCACTTCCAACTGACGAACCCCCTGGACCCTCGCAAAGTTTATTCGCCCTACATGGCGGCCTGTCGCGCCATCGCTGTCGACAATTCCATTCTCGACTCGCAATTAGTCACGTTTGAAAATGCGTTTCGGCCGTCGGCCATCATCACGTTGGGCGACCCGGCAAACCCGACGAACGCAGCGGCGCGGCCGCTGATTGACGATGCCGGCCATCGGCAAGTAATCGAAGCGCTGCGCGGGCAGTATCAAGGGCTCATGCGTCGTGGCGAGCCCTTCATCGTCGACGCAATGGTGAGCGACATTAAGCCGTGGTCACTCACGCCTCAGGAGATGGATTTTCAAAACTCGAGCCCGGATGTTAAGAAACGCATCCTTCAAATCTTCGCCGTGCATCCAATCATCTTGGGAGAGATCGAAGGGGCGAATCGTGCGTCAGCCGTGGTGGCCGATCAGCACTTCTGCGCCAATGCCGTGAACCCCGTTCTCCGCATGATGAGCGAAACGCTGAGCGGCTGGGCCGGGCCGATCTACACGAAGGGCGGCGAGCGGCTGCGCATCGAAATCGAGCCAGCCACGCCAAGCGACCCGGAAGAGACGCGCGCAAACCTGGAGCTGCTCGCCCGCTACGGTGGCGTGACGATCAACCAGATGCGCACGCGACTGGGCGAGCCGACGGAGCCAGGCGGCGACGTGGCGCCCAAGCCCTTCAACCTGACCTATGGAGCGATCGGCGAAAACGATGGCCTGGGTGCCGACGACAGCAGCGACCCCAGCACGATCGACGAAGCCTACACGAGCGGAGACGAGCCGTGAGCGGATTCAAAATTGCCGAAGCGTTTGTCGAATTCAACACGCGAGGTTTCGGCGCCCTCAAATCGTCACTTGGCGAGATCAAGAAAGATGCGCTTGGGTTGTCCGGCGACTTCGGCAAACTGACCAACCTGATGGGACCGCTGGGCACAGCGATTGGCGCACTGGCGCTGCCCGTTAGCTTTGGTGCCGCGCTAAAGTTTGCCGTCGGCGAGTTTGCTGCCGCCGAGCAAGCGGCGATGCGACTGAATTCAGTACTAGAGGCGACTGGCCACCAAGCTGGATACCTTTTCGCCGACATAAATCGCATCGCCGGTGAAATTCAAGGCATCTCGCGCATCGGCGACGACGACACGAAGGCCGCGGCGGCACGCCTGGCGACGTTCGAGAGCATCGCCGGCGGCGTGTTCGAGCGGACCTTGCGCGACGCCGCGAAGCTGGCGGTGTTTCTCGAAACCGATATGACCAGCGCGACAATCCAGTTGGGTCACGCACTGGAATCGCCTGCCGAAGGTTTGCGCAAGCTGGCGCGTGCTGGCATTGTATTTACAAAGGAACAAGAGTCGCAAATTAAGGTGCTGGCCGAAGCCGGAAGGATCGCCGAAGCGCAGGCGATGATTCTTGACACACTCGAAGGCAAGCTTGGCGATATCGACAGCAAAGACATGAGCACGCTATCGGGCGGGTTCGCTGCGCTGAAAAACGAAATCGGCGATGCCGGCGAAGCGATTGGCGGAACCGCTGCCGAGCTACTGCGATTGCACGACATCCTGAAGCTACTAGCAGCCGAAGCCAATAATTTTTCCGTGACGTGGAATTTTCTGTCGGGTGGACAAGCCAAATCAGAACTGGCGGCCCACAAGGCACAAATCGAAAACACTATCCGGCTCATCAAGCAAGCGACCGAGGCGGCAGATCGTGGCGACGTGAAAACCGCTCGCCAGCTATCGATCCAGGCTGCCGCCAGCGCCGATAAAGAGCGGCTGGACCCAGGTAAATTCATTCGGCATTGGACCGCGGAAGCCAAGGCGCGAGAAGCCGAAGCCGCCCGAGCGCAGTTAGAACTCGATTCGCGCATCGCCCAGCAACGCCGCCACAACATGACAGAAGGACTCGACCTATCTGGGCGAGTGGACTTTGCCGGCCGCGACAACCTGCCCGACGATGCGACCGTTACCGCCAACGCCGCGGCGGCACGCAAGCGAGCCGAAGGTCTGCGAACCGCTGCCGAGACGTACCGCGACACGATGCGGGCCTTGACGATCGACCTGGTGGGCGGCCTGACGAGCCTTGATGAATTCAACCGTGGCGCCGCGATCGCCACCAGCAAGCTCCCTGAAGTGATTGCCAAAAAGAAGGAAGCTGCCGAAGCGGAGCGCGAGTATGCCGAAGTGCTAGGCAAGACTGCTAGCGCCACGGCCGCAGCCATGCAGGCGGCGCTGGGGATGGGTGTCGGCGCATCGATGATCGACGCAGCTAAAGGTCCTGACCGCGAGGCCGCGCCGACTGCGATCGAGACGCGATTGTCTCAGCGTGGCCAATTCTTCGGCGCCGCCGACTTCGCGCGTCACGTCCAAACCAGCCTAAACCAGCGCGACGAGAAGCTAGTTGGCAAGGCCGACGAGCAAATCGCCGAGCTGAAAAAGATCAACCAAGACGGCATCAAGTTGAAGGATGCTCCCGTCGCACGAGTTGCAAGGGGGCACGGATGAATCGCGCGCAGGCCGTGCAAATGCTGCTCGATCATGGCGACCGATCCTTGCTGCTGCCGGTGTTGCCGGCAGAACCACCGGATCGCTGGGCTGCGGTGGCTGCCGCTGCGGTATCGCTATCCGGCCGGCTGGACGATGCACAGACGATCGACGACCTGCATGACGGCATGGAACATTTCGTCAGCTTGTGGAATGGCGGCATCGTGACGCGCAAGGCCTTGACTGACGAAGCGGAGATGGCCTACCTGGACCGCTGGCCGCACTGCATAAAGGGCTGGTGAGATGAACCTGCTTGACGCTCACGCGATGCTATTCGCCGACGGTGACCGGGAGTTGCTGGCGGACCTGCCCAAGCCAACCTGGTCGCTCATGGCCACGGCTGCGGTGGTGCTCGCCGGGCGACTGGACGAGGCCGAAAACCTCGAGGATTTGCACGAGGGTATCAAGCATTTCGAGATGCTGTGGGGCGGGGGCATCGTCAGCGAAGATGACTGGTGCGACCAAGCGCGTCACGTCAAGGCGATGGTCGACCAGTTTGGCGACGAGTTCATGGCGGCGGCGCGTGCCGAACTGCGCCGCAGGGTGGAGAACAATTGATGGCCGTTGTCGAGACGCTCGTGCATCTGCGCCAACCGCCATTAGGTTTCGGCAGCCGCTCGCGCAATTCATTCTCGCCCGGTAGCGAGCCCTATACGGTGCGTTCGGGCGAAGGCTGGGGCACCGGCTTGCGGCCGAAGCAATCCGACGTGTGGCGCGGCGAATCGGTGCCGACCTTTGGTCAGGAGCTGCCGGCCGACAGCAACCCGAACGTCCCGCCGCACGAGTCGCGCTACTATTACGGCTGCGAAGTAACGGCCCGAACCGGCTTGATCGACTTCACCCCGCTCTTGATCGGCCGCTATGGCTTTCGCACGCCAACGCCGGCGCCAAGCCTCCAGGCTTCAATCCGCATCATCCTGCCCGGCCCCGCGACGCGCATGTACTCGCTATCGGCGCACGTCGGCTATGACGTGGAAGCGTTCGGAGACCGCACCGGCACCATCCCACCTGCCGAGCAAAACTTCCCCGCGCTCTTTCTGGTTCGCTATCTCAACCAGGCCGCGACGCTCGCCTCGATCGAGCCGAGTTGGTTCGTCAACATTCCGCTAGGCGGCGGGGAAGCGTTCGCCATCGGCACGGTGGGGCAGTATCGCCACCCGAATCAAACCTTCGATCGGATCGAGTTGAACGGCTACCTGGGGCTGTGGATCGAGTACATCCAATGCTCCCTCTACCTGGAGGGCGTTTGGGAAGTTCGGCAGCAAGCGGCTGGCCCGATCGTGTGCGATGGTGAGTTCCACACGCCACCGTACAGGCCGGACTTGCTGGTGAGGATCGAATGATTCATGGGACGCTCGCCCGCGGCCAACGGGCGAGCAAGCAGGGCCCGGCTGGCGGCGCGAAAAAAGCCCGTTAGCTGCCAGCCGGGTTTTTATTCAGGTGCTAACCGTTAGCACCTGATTCGGCTTGCCACGCGAGGGCGCGGTGGTGTACGATGCGTATCCCTGAAAAACCTGCGATTAGACCCCAAAAAACCAGATTAGAACCAAGAGCGTTGACCAGTGGGCCTCTGCGGATCACCCGAGGCTGCTTCGGCAGCACAAGGGCCGCAAGGTGGACTAATCGCCACCTAGGGAGGGGTCTACTGGTCAACGCTTTCGCTTGCGCACTCTGCGCAGCAGGAAGGATGGGCCACGTATGGCCACTCTCCAACGGAAGGCACGGCCGGCGCGCATCGCTAGCTACTGCCTCAGCATCTACCGCAAGGCGAACTATCGCGTCGTGATCTGCCGAGGGCGCCAGATTCTTGGCGTGGCGGGCTCTCACATGGACATCATCGAAGCGGACGCCATGGCGCGATCGTTCAATCGCATCGCGTACCGCAAGCCGGAGTTTGCCATCATTTGTCCGATGGCCAAGCGCATCCCCGACGTTCGCTACCCGAAAGGGGGTGCCTGATGCGCTCCGCCGTGATAACTCCACGCAACCCAAACAGCGTCCTGACGATGGCGCAGCTTCACCTGGCCAGCGACATTGAATCGAACTCGGCAGGCGTGTTGAACGTGTGCCTGGACGAGAACGAGCAAGGCAAGCCGTGCTTCTGGTTTGAGCTGGCCGAAGCGTCGGACGATCGCTACACGATGCCAGACGACCTCGCGAAGGAGGCTGTTGGCTTCGTGCGCATGATGCAATCGCGACTCGAATCGGCGATGAACTTTCTGCGGTCCGTGCCGGAGTGCCTCGCCGAAATAGAGGCACTCGAAAAGGCGCGAGCCAAGAGTCGGAAGAAGACGGAGCGCTACCTGGCGCGTCAGAAAAAGTCTGCGTAGTTCGTTGTGGTCGCGCCGTGGCGATACTGGTGCCACGGCGCGGCCGATTCTTTCCCCGCAAATCGGAGCATCACAATGAAAGCCTGGATCTATCAAGACCATCGACAAAAGCAGCGGCTGGGCGACAAGTGCCCCTGGTCGGTCGCGTGGAACGATCCTGACGGCAAGCGAAAATCGAAGCGCGTCGGCAGCAAGTCGAACGCTGAAAAGTACGCGCGACGCATCGAAGGGCAGCTTGCGGCTGGCGTCTACAAGAACGAATCTCGCAAGCGCTGGTCGGACTTCCGCGCGGAGTTCAAAGAGAAGATTCTGCCAAGGCAAGCGGCCAAGACTCAGCGCGTCACGAAAGCGACGCTCGATCATTTCGAACGGCTGGCGAAGCCCGCAAAGGTGGCGGCCATCCGCACGGCCACGATCGACGCTTACGTCGCCAAGCGCCAGACCGAGGCGGGGAAGAAACCCAAGTCGACCGTTTCGCCGGCGACGATCAACCGTGAACTGCGCCATCTGAAAGCGGCGCTGCGCATCGCGCACGATTGGGGCTATCTGCCCACGGTCCCGAAGTTCCGCAAGGTTCGGGAAGAGGATCGAATCGGCCGCGTTATCACGCCTGAGCATTTCCAGGTGATCTACAACGGCTGCGATGCGGCCGAGCTCCCGAAGCTGCCGAACCGATCGGCCGGCGACTGGTGGAAAGCCTTGCTCGTATTCGCCATCACGACTGGCTGGCGGATCGAAGAGATTCTGAGCTTGCGACGTAGCGACCTGGACGTCGACACCGGCGCCATCCTGACCAGGGCGTCCGACAACAAGGGCCGCCGCGACGACACCGACCACCTGCCCCCCGAGGTTCTCGAGATCATCAAGGCGGCGATCGGCTTCGAGCCCCTGGTGTTCGCGTGGCCGCATGACGACCGCGACCTATGGGACGAGTTCCACCGAATCCAGGTGGCCGCTGGAATTAAGCTGACGTGCCCTGACGCTGATCGTCACGAATGCACGGCCACCTGCCACGTGTACGGCTTCCACGCTCTCAGGCGCGGCTACGCGACGCTTAACGCCGAACGGCTGCCGGCACCGGTGCTACAGCGCAAGATGCGACACAAGTCGTTTACGACCACGCTGCGGTACATCGGGCTGGCCGACAAGATGAAGGCCGCCGCGGCTAACGTGTACGTGCCTGAGTTCCTAAAGGCCGCTCACTGAGCATCGCTTGGCCTGGGGTAGTGCATTTCCTGGCTGTCGTCGTGGATCTCGACACTAATTGGCTCGCCAGTTATGACGCCATCGGCCGTTCGTACCTGCATGCGGCCGCGCACAACAAGTACGCCATTTGAGGGCGTGTCGGTCGACTTAAACCAAACCTTGAATTCTCGAAATGCCAAAGGCTCAAAATCTATGGCACCACTTACCGGAAGAAAGTCTCCGGCCTTTGTGGTCCCCGGTATCCAGACGTGGCTGTATCCGTCGTGGTCGATCGCTGCGGTCCAAAGGAGAGTCGACGTGTCGAAGGGAAAACTCAGTATTTCGTCGACAAGTAGCCCGACCGAAGTAGCGTGAATTGGCTTGTCGCTGTCGCTCTTGATCGTGAAGACGAAGGTGGCACGCTCAACATCGAAGCGGTCTCCCTTTTTGTTGACCGGCTGCGGCTCGAGCTTTGTATCGGTGAAGCGCAATTCCACAGCAGATGCCAACGGCCCAGGCGCCGAGAATCGGTTGTAGACGAAAACCGCGGACGCAATCAAAGCCGTGGACACAACGGCGACAATCACGCCTCCCGGGATTTGGTGCTTCAAGAACTCGCTTTGCATGAACCAAGCGTAGAGCCGTCGACCCAAGGCAACCGGTTTGTTTGTCATCACCAGCCCCTGTGTAGTGTTCTAGTAGTGTTGGACAATGGCAATCGCCCTAAGTCATTACGCCCGGCTGGAATCGAACCAGCAACCTGCGGATTAGAAGTCCGCTGCTCTAT
>CAZBWM010000020.1:0-82370 GCA_964495375.1 uncultured Planctomycetaceae bacterium | reverse complement strand
CGGCGTTTTCATCGCTGCGCGGCTGGCGCGCGAATCGGCGGGGCATCGTCAACCGCCCCTTGCTGCGCTTCGGGCTAGTGTGGGGGCGCCACGTCGCGCGCGGGGCCACGCCTGGAGTACGGTGTCAGGAACCACCTTCGACGACGTGCAGGACAATGGATCGTCGCAGGCTCGGCGGTTCCAGACACCGACGCCGTAACGACTCGCGTGCCCGCGCCCTGATGAGCAGCGCAGCTTCGCGCGAGCTACGGAGGGGGACAGGTACATGTTTTCGGCCGAGGCGAGTACGAGCAGCCAACGTCGCTCACCGAAAAATGTACCAGTCCCCGGCACTCGCAAGCTCGGCGCTTCCTGACACCGTCGCCGGAACGACTCCAATCCCCGCACTGCTGGGCAAGCCAGCAGTGGCACCCGACGCTACTCCTTCTTGGCAATTTTGTACCCTTGCCACAGCCACTGGAGCGCCGCGGGAAGCGTTTGCTGTTTGACGCCGGCGTCGCAATGCCGGGCGTTGCGCGCGAAGACGAACTGATAGTGATAGCCCTTGGCGGCCAGCACCTTGGCCATGTTCTCGTTAGCAAGCACCCAATCGTGCATGCCATCAAGCATGGCGTTGGGGTTCAGCAGATCGCGATCGCTGACCTCCAGCCAGATGCGCAGCGGTTTCGCCGGGCTGTCGGGAATCAATCGCTCATGAAACTCCCACGCGCCGTGGGGCGTCTCGGCGTTGTAGGGCCACTGCTGATTGACGTACGTGCCGGAGTAAGTCAACACGCGGTGGTACAGGTCGGGGCGATACCAGGCCATGATCAAGGCGCAGGAGCCACCGGAGCTGCAGCCCATCGTGGCGCGGCCGTCGGGGTCTTTGGTCAGCTTCACCTGGCACTCGCGCTCGACCAGCGGCAGCACTTCGGTTTCGACGAACTCGGCGTAGCGGCCCGACATGGTGTCGTATTCCAGGCCGCGCTGGCTCCCCTGGGCATCGCCGCTGCCGTTGCCGATCGAGATGGCGATCATCGCCGGCACCTTTCGCTGGGCGATCAGATTGTCGAGCGTTGTGAATAGCAGCTTGTCGGGTCCGTCGGCGCCGACAATGAATGGCGCGGCCGTGCCCGGCTGGTATTGCTTGGGGACGTAAACGGCCACGCGGCGCGTGTACGGCGCGGGGCGGCTGGTCGTGACGATGAGCTTGGCCGGGTTGCCAGGCTCTACCGTGCCGAAGGTGTTCGCATCGCGCGCGATGCCGGGGTAGAGCTTGCTGTCGGTCGATTGCATCACCAGGTTATGCACGTCGCCGTGCGGTACGTCGGGCTGCTCGCGCGTTTCCGCGGCCGGCTTGTGGGTCGGCCCGATGATGAAGTTGCCCTCCGCGTCGACCGGTGGCACTTCGCCGTCGGGCAACTCTTGCGCGGCCACGAAGCCGGGTGTGTGCGGATCGCGGGCCGGCGGTGTCGGGCGCTCGGCCGCGACCGACCAATCGACAACAGCCAGCAGTTGGCAAATCAACGCGACGGATAGAGTTCTTGAGTTCATGGGGTTGGCTGGTGGAAAAGCGGCGGTGGGGAACAAACAACTCAACTAGACGATCGTCGTTGGTCCTGAATTCCGAATGTCCACAGGATACCATTGTGGAGTAGCGTGCGCCGGCAGCATGCTAAAGAATGACTGTCGCCAGCGTCGTCCCTGGCAGCCTGGACGGTTTGGTTGCATTTGCTGTCGACCTGCGAACGTAAAGAATTGAGCCCATTCATTGGTTAGTGTGATCCCATGCGATACCTTCCGTCTCGCCGCTGGTTTCAATTCAGGCTCAGCACCTGGTTTCTCGTCGTTGCCATCATCGCGTTGTCGGTTTCTCTGTGGCGAAAGCATCGCGCGCTGGATGCCATCGAAAATTGGTACGAAGCAATGCTCCAGGAAAGAACCGCGATCATCCATCGAACGATGCAGGCCTGCCAGTCCTACGAACAAGCAAACCAGCAGCTTTTCAGCGAGAATTTAGAGCTAAAGCGCCGCGTGGCCGAACTTGAGGACGCCAGGACCACTCTGTCGGCCGCATTGATCGAAAAAGACCAAGAAGCTTTGACGGAGAATCAAGCGGACTAAGGTTCGCTTGGTAATAGAGGGACAGCATAAAATGATTCCACTCGATCAATCCCGGCGCGCGTTCTTGAAAACGTCGGCCGCGCTGGCAGGAACCGCGCCTTGGATGGCTGGGCGGTTGTTAGCGCAAGACAAGCCTACCGGGCCGCTGTTGGCCTATGTCGGCACGTTCAGTTCGCCGCTGGGCGATGTGTTGCCGACACAGGTCGATCTGCCGCCGGGCAACGGTCGCGGCATTCATCTGTTTCAGGTGAATCGCGACAGTGGGGCGATGACGCCTGCGGGCGTCGTCGAGATGGGGACCAGCCCGAGTTGCCTGGCGTTGAATTCTGGCGGCACGCGGCTCTATTCGGCCAATGAGACCGATCGCGTCGGCGACGACAAGCAAGGGACGGTGAGCGCCTTTGGCATTGATCGCGGCGACGGCAAATTGAAATTGCTGAACACCGTGCCGTCGGGCGGCGCCGGCCCGACCTATGTGAGTGTGCATCCGGCCGGGCGCCACTTACTGGTGGCCAACTACTTCGGCGGCTCGGTGGCGGTGCTGCCGATTCTGCCTGACGGCCGTTTGGGGGAGGCGACCGATATCAAGAACGACGCCGGCACGATCGGGCCCACCCGGGCGACGAGTGCACCGCCGGGAAGTTTCGCGATTAGCGGGCATGACCGCACGCACGCGCACATGATTCAGGCTGATGCGGCGGGACGTTTCGTGCTGCACGTCGATCTGGGGCTGGACCAGATTCTCATCTGGAAGTTCGACGCACAGAAGGGAGTGCTGACGCCGGCCGACGTGCCGAGCGTTTCGCTACCGCCGGGGGACGGTCCCCGGCATTTTCATTTTCATCCCAACGGGCGTTGGCTCTACTCGGTGCAGGAAGAAGGCTCGACGATCGTGTTGTTCGATTACGACGCGGCCACCGGTCGGCTCGCTTCGCGGCAGACGATCTCCACGTTGCCCCCGGGGTTTGCCGGCAGCAATTTTTGCTCGGAGATTCTGGTGTCGGCCGATGGGCGATTCGTCTACGTGGGCAACCGGCTGCACGACAGCATCGGCATCTTTGCCGTCGGCCCCAAGGGAGAGCTGACCTATGTCGGCGAGGAGTGGACGCACGGCGATTATCCGCGCAGTTTCAACTTCGATCCGACCGGCGCGTTTCTCTACTGCTGCAATCAGCGCGCCGACAACGTTGCCGTCTTCCGGGTCGATCAAAAGTCGGGCGGGCTCGAGTTCACCAATCACTTTGCCGCCGTGGGAAATCCGTCGATGATCGTCTTCCTCGACCTTGCCAAGGCGGGCTGAAAAAGGCGGGAAGCCCGAACGGGTGTCAGGAGCCGATTCTCAGGTAACACAAGAATTGGAAACGCTTCGCTCGAATCGGTTCCTGGCACCGTTCGGACGCACAGCTCGGACGCTGCATCGCTTGAGACTGACCCTCGACTTTACGCTGCCCCCCCTTGCAGGCGCGGGTCGGTCGAGCGGATCGTGACCGGCCGCCCCTCGAGAATCTCGCGACAACGCTCCAGCGTTTCGGCCTCCAAGCGGGCCATCGCCTCGGCGGTGTAGAAGGTCAGATGGGGGGAGAGGATTACGTTTTCCATTGCGTAGAGCTCGCGCAGCGGATGGCTCGTCTGATCGAGCGGCTCCTGGCTGAAGACATCGAGACCGGCGCCGGCGAGGCGACCTTCCTTGAGAGCGCGCAACAAAGCCAGTTCGTCAATCAGTGCGCCGCGGGCCGAATTGATCAGGATGGCCGACGGCTTCATCTTGGCCAGTTCCGCCGCGCCGATGAGATGCCGCGTTGCATCGCTGAGTGCCACATGCAGCGAAACGAAATCGCTGGCGGCCAGCAGGGCGTGCAGATCGTCGAACGGTTCGATGCCTAGCGCTCGCAACTCGGCAGGGCTCTTGAGGGGATCGTAACCGATCACCCGCGCTCGAAAGCCGGCGCCGGCCATGCGGGCCATGCTGGCGCCGATCCGGCCGCAGCCGACGATGCCCACGGTTTTGCCCGCGATGTCGACAGCGAGCCATTGGGCGGTGGGCCACACCCAGCCCTCGCGGCGCATGACCTGTTGCAGTGCGGGGAGCCGCTTGGCCAAGGCGATCAACATTGCGAAGGCCCCTTCGGCGACAGTCTCTTCGGCATAGGCTGGGACGTTGACGACCGCGATCCCGCGCGCGTGGGCGGCCGGGATATCGATGGCATCGATGCCGACGCCGTACTTGATGATCCCATTGAGACGTGGCGCCGCAGCAATGACGCGCGCCGTGATCGGCGTGTAGCACATCAAGAGCAAGTCGCAATCGGCCAGCGCCGCGCAGAGTTCGTCCTCGCTGATGCCATCGGGGAGCAGTGTGAGCGCGTGCCCCCAGGCGTGCAGCGTGTCGTCGACGGTGGGGGTTTCGAACTCTCGATCGCAGCGGACAATGTTCACGGTTTGTCCCGATGCATGATGATTCTTGATTGATACGGGCTGCTGGATCAGGGGGGGCTCACGGAACTTTCCGGCTCTCGTGATTGACGTTGATTGCGGTTTGAAAAGCAAGCACCTGCGAGCGAGTGTCGCCGAGGGGGACAGGAGTCGTTTCTGATTCGCATGCCTTTTGCGCTTGCTGCCGCCACGCACGAACGACTCCAGTCCCCGATGAACGCTTTGACTTCTGCGGCCACGGCTTCCAGACGCCTCGAGACCCCGGCACAAATCGCGGGAAATTTCTCTTGCAATTTACGACAGCGGTCGTATTATCCGTTTTATGACCTGTGTCGTATTGCTGACTTCTTGAGGATCACAACACGATGGGCGCGCGACGGAAACCGGCCCGGCTTTCGGCCGGTGAAATGGAAATCATGCAGGTGTTGTGGCGGCTTCAAGGGGCCACGCTTTCGGAAGCTCACGCCGCACTGGGGCGGCCGCTGGGTTACACCACCGTCCAGACGCGGCTGAATCGACTCGTCGAAAAGGGGATCGTCCGCCGCAGCACGGATCGGCCCTCACAGTATGCGGCGACGGTTGGGCCCGATGAAGTGGGGGCCCGACACCTCGATCTGCTGCTGGAGCGCGTCAGCGGTGGCAGCGTCGTTCCGCTGGTGGCGCATCTGGTGCGCGATCGAGCGCTCTCGCCCGACGAGATCGCCGAACTGAAACAACTCATCCGTGACGCAGAACAGCAGCAGGGCCGGCCGGAGAAACAATCATGACCGCGATTACCGAAAGTTTGTTGCCGGCGCTGGTCCGCACCACGCTGTGGCTGAGTCTGGCCGTGCTGTTGGTCGAAGCGCTGTTGCGGTTGACGCGTCCGCGATCGATCGATGTGCACCGCGCTGGCTGGGTGTTGGCGCTCTTGGTGGGCTGGTTGTTCGTTGGCTGGCGCATTGAAGTGCCTTGGTACGCGGCTAATGATGCGGCGCCGCGCGATATTGCGAGCGAAGCAGTCGATCGCGAACCGCTGCTGCCGATCTCATCGCCAGACTTGGAACCGCCATTCGACTTCGGCCCTTCGCCGGCCGATGCAGGCGCGATACCGCTCGCTGCAATCCTTGTCGATTCGGCCACTGCGGCCCCGTTGCATGATAATGGTCTGGCGCATGGAGCGCAAGCCGCGCACGCGCCCGCTCCGGTCGTTATCGAGAAGCAAGGCTGGTGGCAGCGCACGTTGAGTTTCGTCGCTGCCATCGACTGGCAGCGCAGGTTGCCGGTGGCCCTGGTTGTCCTGTGGGTCGTGGGCATTGTCGTGCTCGCAGGCGCTTCGCTGTCGAGTTACGTGCGACTGGTGCGGCAGGTCGGCGGTGAATCGCATTTGGATGACCGCTTGCGGCCCGAGTGGCAAGCGCAATGGTTGGCGCTCTTGTCCGCGGAAGGGGTGCGCTGCTCGATTCCGCTGCGCGCCACCAGCGGCGCCGGGCCTTCGCTCTGCCGATTGCCGCGCGGCTACGTGCTGCTGGTGCCGATCGAGACGTGGAGCGAACTGAGCGTGGCGGCCCGGGCGGCCATCTTGCGTCACGAGCTGATGCACTACCGGCGCGGCGATGTGTGGAAGTCGCTGGCCGTACGCGTGTTGGCGCTACCGCATTGGTTCAATCCGGCTGCCTGGTGGAGCGTGCGGCGCTTCGATGAAGCGGCCGAATGGGCGTGCGATCGGGCGGCCGTGGCCGAGCTGCCGGCGACCGAGTTCGCAGCGCTACTCGTCAATTTGGGAGCGGCGCCACAGCCGCATACATCGTTCAATCCGGCGGCGCGGGGCCGCAGCCTGGCGACCCGTGTCAGGCGGCTCTTGTCTGGGGAACCGAAGGAGGACTCGACGATGAAGAAGCTCATGGTGTTGGTGTCCGCGGCCTTGGTGATCGTGGCGGCCGCCGTGCGATTGGAACTAGTGGCCGAAGAACCACCGGCGCCGGCCACGCCCGCGAGCCCGCCGGAGGCTGCGCAGGAGGCCGCCGAGCCCACGCAAGACATGCCACCACAAGATGACGCCGCGGCCGAGCTCTTGGCCGCCTCGCGCAAAGGTTTTGAAGCGGCCAACACGGCCTATCACGCCGGCGCGGGGACGCTCGACCTAGTCTGCCAATGGTCCGAGCGTTGGCTAGCCGCGCAATTGGAAAACGATGCGAATCCTCGGAGGCAGGTCGAGTACTGCCAGCAGCACATCGAGCGATTGAAGAAGTTGCACGCGCAAGTTAAGGCGCTCGCGGACATCGCTGCCAAGGGGGGCGAGACCGAGCAGCTCGCTCTGGCGGAGTACAACCTGGCCCTCGCCAAACGGGGATTGTCAACGCTTGTCCAGCGCGCGGCGCAGTGGCGGCGTCAGAGTGGGGTGCCGTTTCCAGCACAGCCGGACGGAACGCTATCGCCGAACGAACCGAACGCCAAGACTGATCCTTTCGCGCCGCCCGCGGCAAGTGGCACGCCTGCGGCCCGCGTTGCAGCCGGCTTCCCCGAGGGAGTGGATATGATTTCAGCCCGTTACGACGGCAAGTCGTTCGACGAGTGGGTGAGGGTGCTGCAACAAGAGCTGAGCCCTGCGCGTCGGGCCGTCGCGATCGAGGCCTTGACCGCGTTCAGCGCGTACGACAAGGCGCTGGCCACGATGGCGGCCGAACAAATCGTGCGGGCCATGCGATCCAATCGCAGTTGGTACATCGACACCACGCCAGCCGGCGTGATGTACAAGGCGGCCATCGAATCGTTCAACACCATCGACCGCGAGGTGGGGGTGCCAGTGCTGGTCGGCGCGCTGAAGAGCGACGATGCGAGCACGCGGCGATTCGCCTTGAACGTGTTCGCGTTCGGGTTGGTGACTCCGCCTGAGACGGTCGCCAAGATCGTGGAAATGACGAAGGACGAGAATCCCGAAGTTCGTCGCGACGCGATCGTGGCGCTGGCGCGCGTCGATCGATCATCGCCGGCGATCTTCGAGGCGTTATCAGACGACAATGCGATGGTCGTGGGCATGGCGATTGCGGCATTGGCGCCGCCGGCGCCAGGAATGGGCGGCAATCCGTTCGTCCCTTCGTGGAACTCAACGAAGCCGGTACCGCTGCGTCCGGAGGTGGTTAAGAAACTCATTCAGTTAGCGGCGCGCGTTGACGATCCGTCGCATGTGCGCACGCAGGCGATCGGGGCGCTGGGGCGCCTGGGCGCGGCTGCGGCCGAGGCCCTGCCAGTGCTCGAAAGTGCTCGCCGCGAACAGAATGCTGACGTTGTAGGCGCCGCGGCAGACGCCGTCAGCGCGATTCAACTGGCAGTTAGCGCGGAGAACAACCGGGTGGCCTCACCGATGCCCGACGCTCCCCCGGCAACGCGGCCGGAGCAAGTCGAGCCAGAATCGACTCAATCCGAAGCTGCCGAGCCGGGCGCTGCGCCGCCCACCAAGGCGGAGATCAACCTCGAGACCAACGGAGCAGACCCGTTCGCACTGCCAATTGAAGAAGCCACTGGCAGCGAAGCCCGAACCGGGGCGTTGACGCTCGGCGCCAGCGACGGAATTGTCGCCGCGACCGTTGTCACCGGCCCCGTCGAGCTCAAGCACGACGACAATACTTCGGCCGGCAAGCGGAGCATCGCCGGCAGCGGTCACCTGGTGCGCTTCGCGGCCCCCCAGGGGGAATGGAATCTCACCTCGGTGCGCATCTTTGGCTCGCGCTACGGCTATCCGCAAACCCCCAAGTACTTCAAGCTCTGGGTTTGCGATGCAGATCTCAAGCCCATCGCCGAGTTCGAGTATCCCTACGCGAAGTTTGAGCGAGGCGATCCGCAGTGGGTCGATTTCAAGACCAAGCCGACGGTGGTATCCAAGGAGTTCTATCTATGCGTCGGTTTCAACCCTCAGCAAACCTCGGGCGTCTACGTGCACTACGACGGCGAAGCGAGCGGCAGCTCAGCGGTGGGCCTGCCCGAGGGGGACGAGCCCAAGGAATTCCAAGACGGAGATTGGCTGATTCGGCCGACGCTGTCGCCAGCTGAAACCAAGGATGCCGCGATTCGCCAAGAGCGAGGGTGATGCAGGAGCCCGATCACGCCGTGGCGACGCGCAGCGTGACGACCGAGCAATTGCTGTTGGCAATCGATGGCGCGGGCGGAGAGTCGGCAGTCCGACAAGGGCTGCGGTGGCTGGTGAAGCATCATCGACCCGCTGGCTGGGAGTAGCCGCGGAGCGCACCGTGGCATGGGCTTCCAGCCCATGAACATGACAGGCCGCAGAGCCGCTTCTCAAGAACACGGCCAGGATGGCCGTGCCACGAACTGGCGACGCGCCGTTGGCCACGATAGAGTGATCGGCACATCGCGGCCGAGCGCAGGCGGACCCTGCAAATTGTATTTGCCTCGGCCGTGCGATGAGCACTCGTTGCGAGGCACTTCGATGGGCGGCAACTTCGACCGGCGCGGCTTTCTGGCCCAGCTAGGTGCAGCGGCAGCCGGAGCAACTTACTTGCTCTCGGCCGAAACGGCCCGCGGCTACCAGGCCAACGACACGCTCAACATCGGCTTGATCGGCGTCGGTGGTCGGTGCCGGCATCTACTCAAAGCGCTCGTGAAGGTTCCCAACGTTCGCATCGCCGCGGTCTGCGATGTGTGGCAGGAGAACCTCGAGATCGCCCGCAAGCTGGCCGATCCGCAGGCGCTGGTCACCGGCGATCATCGAGCCGTGCTCGATCGGCCCGACATCGACGCCGTGCTGATCGCCACGCCCGATCATTGGCACTCGCCTTTGACAATCGAAGCCTGCGCGGCCGGCAAGGATGTTTACGTCGAGAAACCACTGACGCACGCCTTGGGAGAAGGGCCCGCGGTGATCGAAGCGCAGAATCGCTACGCGCGGATCGTGCAGGTCGGCATGCAGCAGCGAAGCATGCCCCACATGCAGGCGGCGCGCGACCTGATTCGCGCGGGCACACTCGGCGAGATCCACAAGGTGCATCTCACCTGGAATCGCAATCAGCCGCGCGCACAGGCCGGCGCGGTGCCCGTCGATGGGCAGCAGGTTGACTGGCAGCGATTTCTCGGTAGTGCCCCCGAGCAGCCGTTCGAGCCGTATCGCTTCCGCAACTGGCGCTGGTTTTGGGATTTTGGCGGTGGGCTGTTCACCGATTTGATGACCCACCAGATCGACATCGCCAACTGGATATTGGACCTCGGCGAACCGGCCACGGCCGCGGCGATCGGCGACCACATCAACGACGGTGGTCGGTGGGAGACACCCGACACCGTGCAAACGCTGGTGCACTATCCCGATCGTCAGACGCAGGTCTATTTCGAGGGAACGTTCTCAAGCGCCCGAAACGCCGCGATGATCGAGTTCATGGGGACCGAGGGGACGATGTACCTCGATCGAGGGCGTTATGAGCTGATCCCCGAGCGGCGGAGCAAACTCGAACCGCGGGAGCTGGTGCTGGGGACCGGGCCGCGCGGCGCCGATTTCTACGATCAGCCCGATGGCGAGTTGCTGCACCTGACCAACTGGATCGAGTGCATCCGCAGCCGGCAGAAGCCGATTGCGCCGGCCGAAGCGGGCGTGGCGGCCGTGTGGGGACCGCACCTGGGGAACCTGTCCCTGCGATCGGGCGCGGTCGCGAAGTGGCCCGGGTAAATCGTCGCGACGTGGCCTAAATTCGCTTGCGACTAGTGCGACGGTTGCGTGCCGGCGTCGCGCCCTTCACGGCGGAACCAATCTTCGCCCGGCGACGGCTGCGCGGGGTGTGTCCCTTCGAACGGTGGCGCCAGATCGTTGCGGATGCGGCCACAGCGATCGAATGGCGAATCGGACGCCGACCACAGCGAGATGGCGATCGACTGACGACGCGTGTCGCGGGCCGGGGCCTGCCCAGTACGGTCGATGACGAGTTGAATCATCGGATCACTCGCAGGGTTGAGGTCGCGCGTTTGGGGGGTGTCACCCGGCTGTGAGGATTCGATCACTTCGACGACAACGGGGCGGCTCAAGCGAATTCTGTTCATGGTCGAACACTCCCTGAATGCCCGGCGACCGAAGGTTGGGCAACTGGGAGCCGCAGCGGTGCAAGTTTGGGGCCAAACGCCGCACGAGCTTGCTAGCAGGCGTCGATGGCAGCGATTGCTGGCACGCAGCTAACGAGTTATGCACTGCCGCCGACGAAGTTTGCGCAAGCCGCACGGAGTGAGCCACCAGCAGAGCTTCACACGGCACGTGCAAAGTTTGTGCAAAGACTGCTTGCCGGCGAACCAACGTGGCGGGCTGGCGATGGCCCCAAGACGTCGCGGCGAACGTTACGGCTTGGGCGCGGCCGTGGGGACCGGCGCTGGCTCCGCAGTGGTCGCCGATTCGGCTTGCGAAGACTCGGCCGGTGCGGAGGCTTCTTGCGAACCGCTTCCCTGCGAGCGATCGGCTGGCGAAGTCAGCAGCTCGAAGGCCTTGTGCAACTGTGGATCGACATCGACCGGATCGCGAGCGGCATCGGCCGCGAACGAAGCCAACGACGGCGGTAGCGCTTCGGCGCCTCCACCCTTGGGCCCGCGGACGATGTCGCGCAAGTTGCGGGCCCGCACCACGCGCTCGAACGCTTCGGCGTCGAGCGGCAGATCGCAACCGACGTCGGGCATCACTCCCCAGGGCTGGCTTTCCGATTCATCAGCACGCAGCCGGTGGATGTTGCGGCCGCTGGGGCGCCAGTAGGTGGCCACGGTCAACTTCAGGGCACTGCGTCCTCCTTCGAGATTGAGCACGTGTTGGACGCTCCCCTTGCCCCAGGTGCGCTGGCCGACAACCTGAGCGCGACCATGATCTTGCAGGCAGGCCGCGACAATCTCGCTGGCGCTGGCCGTGTACTGATTGACCAGCACAACCAGCGGCAGGCTGACGTACTGGCCTGTGCCGGTTGAGTAGTATTTGCGCTCCTGCTGGGGATCGCGCGGTCGCGTGCTGACGATCAGCTTGTCGGCCGGTAAGAACATATCGCAGATATCGACGGCCGAATCGAACATGCCGCCGGGGTCGTTGCGCAGGTCGATGATCAGTCCTGTAACGCCGCGACCACGGTACGACTCGAGGGCCTTCTGCAATTCGGCGACGGTCCGCTCGCTGAACGAAACGATGCGGACGTAGCCGATCTGCGGGTGCTCGGCGAGGACGAAGTTCCAGGTGTCATCGGCGTTGCGCGAATCGCCCAGCACCGATTCGATCTCGATATTGTCGCGCACGATCCGCAGCTCGACGGGTTCGGTCTGGCCTGAGTGCACGACCGTCACCTGCACGGCCACGCCGCGGGGGCCCTTGAGCAGGTCGGCGGCGTCTTCGACCGAAAAGCCCTCGGTGCTGCGATCGTTGATTTTGACGATGCGATCGCCGGCCAGCACGCCTGCGCGGTGGGCTGGCGAACCGACGAGCGGCGTGAGCACGGTGAGCTGCTTGCTATCGGGATCCAACGAGAGTTGAATGCCGATGCCGGCAAAGTGCTGTTCGAGGTTTTGCTTCAGGTCGCGGTAGCCGCGGGGCGGGATGTACGACGAATAGCGGTCGAGCCGGGAGGTCATGCCGTCGAGCGCCGCCTGGAGCATCGCTTGCTCGTCCGTCGGCTCGATGTACTTGTCATGAATCGCTTCGAACACCTGCGTGTACGTGGCGCCGTAAGGGCTGTGCCGGGCATTGCCCAGGCAGGCCAGCGACAAGATCGACATGGCCATCAGAAGGCGCAGATTTCGACTGGGCATGCGTGGCTACTCGTGAGGATTCTCAAACAAAACCAACCGCGGCGAAGCGGCAGCATTTCAGGTCCAAGCTACCATAAACGCGCTCCGCTGGCCGCCGGTGGCGCGACGAACTAGACGCTTGTGAGAAATGTAGGCTAAGCCCCCGGCGGGGCGGGCGCCGCGAAGCGCACCTGCTCGAAGCCGGCCAGTCGGCACCAATCGTATAAGTCAATCGCGTCCCCTAGCGGCACCGCGCCGTCGATATCGAGCACGATCGGCAGCCGCTTCTCGATCGCCGCCAGCCGAGCGAGCGTGTCGCGCACTTCGGCCGGCGCGCGACAGACGCGGGCGTTCAGCTCCCAACGCGGCGCGCCGTCGACCACGCCCAACTTGATCACCACGTTTTCGAGCTCTTCAAGTTCGGGAGGCTTGGCGGTGGCGACTTCCGCGGTGGCGCCGGCCGCCTTCAGTGGAGTTGGCAGCAAGGCTTCGACTGCCTGAAAGTCGGTCGTGCAGACGAAGAACACCAAGAGCAGGAACACGACGTCGATCATCGGCGTCATGTTGATGTCGAAGGCTCGAGCGTCGTCGCGTGATCGCAAAGGGGGACGCATGGGCGGGCTCTCGTAGTTCAAACGGGCCTGAGTGCCGAAGTCACTCGCGTGGGCGAACGGCAAACGTCACGCGCCACACGCCTGCCTTGGTGCAGGCGACGAGGATCGGCGCGACTTGTTGGTACGGGGCGGTGCGATCGCCGCGGATGCGGACTTCGACGTCGGGGCCCGCGCGGCGCCGCTCGTCGGCGATCAGTTGGGCGAGGTCTGGCAACTCGATCGCGCGGCCGGCCGCCATGATCGAGCCGTCGGGCAACAGATTGACCACCAGCCGGCGCTCGCCCTCTTCGGCGGCTTCGTCACCGCTGGCCGCCTTGGGCAGATCGAGTTCGAGTTGCACTTCTTGCTGCGCCAGATGGCTCGAGACAATGAAAAAGATGATCAACAGAAACGAGATGTCAATCATCGGCGTCATGTTGAACGCGATTGCCGAGCGGCGGTGACTCGTCGGACTGCGCATCGGCGAAGCGTTCCTGGGACGGCACGAAGCGAGCGAATCACACCAGCGACGAGCGCGGCGGCGGCAGCGGTGGCGCACCGCGGCTCGGTTGCCGCCGCAAGGGGGCCGTGGCTTGCTGCGCCTGGGCGGTCACTTCGGCGAAGAGTTGTTCAACCCGGCTGCGGAACCAGGCGAAGACCCCCAGCGTCGGGATCGCCACGATGAGCCCTTCGACCGTGGTGACCAGCGCCAGGTAAATGCCTTCGGCCAGATCGGCGGCTCGGGCGGCCCCCTGCGATTGGGCGACTTCGCGAAAGGCGACGACCATGCCGATCACCGTGCCCAACAACCCCAGCATGGGGGCCAGGTTGGCGATCACCGACAAGTACTCGACCTTGCGCATCAAGCGGGCCGATTGTTCGGCGGCGGCGTCTTCCATCGCTTTTTCGGCGATCGGCCAGCCGGCGTCGGCTTCGTTCAAGCCCGCCTGAACGACGTGGGACAGCACGCTCGGCTGCAACTTGCACTGTTGCAAGGCGGAGACGATCTGCCCGGCGGCTAATTGCTCGCGGACGCGCGTGGCCAGCCCCTCGGGCATGAGCACGCCGGCGCGCAGCGTGATCGCCTGCTCGATGGCCAGCGCCAGCGCGGCGATCGACAAGATGAGAATCAGGTAGCCGACGGTGCCGCCGGCGCGGGCGATGTTCCAGAAGTCATGCGTCACGGCGGGGCCTCTTCCTTGGGGCGCAGCGCGTCGAGACGCTTCTGAGCATCGCGCGCGGCGTCGAGGCGAGAATACTGCGCGACGACATGTTCGCACAACCGGCGCGCCTCGGCCGTGCGATCGGTGGCGGCCAGCGCGTCGGCGGCCGCCAGCATGGCTTGCGCGCCGAGCTGTCGCTGATCGCTGTAGAGCGCGGGGATACGTAACCAGGCCAGTGCAGCCCGATCTTGTAGCCCCAATTGCGACGCCGCGGTGGCAGTCATGTGCCAACCGCCGGCGCACCAAGGTTGGGCGTACGTACTGAGCAATTGCTCCCAGCGATCGATCGTCGTCGGGGTGAGCGCCGAGAATTGATACCGCTGCACTTGCAGGTTGGCCAGCGGACCAACATACGAGGCAGGCGGTTGCACCAATCGCTGAAAGGTCGCCAATGCGTCGGGATCGCGCGGCGTTCCCAGGTGCCAACTGGCGGCGATCAACTGCAGCGGTCGTGCCGCGCCGTCGTTCAGCCAGCCTTCGCTCGATTTCATCATTTCCGCGGCGGCGCCCGATTCGATCGTGGGGGCCGCGTCGATCGTACGGGGGCCTTCCCAAGCCAGCGGCGCGACGGCGAGATAAAACGTATCGGGGTCGGATTTGACGAGCCCCTCGAAAACTCGCAAGGCTCCCGGCCAATTGCCCAACTCGCGCTGGCAGCGGACACTGGCCGCCAAGAGCTCGCGACGTACCCAGTCGCGCTTTTCTTGCGCGAGCGCGGCGCGGTACTTGTCTTCGGCGCCGGCGAAATCGTCCTGCTGGTAAAGCTCATCGCCGGCAAGCTGTTGCGGAGAACGGGGCGATTCGATTCGCAGCACCTGCAGGGCCGGATACTCCAGTTCGCGACCACCTTTGACGCGCAGTTGCAGTCCGCGGCCTGTGAAGCCAACCACCTCGCCCGAGAGCCGCGTGAACGATTCGTTCTTCGTCGGGCTACTCAAGATGACGATGTCTTCGGCATGTGCGGCGGACACTAGCAACGCGGCCAGCGCGAACAGGGGGGCGATCGGTGCTCCGGGGGCCACGCGGCAGATTGTCATCGCGACCTTCCTATTCGGGCCGGCCGCGGCGCAGCATGTCGACGTAGACGTGCTGCCCACCGTTCTCGCGGGCCACCTGCATCAGGAAGTTGTTGCTGCGCAGGTTGGGGCCGATGCCGAACTCGATGGTGTTGATCGACGTGATTTCGCCGTTGAGGCGGCGAATTTTTTCGAGCTGCGCCGGCGTGAGCGACGGCTCGTCGGCGTCGGTCAAAAAGAAGATCACGTCGGGCTGCAACCGCAGCGCCAACAGCAGCGGATCTTCGTGATCGGTCGATCCGTCGGCCGTGATGCCGGCGATGAATTTGCGAGCGAGCGCTTTGTTCTGATCGGTCGCGAAGACGAGCCGGCCGCGGCCACTGGTATCGAGCACCGCCGGCTGGTCGTTGTAGAAAATGATCTGGAACTGATGCTGCGGCTCGAGCCGATCGATGCTGGCCAACAGCTCGAGCTTGGCGGCCGCTAACGACGACTGACCGGAACCACCCATACTGCCCGAGCGATCGAAAACGTAGACGAACTTGTAGCCCTCGCCGGTGACGCCGAAAACGCCGGTGCGGGTGCGCCCTTTGGTGACGCTGCGGCTGGGGGCAGGCCCGGCCGTGAGCCCCGCGGCGCCAGCCATGCCGCCGGCGGCCGGAGCGCCAGGGCCGATGGTCGGCGCGGTGGGATTGGCAATCGCCGGCAACAAGGTAGTTGGGTCGCTCGGAGGACCGTCGGCGAGGCTCTGTGCAGCGGCGTTTTCGCTCTTGGCGCCCGAGGCGTCGGCTTTGGTCGTGACGTCGGTGGGGGACAGGGCATTCTGGCGGGCGTCTTCTTCATCAATGAAGTACTCGCGCTGGTCGTCGGCGTGCTTCAGCGCCAGGCCGATGGTGCGGGTCGCTTCGTGCGCTGCCCCCGGTGGCGAGTAGCGCAGCACGCTTGCCAGCAGCAGCACTAGCAAGAGATGTGCGACGACCGACCCCAGCCAGGCAGGCAGCGCGTAACGCTGATCTTCGACTTCAGGACGCGAGACGGACATTGAATAGCAACAAGCCGAGCGAGTGGTCGGGGTAGATCCGCGCGGAGACTAGCTGAATAGTAGTCTTGCCGTCGTCAATTCGACAAATCTGGCGCTAATTCGACCGCGGTGTTGCGGCCGCAGACGCCAGTTCTTCGAGCGCGTCGCAGGCTCGCGCGACCCCCTGCTCGTGCCGCATGCGCTCGGCGTACATCGAGCATTGGTTGGCCACCTCCCGCGATTCGAGCAACCGCCGCAGCTCGGCTTCGACGCGTGCCGGCTGGTAGGCGCGCGGTTTCAGGTTGCTCGACACCCCCAGTCGCAGCAACCGCTGACTGTTGTTTGGCTGGTCGTAAACCATGGCCACGGTCAGTTGCGGGATGCCGGCGGCCAGCGTGTAGGCGATGGTGCCGATACCACCATGATGCACGTGCAGGACCGCGCGGGGCAGCAACTGGGCCAGCGGCGCAAACCGGACGACAAGAATCTCAGGGGGCAAGCCCGTCGGCACGAGATCGGCGTTGGGGGCGACGAACACGGCCCGGCGGCCAAGCCGGCGCGCGACCTCGGCCGAGACTTTGAAGAACTCGCGGACTTGGGGCTTTTCCGCGGTTTGCGTGAATACCAGCGGTGGCTCGCCGGAGTTGACGAACGCCGCCAACTCGCCTGACAGCGGTGGCTGCTCGCGCTCAATCACAAAGCCGGGGAGCAATACCTTGGCGGGCCAGTCGGGCTGGGGTTCGGCAAACCAGTCGGGAAACAGCCCGAGCACGCGCGTGGGGGAGTTCCACCAGCTTTTCATCAGCCGTTTGACGGGGGGGAGGCCGAACTGACTGCGGAACTTGTTCGTGCCGGGGCTGAGGATGCCATCGGCGACCAGATCGGCCACGCGATCGACCAGTCGCGGTACAAGGCGAGGGCACCAGTCGGGGAAGTCGGGCGAATCGCAAGTGCTGCGCAGCCAAAGGGGCTGCAAGTGAACCGTGGCCAGCGGAACGCCGAGCACTTCCTGCGCGATCCGTGCGCCAAAGGCGTAACCCTGCGCGGCCACGACTGTCTGCCCGGGCACGTAGCGATCGGCGAGGAACTCGTAGACCTTAGGAATCTGCTTGACGAGAATCTGGGCCATGGTGCGGCCTGCTTCGGCGGCCGACTGCGTGCGCTGTTGCTCGGCGAATTCGAGAAATTCGGCGGAAGTGAGGGTCTCGGCGAACTTCAGGCCGGCGGCCTCGACTTGCGGCTGATATTGGCCGTTGACCAGCAGCGTGACGTCGTGACCGCGGTCGGCCAGCGCGCGGCCCCAGATGATAAAGGGGAGCGTATCCCCGAGGCTGCCTAGTGAAACGAAATATGCCTGCACGGGGCGAATTCCCGTCGGGAGAAGTGATTGGATGAATGCCGGCGCACGGTTTAGGAGCGAGGGCCCACGGACGGCAAGCCGTTGGCGTCGCCTAGCGTATCGAGCCCAAGCGGGCTGGTCGAGCACCACGTGCAAAGGGTCAGAACAGGTGGAACGGTTGCCGACAATTCAGGCACAAGATGAAGCCGAATTAAGCCGCCTCCGAAGGCCGTTCAAAAACGCGAAGTTAAAGCTGCGCGCGGGGCAGGTGAAAAATCAGGGAATTGATTGACGGCGCTACTAAATGCAGTCATATTGATATCCGGCCATGGTGGCCCGCAGATCCGCGTACAACACAAGGTGTTGTTAAGCAAATACTTGCGTCTCTTTGTCGCAAGCAACTGCGCGGTGATTCTCGGATGGTTGGCAATTTCAAGGTGTGCTAAGCCGTCGAGCGACTTCTAGTTCGGTACGACGACCCTCACTTCCCGCGCATCGGGACAGGATTTCGGAAACTTTCAACGTCTTATTAGGGTAGAAGAGAGCGATGCACTGCGCGCTCCCCAATTGCCCCGGGCACCAATTGTCACGGGACATGGGGGAGCGCAATTCCCGCAGGGTCCCCTCTTGCAGTCGCAGGAGCTGCCGGGTTGGTGTTTCCGCCAAGCGAGGTTGCCAGTCGAGTGCGACGCCCAGACGTTTGTGGCGTGGCATGCCCAATTTCGGCAGGTGTGCTTCCTGTCGGTAGGCGCACGATTTGCTGAAATTGGCCTAGCTGATTAGCCTGCCAATAGGCTTGGTTCCTTTACGCTGTTTTCCTTTAGGTCGTGGCGACAACAAGAGTCGCCTACCCGTTACGTCGCAAGGAGATCGAGTGCGG
This sequence comes from uncultured Planctomycetaceae bacterium, assembly GCA_964495375.1. Lineage (GTDB taxonomy): Bacteria > Planctomycetota > Planctomycetia > Pirellulales > JAEUIK01 > JAIESQ01. The sequence continues at coordinate 64,034 of CAZBWM010000020.1, read as the reverse complement.
GAGAGCAGTCGGGTGTTGCCGATTCTGGTTGTGACGCCGTCTCACGAGCTGAGCGCGCCGTTGGCCATCGCCGCGGCGCGTGCCGGGGGGATTGGCGTTCTCGATCTGGGCTATGGTTTTGCCGCCGCGGAGCAGCAAGCGGCCTTCGATCTGTTGGCGGCCCAGGTTCGTTCCGGCAATCAGTGGGGCATCCGCTGGGACACGCTCGGAACCGAATCGGTCGAGCTGCCGGCCTTGGCCCAAGTGTTGGGCACGCGGAACTGCCCTGTGCTGCTGTTGGCCGGCGCCGCCGGCAGTGGCGAGGCCGGCAGCGGCGCGGCCGGTAGTGGCGCGGCCGGCAGTGGCGCGGCTGCTGGTAACCCTGCCAATCGTGGCTCGCTCGCCAAGCTGCTCGAGTCAGGCAAGCGCTTCGCCGATCTGGTCGCCCTGGAAGTCTGCTCGGTGGCTGAAGCCACGGCAGCCGCCGAGGCCGGGTTCGACGCCGTATTGGTCAAGGGGAACGAGGCCGCTGGTCGCGTCAGCGCCGCTTCGACATTCGAGCTGATCGAGCAGCTCAGAGGTCAAAAGGTTGGCAGTAATTCGCCGGCAAGCGAGGGGCCGAAGATCCCGCTCTGGGTCCAGGGGGGAATCGGTCCCGATACGGCTACCGCGGCGCTGTTGGCCGGCGTCACCGGCGTGGTGCTCCGCGAGCAAGTCTGGTTGGCGACCGAATCACCCTTCGACGAAGCCGATCGGCGCCGCTGGTCGCAGCTCGACGGCGCCGAGACGTTTGCGATCGGTTCGGCAGATCGCAGCTTTCGTTTGTACTCGCCGCGCGGCCGCGAGTCGGTCGCGTCGCTCGCCGATAGCCTGGCCTCGGGGCAGGATTGGCAAGTTCCCCTCCGCTCGTTGTTGCTCGAGGGGGACGAGTCCACGGGCGAAGCACTGATTCCGCTGGGCATTGATATCGGTCAGGCCCGCCGCCTGGCCGACGAGCACGTCAACGTCGCCGGGATCGTGCAGGCCTATCGTCGCGCCATCGAAGAGAATCTCAAGGTCGCGCGCAGCGCGCGGAGCGTCGCGCCCGAATCGGCCTTGGCAGAAGCACAAAGGACCCGTTACCCGATTCTGCAGCGCGTTCCGCACGGGGAGGATTCGCTGACCACCGGCGAAACGATCGCCGAGCGTGGTGGGCTGCCGATCTTTTCACTCGCAGGCCAAGGGGCGGGCGGGGCACGAGCCCTGCTCGGCGTGGCCAAAGATCGCCTGGCCGAACGTCCCTGGGGCGTCAGCCTGCTTGCCTCGGTAGATGCGGAACTTCGCGACCAGTTGCTCTCCGAGATCCGTAGCGTGAAGCCAGCCGTGGCGTTGCTGGATGGCGCGATGGCCGGTGCCGCCGCGGAGCTCGAGCCGCTGGGCGTCGCCACTTATTTGCGAATCGCGTCGCTTCCGCAGTTGACCACGGCCCTGGCGGCGGGCTCGCGAAAGTTCGTACTGGCCGGGAGTGATGTCGGTGATGGGGATCGCGGCTCGCGCGTCGACCTGGCGCTCTGGCAAGCCGTCATCAGCCAGTTGGCGACGACAAAGGTCGATCGCGCTGAAGAATTCCATGTGGTATTCGCGCCGGGGATCGGCAGTTCGCTCAGTGCCGCGATGGTCGCGGCGTTAGCGGCGCCGCTGTCGGCCCGCGGCATGAAGGTGGGCCTGCTGGTTGGCGATGGCTCGGCTGCCGATCAAGCGGCCGCTGCGAGCAACATCGAACTGCACGAGATTTCGTCGGGGGGGGCCAAACTGCTCGAGCAGTTGGCCTCGCGGCGGTTCCCCTGGCAGCCCGACCCCGAAGTGCTCCCGACCAAGTCGGCCGATATCGCGGTCGTCGGCATGGCCTGCATGTTCCCGCAGGCGAACACGCTGCGTGAGTACTGGGAGAACATCGTCAATCGGGTCGACGCGGTCGAGGTGGTGCCGGCCGATCGCTGGAACGCCGACGATTTCTTCGATGAGGATCGCTTCGCCGAGGACAAGGTCTATTCCAAGTGGGGCGGCTTCCTCGGGTCGATGGTGTTCGATCCGATGAAGTGGCGCATTCCGCCCGCCAGCCTGCTGAGCATCGAGCCGTTGCAGTTGCTCGCGCTCGAGGTGGCATCGCAGGCCATGCAGGACGCCGGCTACGATCGCCGCGATTTTCCGCGTGAGCGCTCGGGCGTGTTGTTCGCGTGTGCCGGCTCGCACGAACTGGGGTCCCGCTACAGTTTCCGCACCATGATGCGGAACTACTTGCCGCTGGCCGATGGGCTCTCGGACGAGGCTCGCGAGAAGCTGTACGCCAGCCTGGAGAGCAAGCTGCCCGAATGGACCGAGGATTCGTTCCCTGGCTTCCTGCTGAACGTGGTGGCCGGCCGCATCGCCCGCGAGTTCAATTTCAACGGGCCGAATTACGTGGTCGACGCGGCCTGCGCGGCGTCGCTGGCGGCGCTGCACGCGGCGATCGAACAGTTGCGCTCCGGCACGTCGGACATGATGCTCGTCGGCGGGGCTGACGCGACGAACAACCCGTTCTGCTACATGTGCTTCTCGAAGACGCACGCCTTGTCGCCGCACGGGCGGTCGCGGCCGTTTGACGACGCCGGCGACGGCATCGGGCTCGGCGAAGGGATCGCCTGCGTGGTGCTCAAACGCCTGGCCGACGCCGAGCGCGACGGCGACAAGATCTACGCGGTGATCAAGGGGATCGGCGCTTCGAGCGACGGTAAGAATCGCAGTCTCACGGCGCCCCACCCACCCGGGCAAGCCCGCGCCGTGCGCCGCGCGTACGAAGACGCCCAGCTTTCGCCCGCTACGATTTCGCTCGTCGAGGCGCACGGCACGGGCACGGTCGTGGGTGACAGCGCCGAGCTGACGACGCTCACCGAAGTCTTCTCCAGGCACAGCGATCAGCGGCAGTTTGCCGGCGTCGGCTCGGTGAAGTCGATGATCGGCCACACTAAGACCGTGGCCGGTATGGCGAGCCTGATCAAGATCGTGCTGGCGCTCCGACATGGCGTGCTACCGCCGACGATTGGTGTCGATACGCCGACGCGCCGCGTCGATTTCCGCCAGACGCCGTTCTACATCAACACGGAGACGCGCCCCTGGATTGGCGAGTTGGGTGACGAACCACGCCGCGCCGGCGTGAGCGCCTTTGGTTTCGGCGGCACCAACTTCCACGTGGTGCTCGAAGAATACACGGGCAGTTTCCACGCCGCGCAGGCCGACGATCTGACCCCCCGCGCGGCCGAGCTGTTTGTCTGGCGCCGCGACAGCCGCGAGCAGATTCTCGACGTGGTGCGGCAGCTTCACGAACAACTGTCCGCCGAGCCGACCGCCAACCTCGCGCGATTGGGGGCCGCGGTGTTGCGCGACGAAGCGGCCCGCGAGCGGCCGAGTACGGCCTGCCGGCTGGCAATCGTGGCCACCTCGACGAACGAACTGCGGCAGCGTTTGGGCCGCGCCTTGCAGATGTTGCCGGAGCGCAAGGGGCTTTCCGACCCTAGCGGCATTTATTACTCCGAAGCGTCGCCGGTGCAGCCCGAGCAGGTCTGCTTCCTCTATCCGGGGCAAGGTTCACAGAGCGTGAACATGCTCCGCGATTTGCTGGTCGGTAGCCCCTGGGGCCGGGAGTTGCTGACCGACGCCAACCGCTGGCTGGAAGGTTTCCTGCCTGAGCCGCTGTCACGCTATATTTACCCGCGGCCGGTGTTCGACGAAGCCGAGTCGCAGCGGTTGTTCGCGGCGTTGAGCGACACGCGCGTGGCGCAGCCGGCGCTGGGGGCGGTCGAACTGTTTGCCACCGAGCTGCTCGAGCGATTCGGCTTGCGTCCCGGTTTCGTGGCCGGTCACAGCTACGGTGAACACGTCGCTTTGTACGCGGCGGGCTGCCTGTCGCGCGAAGACTTGCTGCGATTGTCGGCGATTCGTGGCCAGGTTTGCGCCGAAGCGGCCCGCGATATCCCGGGCGGCATGGTCGCCGTGCAGGCCGACGCTCTGAAGACGCAGGCCGCGCTCAAAGAACTGGAAATCGACGCCACGCTGGCCAACCTCAACGCGCCAGATCAAACGATCATTGCCGGCGCCGAAGCGGTGATCGCCACGGCCGTCGAAAAACTCACCAAGATGGGGCTGCGGGCGAAGCGCATCGCCGTCTCGGCGGCCTTCCATTCGCCGCTGTTGCATCGTAGCGCCGAGAAGATGGCCGTCCACTTCCGCGCTGCCGAGTTCCACACGCCCAAGTTGCCGGTTTACAGCAACACCACCGGCGGGCGCCATTCGCAAGATCCGGACGACATCCGCCAACTGCTTGCCCGGCATTTCGACGAGCCGGTGCTGTGGGAGCAGGAAGTTCGCCAGCTCTATCGCGACGGCGCGCAGGTGTTTCTTGAAGTTGGCCCCGGCAAGGTGCTCAGCGGGCTGGTCTCGCGCATCCTGCAAGGGGAACCGGTGACCACCCTGGCGATCGACGCGCCAGGTCGCGAAGGCTTCACGCAGTTGGCCCACGTGCTCGGGCAGTTGCTCGTGCTGGGGCTGCCGGTCGAGATGGGCGCCTGGTACGACGGGCGCGGGCTGGCGACCACTTCGGTAGCCGAATACTTCGCGCAGGTGCATCGCCAGACGCATCCCAAGCCGTCCGACTGGATCGTCGGTCCGATGAAGAGCACGCCGGTGACGCCACTGCCCGTGCGAACCGGGGCGCGAAAGGGGGAAGGGCTGCGAGCCAAGTTCGGTGCGAAGTCGGGTTCGAGCGCTCCGGCGACCGTGGCTTCGCAACCTGGTCGAGCGACGGCCGTGATTCGCGAAGCGAGCGGATCGGACAATTGGTCGCCCGAGCGGGCGGTCACCCGAACTCCGCAGGCTGCCGAGGGCTTATCGACGTCGGCCGGTGCTGTCGCCGCGCCGGCGGCCGTCACGCGGATCGCGGCACCCATTGCCACGCCGCCGGCGCCCATCGCGGCCCCTGCGGTGCCAAATGCGGCGCAGCCGGTGCCAAATGCGGCGGTTGGACGGGGTGTAACACCCCCGCAAGTGCCAGCGACGGCAGCCAGCACCGCAGCAATTCACGCGAGTAGTTCAAGCGGCAACGGGGCAAGCGTTTCAGTAGGCATGGGCGGAACCTTGGTAGGAGGGCGCGAATCATTAATATCGCGCGAGGCGCTTCCGTCCGGTGCAATGTCAGGGCAGAATAGGTACTTGGTTTCCACCCCGGTGAGTTCTTCGAGGAAGACCGTAGCCATGACGTCAACGAGCGGTGAAGCCAACGGAAATGTCCCCCCGTCGGTCGCCTCTGCGACTGGAAGCGCCGCAGGCGGCGCAGGGCTTTATGCCGATTTCCAAGCGACGACCCGCATGTTGCTCGAGGTTCAATTCTCGCAGCAGCGTCTTGTCGAGCGATTCCTGGATACCCAGGAGCGCATGTTGCTGCACTGCCTGACGGGTGGGGCGGGCGCGGTGCCGGCCTTGTCGGCTAGCCCTCCGCTGACGTTGAGTGTGGCGGCGCCGAGTGTCCCCGCGCATAGTGTGCCCGCGCCGAGTGCTCCGGCAGCGGTAGCTCCCGCCTATGTTCCACAACCTGTCGTGCAGCAGCCGGCCCTCGGGCAGCCGATCGCGCCGCCGAGCGCCTTTGGTTCGGCCGCGACACGGGTCGCGCCAGCGGGAGTTGTCGCCCGACCGCCGGTCGCCGTTCCGAGTGGCAATGTCGCCACGCCTGCCCCGCCGGCCGCGGTGCCGGTCGCGGTAGCTCGACCCGTGGCGGTCGCAGCGCCCGCGCCAGTTGCCATTCCCACGGCAAATGGTCACGCTCACAGTGCTGGTACCAATGGCGCCGCGGTGTCGAACGGCGCGGCCGTGGCAGCGAACGGCCAGGCCAGTGCGGTGGCGAAAAGCGCAGTTCCCGCCGCGCCAGCCGCCGCGGGTGGTCCTCCTTCGGTCGAACAATTCCGCGAAGACTTGCTGGCCATCGTCAGCGAGCGCACGGGCTATCCCACCGACATGCTTGATGTCGATCTGCCGCTCGAGGCGGGCCTGGGGATCGACTCGATCAAGACGGTCGAGATTTTCAGCAGCCTGAAGACCTATCACGTCTACTTCGCCGACGAAGGACAGGACGAAGAGGAGCGGCTCACCGAGTTCACCAAGCTCAAAACGCTCGGCGACATCATCGATTCGTACGCCCGCCGGCACGCCGTGCATACCGCTGCTGGAAGCGGATCGACGGGGAGCAGCGCCACGACGGCTCCGGCCCTCAATGGCGAAGCGGCGAAGAGCAGCAGCGACGCGGCCAGCAGCGTCGATCGGTACGCCTTGACCGCGGTCGAAGCGCCGCTGGAAGCCAACGGCTCAAAAAAAAATTTCCAAAGCATCACTTAGTTCTGGTCCTCGGTGAAGCCCGTGAGTTGACGTCGGCGGTGACCGCGGCGCTGGCTTCGGACGACTACCGGGTGCGCTACGTGGTGCGGGGCGCGGCGACCCGGCGCGTGCAGTCGGATCGCTACGAAGTCGATCTCGATTCGCCCGAGGCGGTCGCCGAATTGCACCGCCTGCTGCAAGCCGCCGACGGGGCGCCCGTCGGAGCGGTCTTCAACTTCCTCGGCTTGAGCGAGCCGTTCTGCCAGGCTGGCTGGCCCGCGGCCGATGCTCCGCTGGCCGTCACGCTCTGGACGTTCAACGTGCTCAAAGAGTTTGAGACCGACCTGCGCACCAGTTCGGAGGAAGGAGGCGGGTGGTTCATCAATCTCACTTCGCTCGGTGGCAAGTTCGGGGTCGACGCCGGTCTGTCGTCGGCGCTGACGGCTGCCCCCACGATCGGCATCGCTAAGACCCTGCTGCGCGAGAACCCCAAGCTGGTCGTCAAGGCGATCGACGTTGACGCGGGGTTGGCTCCGGCGGCCCTGGCCGGGCAGTTGCTCGCCGAGCTGGAATCGGGCGATCCGCAGGTCGAGGTGGGGCTCAGCCGGCAGGGGCGCTGGAAGCTGTTGCTTCGCAAAGACGGCCCGCACACCGCATCGACGACGCCGGTGCTCGAACCGGGGGCAGTCGTGCTGGTGACCGGCGGCGCCTATGGCGTGACCGCCGACGTGGCTAAAGCGCTGGCCGAGCAGTGGCAACCCCGCCTGGTGCTGGTCGGGCGCTCGCCGCTGCCGGGTCCCGAAGCGGCGGAAACGGCCGGATTATCGTCGCCGGAGCTGCGCCGCCACCTGCTGGCCGAGGCCAAAGCACGTGGTCAACGGGTGGTGCCGGCCGAGATCGAAAAGCAGATTTCCCGCGTCCTGAAAGATCGCCAGATTCGTGCTAATGTGGAAGCTTGTCGCGCGGCGGGCTCCGAGGTCGAGTACCTGGCGCTCGACGTTCGCGATGCCGGCGCTTTAACCACGCTGATCGAAGATTTGTACGCCCGCCATGGGCGAATCGACGGCGTGGTACACGGGGCGGGCATCGTCGACGACAAACGCATTCGTGACAAAACGAGTGAGTCGTTCGCCAACGTGTTTCGCACCAAGGTCACCAGCGCCCTGGTGCTGGCGGAAAAACTGCGGCCCGACGGGCTTAAATTCCTGGTCTTTTTCTCTTCGGTGTCGGGGCGCTTCGGCAATGCGGGGCAGGTCGACTACAGCGCGGCGAACGAGTTTTTGAACAAGCTGGCCAACTACCTCGACGCGCGTTGGCCAGCGCAGGTAGTGGCAATGAATTGGGGCCCTTGGGACGGTGGCATGGTGACCGACGAACTTCGGCGCATGTATGCCACGGTCGGTTTTGACATGATTCCGATCGACGTCGGCGTGCGGTTCTTTACACATGAACTGCAGCGGGCCGATCGCCCGAGCGCCGAGGTGGTCGTGTCGGGAAGTGTCGAGCGGATGTTGGCGATGGGTCACGGGGAGTAGGGCACGCGACATGCAAGAGCAGCGGGACATTGCCATCGTCGGGATGGCGTGCATCTTTCCCCAGGCGCGCAACCTGCGCGAGTATTGGGCGAATCTGGCCGGTGGCGTCGATTGCATCAGCGACCGACCTCCGAAGCGGTGGCGCTTTCATCCGAACTTCGGGTACGCGCCCGAGCACGACGCCCACATCCCTTTCAGCCGCGGCGGCTTCCTGGGTGACGACGTCCTCTTCGACCCCGTCCCCTACGGCGTGCTGCCGAATCTGGTTCGGCACGGCGATCCCGATCAGTTCTTCATGCTGCATATCATCGACGAGGCGCTGCGCGACGCCCGCATCGCCGAGGGCGCTCCGGTTCGCGAACGAACCGATTTGATCATGGGGCGCGGCGCCTACCCCACCGGCAAGCTCGTCGAACTGACGCTGCGGGCCGAAATGTTCGAGATGGTGCTCGAAATGATCGCCCGCGGTTTTCCGGGGCTCATCGATCGCGAGCGCGGCGAGATTGAGACGTTCTTGCGCAAGGCCTGCACGCCGCGCGACATCGACAATGTTTCGACGGCGGTCTCGAACATTTCGGCGAGCCGGGCCGCGAATCGCTTGAACCTGCGCGGGGCGGCCTATGCCGTCGACGCCGCCTGCGCATCGTCGCTGTTGGCCGTCGAGCAAGCGGTCTGGCGGTTGCGCACCGGCCAAAGCGATCTGGCGGTCGCCTCGGGCTTGTTCCTCAGCATGACGCCGTCGTTTCTCTACGTGTTTACCCGCTTGGGGGCCCTCTCCCCCTCACGCACAATTCGGCCGATGGACAGTCGCGCCGACGGGCTGCTGGTGGGCGAAGGGGGCGGGGCCATCGTGCTCAAGCGGCTGGAAGACGCCCGGCGCGACGGCGACGAAATCTACGCCGTCATCAAGGGGGTCGGCTCGGCCAGCGACGGCAAGGATGTCGATGTGTTAGCTCCGGCCAGCGGCGGGCAGGTTCGCTGCCTGGAGAACGCCTATCACGATGCCGGCGTCGATCGGGATAGCATCGGCTTGCTCGAATTGCACGGCACCGGCACCGTGGTTGGCGATCAGGTCGAATTGGAAACGGTCAAAACTTTCTATGGCCGCAGCAACAAGCCGGCGACCGCCCGAGCGATGGGCACCGTCAAATCGATGATCGGGCACACGATGCCGGCCGCCGGCATGGCGGCCATCATCAAAGCGGCGCTGGCCCTGTCGAACAAGATCATTCCGCCCAGCCTGAACTGCGAGCAGCCGCGCGAAGAGCTGGCAGACGCGCCGTTCTACATGGTGACGCAGACGCGCCCCTGGATTCACAGTCCGGCGCTTGGGCCCCGGCGCGCTGGTGTGAACGCGTTCGGATTCGGCGGAATCAACGCGCACGTGATTCTCGAAGAAGTAATGACGCCCGTCGGCGGCGCCAGTGTGAGCGTGCCCGAACTGCCCGCCGGCGTGGCCGCGGAAGCATCGGCGGCCGCCGTCGCAGCACCGGAGCCAGCGCCCGCGCTCTTGCCGCGACCGTTCGATCCCGGCGTTTCGCGGGCGAGCGACCTGGTGTGCTTCACCGCGCAGTCGCGCGGCGAGTTGGCCGCCAAACTTGCGCGGCTCGAACGTTTTCTCGATGCCGACGGCACCGGGGCCACGCTGGGAGACATCGCCTGGTCGTTATCGCGCGAGCTCGATTTCGCGCAGCCCTGCAAGCTGGCGCTCGTGGCCGACGATCTCGCGCACTTGCGCCGCCTGCTCGCGCGTTGCCGCGAAGGTTTGGCGGCCGAAACCAACTTCGACGACGTGGCCGAGATCTACTTCGCCGCTGACGCCGCGAGACACGAAGGCAAAGTGGGCTTCATCCTGCCGGGCATGGGCTTCCCCGGTTTGATTGGCAACTATCCCGATCACTTGATGGAGCTCTGCTTGCACTACCCCGACGTGCGGGCCGAGTTCGACTTCTTCGAGAATCGCGATCGACATCCCGACGACACCGTGCCGACCAGCTCGATCTTCTGCCCGCCGGCCAGCTTGCCGGAAGAGTATCGCCAGAAGCTGAAGAAGCGATTGGCGCCGCCGAAGGTCGACGACGATCTCGACAAGCCGCAGGAGGCGGGCGAGCGCTACCTGGCCGCGATGGGGGTCACGCTCAGCAACTGGGTCGGTTGGGTGTTGCTGCGTGATTTCAAGATTCCGATGGACATGGTGACCGGCCAAAGCCAGGGAGAAATGGCCGCGCTCTGCGTGGTGGGGAGCGCCGACTTCCACGAGACGGCCCCCAGCTTTTGGAAAGTGCTCAACCTCGATACGCGCAACGCGGGGCGGCAGCGGCTGGCCTTTGCCTGGACCCGCGCTGAAAAGCTCGAGCCGTTGTTTGCCGACAATCCCGGCACGTACATGGCCATTTACATGGCGCCCGAGGGGGTCATCTTCGGCGGCGATCGTGACGGGCTGCTGCGGATCGCCGAGACGTTGCGGCAAGAACAGATTCTCGTCAGCATCCTGCCGTATCCGCCGATCCATACCCCCGGCTTAAGCCATCTGCGGGCCGAGCTCGATACCGAGTACAGCGGGCAGCACTTCGATCTGCGTCCGCCGAGCGTCGATCTGTACTCGTCGATCACCGCGGAAAAGTATCCGACCGATTCGCAGGGGATTCGCGACACGCTGATGCTCAACGTCGATCATCCGCTCCGCATTTGGCAAACCATTCGCAAGATGTACGAGGATGGCGCGCGGATGTTCGTGCAGGTGGGAGGCGGCCACATGGCGGCCCACCTCGAGCGGCTCTTGCCCGACGGCGCCAAGGCGGTGACCGCTGCGCTCGACGTCGATACGCGCAATCCGCTGACGCAACTGAATCACTTGTGCGCGACGATCTTCACGGCCGGCGCGCCGTTGGAGCTCATACCGCTGTTTCGATATCGGCGGCTGCGGGCGTTGGACTTCGACGCGCCGCAGGCGCACCCACCCCGCCCGCGCATGGCGATTCCGCTGCGGATCGATTGGTCGCCGCTGTATCATGAGAGCGTGCCAGCGGCTGGTTCCGCGACTACTGCGCCGGCGGCGGCCGCGATCGTGGCCGAGATCGAGGCAACCACCACTGCCGCGGCGAGCGCACCGCTGGCCGCGCCTGCAGCGACTGCCACAGCAGCGAGTTCGGCACCGCCGATCGCCGCGCCGACGTACAGCGCGGCGGGCAGCTCCGCGTCGATCGCCGCGCCCCCCGCGCCCGCCCACTATCCGGTCGGCGGCATGGCAACTGCTGTAAGTGCAGCCGTTTCGAATGCGGTTGCCGCCGCGGGCCCGAGCAGCGAACCGGCGGCGACCGAGATCCCCGCGCTCGATCCGGCGCTCGTGGCGCGGCTCCCCGTATTGGGCGACATCGTGCACTGGCTCCCCAATCAGGAGCTGCGCATTCACCGCCGGCTCGATCTGGCGGAAGATATTTTCCTGCACGATCACTTGTTCGTGTTCAACAACAAGCCGGTGCACGAGTGTCTGCCGGTGCTGCCGCTGACGGTCAGCATGGAGTTCATGGCCGAGGCGGCCTCGATCTTGTGCCCCGGGCTGGGCTTGATCGGTTTTGAAAACGTGCGTGGGAAGCGCTGGGTCGGCATGCGCGATGTTAGTTGGATTGACATCGAAATTCAGGCGCGCGTGCTGAGCGTCGACCCCGAGACAGGCGTGGCCCGCGTCGAATGCTCGACGATCTTCGAAGAGAAGCAGAGCTTCTCGGTGACGGTGGTGCTGGCGACCGAGTACCGGCAAGACGTGCAGTTCGACATGGCCGCGCCCGATGGCGGCGCGTGGCCCTTTACGGCAGAGCAGGTTTATCCGCTGCGGTGGATGTTCCACGGGCCGGCGTTTCACGTCGTCGCAGGTCTTTACGAATTGGGCAATCCGGCGGCGTCGGCAGCGCTGGCGGTGCGTCCGACCGACAAGCTGTTCGCTTCGAAGCCCGATCCGCTGTTGCTCACCGACCCGTGCCTGATGGACGGCATCGGTCAGATCATCGGTTTGTGGGCGATCGCCAACGGGCAGTGCATCTTGCCGACAGGCGCCGACAAGGTCGAGTTCTATTGCCCTACCCCCCCAATTGGCACGGTAGCGCCGATCCGCATCGAAATCACCGAGTTCGACCACGACACCAAAAAGCTGCGTGCCAACGTCGAAATTGAAGATGGGCAAGGTGGCGTGTGGGTGCGAATCAGTGGCTGGTCTGAGTTCGTCTGGAAGTGGACGCAGAAGTACTCCGACAGCACGCGGTTGCCCTCGCATTATCTCACGGCCGACGTGGTCGACGTCCCGGGGCTGCCGGCCGGCAGCGTCTGTACACTGGCGACCAAGCAAGATTTCAAGGATGTTGACCCTGACTGGGCGGCCCGCATATTCTTGAGTTCACAGGAGATGCCCGCCTACTGGGCTCTCGAAAACACGAAGCTCAAGCGGCAATTGGTGTTTTCGCGAGTCGCAGTGAAGGACGCGGTTCGACAGTGGTGGCACCAAACGCACGGCACGCTGTATCCGTTTCCGGCCGAGATGACGATCGGGCACGACGCGGCGGGGCGCCCGACGCTCGAACCGGCCGACGATCCGGCTTGGCCGTTCATTAGTTTGGCACACACCGATACGACTTACGTCGCGCTCGCGTCGGGGGTTCCGGTCGGCATCGACCTCGAGCCGGCCGATGGTCGGGCCACGGAGATCATCACGCACTTCGCCACCGACGCCGAAATCGCGCTCTTGGAAACGCTGTCGGTCTCCCAGCCCGCCGAGGTCTGGCCGACGCGGCTTTGGTGCGCGAAGGAAGCCGTCGGCAAGTTGTTAGGAACCGGGCTGGCAGGCAGACCGAAGGATTTTGTCGCCGTGGATGCCGACGCCGAGGGCTGTTTGCTCGTGCAGTACTTGCCCACCGGAGATCGCTACGTTGTCAGCACCGTGCGCGTGGGAGACAACATCCTGGCACTGACCGCGCAGCCGGGCGCGGCGCTGGCACCGGGTGGTTGCGGTCGCAAGTGGAGTCAGTATGAAGAAGTATCCCAGGCTGCCGGCGACCTGGCATAAGCCCGTTGGAGCGTAGCGCCGGCCAAGCAGCGGCGTCCTGTGTGTTTGAGTTCGACGCGCCTTAATCCGGCCCTTGCTGCCGCGGTGGACAAAACTCCTATGGCAACCGAAACACAACGAGTCGCTCGTGCGGTCGACGCGCCGGTCCCTTCGGCTGAGGAACCGGTTGCCCTGCAATTGCGAGCGTTGCGGCTCGACAAGGACGAACGCCGCGGCAACGGGCGCCGCGTGCGCTGGGTGCGGATGCTGTTCTGGCTTTGCCTGACCGGCGGTGTGCTCGTGGCCGCTGGCATGTGGGCCAACACGGCCGGCTATTTCGAGAAGCCCCCCGTCGAGGTCGATGCTCTGGTCTTTGGCACCAGTGATTCGAGCGACGTGCTGTTGGATCTAACGGGTTACCTGGCGCCGCGCCGCCGCATCAATATCTCGCCGCGCGTGGGGGGTTACATCGTTGCCATCCCGTTCGAAGCGGGTCAGGCCGTCAAGAAGGGCGATTTGCTCGTCCAGATCGACGACCGCCTGTTCAAGGCCGAAGTCGAATCGGCCAAAGCCACGCTGGCCCAGTGGGAAGCCAAGCTCGACGAGCTGCGCCACGGCGCGCAGCCTGAGGAAATCGCCAAGGCCAAGGCGATTTTTGAACAAGCGAAACACCAGTTGGATAAAGCCCGCCAAGACTTGGAGCGGGCGATGGAGTTGCGTCAGCGCAGCCCGCAGAACATTACCGACGCGGAAATGACGGTGCGGCAAACGGAATACAAAAGCGCCGAAGCGAACGCTCGCAGCCTGCAACAGAGCTTGCTGCTGTTAGAGCGGGGCGTCCGGCCCGAGCAAATCGCCGCGGCCGAGGCCCAGGTCGAACAGGCCAAAGCCCTGTTGCGTAAGGCCGAAGTCATGGTCGACAACGCGCGGCTGGTCTCACCGTGCGACGCCACGGTCATTGAGAAGAACGCCGAAGAAGGAGAAGGCATCCATCCCGAGGTGGTCATCAAGAGCATGCTCGTCGTGGCCGACCTCAAGGACATGGAGGCCGAGGTCGAAGTTCAGGAAACCGATCTGCAGCGGATCGCAGTGGGGGATCCTTGTCGCGTGATCCCCGATGCGTTCGACAACCTTACCTACGAAGGGCGGATCGATCGCATTCTGCCACTGGTCAACAAAGCGCGCGGCACCGTGGTCGTCAAAGTGCGCGTGCTCAATCCCGACCAACACCTGCTGGTCGACATGAACTGCCGGGTGCTGTTTGTCCGCAAGCACGATCCGAATGCCGCTGCCCGGCTGCCGCGCGTGCCGAAGCGAGCCGTGGTTGAGGAAGACGGCGCCACGCCCTACGTGTACGTGCTCGATGGGTTGATTGCTCGCCAGCGCAAGGTTGAAGTGGGCGAGGGCGATGGCGAGGAGATCGAGATTAAGAGTGGGTTGAACAAAGGTGAGATCGTGCTGATGTCGGGGGCCGAGTCGCTCTCGGACGGTCGCCGCGTGCGGCCGCCCAAGATGCCCGAGCTGCCTGCCGGCGCCGCCCCTGGTGCGGACGCTGCCGAGCCCGCGGACGCCGCTGCCGGAGAATCCTCGTGAGCCACGACCCCGACATTCTGGTGCGGGTCGAGAAGGCCGTGAAGCACTACATTCGGGGCAGCGAACGCGTCGAAGTGCTGCACGAAGTCAACCTCGAGATCGAACGGGGCGACTTCGTCGGGCTGATTGGCCCCAGCGGTTCGGGTAAAACCACGCTGTTGAACCTGATCGCCGGACTCGACCAGCCGACGTACGGGCGCATTTTTTTTGGCGGCAGCGAAATCTCGGCGATGAACGAGGCACAGCTCGCCAAGTGGCGCACCAACGCCATCGGCTTCGTGTTCCAGTTCTTTCATTTGATTCCGGTGCTCACGGCCTTTGAGAACGTCGAGCTGCCGCTGCTACTGACGAACATGTCGGGGCGCCGCCGCCGCGACCAGGTGCACCGAGTGCTCAAGGCCGTCGGGCTCGATCACCGCGAGCATCACCGCCCCGGGCAAATGTCCGGCGGCGAGCAACAACGCGTCGGCATCGCGCGGGCCCTGGTCACCGACCCGGCGCTGATCGTCGCCGACGAACCGACGGGTGACCTCGATACCAAAAAATCGAAGGAGATCCTCGACCTGCTGCAGATGCTGCAAGAAGAAATGCACAAGACCCTATTAGTCGTTACGCACGATCCCAACGTGGCCGCCCGCACCAGGCGGTTGCTGCGGATCGATAGTGGCCGGTTGATCGAGGATCGCTGCGACGTCAATCGACCGCTGCCGATGCGGGGAGCGGTCCCCAACGGTGCGGTGCCGAACTCTGCCCGCCCGTTGGCCGATCAACCGCATTAGTGCCGGCGGCAATTCGAACCAGCTTGTCGGTCGCGCGGCAATGCCCGCTCCGTGCACTCGGCATTGCAAAACCATCTCCTGAAGAGACCCCCACCGTGGGCAAGTTCATCCTGCTAATGCTCAAGAACCTCGGGCGGAACAAACTCCGCACGACGCTCACGGCATTTGCAGTGACCGTGCTGGTGACCATTTGCGTGGTGGTGCTCTCGGTCGTGGCCACCGTGCGGCAGCAGCTCTCGACCGAATCAAGCCAGGCCAAGCTGATTGTCACCGAGCGGTGGGTCGCTCCCAGCGAAGTGCCGGTGCGCTATCTGCCGCGGCTCACTCGCATTCGCGGCGTCGAGGATTGGACCACCTGGAACTTGTACGTCGGCTTCTTCGACAAGACGCTGCGCAGCGATCGCGCGGGGTTGGGCTTCGCCACGCGCGTCGAAAACCTCACACGCATGCACGGCGGTCTGGAAGATCTCGACCCATCCGTAATCGAAGAAATGAAGAAAGAGAAGTCGGGCGTGCTGATGGGCTCGACCCTGATGCAGGCGATGAACTGGAAGGTCGGCCAGCAATTCACGTTTTTCAGCACGTCGTCGGCTGGCAAGGACCTGCGTTTCAAGATTGTCGGCGTGATGCCGGCGGGGGTCTACCCGTTGAGCTTTTTCTTTCGCGACGATTATTTCGCCGAGGGGACCGGCAATAAAGACACGGTGAGCCTGGTCTGGCTACGGCTGCGCGACGCCAAGCTCGCACCGCGCGTGATCTCGCAAATCCAGCACGATTTCGCCAGCAGCCAGCCGGCGCTCAAGGTTGAGACCGAGTCGTCGGGCGTGGCACGGTTTGTCGAAAAGGGCCAAGTGATTCTGTTCATCATCGATTTCGTGGCGCTGATCCTCTCGATCGACATGGTGATCCTCTTGGCCAACAGCATCAGCATTTCCACGCGCGAACGGCGCGTCGAAATGGCGGTGCTCAAGGTGCTGGGCTTCCAGCCGCTGCACATCGTGGCCATGGTCGTCGGCGAGGCGATGCTGATCGGCTCGCTGAGCGGTTTCGCCGGTGCGGCCCTGGCCTGGGGTGCGTCGGCGCTGGCCCAATCGGGCCAGTTGCCTTCGGAAGGCTTCACGGGTTTTCTGTTGGTCTTTCCCGTGTCTCCCAAGGCCATGGCCTGGGGCGCCATTTCCGGCGCCTCGATCGGCTTTGTCGGCAGCATCTTCCCGGCCATGACTGCCCGTAAGGTCAAGGTCTCCGACGTCTTCTCCCGGATCGCGTGAACTGCGTATGTCGTTTACCTGGCCAACCTGGTTGACTTGGGTGCTTGCCGGCTTGCTCCCGTTGTGGGCGCTGGTCGTGCTGAAGTACTTCGTCGACATCCGCGGTGTGCCGGTCTCGTACAACTACCGCAGCCTGATCGTGCGCTGGAAGACCACGCTGATGACGGCGCTCGGTTTCACGCTGGTGGTGTTTGGACTGGTAGTGATGCTGGCGTTTATCAATGGCATCACGGCGGTCTGCCGGCAAAGCGGCGAGCCGGAAAACGTGATCGTGCTGTCGAAGGGGGCGGCCGACGAAGTGCTCAGCAGCCTGACGCGCGACACGATCTCGTCGCTCGAACATATCCGCGACGAGAAAGGGCTCCCCGGCAGCCGCATCTTGGCGAGCCGCGAGATGTTCTTGAACGCCAATCGATTCAATCCCGATAAGCAAGACTACACCGCCCTGCAATTGCGCGGCGTACAGCCGATCGTGTTTCAGGTCCATACGGCGATTCGCGTCATCAAGGGGCGCGCGCTGCGGGCCGGGCAAAGCGAAGTGATGATCGGCCGCTCGGTCGAAACGGGGCAAAATCTGCACGTCGGCGACACCTTCGAGATGGGACGCAAGCGCTGGCGCGTCTGCGGCGTGTTCGACGCTCAAGGATCGGCCCTCGAGTCCGAAGTTTGGTGCGACTTGAGCGAGCTGGCCAGCCAGTTCAAACGCGAGGGTGCTTACAGCACCGTCGTCCTGCGCACGCCGAGCGCCGCGGCCGCCCAGCGGATTGCCGAGAGCCTGGGCTCCAATCGGCAGATGAACGTCGAGGCTTACACCGAACCGCAGTATTACGCCAAGCAGGCCGAGCAAATGCAGACGCTGCAGTTGGCCGCCTGGGTCATCGCCTGGTTCATGGGCACCGGCGCGGTTTTCGGCGTCATGACCACGATGTTTGCCGCCATCGGGCAGCGCATCAAGGATATCGCCGTGATGCGGATTATGGGCTTTCAGGCCCGCGCGATCTTGGTCTCGTTCTTGATCGAAGCCGCGTTGATCTCGGTCATCGGGGGCGCGCTCGGCTCCAGCTTGGGCTTCCTGCTTAACGGGCTGTCGCAGAACGCCAATATCGGCAGCCGCACCGTCGAATTTTCGTTTCAGGTCGATATCTGGATCGTGATCTACTGCTTGCTGTTCTCGATTGTGATGGGCATCGGGGGCGGGTTGTTGCCTGCCATGTCGGCCATGCGCATCAAGCCGCTCGAGGCACTCCGCTAACCGCGCCGCGGCCAGCGGATGAGATCGGCCCAGAGCAAACACTCTCCCTACTACCCCCGCGACGGTTCCCTACGGTATAGAAGTCAACATGCACGCGATTCTGATATCGATCGGCAGCCTGGGAGATACGCTCCCGTTCTTGACCATCGGCAAGACGCTCGCCGCGCGCGGTCATCGGGTGACGATGGTCGCCAATGCGCACTATAAATCCATCATCGAAAGCGCCGGGCTCGGTTTCGTCGAGAACCTCACCGAACAGGATTACAACGACTTTCTGATGGGGCAGTCGGACTGGACCGGGCTGCGCGCGCTCAAAGAGATGGGAGAGCTCGTCAAAGCGCAGGTCGAAAAGATCTACGGCATCGTCCGCGATCTCTACGTGCCGGGCGAAACGGTCGCTGCCGCGCAGGGCTACGCATTGGGGGCCCGGGTGGCGCAGGAGAAGCTCGGCGTGCCGCTGGCCACGGTCCACTTGCAGCCGATGTGGTTTCGCAGCATTTACGATCCGCCGGGGCTGCCCAACTGGATTCCGCGCTGGCTGCCCAAGGGGCTCGACCGGTTTGTCGATTGGATCATCGACATGGGAGTCGGCCCGGTTACCAACGATTTTCGCGCGAGCCTGGGCTTGCCGACAGTCGACCGCGTGATGAAAGGTTGGTGGCACTCGCCGCAGCGCGTGCTGGGGTTATTCCCCGAGTGGTTCAATCCACCACAGCCCGACTGGCCGACGCAAACCGTGCTGACCGGTTTCCCGATCGACTACAGCACGCCGGCGCCACCGAGCCCTGAGCTGGCCGAGTATCTGGCCGCGGGCGAACCGCCGATCGTGTTCATCCAAAGCTCGATCATGCGCGAGGCGCAAGATTACTTCGCCGTCTCGGTCGAGGCCGTACGCCGCCTGGGACGTCGGGCCGTGCTGCTCACGCCGCATCCCGAGCAACTGCCGCCGCGGCTACCGCCGGGAATCAAGCACTTCAACTTTGTGCCGCTCGAGCAACTGCTTCCCAAGTCGGCCGTCTTCGTCCACCACGGCGGTATCGGCACGATCGGCCACTCGTTGGCGGCCGGCGTGCCGCAGCTCGTGGTGCCGACCATTTACGATCAGCCCGACAACTCGCAGCGGCTCGAACGGCTGGAAGTGTCGACGCACCTCTGGCCGCGCAAGTACAAAGTACACCGCGTCGAGAAGCAGTTGCGCTACCTGCTCGATACGCCCGAGGTCACCACGCGCAGCCGGGAGTTCGCGGCGCGGATCGCCCAGACGCGTCCGCTGGAAGCCGCGGCGCGCGAGCTCGAGGCCTTGCAAGGGACCGACGCGGCCGCCAAAGTAGCCTGATCGCCCCCCGCTAGCTCGCGCACTCCGGGAGCCGCCGTGCCCACCACTGAAAAAATCGACGTCGCCACGCTGGGCACGGTTCAAGAGACACTGCTCATTCCGCTCTGGGCGCGGGCCCGCGAATCGCGTGAGCCGAATCCCATTCTCCGCGATCCCAAGGCCGCCGAGATCGTGGCGTCGCTCGACTACGACTTCAGTCGTTTTGAGCGCGAGACCAAGCTTACGCAAATTGTTGCCTGCGTACTGGCCACGATCTTCGATCGCTGGACCCGCAAGTTTCTCGAAGAGCACCCCGACGGCACGGTCGTCGAGATCGGCGCCGGGCTCGACACGCGCTTCGAGCGGCTCGATAACGGGCGCGTCCGCTGGTTCGATCTCGATTTGCCCGACGCCATCGACGTGCGGCGGCGGTTCTTCGCCGAGACCGATCGCCGGCGGTTCCTGGCCATGTCGGCGCTCGACCCCGCCTGGACCGAGATTGTCGCCGCGGCTTCGGGCGGCGGGCCCGTGCTGATCATGGCCGAAGCCGTGCTGCTCTACTTCGAAGAGGAGGACGTCCGCAAGCTGTTCGGCATGATCGCCGATCGCTTTGCAGGGAACTTAGTCGCGTTCGACACTTGCGGACGACTGGCGCAGCGCAACAGCCGTAAGATCGAAGCGGTGCGGATCACCGGCGCCGAGTTCCGCTGGGGAATCGACGACGTTCACGAGATCGAAGCCTGGGACCCGCGCTTCCGCGTGCTCGAGGTCGACTCGGTGATGAACCATTATCGCCAGCGGTTCGGCTGGGGATTGCGGGCGATCACTACCGTGCTCCCGGTCACGCGGCGGCTGTTCACGGTGAACCTTTGCCGGTTCGGCTGAGCAGCCAGTTCTGCTGCGCAGAGCCGCGGCCACCGCGCGAGCGGTTACTCTTTGATGCCATACGCGCGGCAGATCTTCTTGCTCATCGGCTCCGGCTCGCCAATGATCCGCTCGGCAGGGGCCGGCGCGGCGCCGGCGGCCGGTCGTACAATCGTTGCCGCGGTAGCACGCGGCGTCGCTTGCGTGGCGATACGCTGCGCGGCGGGCCGCGCGGCCACAGGCTTCGCCGTGGCCGGCTTGGCGGCTGCCGCCTGACTAGCACGAGCCGGCACGGCCGAGGGCTTTTTCGCCGGTGCTTTGGTCGGCTTAGCGGTCGGCTGGCTGCTGGCTTGCTGATGGCTCGTCGGCACCACCATCGTCAACGGTTGCGGAGGGCCCTCGCCCGCGCTGGGCAATTCGTCGGTGTACGGCTTCAGCGGAGGAAAGCGCCACGGGCTGTGGTAGTCGGTCATTAGCTCGGCCGAGTACAAGCCGGGCCAGTGATACGTGTACAGCGGCGGCACCGGAAACTTGTAGCTGCCGTTGCAATTGCAGTTGTTCCAGCTCTCCTGGTTGCAGGCACAGCAACTGCGGCACTTGGCCTTGCACTCGTCGAGCTTGTCGATGAGGGCCAGCAGCGGGCGGCGGCGCGGGCACTCTTCGCAGCACTCCTCGCAACAATCGTCGCCGCAATCGCTGCATTCGCCGGTGGTTGATTCGGCGAGGTCGGCAGATTCGGTCGTGGAATCGCTACCGGGCACCGGAATCGTCTCGGCTTCCGAAAGTGGCACGTCGCGAATTACGGTTCCTTCAAAGCCAGCGGTTTGTTTCACTTCGTTAACAGCGGACGGAGCCCCGCCGGCCGCACTGCCGGGTTGCGCGGAGGCATGCTGCACATCGGTACGGCCGGCTTGAATCGCGCTGCGCAGGCGGGCGACACGGTAACCCAACGGTGGGCGACGCTCAGCCAATGGCGTGCCACCCGCCGCAGCGGGCTGATGCGCGGCTACGGTTGAAGTCGAGGCGGACGCGGTGGTGGTCGGTGCCGCGGCCGTTGTGTTCAGTGGAGTGGTTGCGGCGGTCGCCACGGTCTGGACGGAAGCACTCGGCTTCGCGACGGCGGCGGCAGTGCTCGCATTGGCGACACCGCCAGCATCACTCGTCGGCGCGCTCGTTGCGGGCGAAGCATCGCTGGCCGGTGCGGGCGTGGCGGTCGAGCTCACGCGGGCCGCGACTAACAACGGAGCGCCACCAGGCAGTGGCGCCTCGTCTTCGAAAATGGTTTCCGCAATAGGTGTGGGCTGCGATGCAACCGTGGCCGATGCGCGAACGCCAGGAGAGACAAAGTTCGGCTGGGTGCTAAACTTCGCGCCGATTGCCGATTGCGTCACGGAGTTGGTTGGTTCGCCGCTCGAGGCGGCTTCAGAGCTCGCCCCGTTGGACTCCGTGGCTGATCGTACGCTGGCCCGCGAAGAACGCCGCCAACTATTGGCCACGGCTTGGCTCACGGCGGGTTCGACCGGGCCATCAGCATTGGCAAAGCGACTATTGCTGGCCGGCGGCAGCGGGCGGGACAGGTGTCGGTTCGAGCAAGTTCCGCGATCGCTGGCCGTGGCGCTAGCCCAGTTTTCGGCGCTGGCCCAACTGTCGGTACTGGTCGCGCTGGTGCTACCGCGCTTCGTGCTGGAGGCTGCCGTCGACCGAGCGGTGCGAGGGGGTGCCTGGTTGACCAGCGCCGCTTCGACCGTTGGTGACATCAGAGCGGGGCCACTCGACGCGTCAGGGCTCGCGGCGTCGAGCCGAGAAATCTGGCCGCAGACGGCGACCAGTCCAAGAGCCAAAGGGGCATAGCGCCGGAAAACTTTACGCATCTTTCCCTCCTTGAGGGGCGGCAGTCAGGCAGGATTGCTGGCAGGGGGCGAACCGCTCAGGCGCGGCCGCGCAGGCAGGCGGAGTACGCGTTATCACTGGCATCATCGGCAAGTTGAGCGCCAGTTCCGCAGCCAGAAAACCCGCCGCAGCCGCTGCGCCTGGAATGGCACGGCTAGCTAGCAAGATGCGCACGCCGAGCGACCTACCGCTGGATGCCGTACTCGTCGATCTTGCGGTACAGCGTGGCCCGGCCAATCCCCAGCAGTTTGGCCGCCTCGGGGATATTGCCTTGGGTGCGGCCCAGCGCCTCGACGATCAGCTTCTGCTCCCAGACATCGATCCGCAGCGTGTCGAGCTGCGTGGCGCCGGTGTCGCGCAGGCCAAGATCGCCCAGCTCGATGCGATTGCCGGCGGCCAACACCACGGCGCTATCGATCACATTGCGCAACTGCCGCACGTTGCCGGGCCAGGCGTAGGCCAGCAGGCGCTCGCGGGCCTCGCTCGCTAGCACCAGATTCGGCCGGCCGTGCTGCGCGCAGAAATGCTCGAGAAAAAAGTCGATCAGCAGGCCGATGTCGCCACCACGCTCGCGTAGCGGGGGGACGTGCAGCTCAAAAACACTCAGTCGATAGTACAGGTCTTCGCGGAACTTCTTCTCGCGCACGTAAGTGGCCAGATCCTGATTCGTGGCGGCGATCACCCGGACGTCGACCTGAATGACTTCGGTGCCGCCGACGGGCAGAAACGGGTGCCCTTCGAGAATTCGCAGCAGCTTGGCCTGGCCGGCCAGCGTCATTTCGCCTACTTCATCGAGAAACAGCGTCCCCAAGTCGGCCTGCTCGAACACGCCGGCGTGATCGCGATCGGCCCCGGTAAAGGCCCCCGCGCGATGGCCGAACAACTGGCTCTCCATCAGCGTCTCGGGAATCGCGGCGCAGTTGACCGACAGCAACGGCCGATCGGCGCGCGTGCTCGTGCGGTGCAGCGCGCGGGCGACAAGCTCCTTGCCCGAGCCGCTTTCGCCGCGGACCAACACCGAACCGGTCGTGCGCCCCAGCCGCGAGATTTTTTGTTTGAGCTCGAGCATGGGGGGGCTTTCGCCGATCAGCTCGTCGAAGCCGCCCGACTTCTGCTTCAATCGCTGGTAGTCGACTTGCAGGCTTTGCTCTTGCCGGGCACGCGCGAGCGCCACGGCCGCGATGTTCGACAACGAGATGGCGAAGTCGAACTGCGTTTGGCGGAATCGGCCGCTCGCCAGGTAGACGTGGATCGCGCCGAGCACGTGCCCCGCATGCAGCAGCGGTACGCACACGGCGTCGGCAAAGTGTTGCGGCGTATCCCCTTGCTTCAGCGATCGCTGATTGGCGACCCACACAGCGCGGCCTTCGGACAACACGACGTGCGTGAGCGATTCGCTCAGCGGCACGCGATCGGCCATGTGCTCGGGGAGCACAACGTGCGGGCGCAATTGCCCGTCGTCGCTGACCCACAAGAAGCCGACCATCGAGGCCTTGAGATGATCGCGCAACAGGTCGAGTGCGATCCGGATCACATCGTGCGGTGACGTGCAGGCCAAGAGCTTGATGCTGAGCTGATAGAGCAGCAGCAAGTCTTGCGCGCGTTCGTTGTCGCGGACGGCTGCCAGCACGAGGGCGCCTGTGTCACCCCCCCCCACGCGCACGTCGCGAACCACGGTTTGCGACACATCGGGCTGATCTTCGTCGTCGTCCGACGGGCGCTGTGAGCTTTGATGGAAGGCGAACTCGGTCTGGCCGACGCGGATGGTGTGCCCCTCGGCGAGCACGGCGTCATCGATCTTCTGCCCATTGACGAACGTGCCGTTACGGCTGTCGCCATCGCAGATGCGCCAGACCCCTTCCTCGCAGATCACCACGGCGTGGACGCGGGAGCAGAGCGGATCGGTCAGCACCACGCGATTGTCGGTGCCCCGGCCGATGCGGTTGGTTTGGTCGGCATGCAGCACAAAGTGGTTGCCAGCACGCGGGCCGATCGTCATGGTCAGGTAGCTGTACACGAGCGCCTGGGTGCGAGGACAATGGCCCTGCCTGGCGGCGATAACGACAATCGCCCGTGTCCGCGGCAGTCCTAGAAGCAGTATAGCAATGGTTTGGGCTCTGCCGCGCCCGTCCCGCATGAGAGTCGATCCGGCAAACGCTCGCCCATGGCGATGGGCTCCCGGATTGCCGTTCAGTGCGACCCAGCTTCGACTAGCTCTGCCGTACTCGTATCAGCCGATATCCCACGAGCTCGGCGTGTGGTTCTTGCCGGCCGGCTGATTTTGGCTTCCGTCGCCGGGGCCCCGATTGGTTGGGGTTGGGGCGCTTCGCGGCGGCGCGACGCCCGCGCTTCTTTCCACAGTTGGGCGATGGTTGACCACAGGCTATCGCTTTCAGTTTGCCGGTATGGGCTGTCAGCCGGCAGTCCCGCCATCAAGCGGCGATGAGCTTCGGCCAGCGAGTGGTAGGGCATCGACGGAAACAAATGATGCAACGCATGGAACCGCAGACCCAGCGGCGCCCACAAGCTCGATAGCCATGGTCTGCGCGGGTAGTTGACCGAGTCGAGCAGTTGATCGACGAACGACATGGTCTCGCCGGTGCTGCGATAGCGATGGGCGCCGAGCGTGCGCACGGCATTGAGCGTCAACACGGCCGACGCAATGGCATAGGCCGATACTGCAAACCCCAGCGGAATCCACCCCAACGTCAGACTCACGGCCAGCGACGTGACCGAAGCCCAGCAGCCGATCTCCTGCCAGCGCCACACGCGCAGCTCTTGCCGCGTCGGTAGCGGCCTCGCGTAGGTCACATCGATCACCATGCTCGAGGCGTGCCGCGCGATCCAGTGGCGAAAAGGGGGAACGAGCCAACCCAGTGGCGCCAGCACCAGGAACCGCGCGATCGCGATCGCCGGCAGCACGAGCGCCTGACCTAGATAGAGCAGAATCTGCCACGGCGAACCACTCGCCAAAGGTAGGTACTCGCCATCGTGCTCCGTGCCATATTGCCGCCGTGCGTGGTGATCGACGTGCGTGTGATACAAGAACGAAGGCATCAAGAACGGCACGCCGAATAGCATGTTCCAGGCCAGGCGAAAGCCGCGGAACTTGCCCTGTTTCAAGTGTGTCAGTTCATGCGTGAAGAGCGACGCGCGATAGAACGCACAGGTCGCGATCGTGAACAACGCGGAGGCAACCAGCGGCGCGGCATACACCGGCCACAAGCCGCGCATCACCAGTCGCATGGCGACGAATGCGCTCGCGCCGACAACCATCGACACGAGGAAGTCGGTCCAATACAGCCACGGCTTGGGGACAAACAGATCGCGCACCAGGCTACGCGCCTGCGCAATCGAGAAGCTCGCCTGGCGAGCAGCCGTTGGCAACATCGGAGTCGTTCCGTGAATCGGTCAGAGGTTCCGCCGGCGGGAGAACCGGCGGTGCGGGGGGCCAAAGAAGCTCCCCAGCTTTTCCAAATCGGCTAGACACCCCAGTTGAGTTCAGGTTTATTGCGGACATTTTTCGGCAAGGCGAAGTGATTGAAAACACACGAGTTGCGAGCGGGCCGCGGCCGGCTCCCAACGCGGGCCAGAACCCGTCGGATTGATTGCCGCCGCAACGCCATGCTGGCGCTCGCTTACCTCGGCGACTTTTACGCTCCCTCAAGTCGCCACCCAAACCGTCCCGATGCTTACAACCGGTACCAGAGTCATGCCGGAGCCGTGCGCGGGTTCGCTCGCGGACCATTCCCGGCAGTTCGGGCAAGGATGGCACGGATGGCATTTGACCCGGGGGCAACGTCGAGCGCCTTTGGCTTTCTGACCGTCGTCGAACATCCACAACTCGGGCTGTTCGGCGGTTATCTTGTGCTCAACACATCGGGCCGACCGGTTGAGTTCCATTGCACGGCGCCGCTCAAGCCGAATCGCGCCCAGGAGATTCTCTACGGGCCGACACTCAAGCCTTACCTTTACGGCGAACAGATCGGTCGCGCGCTGGTCACCAAGGCCACGACCACGGCCGTGGCAATCTGCACCGATTGCGAGCCCGTGCTCGAACTGCGCGAACTAGTGCCGACTCCCGTCGTGCTCGTCGTTAGTGCGGGGCCAGCCATCGAGCTGCCCGCGGGCACGCCCACGCCTCCGAGCGCGGTCGAGCGCTCCAACTCCGTCAGCACGACCGGCGCGAGTCTGCGTACGCTCGATCTTGGCCGCAATCGACTGGCCGTGCGCCGGTCCCACTCGGCAGATGCGGACACGGCTGCGATTCAACTTGCCGAGTTGGGCGAAGCGTTCGATCTGACCGAGCCGTTCGGCCGCATTCGCGATGCGATCGAAGAAGCCGGACGGGCTTCGCGATGAGTGCCGCCGCCAACGTGCCGCAATTGGCCTGGAGCTGGCTGGCCGATTCAAGGCCCCCCGCCACGACGAGCGTCGCGCTCGAGCTCTCGCGGACGGAACTGCTCTGCGTATCGCTGGGCGCCGCGGAGCTGGTCACCTCGCCGGAGCTATCGGCCAACATCGTTTCCCTTTCCTGGGACAAGGAACATTGCCGCGGCGCTCGCGCCGCAGTCGACATTAAGGTATTCAGCGCGCACTTTGCCGCCGGCGTTGATCGCTTCGCGAAGCCAGCGGATCTCGGCAAATGCGCCGCGAACGGCGCGAGTCTCCCCGTCGCGCTCCCCACACCGGGCGTTGCGCCAGAGATGCTGCCGGGCGATGGCCTCGCGATGGCGCTGCCGAAGCCGGTGATGCCGCATCGCATTGCCCCGCCGGGGGATGTCGTCAAGCTCGAGGACCGGCTCTACTTTCTGTTGCAGCCGCCCCTCGAAACCTGGATGGCCGGCCAGGCCATCGAGCTGCCGCACCAGCCATTCGCCTATCAGTTTGAGGGAGTCGCCTTTCTCTACCCGCGAATGGCGGCGATTTTGGCCGACGAAATGGGGCTCGGCAAAACGATGCAAGCGATCACGGCGCTGCGCCTGTTGTTGCGCACCGGCGAGATAGGCACCGCGCTGATCGTTTGCCCGAAGCCGCTCGTCTCGAATTGGCAGCGCGAGCTCGCCGCCTGGGCGCCTGAGATCCCCAGCGTGGCGATCGAAGGAGATCAGACGCGTCGCCACTGGCAATGGCGACTGTCCGATTGTCCGATCAAGATCGCCAACTACGAGCTGTTGCTGCGCGATCGCGATGTGTTGGTCGAACGGGGGCAGCGCTTCGACCTGGTGGTTCTGGACGAATCGCAGCGCATCAAGAACCGCAGCAGTGCTACGGCCGAAGTCGTCCGGTCGATCCCGCGCCGGCGTAGCTGGGCCCTGACTGGCACGCCGATCGAAAACCGGGCCGACGACCTGGTCGGCATCTTCGAGTTTCTCTCGCCCGGCTATCTGTCGGCCGACATGAAGCCGGGGCGCATGGGTCGTCTGGCGGGCGACTACATTTTGCGGCGCACCAAAGACAAGGTGCTGGCCGATCTGCCGCCGCGGCTCATCCGCGACGCGGCGCTCGAGCTGTCCCCCAACCAGCGCGAGAGCTACCGCCTGGCCGAAGAAGAAGGGATCGTGAGGCTCACCGACCTCGGCGAATCGGCCACGATTCAGCACGTCTTCGAGCTGATTCTGCGGCTCAAGCAGATTTGCAACTTCGATCCGCTCGGCGGCGACAGCGTGAAGCTCGATTACCTCGAAGCCGATCTCGAAGAGATTGCCGCCAGCGGTCAAAAAGCGCTCGTCTTCAGTCAGTGGGTTTCGGCGCTCGAGCAGTTGCAGAAGCGCTTGTCGCGGTTCTCTCCGCTGATGTTTCATGGTCGCGTGCCGGCCGCGCAGCGCGACGGCGTGCTCAAGCGCTTTCGCGAGGACGACAAATCAACCGTATTGATGTTGAGTTACGGCGCCGGCGGAGTCGGCTTGAATTTGCAGTTTGCCAGCTACGTTTTCCTGTTTGATCGCTGGTGGAATCCGGCCGTCGAAGATCAGGCCATCAATCGGGCCCATCGCATCGGGGCCAAGGCCGCCGTGACCGTCACGCGGTTTTTGGCCACCGGCACCATTGAAGAACGAATCAATCGCGTACTCGAAGAAAAGCGTTCGATCTTCGACATGGTCCTCTCGGGAGCCGAATCGACCGCCCCGCTCGATCTGGGGCTGTCGCGCGAAGAGATCTTCGGGCTGTTCCGGCTGCGCGGCCCCTCGGGAGCGGCTCGCCAGGCCGGCTAGAGCAATGGATATCGTCACGGATTTACCAAGAAAAACCCGCACCGATGCGCTATCCCGCGATCACCACCAGGCCGTGCTAGCGAAGCGCCAGCATGCCGGAACCATCTTGACCCTGCCTGCGAAAAATCCTACTGTTCGCGATCTTCCTAGACAGCTTAAACCAGCGGGCAGCCCGGCTGCCTTCGCGGCGGCGCGCTCGCTGGCCCAGAACCAACGGAGTGGTTCATGACCGCATCTCGGCCTGACAACTCGCCCCATGGACCCGCCGCTGGGGTGCCGCTGTTCGACATGCGGCGTCAAACCGCCGCACTGCGCGACGAAATCGCCCGCGCCCTCGACCGCGTTTGTGAGTCGGGGCGGTTCATCTTCGGGCCCGACTGTCGCGAGCTCGAAGACAACGTCGCGAGCTTGTGCCAGGTGCAGCACGCGGTCGGTTGCGCGTCGGGTAGCGATGCCCTACTGCTGGCGTTGATGGCCATCGAAGTGGGCCCCGGCGACGAGGTGCTGCTCCCCAGCTATACGTTCTTCGCGACCGCGTCGGCGGTCACCCGCCTCGGCGCGCGGCCTGTGTTCGTCGACATCGATCCAGCGACCTGCAACCTGTCGCCGCAGCATGCGGCCTCGCTGGTGACGCGCGCCACCAAGGCGATCATCCCCGTGCATCTTTATGGCCAGTGCGCCGACATGGAACCGCTGTTGGCGCTCGCCCGCCAGCATTCGCTGATGGTAATCGAAGACGCCGCCCAGGCGATCGGCGCCCAGTATGCCGACCGGCCCGCCGGGAGCTGGGGCCACATGGGTTGCTTCAGCTTTTACCCCACCAAAAACCTCGGCGGCTTTGGCGATGGTGGGATGTTGACCACGAACGACGCCGCGCTCGCTGCCCGGCTGCGCTTGCTGCGCGGGCATGGTATGGAACCGCGCTATCACCACCAGGTGATTGGCATCAACAGCCGGCTCGATTCGTTGCAGGCCGCGGTGCTGAACGTCAAGCTGCCGCACCTCGAACGCTGGACCGCCGATCGCGACGTCAACGCGCACCGCTATGCCCGCTTGCTCAAGGAGCGCGGGCTCGACCGCCACATCGAACTGCCGCAAGTGGCGCCGCGCCGCCGGCACGTTTGGAACCAATTCGTCATCCGCGTCCCCGACGGTCAGCGCGACGCGCTGCGAGCGCACCTCGACGCGCAGCGCGTCGGCACCGAGATCTACTATCCGCTGCCGCTCCACTTGCAGCCCTGCTTCAACTCCTTGGGCTACAAAATGGGGATGTTGCCTGAGACCGAGCGGGCCGCTCAAGAGACCTTGGCCCTGCCGATCTTTCCAGAGCTGTTGGCCGAAGAGCAGGAGTGCGTCGTGCAGGCAATCGGGTCGTTCTTTGGAGAATCGTCTACGCCCAACCGGGGCCTGAAGCGACCGAAGTTCCTCGATCGCCAGCGCAACTCGGCCAATTCGCACACGCCTGGTGCGTGAGCGATTGAAGTGACCGTCGAAGCCGCCGACGCGGTGATGGCAATGCGCCAGCGCCCCGAACGCGTTGTGCCGCCGATTCATCGCACGACAAGGGCATCAACCGGAACGCTAGATCGTGTCGCTCGTATCTTTGACGAGCTGCGTCTCGCGATGGGCCGGTCGGCACAGGACGGCCATTCCCAGCGCAACGCATAACCCCACCAGAAAATACTGATAGACGTAATTCTTCTTGTCGGTCGGCGTCACCGGCACGCCCGGGTCTTGCGCACGAGCCAGCGGCGCGGCAATCGTCGTCAAAAACAGCGCGCCGCCCAACAAACCACGTAGCAGCCGAGTGCGCAACCGTTTCATGATCCGTGGCGTCCTTCGTGGTGGTCGTCAGCGGGCAGCCAGCGATGCGAGTTTTGCCCCCTTCGACTATTCTAATTGGACTTCAAACCCTGCGGAAGCCGCCGGTGCGGGGCCGCCCCATTCGCAGGTTCGCTTCCACGGCCAGGTTCGGTGACGATCAATTATGCCAGCGGTTTTTCACTTTCCCCTGACGGTCACGCCTGGCGAAATCGACCAGTTGGGGCACGCCAACAACCTGGTTTATCTGGAGTGGATGATCCGCGCGGCGCTGGCTCATTCGGCCGCGCAGGGCTGGCCCGCTGAGCGGTACGAATCGCTGGGCGCCGGCTGGATTGTCCGTAGCCACGAGATCAAGTACTTGCGGCCCGCCTTCGTGCACGAAGAAGTGATCGTCCGCACCTGGGTGGCCGACACCAAGCGCGCCTCATCGCTGCGGCGCTACCGCATGCTGCGCCCGCGCGATGGCGTGGTGCTGGCTACGGCGGCCACCGAGTGGGCGTTCGTGAACTTCGCCAGTGGCGGCGTGGTGCGGATTCCGCCCGAAGTAGCTGCGGCCTATATCGTGGCGGGCGACGAGCCGAGTGAAGCGCTACTTTCTTGATCCGTTAAACGAACGTCACTGAGATGTCGCGCTACTCTCGTGGCTTCTTCGGCAGCGGAGCGTCGCTCGGCGACATGCCGTGTTCGGCCAGTTCGCGCACCAGCTCACGGCCCAGGTGGCTATGCCAGTAGCCATAGAGGAAGTAGATCAGCAGCCCCGCGGCAAGCCAGAGTACGAGCCGCAGCCAGGTGTCGCCCGGCAAAAAGAGCATCATGATAAAGTTGACCACAATACCCAGCGGCGCGACGACGTAGACCGCAGGGCAGCGGAACGGCCGATGAGCGTCGGGCCGAGTCCTGCGCAACACGAGCACGGCCGCGGCCACCATGACAAATGCCATTAGCGTGCCGATGTTGACCATCTCAGTCAATAAGTGAATCGGGCTGACCGCGGCGACCACGGTGATTACGGCACCGGTTAGCATCGTTGCCAAGTGCGGCGTGCCATACTTGGGGTGCACGTGCTTGAAAATTGGCGGCATCAAACCGTCGCGGGCCATGGCCAGGAACACGCGAGCCTGGCTTAAGAACGTGACCAGCAGCACGCTCGTCATACCGGCCACGCCGCCGGCGGCAATCAATCCGGCCGCCCAGCGTAGCGCCGAGCTGTCGGTGTGTTCGGCCTTCTGCGAGAACGCCACGGCCACGGCGGCCTTGATGTCGATATTGGGATACGGAACCATGCCCGTGATCACGGCCGCGACGCCAATGTACAAGATGGTACACACGATGAGCGATATGATGATTCCCAGCGGCAAGTCGCGCTGCGGGTTGATGGCCTCTTCGGCGTTGGTCGAAATCGAGTCGAAACCGATGTAGGCGAAGAAAACGATCGACGCTCCGACCATAATGCCCGACAAGCCGTACGGAAAGAATGGGCTGCGGGTCGCATTGTCCAGCGGAGCCAACCAGCGATCGAGGCCCAGCACACCCAACAGCCCCCACTTGCGGCGCGCGGCGCTCTCGCCGCGCTTGCGCAGCGAGGGGAGCAGGTCATTGACCATTTGGCGATCGTCGTCGGTCTTGGGCAGGTCGGCCGCCGCCCGCTGCTCGGCGGCGGCGATCAACTGCTGGGCTTCCTCGGGAGAAACAGCGCCTTGCTGCTGCCGCCCGGTTATCTCGGCACGCGCCGCTTCCAATCGATGGGCGGCGCGTAGTTCGCGCCCGACCTGGCTTGCCCGTGCCGAAAATGCCGCGGGGTCGCTCTTCAATTCGGGGTGCAGCCGTTCCAGCTCTTCGCGGACAACGTCGGGCACGACGCTCGCCTCGGGCAGGACGCGCTCGCCGACCGGGATGCCCAGCCAATTGTCGCGGCTGACATAGCTGATGCCCAACGCGATTACGAAGACCACGACAGCCAGCTTGATCAGCACCAACACGGCATTGGCCCGAGCACTCTCGCGAATGCCGAGCACCAACAGCGCCGTGATCACAAACAGGATCAGCGCGCCAGGGAGATTCATGATCCCCTTGGTCTCAGTCCCCGGTATGTACGTGAACGGATCGGTGCACCACTCCTTGGGAATCGTCCGTAGTCCCAGCGAGGAGAGCAACTCGTTGAGGTAATTGGGCCAGGCCGAGGCAACCGTCGCGCACGACATCGCGTATTCGAGAATCAGATCCCAGCCGATGATCCAGGCGAAGATCTCGCCCAGCGTCGTATAGGCATACGTGTAGGCGCTGCCGGCCACGGGGGCCATCGCCGCGAATTCGGCATAACAGAGCGCGGCCAATGCGCAACCAAGCGCTGCCACGGTATACGATAAGATAATGGCGGGCCCCGCGTCTTCGGCCGCCACGCGCCCCGTCGTGACAAAGATGCCCGCGCCGATAATCGCGCCGATCGCCAGGGCGGTAAGCGAGACAGGCCCGAGCACCCGCTTCAGCCGGTGCTCGCCGGCCATTTCGGCCAGCAGGTTTTCGAGGTTCTTCTTGCGAAAGACGGAGTTGGGGCTCATGCCGGGTGGCTCCAAGGTCTCAGGTCGCGAGAACCATGACCCTGGCTCGCCGACCGCCGACAACTTCCGTCCCCCACGCTCGCGCGACGCCGGCGGCTATCCCGCTCGACGCCCGCGAGAATCACCAAGCGACTACTACGACTGCGCCATTTCGGGGGTCTCTCGCTTGCTCTGCCAAACGGCCCAGACCAGGCCGACGACGCACACCGCGATCACGATCCAGTACATGTTGTCCGCGGCGCGCACGTCGACGTTGACGCCATGGCTCTGCAACCGCTCGACCATCGTGCGGTCGTACGGCAGGATCAGGCCGATGATCAGCAGGCTCACCATGTTCATCACTTTGATGAGCGGGTTGATGGCCGGGCCGGCGGTATCCTTGAGCGGATCGCCAACCGTATCGCCGGTGATGCTGGCCTTGTGCTTCTCGCTCCCCTTGCCGGTGTTGGCCTCCATATCCCGAGGCTCATCCTCAACCGTCTTCTTGGCGTTGTCCCAAGCACCGCCCGCATTGGCCATGAACACGGCCAAGAGCTGGCCGCTGACGATCATGCCCGCCAGGAAGCCCGCGAGAGCGACCGTGCCGAGCCCGAAGCCGATCAGCACCGGCACCAGGATGGCCAACAGTGCTGGCCCGATAAGTTCCTTTTGTGCGGCGGTCGTGCAGATGTCGACCACGCGCCCGTAGTCGGGCTTCTTGGTGCCAGCCCAGATTTCCTTATCGCGGAACTGGGCGCGGCACTCCTTGACGATCAAGAACGCCGCCCGGCCGACCGCCCGAATGGTCATCGAGCTGAACAGGAACGGCACAGCGCCACCGATCAACATGCCAATGAACAGCGTGGGATCGGAGATCTTCAAGGCCGACGCGACCGACTCATAAGCTTGCTCGGTAATTTGGGCCGTCTCGCCCTTGCCACCCGAGCCGACCGTCACCACGTAGCTGTTGAATAGCGACACGGCCGCGATCACGGCCGAGCCGATGGCAATCCCCTTGGTGATGGCCTTGGTGGTGTTCCCCACCGCGTCGAGATCGGCCAGTGTCTGGCGAGCCTCCTTGTAACGGGCGGGGCCCATTTCTTTTTCGTCGTAGCCCATTTCGCCGATACCGTTGGCGTTGTCGGCCACCGGCCCGAACACGTCCATCGAGATGGTGTTGCCGGTCAGTGTCAACATGCCGATACCGCACATGGCGACACCGAAGGCGACGAACGTGGGTGTTGTGCCCGAGTAGACCAGGGCACTCGATATGATCGCACCGGCGATAATCAGCACCGCGGCCACGGTACTTTCGTAACCGACGGCGAAACCTTGAATGATGTTTGTCGCGTGCCCCGTGGTACACGACTTGGCCATACTACGAACCGGCTCATACTCAGTGCCGGTGTAGTACTCGGTACACTTGTTCAGCGCGACGGCCAGAATAATGCCGATCAAGCAGGTCCAAGCGGCCCGCATGTCAAGGCCATCGATGCCCAGCGTGGCCCAGGTGCCGAGACCAGCCGTGACGTTCTCCACGGTGGCGCCTGGGAAGCCCAGCCGGGCTTGCGGGTATTCGTTCAGGTAATCTTCGTTGAAACGGAGATAGCCCAACCCCAACAGAATGAACCCCGCCACGCTCAGGATCGAACCGAGCACGAAGCCGCGGTTGACGCTCTTCATGGCCTCGCCGGCGGTTCCCTTGTCACCCGCTCGCACGCTGTAGGTGCTGATGATGCTGGCGATGACGCCGATCGCTCGGACCAACAAGGGGAAAATCACCCCCTTATGGCCGAAGCTGGCGATCCCCAAGATCATGGCGGCG
Organism: uncultured Planctomycetaceae bacterium; assembly: GCA_964495375.1. Classification (GTDB taxonomy): domain Bacteria; phylum Planctomycetota; class Planctomycetia; order Pirellulales; family JAEUIK01; genus JAIESQ01. The sequence goes on along the minus strand of CAZBWM010000020.1, from coordinate 29,745 downwards.
ACGATCGTGACTTCGTAGCTTTCGAAGATGTCGGCCGCCATACCGGCACAGTCGCCGACGTTGTCGCCGACATTGTCGGCAATCGTGGCCGCGTTACGCGGATCGTCTTCAGGGATACCCGCTTCGAGCTTACCGACCAGGTCGGCGCCGACGTCGGCGGCCTTGGTGTAGATGCCACCGCCGACACGCATGAACAGAGCCAGCAGCGTGCCGCCGAAGCCGAAGCCCAACAGCGCCTCGTACGCGTGCTCGCCATACATCAAGAAGATGATCGAACCACCGAGCAAGCCCAAGCCGTCGGTCAACATGCCGGTGATCGTGCCGGTGCGGTAGCCGAGCTGCAAGGCGTTACCGAAGCTGGTCTGCGCAGCGGTCGCCACACGCAGGTTGCCGATCGTGGCCAGTCGCATGCCGACAAAGCCGACCGTGGCCGAAAAGATCGAGCCGACGAGGAACGACACGGCTCTGCCCACCGCGATTTCCTGTTGTGTTCCTGTGGAGTACGCTGCGTACCAAAGCAGCGCCGTGATTGCGACAATCAGGATGAACACCACGCGAAACTGGCGGAACAGGTAGGCGTTGGCCCCTTCGCGAATCGCCTTGGCGATGTCCTGCATGCGCTGCGTCCCCTTCGGGGCGTCCACCACTTGCCGAACGAGCAGCAACGCGTAAACCAGGCCCGCGATGGCCACGGCGACGTTGACCAAGAGCGCGGCCTTTTCCCACCAAACGTACTTTGCGCTGGTCAACGGCTCCCAAAGCTTGATCTCAGGTTCGGCAGCGGCGTGCTCTTCGGTGGCCGCCGTGTCGGCCGACACGGTGCCGCCGGCCGGCGCGTCATTCAGATCGGGGGCCGGGGTTTCCGGCGGGGTGGTGGGTTCCGCGTCCGTCGCCGGGGCGTCTGCCGCGGGCGTGTCGGCCTGGGCCAACAGCGTTTCCGACGGAGGAGTGAGCGCAGTGGGATCAAGCGTACGCCATCCCAGTGCGCCGAGGATGCCTACCAACAATGCCGCCAGCCAGAAATTCGATGCTCGCCTCATGGATTTCACCGACCTGCTTCTTGGTTTTTCGTCGCCCCCAGGCGACTGGTGCCCGGTCACAAGTTGTGCCGCGTTTTGTCCAAACTTAAAGCCAGGGAGCATAACGTATCCCGCCCCCCATGAACAGGGAGTGGGCAGGGCATTTTGGCAGAGAAAAAACGGCGCCTGGCCAAGAACAGTTTCGCGCAGAATGACGCGGCCGCTATGCGGCAGAAATCGCTGTCCGGCGGGGCGCGCCGCCCCAGGGCACGGAGGGTGCCAGCCAAGCTTCGAGGCCTGCCGTCGAGTGATCGCGCACGGCGTGCCACCGCGTGATCGGAACGGGCGGCAGCCACAATGATCAGAACACGCTGACCGCACCCCCTATCGACGCCGAGTCGTGCGAGCCCGCAACAATCGGGTTCAGCACGGCAGCCTCGCTCCACGACGACTGGGGGCCGTCCGGCACGTCAGTAACCGCCGCAGCCACACTGGCACGCTCCGCCATGCCACCTGCCGCAGAGTCGCCTGCGAACGAAGTCAGCAGGTCGTCGACCGCCGCCGGCAGGATTTCATCGAGCCGCCATAAACCTCCCCGTTGCAGCGATCGGCTGGGTTCTCGCGACGAACGCGGCTCACGACCAAGGCCGGCCCCCGATGGCGACTCCTCGAACTTCACAAGCTGATAAACCATCGTAGTGCTCCATCACCCGGGGGGCTCAACGACTTTTGAATTTGCGGTGGCAGACCCAGCCCCAAGCTCCGACGAAGTCCATTCTAGGGCATACTGTACAAATGTCAATCAATCAGACGCTGCGGCCTTACGCCCCGGCCTCGGAACGCCGATTGCACGGAACCTGGCGTTGCCCCATCTCAGGTCGCTGCCTAGGATTCCTCTGGCCCTCGAAAGCTGGGACCGTTAGGGCGCAGGGAAACGCGCAGGAACCCGTTCGATGAACAGCTCAACTTCGCTCAATTCGCTGGTGCTAGGCCCCGCCGAGGTGCTACCGGCCGCTCGGCTGTTTCCTCAAAGCGCCCCTGGCGAGCCGGCCTCACCGGCATCCCAACCGCGCAGCAAGGCCGACCCTGCCAGCGAGCCCGCTTGGCGCGACATTCTCCGCCTCTGGCTCACCTGGAACGAAGTACACGAGCAGGTGGGGGCTCGCATGTTCAAGTCGGGGGAGAACTTGCAAGAGCTTGAAGACCTTCTCGACCACGCCGATCAACTCCGTTTCGAGGCGGTTCGCCGCTCGAAGTCGCTGCTGACCAACGGCCGCCGCTCCGCCAACGGATAGCTACTCGAACGCGCTGTGGCGCGACAGGCGAGTTGCCCCGGCCGGGCAACGGAGTCGTCGGTGATGGCCCCCGGTCGCAACGTTCTCCGCCGATTGCTCGGCGACGATTCTGGCAATGCTTGGCGTCCTGGCGGGCGTGTTTCCGGTGATCGATCATGCTGATTGTGTCAGTCGCGCCCAGCAGATTTGACACCTCCGCGGCACTCCGCCATCCTAACTGAGGGCGCGTTTCCCGCATCACGCACGGGAGCGTCTCGCTGGCATCGAGTCGGTCGCCACGCAATTACCGAGACGGCAATGCCCATCCTGGCCGCTGAGACCTCAATTTTTCCGCCCGAATTGCTCAGCGGGCCGGCCGATCAATTCGGCCGCTGGTGGGCTCTGCATACCAAGCCTCGTCAAGAGAAAAGCCTGGCGCGACAACTGTTGCGCTCCCAGGTGCCGTTTTTTCTCCCTTTGATATCGCAGTCGCGGTTGTATCGCGGTCGCAAGCTCGAATCGTTCGTACCGCTATTTACGGGCTACGTGTTTTTGTGTGGCCAGGACGAGCAGCGGCTCGCCAGTCTCACCACCAACCGCGTGACCCACTCGCTCGCCGTCGAAGATCCCACGCGGCTGGTCGACGACCTGAAGCAGATTCAGCGACTGATCGCGAGTGGCGCGCCGCTGACCCTCGAGGGGCGTCTGCTCCCCGGACAACGCGTGCGGATTCACGCAGGCGCGTTGGCCGGACTCGAAGGGACGATCCTGACGCGGCGCCGCGAATCGCGGTTGCTGGTCGCCGTGCGCTTCTTGCAGCAGGGGGTCTCGGTCGAAGTCGACGACTTCGTCCTCGAGCCGATCGATTGAGCGCGACCCGGGCCCGGTGCCTGGTGCTTCGGTGAAACTGTAACCGCCCTGTGCGGCGGGCCTGCACCGCAAAGCCCGGCACCGGCCGTGGTGGCTAAGGCTTCGGAGCTCCCGGCGAAAGGCGATACGGTTGGCGGGCTTCATAGAGTCGTTGGCGGTCGCGAATCTCCGCGGCCGAGCCGACGTTCTGCGTGTTGATGGCCAGCTCGACGGCCCGCGCGGCCGTGCGCGTCGCGTCGTCGAACCGACCCGCTTCGGCATAGGCAGCCGCCAGCACGTCGAGTGAGAAGATCTGCGCATCGCCGGTTTGCGGGGCGGCCGCTTCCGCCAACGCGACCGCCTCGGCTCCATTGCGTAGCGCCGCGTCGGGGGACGTCGCCAGCAACCACGCCAGATGCAGTTGCGCATTGGCGGCATTGGGAGCGTGTTTCAACACGTCCCGCAACTGAGCGATGGCCTCGGCGGGGCGGCCCTCTTTGGTCAGCATCATCCCGAGGGCCAGTCGCCATGGCACCTCGGTGGAGCGCAACTTGACCGCCTGCTGCAATTGTTCGATCGCACCGGAAGTATCCCCTTGTGCCGCCAGCACGCGTGCCAGTTCGTAATAACCGTAGCCATTCTGAGGCCAAAGGGCGATTGCCTCTTCAAGTAGCTTGCGCGCCGCGGGTAAGTCGTTGGCCGCGGCCCGCTTCAGGGCTTGATCGACCATTGCCTGACTGCGGGCGGTTGGCAACTCGTACCGACCGGAAACCGTGGTGAGGATCAGCAGTAGCACCAACCCGACGCCCAGGGCCGCGCCCCCTCCCCAGCGCCAGGCGACGACGCGTGTCTCGCTGGGTAGGGCCCACATCGCTTCGACGGCCAACACCACGAACAAGACGTCGAAGGCCAGCTCGAGCGTTTCACTCGAGTAGGGTGTCAGCGTGACATACAGCACCAGATAGGCCAAGAAGACGAGCGCTAACGGCACGCTGGCCAGGGGAAGCTCCACGCGAGCGACGACGTCCCCCACCTTGCGCCACACGCGACTGGCGATCGGCAATAATCCCACATAGAACAGCACTCCGAGCAGAAACAAGTTCTGCAATCGGTTGCCTTCGTCGTTCGATTGGAAGACGAGGAGATTGTGAAAGGAAAACTCACCCTGGTAATTGCGCTGGCGCAACCACTCGGGCGTCGCGAAGCCAAACAATCGCTGTCCGAAACTCAGTTCGGCGCAGGCCATGGCCAGCAGCATGACTCCTAGCGCCGTAAGCCAGGCGGGCCGCCAGCGCCGATTCGTACCGTGCGAGGGCGCATTTTCACCGGTGCTGCCAACCGCTGCTGCGCGGGAATAGTATGCGGCGGTAAAGAACAACGTGGCCGCCACGACGCAGAGCACGGCCTCGAGCGATTCGTACGGCCCGTCCTCGGCGAGCCATCGCAGCGCCCGCTCATGCTCGCCGAGCCGCCCGAGCCTGCGCGGTAGCCACTCGATCACTGCCAGGAGCAGGGCCAACGCACCATAGGCGCTCCATTTCCAGATGGGGGTGCGAGCATCGGCCGACTCAACTGCGGGCGTCATGTTGGCTCCGAGACGAGACTCGGCCCCGGCCGAGTGTTCGAGATCGCCCCCCTTTGCGGCGCCGCGAATCCAGCGCGCCATTGGCTTTTCATACAGCAGGTACAGCCCGATAGCTAGCGCATTGCAAACCAGAAATGCCACGAGATAGTTGTCGCTGACGTGCGCGAACCACCAGGCCTGCAAGGCTCCCAGATGCAACAAGTAGAACGAGTACGAGGCGCCCCCCAACAGCACCGCGGGGCGCGAGCCGAGCCAGGTTGCCAGCCGGCTCCGTTCCGTCAATAGCCCATAGAACACCACGGCCACGAGCGCCGGAAACAGCGTGAACATCGCCAGTGCACCGAGCGGATGATCGCGGCCGTGACGCATGTCGCCCCGTGGCAACTCCGCTTCCACGAGCAGGCTCATTCGCGAGAGCGCCAGCACCAAGAGCGCCGCTGCCGCCAATCCGCCATAGGTCAGCCAGGGCCGCGTGCCCAAAGCCGGCCGTCCCGCGCGCCGCTCAAAGGTGCGGGCCAGTGCCATGCCACACCCGAAGCAGCCGATCGCCCCACATAAGGTGCGGCCCAGCACATGGTCGACCGTGCCGATCCCCAGGGCAGGCAGCACCCACCCCAGCGAGGCGACAGCCAGGCAAGTGCCCAGCAAGCCCACGCGCCGAGCTAATGCAAACAACAGCGGCGCCGAGAAATAGAACGTCTCTTCGATCGTCAGCGTCCAAGCCTGCGGAATGCCCGCGTGCACCAAGGTGGGGAAGAACGCGTGCGTCAGCGTCATCGTTGCCAAACAGGTGAGAGTGTCGGGAAAACCGCCGACGACAAAGCCACCCAGCAGCAGCAGCCAATAGACCGGATAAATGCGTGCGACTCGATTGCGCGCGTAGACGGCCAGCTCGCGGCGCGTGCCCGCCACGAGCAACGGCTCGTAGCGGTGATAGATCAAAAAGCCGCTCAGCACATAGAAGATGTTGACGCCGAGATACATCTCCTCGGTAAAGCGGTAAATCCAATCCCCCACGACCGCAGGCGAGCAACAGTTGAAGTGGTAGTTGAATACCGACCAGGCCGCCAGCGCCCGGACGCCCGTCAATTGCGGAAAGTACTCTCGCGCGCGAGGCATGAGCGCTCAAACCCAACTACTGGGGTTGCTGTTGGGCGTGATAGGGTCGCTCGTTTTCGTAGAAGCGCCAGCGCACTTTGATGTCGGCGGCGAGACTGAGCTGATTGGCATCGAACGCCGCATCGTAAGCTTTATTGGCGTAGGCCACGGCCTCGGCGAACTTACCCGCCTCGGCATAAGCGGCGGCCAAGGTATCGAGAAAACTCGGATTGCCGAACGTGGTTTGCTGGCACGCTTGCTGGGCCAACTCGACTGCTTCACGACCGTTGCGCACCGCTGAGCTGGGATGCGTGGCCAAGAGCCAGGCCGTGGTATTGGCCACCAAAGGCCAATCGGCTGTCTCGCGCGTCAATTCCAGCGCCGTGCGAAAATGCGCCAGTGCTTCGCTCGCGCGATCCTCCTCCACAAGCATCTGGCCAATTTGAAAGTGGACACTGGCACGCTGCGGATCGAGCGCTACCACGTGTTCGAGGGCTTCGATGCCGGCCGAGCGGTCATCGGCCTTGGCCAGGGCCATTCCATACGTGTACCAGGCCAAGGCATTGCCCGGTGCGACTTCGGTCGCGCGGCGCAAATACCGTAGCGCCGCCGGCAGATCGTCACGCGCCTGGGCGACGATGCCGGCATTGATTTGGGCCTCGGCATTCTGCGGGTCCATGAACAGCGCTTCGTCGAGATACTTGGCCGCCTGCTCATTTTCTCCCCGCCGGGCGCAGATTACTCCGAGATAGATCATCGCCCGAAAGCTTTTCGGATTGATCTCCAGCACGCGCTGGCAATCGGCTGCGGCGAGTGGCAAGTCTCCCTTTTCGATCAATACCAGGGCTCGATTGAGCAAGCTGATTTCTGAATTGGGACTTTGCCGCAATTGTTGATCGAGCATCTGCTCCGCTTCGGCGATGCGGCCGTCGCGCGCCAACGCGCCGACAAGTTCCAATTGGGCATTGACGGCGATCGGCCCGAGCTTGGTCGCCTCCTGAAAATGGCTCGCGGCGCTTTCGTGCTGGCCTTTCTCTCGCAGGCTGACTCCGACGTTGTAATGCGCGAACGCATTCTGGGGATCGATTTCCAACGCACGTCCAAAGAGCGTCCCCAGGTCGTGCCAGTAGCCCACTTGCACGACGCTGAGCGCTGCCAGGCACCCCAGCACGAGTCCACTGCCGATCGCCGTGGGCCAGAATGCCGGGGGCCGTCGCCGCACCCATTCGGCCAACGACCAGGAGACCATTACGAAGATCCCGATGGCCGGAAGGTACAAGTAGCGATCCGCCTTCCCCTGCAGCCCAACTTGCACGAATCCACTGACCGGGACGAGCGTTCCCAGGTACCAGAACCAGCCGACCGCCAGATAGGGGCGCCGCCGCAACTGCCAAATTACCAGCGAGGTCATCGCCATGAGCAGCATGCCGGCCCCTATCGTCTGCCAGAGCGCCAGGCTCTGCTGCGGATGCAAATACATCGGCGAAAGCCGCAAAGGGCAGACAAGTTGCCATAAGTAGGTGACGTCGGACACCAGCGCGTTGGCCAGTCGCGCTCCAAAGGGCAGGTCGCTCAGTTCGGCTTGCGCCGCCACTTGCGCTCGCAAGGTCATTCGCGAAGTGAACGCGGCCATGGCCAGCCACGGCAATTTCTCGAGCAGGAGCCACCACCAACTTCGCTCCTGCGCGGCTACTCCTGCGGCTGACCGAGGTGCGACTGGTTTCGACGAACCCGCGGGGACGACCAGCGGCAAAGTTTCGGCGGGGGGCGCGGCTGGCCGCGCTTGGTCGTCACGTGCGCGGCCCCAACGATCTCGCTCGCCGCGCGGCGAGCGCGAACGTAGCTCTGCGCCCCGGTATCGCGAACGGTGACGGTGCGCTGGTTGATCGATCGCCATCCTGGCGGCATCCCGATGCGATCCGCCACTGTGGAGCCTCAGCCGCCGCAGCGGCCAATAATCCAATAGCAACATCAGGCACGGCAGCGTCACCAACATGGACTTCGATAACAAGCCGAGGGCAAACAGCAGCGTGACCAATAGATAACGCGCGATGCCTCCGCGCCTGGCATAGGCCCCATACGCGCCGAGCGTGAGCAGGAGAAAGAACATGCTCAGCACGTTCTTGCGTTCCGCGACCCAGGCCACGGACTCGACGTTGATGGGATGCAATGCCCAAAGCGACGCAACCAGGGCGCTGGGCCATACCCGACCGGTCAAGCTTCGCCAAACCAGGAACAGTAGCGCACCATTCATGGCGTGCAACAGCACGTTGACGCCGTGATGCCAGGCGGGATCGCGTCCGAATAACCGGACATCGAGCATGTGCGACAGCCAGGTCGCCGGATGCCAGTTATGCGCGGTGTCGGTGGTCAGCGCCCATTCGAGGCCCGAGCCCCAGAATCCGTTGGCCAGGCTGAACCCGCGATCGAGATTGTAGTTTCGCGTGACATAAACCTGGTCGTCGTACTCCAGGAACTCATGCTGCCAGGCCTGTGCATAAATCGCGATCGACGCGGCGGCCAGGATCGCCGAGATGATTAGCGCGCCCCCCCAGCCGGCCGAGAGTCGCGGCCAGACGTGCCGGCGAAGCTTACGCAGAACTTTGTCTTGAGAAGTCAGCACGCGGCGACCGGAGCTAAGTGCCTACCCGAGCGCCCAGGGCGAGCGGTAACTTGCCAGCAGCGCCTGATCGGCTTCCACACGCCCGCTCGCCGACGAACGCAAGTAACCTGGAGAATGGCTGACAATGCGGCCCCCCTCGACTGGCCAAAACCTGGCGTGCCGCGCGACCTGAAAGGCACGAACTCGAACGAGTCCGCGGACGCCCACCAAAGACGCTCATTCCCCGGCAGAGTCCTCGAATTTCGAAGCGATCAGCGCCCCGCAGCGCGTCGAGAGCACCCGATCAAGGGCGATACCGCCCGGTGAAACTCACGCCACGAAACGGCCGGCGCGGGACAGGTCGTCATCGCCTAACACAGAACGCCACGTTCAGTATAAGCGGATGGCAAATGCTGTCAAAACAGGCGCAGTTTCCATCTCGATCCTGTGGTCACTGCGACGGGCGGCAAGCGCGTCGTGCGGGCGACTTGCGGCTGGATTCTGCGGCCCTAAAAAAAACCGCCAGCCCCGGGTGGAGCTGGCGGTTGCAGATTCAAAATATGGACCTCGGCTGAGCTCAAGACTTACGCTTCTTCCGGCGATGGAAGAAGGCCAAGGCTCCGCCCGACAATAGGATGGCCACCCAGGTCGACGGCTCGGGCAAGCACTCGAAAGTGAGATAGGCCACGCCATTGACCGGATCGAACCCGCCCCAGTTATCGGTGACCATCACGCCAATCGTGTGGGTGCCGAGACCGTACAAGGTCGTCGGCGTGGTCGAGCTCCAGGGCGGAGCCGGATCATTGCTCACATAGTCACCAAAGATGTTATCGCCATTGAGGTCCCAGCTATAGATCGCGGAATCAAGGATACCTGGATCAGTGCTGGTCGCGGTGAAGAACATCAAGCAACCGTTGCCCAGGATGTTGGGGATCTCACTGGCGATCAAGCTAGTGATTACCGGAGCAACGTTGACGACCGTCACGTCGTGCGTTTGCGGCCCGTTGCTGGCATCCGCTCCATACTGGTCGGTCGCCTGGAAGGTGTTGGTAAACACACCGGGGGTGAAGTACTGCACCGAATTATCGGCCGAAGTACGGGTCGATCCGCCAGCCTGCACTCCGGTCGAACCGGCGCCACCGCCGTTGATCGTGAACGACATGGTGTCGTTGCCCGGATCAGTCGCGGTCAGGTTCAACGTGACCGAAGCACCCTGCAGCACCGTGAGGTTGCCGTTGATGCCATTCTGGTTGGCGCTGGTGATCGTCGGTGCGACGTTGGTTACCGTGACGTTGCGTGTGAGCGGCCCGGCCGAAGCGCCGTACTGATCTGTCGCCGTGAAAGTCTGCGTATACACGCCAGGAGCTAACCCAATCGCACCACCGACTGTCGATGATGTGCGAACTGAGTTACCGGCTTGCACACCGGTACTACCAGCGGCACCGCCGTTGATCGCAAACGACATGGTGTCGTTCCCCGGATCGGTCGCGGTCATGTTGAGCGACACCGCGGCTCCCTGACCCAGCGTGATATCGCCGTTGGTGCCGTTGAGGTTGGCCGAGGTAATCGTTGGGCCAACGTTCGTCACCGTTACACTGCGAACAATTGGACCATTCGAGGCGTTCGCGCCGCTAGCGTCTGTAGCTTGGAAGGTTTGGTTATACACGCCCGGCGCTAGACCGACCGCGGAGAAGCTGGCGTTCGACGAGGTTCGCGTGCTTCCTGGTGTGCCGCCAGCAACGCCTGCGGCACCTGCGTTAATCGTGAAGCTGGTGTTCTGGCTCCCCGCGTCGGTCGCAGTCATGTTCAGCGTGACGCTCGCCCCCTGTCCGACCGAAGTGTTGCCGTTGCTGCCATTGAGGTTGGCGCTCGTGATCGTCGGCGGCAAATTGTTGACCGTAACGTTGATGTTGTTGGCTACACCCTGGAAGCCAGTGCCGTTGTCGGTGCCGGTGCTGTACGAAGGGTTCGCGTTGTGTTGCCAGCTCACCGTACCGCCATAAGAGACGTTGTAAACTCCCGGCAAGTTGTACTGAAAACCCGCATTCCAGGTGGCGGTAATAACATTGCCGCCCGTGTTGTTGACACCAATAGGCGTCGACACGGCTCCCGGTGAACTAAAGGTCAACGGGTTTCCACCGTTGATGCGGTTCGTTGTGGAGCCTGCGCCACCTGCCGAGTCGGCCGGGCTGACCGTCAGTTGCAACACCGCCGTGCCAGATTGACCTTCATTGATTGTGAAGCCGCTGAAACTCGACTGGCTGATGCTGCCGGTAACGTCGGCACGGGCCGGCGCTGCGCTAACGGCCATCAAGGCCGCTACGAATAACCCTAGGGTCACACTTCTTGTCGCGACGCCCCAACGGGTGGATGTGCAAACCATGGTTCCCGTTTCCCCTTATTGACAGTCGTCATTGCTGCGGAAGCTGACAAATCGACTACCCGCACCGGCCCGGCGCAAATAGCCTAATCTCCCCCGAAGGGGCCAGATTGGAGGCCATCGTATCCCAAGGTTCACCCGTTGCAACAAAAAAATCTCTGTTTTTCTCCAAATCGATACAACCACTTAGGGGCACACCACGCCACCCATCGGGAGGGACGATTGCCCAATGCCTGACAAATCACCTGGACTTTTCTGGGGCATTCGCCATAACGTTCTTTTATGAAAGCAGTTATGACCTACATCGCTTTGGCTGCCAACGGAAGCTTCGAGGCGATTAGCTGCTTGGTAACGCCGGTTAGCACTCGGGAAATTCCTTTCGAGGATCGATGCAACCCTGCACCCCCGGGGCCGGTGATTGCCATCGCGGGGTCTGGCCAAATTGCTTCTCGGTGCGGGCCCGATCTGAGCATCCTAGGGCGGGTTATCGACTCTCGCCGGCCGTCGTCGTGTACCATCGAAGGCTGCCATGTGCGCCAAGCCGAAAAGCCGCCCAACCGATAAGTCGCCACGCGATACCTCCTCCGCGCGCACATTGGGCACCACACCCAGCATTCAGCGAAGTCCCGCGATCCGCCCGGCGAACGGTTCCGCGGGCGTCGCGCTCATCTCGCTGCTGCTCGCCGGTGCCGTGGTGATCACCTATTTCCCGGTGCTCAATCACGACCTGCTGAATTACGACGATCCCGCCAACGTGCTGGTAAATCCCTATCTCAATCCACTCACCTGGCAGAATGTGTTCGAGGTCTGGCGCCAACCCTACAGCGGCGTCTACGTACCGGTGACCAATCTTTTTTTTGCCGCCGAAACCTGGCTCGCCCAGCAGTCGCCGGTGCCGCGCGGCATGCCGCTACAGGTCGATCCGCGGATCTATCATGCTGGCAATCTGCTGTTGCACGTTGCGGCCACGGTCTGCTTGTTCCTGTTGCTGCGCGAGCTAACCGGCGGAACCCGCGCCGCGGGCGCGGGCGCGCTGTTGTTCGCGCTGCACCCCCTGATGGCAGAGCCTGTCGCTTGGGTGACCGAAACCAAGTGCCTGTTGTCGGGTGTGTGCGGATTGCTGGCGCTCGGGGCGTACGTCCAGTTCGTCGCTGCGTTCGATCGCGATTCGGCAACTGCCCCGGCACGACCGCGGGCAGGCAAAGCACACGTTTCCAGCACGCGGCGCAGCAGTTGGTTCTGGTTGGCCACCGCCACTTGCTGCTACCTGCTGGCCTTGCTCTCGAAACCGACGTCCGCCGCCATTCCGATCATGGCCGCCCTATTGGCGATCGGTTGGCTGCTGCCCGATTTTCCGCGGTCCTGGCGCCGCGCGATTGTTCCCCTAGCGCCACTTTTGGTATGGGTGCTGGCCGCCTTGACCTTGGCAATGTTCACCAAAGAGCAGCAGCCTGACCTGGCACTCGACTACGTCCCAAAATGGCGCGAGCGCCCACTGGTGGCGCTCGATGCGTTGGGCTTCTACCTGCGTAAGCTCGCGGTGCCGTGGGGGCTTTCGCCCGACTACGTCCACTCGGCCCGCACCGTGTTAGACGTTGGCTGGCAAAGCGGGAACTGGCCGATTCCGATCGTGATTGCCGCGCTGATGGCCACGTTTCGCGCCCCGCGCCCGCTGTGGGTGGCGGCCGGACTGTTCGTCGCCGGATTGTTTCCGGTGCTTGGTTTCGTGCCGTTTGGGTATCAGAGCATTTCCACGGTTGCCGATCGCTATGTCTATTTGGCGCTGGTGGGCCCGGCGTTGGCCATCGCTTGGGGACTGACGCGAATCGCTGCCGGCGCCGGCGCCAAGCGACGCGCGGCAACTCGCTTCGCCTACGGACTGGTGCTCGGCGTGGCGGTCGTGTTCGGAGTGCTCGCCCATCGGCAGTGTGGCATCTGGCGCGACGACCTCGCGCTCGCCGACGCTGGCCTGGCCGTCAGCCCCGACAGCGCGCAACTTCGCAGCATTCGCGCCAGCGCGCTCGAAAACTCCGGTCAGCTCGATGCCGCGCTGGTGCAGTTCGAGCAAACCGTCGAAGTCGCGCCCCGCTCGGCCATGGTTCGCGTCGGCCTGGCCCAGGCGTACCAGCGACGGGGCCGTGAAGCCGAGGCCTTGCGCGTCTATGGCGAAGCGATCGAGCTGCAGCACGATTTTCCGGGCGCCCACCTCGCACTGGGAGCGCTACTCAGGAAGCAGGGACAGATTCAAGCAGCGGCCAAACATTTCGAGATCGCCCGCCGCCTGGACCATACGTCGCGACTGGCGCGGCGCTATCTGGGCGATTGCCAACGCCAACTGGGAAACCCGGCCGCCGCGGTCTCGCTCTATCGCGAGGCGCTCGAAATCCGCCGTACCGATGCCGAAACCTGGGACGAGTTGGCCAGCACGCTCGCCGACCTGAATGATACCGCCGCGGCCATCGACGCCTATCGCCAGGCGTGCCAGAGCGACCCCGGCGAAGCGACGTTTCACAATCATCTCGGCAGCTACCTGCTGGGGCTGGGGCGCCCGGCCGAAGCGCTCCCGAGCTTTCTCGCGGCCGTCGAGCTGGCGCCCGAAAATGCCGACAATCAGCACAATGCCGGGGTCGCGCTGCTACTGCTCAATCGACCTGCGGAGTCGCTGCCGCATTTTGAAGCCGAGGTGCGACTACGTCCGACAGATGCCAATGCCCTGTTTCATCTGGGCACTGTTTACCAGCGACTCGGCAACCCGCAGGCGGCGCTGGCGCGGTTTCGCACGGCGGTCGAGTGCGATCCCAAATCGTTCGCGGCGCTCGTCGGGTTGGCCGGCGTAGCAACCCAACTCGGCGATACCGAGGCCGCGATCGCCGCCTATCGCCAGGCCCTGCCGCTGGAACCGCGCAACGCGCAAGTCCACAATGCGTTGGGAGTGCTGTTAGCGCGTGGCGGCGCGCCCCGCGAAGCGGCCGAACAATTCACCGCCGCGCTGGCGATCGACCCAGGTTACGCCGAAGCGCGGGCGAACCTCGAACAACTCGGCGCCGGTAATCGATAACCGAACTTCGCGCACCGCGCATCGCCCCTCCGGATTTTGATCGCTCCGTATGCCGGCCCCCAACATCAATCCGCTCTCGACAGCATCCGCGCGTGCGCGGGGCGCAACTCCGCCGGCTGCGAGCGCGCGAACCTGGTCGCCGATATCCTGGTCCCCGGCGGCGCGCGCCTGGAGCGCAGCGGCGATCGTTATCGCCTCCACGGTTGCCGTTTACTACCCGGTCACGAGCTTTGAATTCCTCAACTACGACGACCCGGCCAACATCACCGAGAACAGCTTTTACCGCCCCTTCACCTGGCGCAACGTGCGACAACTCTGGTTGCGGCCGTACAGTGGCGTGTACGTGCCGGTCACGTCGATGTTTTGGGCCGCCGAAGTCGCGCTGGCCCAAACCATGTTTCCCATGCCTGGGGCCGACGCGCCAGCCGCGGCTGATCCGCCGGGCGCGAGCGAATTGCCGGCCGCCGCCGCGCCGAAAGCTCCGGCTGCGCCGCTCGACACCAGCAAGCTGCTCGACGCGCGCGTGTTCCACGTCGGCAACCTCGTCTTGCATCTCGTGTCAGCGTTGTGCGTGCTGCTGCTGGTGCGGAGGCTGACCGGCTCCGACCTCGGCGCGCTGGCCGGGGCACTGCTGTACGCGATTCATCCCGTGCAAGTCGAATCGGTCTGTTGGATCACGGAGACCAAGGGGCTGTTGTGCGCGGTCTTCGCCTGGTTGGCGATCCTCGAATACTTGCGCTACAGCGAACTTCACGGACAGAGCGCCGCGGTTGATTCGCTATTGGCTTTCGAGCAGCGCCCCGCACGAAGGAAATCCGTGGTCGCGACGCCGCGCCAATCGTTTGCCCGCGGGGCTTACCTCCATCTTGCGGCGGCCACGATCTGCTTCCTCTTGTCGCTGTTGTCCAAACCGATGGCGGTTTCGGTACCGCTGCTGGCCGCGGTGCTCGCGGTAGTTTGGTATCGCCGACCGTGGCGCGAGTTAGCGCCGCTGGGTGTTTGGCTAGTGCTAGGCGTCGGACTGGCGCTGTTGACCAAGCGGCAACAGCCGAGCGAGAGTTTTGCATTTGTCGCGCCACCGGCCGCACGACCCTTGATCGCCGGCGACACGTTGGCGTTCTACCTGTCGAAGCTTGCCTGGCCACTGCGGCTCACGACCGACTACGGTCGCTCTCCGTATTGGTTGCTCCAGCGACCGGCCCTGTTCTATACCACCTGGTTGGTCCCTGCAGCAGTTCTGATTGTTATGGTCCTTGGTGGTGCGCCGCGGCAGCTCTGGGCGGCGGCCGGTTTATTTCTGGTCGCGCTCGCGCCGCTACTGGGTCTCGTACCGTTCGGTTTTCAAGACAACTCGACCGTCGCCGACCGTTATCTCTACCTGGCGATGCTCGGGCCGGCACTGGCGGCCGCCTGGCTTGTCGCGCGCTCCGCTGCGCGCGGCGACCCTTGGCGCCGCGCTACGGCCACGATCGTTGCCCTTGTCGCTCTCCTGCTCGGCACGCTGGCCCATCGCCAATGCCTGGCGTGGCGCGACAGCGAACACCTCGCCAAGGCCGGGCTGGCGATCAACCCTGCCAGTCCGCTCTTGCGACAGATCCTGGCCGTCGAGCTCACGCGACGCGGGGAGCAGGACGCCGCGCTCCAGCAGTACCTACAGGCCGCCGCCACCGATCGACTGGCGCGGGGCCAGTTGCTGCTGGGCATGGCTTACGCGCGCCGCGAGGATTGGCCGCAGGCGATCGCTTGCTTTCGGCGCGGCATTGAGCTGCAGCCGGGCGCGGCCGCTTGCCATCACGTGCTGGCCGAGGCACTGCATCAAAACGGTCAGGATGATGCGGCGATGGAACACTATCGCACGGCCCGCCGGCTCGATCCCTATTCCAATCCGGTGCACATGAGCTTGGCGCATGCGTTGGGGCGCGCCAATCGGTGGGAAGAAGCGATTCCCGAAATCCGCGCCGCCCTCGCGCTGCAAACCGAAGACGGCAACAACTGGAGCACGCTCGCGCAAGCGCTGGGGCGTACGGGCAAGATCGAGGACGCGGTCGTCGCCTATCGCGAGGCGCTACGACTTTCCCCCGAGAGTGCCGCGGCCCACGTCAATCTGGGAACCGCCCTCTGGCAGGCAAACCACGCCGACGAAGCGCTCGCCCTCTATTCGCGCGCCCTGGAACTCGAACCGACGAACGCCGACGCGCTGAAGAATCTCGGTTTGGCCTACATCGCTCAGGGTCGGCTCGACGAAGCGGCCCGCTGGATCGAGCGCTGGCTGGCCGGCGATCCGGAGAATGCCGACGCGCTGTATAACCTGGGCGAGATTCGCAATCGCCAGCAGCGCGACGCGGAAGCATACGACTTGCTCAAGCGCGCCGTTTCCCAACAGCCCGAGCTGGTCGAGGCCCAGTCGGCACTAGCCGCCTTGTGCGACCGGCTCGGCCGCGCCCCCGAAGCCATCGAACACTACGAGGCGGCGCTGAAGCTGCAATCTCAAAACGCGGTGCTGCACAACAACCTGGGCGTGCTACTGTTCAAGTCGGGCGACTCGGCGGGCGCGGCCGATCATCTGGCTCGCGCCGTGGAAATCAATCCGGCGTATACGGAAGCCCAGAACAACCTCGAAGCCGTTCGCCGCGCGGGAGCAGGGAGGTAGAGTCGCGCGCCGCCGGTCGCCGCAGTCGGGTTGCTATTCCTCTGGCCGGTCGAGAAAGCCCGGCACGTCGCTGCGCAACCACGCGATGATCGCCTTGGCGGCTAACTCGTGCGCCCGTCCATTGGGGTGATGATCGACCGGATGGACCCACAGATCGCTGCTCTTGTGGCCGCGGAACACCGGCGCCAGGTCGAGCACTGGTAAACCCGCGCGTTGCGCCGCCGCGGCGACGTAAGCATGCACGGCGGCCAGCGGATAATCGGACTCGATCCCTTCCAAAAGCGGGTACAGCACCAGCACCGAACGGCAGTTGGGCACCCCGGCGATCGCCGCCAGGTTGGCTTCAAACTCGCGCAGGTTTTCGCCGTTCTGGGCCGGATCGTAACAATCGCGATACCAGCCAATGGTGTCGGCCGTCACGCGGGCCAGATCGTCCTTGGCCAGCCAAAGATGCAGACGCGAGTCGACCACGTCGACGAGTCGCGATCGGCCGCGATACCAGCGCTGATCGTCCCCCTGCAAACGCTCATCGCGCAGCAGCACCAGGTCGTTGACGTAGTCTTGTCGCTTTTCCAACTCAGGGGTGCGCAACACATCATTGGCAATCCAGACGACGATCGCCCGCTGGCAATCGAGTTTGCTGGCCACGAACCGCAGACGGTCCAGTTCGTCGCGGGTGCCGTGCCCTGGCTGGGCCGCATTGACCACCTCGTAACCGGTCCCCAGATCGACCTCGACTTGCTTGAATAACGAACGCTCGATCGGCACACCTTCGCCGGCGGCGAACGAGTCACCGATCCCCGCCACCCGTAACACTCCGCGCGGGCGCGGGCCAAACTCCCGGTCGCGCAGCTTCTGCGGCGACGTGTGGTACTCGACGCACCACGGGGTCTCGGACAACCGCGATAGCGGCAGTTCGACCATCTGCGGCATCTTCATGATCTTCAGCTCCCAACGGCCGTAGGTCACGTCAGGCGTTCGCTGAAATTCGCCGTGAGGATTGTCGGGATAGCACCAGTAGATGCTTTGGGCGTCGAGTCCCAGCAGGTAGCGTTTGATGAGCAACGTTGTGGGGTGAACGTCGCATGCCCGCAATACGAACTCGGTAACGGTCAGCCCGACGACGAGCCCCAGCGATAGCGCCGTGGCTCGAAACAGCCAGCGGCGACCGGTGCGCGACGCGTGGGGGCCCTGCGTAGCGGCCGCCGCCGGTTCCGCGGCCGCTGTCCGTTCGGTACTTGTGGATGTCGCCGCACGCGTCATTGGATTGAAGCCCTGGCCGGCCAGCGGATAGCATGGCGTCTGGGAAGCGGGCGCTACTTTCGCGAAGTAGGGCCGCCACCGAGTCGCATTCGGTCTAGTATTATTGATGGTTCCTCGCCGGGCTAGCGCGACGCAGCCCGAGCCTGGCCATCCGCCGATCCCCGTCATCGATCCGCTGGAAAACGACCGCGAGTCAATCCTCACGATGAATGCACGTCGCGGCTCGCAGCCGGCGGAATTGCCCTCTCGATCTTCCGGTAAATCGCGTGCGCGCCGCGCGAAGACAGACGCCGCGCAAAATGCATCTTCCTTCGGGCAGCGCCCCTGGCGCAATGCGGCCCTGGCCTGCGGTGTCGTTTGGCTCGGATTGATCGCCTGGCGGTGGGAGATCATCGACGAGCCCCCTTATTGGGATTCGGCGATGGGGCTGTTCGTCGAGGCGGATTTTCTGGCCACGACGGGCTTCAATTACAGTCGGCTCGTGAACGAAGAGCGCCGCTTCATCGAAGGCGGAACCGGTATCTATCTGGTCAGCGTGATGCCCACCTTGCTGGCTCTGCTGATGCGTGCTGCCCCCTCGACACAGGCCGTGCTGCTCGTCGGTCACCTCGCTAACTTGGCCCTGGCCGCCGCGCTCTTGGTGCTGGTCTACGACACACTAACGCCGCGCGCGGGGCGCAGCGGCGCGGCGCTGGCTGCCGGCGCCCTGCTGAGCACACCCCTGTTCGCCGCGCAAGTTGACATGATCGGCATGGACCTGCCCATGACGCTCGTGGCGTTCGTCGCGGGCCGATTGCTTGTCGCCGAGCATTACTACTCGGCGGCGGTCGTCGCGCTGTTGGCCTACTTCATCAAGCTGAGTGGTCTGCTCTGGATGATCGCCGCGTTTGGCTGTTGTGGTCTCCTGCTATGTTCCGCGCTGCTGCGCGGCGATCGCTCGGGCCAGGCCCGCCATCTCATCGGCATCGGCGCGCTGTTTTTGGCCCTGGCGGTCGAAATGGCCGTCATGGACTGGGTTAACAGCCTGCACACCACCGTCGATCAAGAACGCTTCGTTTACAACGTCGAAGCCGGGCTCTCCTCACTCTCGGAAGTGCGATACTGGTGTCCCGATCTGCTGCTGCTGACCGCCCTGGCGCTGGTCGGCGGAATCGTCGCGTTTGTGGGGCGCTGGCGCGCACGCGGCGGACCGATGGCCGGGCGAACCGATCCAGCCCTCTCACCGCGACGCGGCCCGTCGGCGTTGCCATCCCAAACCCCGGCGCATCACACGACCGCGCCGCGCAACGCGATTTTGATGCGCGCCACCCACGGGCTCGAGGCATTGCTCGCCGATCGGCAAACGCTCTTCGGCTGGCTGATTCTGCTGGCCACGGTGGCCGCGCTCGCCCAGATTTACACCATCCCTCGCTACCTATTGCTGCCGCTGGTCTTCTTGTGGGTGAACCTCGGGCTGGTGCTTTTTGCTAACCCAACCTGGCGTCGCTGGGGTTGGGGCGCGGCCGTCCTGGTCATCGGACTGAATCTCGCCAATTCACGCGGGCAGTTCTTTCCCGCGATTGCCAGCATTGACGAGTTCGATCAGCGCACCGGCGCGCTGTTGGAACGCAGCCGCGAGTATCTCAAAGATCATCGGGCGAACTTGGCCGCCGTGAAATATCTGGTCGATAGCGCCGGCACGCGGCCGATCATTGCCCCCAACCCGTACGTCCATTTTCTCTCGCTGCCGCGGTTGGGGTACATCGAGCGACCGCTCGCGGGCTACGCGGCCAACTCGTTTCAGACGCCAACGTTTCCGCCGCTCGAGCAGTTTCGTGGCCAGGCCGACGCGAGCAATCCACTCATCGTGTGGGTCGCCAATCGGTTCGCCCCCATCGTGAATTGCCGGCTGCTGCGCCCCGATCCTGCTGCCGGCGACGAACTGCTGCACTACTCGAAGCTGGACCCCGCCGCCGAAACCACGCCCAGCCTGGCGATCTACGAGCATCGCGTTGCGCCGCCGGGCGGGGGAACCGCGCGCCCTACGACCGCCGAACAGCACGCGGCGCTGGTCGCCTGGCTTTTTCCAGCCGACGATGTCATGACGCGGCTCACGAAGCTCATCGACGAACAGCAATTCGCGACCGCCGTCGAACTCTGCCGTCAGGCTCTAGTCACCGAACCGATGCGTGGCGACCTACGGCTCAGCTATGGTTTGCTATTGGCGAAGGTCGATCAGACGCCGGCCGCGATCGCCGAGCTCAATCGCTTGCTCGACGACGCGCCGGCGAACATTCCGGCCCGTCGCGCCTTGGCCGAAATATTGATTGCCGACAACCGCACGCCCGAGGGACTCCAGCAGCTCAACGAGGTCGTGCGCCGCGAGCCCAAGCTGGTCGAAGTCTGGCGGCAACTCGGCGGGCTGCACGCGGCCGCAGGACGATTTCGACCAGCGCGGCTGGCGTTTGAGCGTGCCGTCGAACTCGACCCCCGCGAGGCCACGGCCTGGCTGCTGCTGGCGCGCACCTGGCGCGCCGAAGGGGATAATGCCGCGGCCCGTCACGTGCTGAACGAAGCCACCGCGACACTCCCCGACTCGCCCGAATTGTGGAGTGAGCTCGGAATATGCTCGCAGGCGATGCGCGATTACCGCGCCGCGCTCGACGCCTTTCGCCGCGCGCACCAGTTGCAGCCCGAGTCACGCGAGATTGCCAACTCGCTCGCCTGGCATTTGGCCACGGTGCCCGACGCCGCGCTGCGCGATCCGGCCGAAGCAATCCGCCTGGCTGAAATCGCCTGCGCCGATCGCGCGACGACGCCCCCCGGCTGGCTCGACACGCTGGCCGCCGCGTATGCCGCGCACAATCAATTCGACGACGCGGTGCGCACCGCCGAAACAGCCTTGATCGCGGCTCGCGCGGCGAACGACGAAAAGCTCGCTGCGGCGGTCACAACGCGCTTGGACCTATATCGCCAGGGCAAGGCGTACGTCGTTGACTAAGTCTGCGTCGGATCAACGTTATCAATCGCTCCGCAGCTCTTCTTCTTGCCAGCTGCCGCTGATCGCGCGGACGAACTCCCCGCCCAGCAGCACCACGGCGCTGGCGTAGTACATCCACAGCATCAGCGCGATGAACGCCCCCACCACGCCGTAGGCCGAGTAGCGATCTGCGATGATCACTCGGGCCAGCAGTTGCTGCCCCACTTCCCAGATCAAACCCGCGAGAATCGCGCCGCCAAACGCCGCGCGCCACCGCACGCTCACCCGCGGCAGCACGCGGTACATGATGCCGAAGGCCACGATATTGATCGCCAGATTGGCCGACGTCTGAATCGTTGCCCAAGCGGTATGCCCGGCCGGTAACCGTTCGGCATACGACCGCAAGCTGGTCAGCGTCAGATTGGCGATGAACACCGCGACCACCAGGCTGCCGAGCCCCAATAACAGCAAGAACGCCAGCAGCCGGTCATAGAGGGCCCGCCGCACCGATTTCCAGAAGCTCGCCGGTTCCTTGTCGGGCACATCCCACATCCGCGCGAAGATGAATTCCAACTGCGTGAAGATACCGATCGCCGCCAGCAGTAGCCCCGCCAGCCCCAACGGCCCACCGAGCCCCGCGCGCGTCCGCACTCCGTCGAGCATCGTGCCGAGCTGCTCGGCTAGTTGGGGCGTGGTGTTGTCGGCCACGACTTGCAGCAGTTGCTGCTTCTCGTTTTGGGCCGCGGCCGAGTACCGCATCACGTAGCCCAGTCCGGAGATCAGCACCAGGCAGAGCGGAAAGATCGAAAAGGCCGCATAGTACGCCATCGCGGCGGCCATCATCGAGCCTTCGTCCTCCTGCCAATGCGAGTACGTGCGCCGTAGCGCCGGCCAAAGCCAGAATCGTCCCCATAGCAACATGCCGGGCCTCCGAGGTGACAAACGCACCTAAAGCCTAGCGGCCCGTGCGGCTTTTGCCCAAGGGGTGCGTCGGCCCGCACGTACCAGCACACGCGCTAGAACAGGCAGCCGCTTGCCAGCGCCAGGCGACCGCCGTCAGGCAGCGGCTTGCTCGCTGCCAAACCGCTCGACATTGCGATGGTGCTCATTGTCGAACAGCGTTTCCTGGGCAGTGTCGCCGCCAAAGTGAAACAGCCAGGAAAGTGCCACATACGACTTGATCTGCGGCAAGTCGTCATAAAACTCTGGCGCAATCTCACGCAGTTTCGGCAACCGGCTCCAGGGGATGCCCGCCAAGTCGTGATGCTCGGTATGCAGCCCGTGGTTGAGCGTCAGCCGATTCAGCCAATGATAATACGAAGAGGTCGGCTGGCCATTCTTGTGCCCGGTGAAGTGCGCGTTCCCCAAGATCAAGCCGAACATCCACGGATGGGCGAAGCCGGTCAAAAAGCCCGCGCTCAGCGCCAGGTACAACCCGCTCATCCAGCCGCCGAAGGCAAACAGCCCGGCCAGCATTGCAAAACAGGCCAGCGGATAGAGCACGGCCCAGTAGAGCGTCGATGTGCGACGATACCCCGAAATCAAATGCTCTTCGGCCAGAATCGACATGGCCAAATGCCCCGGTGTCGGGCGCCCCGTCGCCACGGACGCCAGATAGACCACGATCCCCAGCGCCGAGCGAATCAACTGCAAGGGCACCATGAACACGCCCCACGGAAAGAACATCGGCGACAACCTGCGCGTCGCCAGAAAGAACGTTCGCCGGCGGGTGAGAAAATCCTTCGGCGAGCCGAGGTCGTTATGGTGGACTGCGTGATCGATCCACCACGTGTGATGCGCCGACAAGCAGAGCGGCAGCGTGGTGATCGTGTACAGCATGCGGTTCCAGCGCGTCCGCTCGAACACCAGCCCGTGCTGACACTCATGCCCAAGAAAAAACAAATTGGTGTTGATCCACGGACCTAGCACGTAGGCGGCTGCCACCATCAGCCACCACGGTTGACCGGCCAGTGCCAGCGCTACGCCCAGGTGCAACGCCACGAATGCCAGGCAATATAGCGCCGTCGATGGCGTGTGACCGATCAGGTCTTTGATTTCGGGGTGGGCCTTGAGCATCGCCCGCGCGCGATCGCGGTGCCACACGGCGTCGGGTTTGTCATCGTCTCGAACCCGCGTCGAGATATCGATGTCGAAACCAGGAAATACGGGCGCTGCCGCCCCCAACATCCGCAGGCTCAGTCCAGGCCTGAAAACGGTCTTCGCCCCATTTGCACTTGCCACAAAGCGCCTCCGCCAAAGCCGCGTGACAACTTCCCGCCCAAAGCGCACTACTTATATGCCTCACGCCCCCCAAATTGCCAGCATTTTGCCTGGCAAATTTGCCTGGTTCTATTTTCGGGGGAGTGAGCGTCCAACTGTAATAACGACTGCGAAAACTCGGCCGGCTTGTTACCCCCGGAGATTGAGCCCACCAGTTTGCGTGAGCCAAGACCGGGCGAACCAGCATCCACTCCGCGATGCCGTTCGGCCGAACTTCCGCCCCGGACGATTTTCTTTGCAAGCCACCGGTCACCGCGCGAGAATCGGGGGAGCTTGCGGTCTGCGTAGTTTGTTCGGCGGCTGGTCCCTTTCCCTTGGGTTCGAGTGCTGGCGGGCGGTATGGATCAAGGCAGTTCGCGGAACATTGACACCCGCTGGGGACCGGTAATTGGTGCCGACTACGCCGGTGAGGATGCACCGCAGCTGACCATCGCGATCAGCGGTCTCACGACCGGTCTCTACGAGGTCAATGGTCGCGTCTTCACCAACAGTGCCCCCATAGCGCCGACCGACTATGGGGCACGACTGGGCCTGACCAGTAGCGCATTGGACTCGTACTTTCACTCGAGCGGCGGCACAGTGCTTGCCACAGGTGATGGCGTCTACGAGGTCCGAGAGTTCTACCTTGGGTCGGAATTCGCCGACGGGGGCACCATCAACGTCTATCTTGACGACTTCGATGGAGCGGGTGTTGCCACAGCAGTCCTGGCGGGATTGCGAATCGAGGCGGTCCCGGAGCCTTGGACCATTGCGGCGTGTCTGGTCGGTTTCGGCTGTTTGGTACCGGTTGTACGGACAAAGCGTGCGTGCCGTCGACTTCAAGGGGGTTCGCCCTAGTTGCTATTGGGCTCGATAGCCCACCGTTTCAATTCGTGAGCGTCGCCAGCACTTCCACCGCCGGCTGAGCTTCGCAATCCCGGTCCCTGGAGCCACCGAGGCGTCGGTCGATTTCACCGAAGCAGTTTCGCCGCACGCGATAGCCGCGTTGGTGTGTCGGCCCGGAGCAGGCAAAAACGGCCAATCTAGCGCTCAGGACACGCCCTCCTGAGTAGTTGATGTGGTTCATCGAGAGGACTAGGAGTTAGTCACCGGGCTCCCGATGCGCGACAAGATGGGCGATAGGCTTCCGTCTGAACGGCGGAATTTTGGCAGGATCGCCGCGGCCAGCAGAATGATCGATCGGTAGCTACTCCGGTAGCAAAACAACTGTCGTGACCGATCGCGCGGCCAGCGACGGGAACGCACGCAAGGCTTCCACTTCGATCATGACGGGCCGGCGGTCCCTTCGCAGGTTAACAACCACGACCACGAGCTTGCCGTCGGGATTCTTGAAGGCGACGACCGGGCACTGGGCGTCCGGCGATGTTACCTCGACTCGAACAGCTCCACGATCGATGAACTTCATGAATTGCCCGTAAAGATAATAGTCGAGCCGGTAGTCCGCCGAGGGCGGGTTCGTCTTGAGCATCACCAGGGTATTCGTGGCGCGAAACGGGCCATTGTTTGGCTTTCCCTTGTCGTCGATCATCGTCACCCACGCGTTGTAGCTCGACGCGCCATGGGTCAGAAGATCAATCAGCCGTTGCGCTCCGGGCAGGCCGAAGACGGAACCTTCCGTGAAGTGGACAGGATGACTGGGAAACTCTTTGAGGAACATGCTCATGCCATCCGGCTTTCCGGCATAGCCATGAAACGCCACGCCAGACACGCACTGCGCCGCGTTAGCGTCGCTGAGGACCGCGCGCGGGTAGGCAATGCCCGGATCGTCTCCATCGGGTGTGGGCGTGACATTGAAATTGTGGTCATAGCACCAGATCTGCGTCTTGAGCCCGTGGGCTTTGAACTGTGGCCCCAGGTGGTCGCGAATGAAGTTGCGTTCCTCTTCCCCCGTCCAACGACACGAGGGGTAATGCCACTTCGGCACGTCCTTGGCACGATCGACCCCTGGCTCGTTTTGCACGGTGACGGCCTGGATCGGGATGCCTGCGCTCTCGTACGCTTGCACAAACTTCACGAAATACTTCGCATACGCGGCGTAATGTTCCGGCAGTAGTCGCCCGCCGATCATCGTCCCCCCAGATTTCATCCAGCCCGGCGGACTCCACGGTGAGGCAAAGAACAGCAATTGGGGATTCTTGGCGCGGGCAGCTCTCAAGACCGGAATCACATATCGCCGGTCCTTCTCGATCGAAAACTGCCGCAACTCGGGGTCCACTTGTCCCGCCGGTAGATCGTCGTACGAATACCAAGCCTCACCGGTGAAATCGGGCGTACCGATGCAAATCCGCATCAGGTTCATGCCGATGCCCGACTCTGGATCGACCAGCCGCGTAATCACCTCGTCGCGCTGCTGTTCGTCGAGCCTGGACAGGTTGAAACACGTCGTATGCTCCAACGAGGCCCCCAGCCCCAGCATCACCTGGTGCGACTTCTCTGGGTTCACTCGAATTTTTCCGTCCATCGCTCCCAGCTTGTCGGCATCCAGCAGCGTGTTGGAAAACTGAATCGAAACATCGGCGTGGAGCTTTTTCGTCAGGTCTTGCGTCGTGACCCAGACCTGCGCGGGCACATCGGCCCGCGCGTCTCCGGCCACCAGGGCCAATAAGCTCAAGCAGACAGCCGCGGCAACCGCGCTGTCGCGGGACCAGCAAAAAACGCGCATCTCAAGAGTCCGCTTGTTGGATGTACTTTGCATCTCGGTTGAAGTCGCTTTATTTCGATGCGGAGGACTTCAAGACTGCTTCCAGTGCGGCCTTATCGATTGGATTGGCAGTCTCGTGGGCCAGCGCAGCCTGCCGCCGCTGTTCGATCGTCGCGCGCAAGGTCGGGGAGTGCGTCGCAAGATAGATCGCGTCTCGACTGCGGACGTCGTCGATCTCGATACCCGTCTGCGTGGCCCGCCACGTGACATTCTCTATTCCATCTGCATCGACGCGGAACACATCGCCGGGATCACGCAAATGACTGGGCAGCTCGAAAGCAAACGACGCCGCGCGAGGCGCCCCAAAGGCGAATACGTTGTCCTTCTTGTCCGCGATATACGCCGTGTCCAATGCGAACAACACCGCGGCATCCGGCGCGGCGATCGAGGCGAGATCCCAATCTGGCTGGCCGTCGCGGGTGCGCCGCTCAAAGCGGTACGCATCCCCTTCCAGGAAGAACGGTTCGAGCATCCGGATTTCGCGACCAACGCGTTTGATCGGCTCCCACGTGTCAGGAAATTTCAACAGCGACTTCAGGCTCAGGTTAAACCAATAAAGCGAGGTGATCCGGGTGGAGAGTGCGTGCAGGGCTTGCGCACGTAGTTCGTCCGGAGTCGGCGATCGGCGCTTGCGGCCGTCGAAGCCACCTCCCCAGCCGTCAGCCGGACCTTGCGACCAATAAGCGCAAGGCATGGGACGATTCAGCTCGCGCAACGATCGGCACATGTCTCCGATCGTTTCCAGCGGGGCGCCCCAAAGAATCTTCCGGCCCCCCCAGCGATCGTAGAGCCCCCAGGCATCCGGCGAGGGGGCGACCACACGATAGGCGTCGTAGTGGGGGAAATCCGACAGCCCGGCGTACCAGCGCCAGATGCGCTCCTCGCTATGCGTGAGGCTCGTGGCAAGACGACTCGCGCGATAAGGCAGCAGCGCATCGAAGACTTCCTGCGGCGGCACGGGACGACCGCCACCGTACTGCGGCTCACCGAGAAACTCGACAGCGTGAATCTTGGGCAGCCAAGCGTCGGTGTCGTAGATGGTCAAGGGCTCTAGCTTATTGAAGAGTTTGAGGGGCCAACGGTCGTACAACGCGGGATTGTCGGTGTAGCCGGGCACGCTGCCGATATGACCCGTGTTCACATGCAATTGAGCGAGTAGCTGAAGGTAACTGGCACTGGTCAATTGGTCCCCAACCCAGCCGCCGCTGATGTCAAACGCCTCGCGCTTGATTCGCAGGTGGGCCCAAATCGGTCCCGCGTTCGTATCGAGCTCAAGCGCGGCAGAAGCGAGTGGCAACCGTGGTACGCGACACTTTACAAACCCTTTGTCCTTGGGCGGTAGCGAAGTCGACACGGGAAGCGGCTCTTGCGGCCAGAGGATTTGCCACGATGTTGAGTCCTTGGGTAGCCAAAGCCGAAGCGAGTTGACTCTCAACTCCTGCGTCGACTCGTTGGCGAGGTGAACTACGACAACATCCGGCTGCACGCCGTTGTCGCTGGCTAGAAAAGTCGCCGCCGAAATCCAAACCTGGGGCGTTTGGATGGGAACGTTGACAGCTTGAGGTCCAACACCCTGTAGCGAGAACTCCTTGCCTACCCCCCAGCGTGAGGATTTGCCGTTAAAGCTCCAGACCGTGAGCGCCGCCTCCGGCGCTTGCATCGCGGCGCCGAGGTCATGCCAGGCCCACTCGTTGCTCGCGAGTAATTCAGCGGGGGTACGCCCATCAAAGGTTGTGGGCGTTGCCGGACCCTTGATGAAGAGTTGAACGCGTGCAGACAGTTCTGGGTCGTGTGGTCGGCGATAGCGCAGCGAAGTGTCGATGCGATGCGGGATGATCGACACGCCCACGAGATCGGCCGCGTACGATTGGCTGTCGAGGGAACCACCGAGTGCCAGAATCGCGAACACGCCGCGGAAGAGATTCATCGCTTACTCCGAAGCCAGTGGTCGGTCTTGCTGACGCGGGCCCGTTTGGGATGGATCATTTTAACTGCCCAAAGCGCCCCTCGCGTGGGCCACTTGGTAGGATATTGAGTCGCCAGGCCTTGCTGATGAGGACACGTGGCGTCGCGACCGGTGGTCCGTCTGGAGAAGTCTAGATCGGCGAAGCGGCCTGGCACAGGGAGGGGCCGAAACTGAGAATCGTGAGCGCTGTGCATCAGTTTAAGCTGGCTCGCTCTTGTCCCTCCACGGCTACTCTGACAATAGGTAACGCATGCCGCACCCAGTCATTCTTGACGCCGTCCGTTCGCCGTTTGCCCGCGCTGGCGGCGCGTATCGAGACACTCGCCCTGATGTGCTCCTGGCCAAGACGCTGGCCGGGCTGACCGAACGTATTGGCGTCTCCAGCGACTGTGTTGAAGACGTGGTCGTTGGCTGTGTATCGCAGGTCGGGGAACAGGGCGCGAACATTGCCCGGCTGGCCGTGCTGCAGGCCGGCTTCCCGGTCACTGTTCCGGCCGTCACGCTCAATCGCTGGTGCGGCTCCGGCCAACAGGCAGTCCACAGTGCGGCGCAGAGCGTGGCTGCTGGCGACACCAAGTGTTGTATCGCGGCCGGAGTCGAGAGCATTTCCCGAGTCCCCGTTTACAGCGACATCGGCGGACTGGAGAAGCTAAACCCCGAGGTATGCACGCGGTTTGGTTTGGTTCATCAGGCCGAGAGCGGTGAACGCATTGCCGAACAATGGAGCATCAGTCGTGCCGATGCCGATGCGTTCGGGATGGAAAGCCAGCGGCGCGCATCTCGTGCCGCGAATGAGCAATTACACCGCGAGCTGCTCCCGTTTGAAGGCGCGGATCGCGAGGGAAATAGGGTGTGCCTCACTCGTGATGAGGGCATCCGCGATACGGTCGACGCGGCAAAAGTCGCCAGCCTTAATCCAGCGTACCGTCCGACTGGCCAAGGCGTGCTGACCGCAGCTAATTCAAGCCAATTTGCTGACGGTGCGGCGGCCGCCATGCTGGCCGATCGGGAATGGGCCGAAGCGCAGGGGCTGCGCCCGCGTGCTCGTTTCCTGTCGCGCGTCGTCGCCGCCGACGACCCCGCGCTGGCGTTGATGGCCGTGGTGCCCGCCACGCAGATGGCGCTAAATCGCTGCGGACTGCGAATCGAAGACCTCGACTGGATCGAGATCAACGAGGCGTTTTCAACCGTCCTCTTGGCGTGGGCGAAGTGACGTCGACCGTCACGCCCTGGCCACACCAGGTGCTTAACCGAAAACGCCGAAAGCGGAATCTCAAGAACATCCTCACTCGCGAGCGGGCGAAGGCGAAGAAGGCCGCCAAATAACGACGACGTATGGCAACTCTTCGCGCCGGTGTCGACCGGCGCGCAGCCAGTGAAGCCGAGCTGGCAGCGAGTCGAACCCGAGTCTTTCCAACTTTTTCGCGAACCCGGGAAACCCGGCCGGCGTCTAAGAAGTACAGCCTGGGCAGGCACGGCCCACCGTGTGACTGCCAGCAAGATTGAGGTGATAACTTCGATGTCTTTCTTACGGCCGAGTTTGTTTCAAGAACGCCAGGGTGCGGGTTATTCCGCGCTGCGAGGCTGCTCCGCGCATCGAGATGCCTATCAAGATGCGTTGGGAAGCGGTTCGGTGGCGGGGAATATGCCCTCGCCCAAACTGCGCTTGTGACACTCGGCCGCGAAGCACGCGACGAAACGGCAAAGGCCCGGTGTCACAAAGACATCGGGCCTTTCTTGTTGGCGAGGCGCGAGCGCTGGGGGCGGGGAAATAGCAACGCGAAATCTGGGTCGGTAGCTGAGACGGCGGGCACCGCCGCGCAGCGGTGGTCGGGCTTGGCTGAAGACCAGGAGACGAGGATTCGAGCACCTCCCAACCCACTCGCGCTCAGCGTGCGCGCTGACAGAAAGCACCGACGGCTCGTTCTTCTATCGGCTTGAGGATACTGCCCTTTCAAGGCGGAGAGATGGGTTCGATTCCCATACGAGCCACTGAGGAAATACAAAACGGGATGAAGGGGAACGGTGCCCCGCGTGCCTTGGGAGCACGAAACAGTCGGT